>JAJZBN010000012.1 GCA_021798875.1 bacterium | reverse complement strand
AAAAAAACTGTTGATAACCTGTGGATAACTCGGACATTACGAAAAACGGTTCAAATAACTTAATAATTGCAACTACTTACAAAGGGTAGTGTTAGAATATTTCCCTGATTTATAAGGGATTGCGACACCAATAAGGTAGCAACGATTATAAATTCTAACATTTTGTTAGAATATTTCCCTGATTTATAAGGGATTGCGACCAATCGTTTCATTTGCTGTCATTTTTTCTCCTTGCAAAACCAGTTAGAATATTTCCCTGATTTATAAGGGATTGCGACCATAGCCGTTTCCGGCTATGAAATTTTCGATTTTTTCAAACATGTTAGAATATTTCCCTGATTTATAAGGGATTGCGACATTTTCTAATGACATTTTAACCCTCCTTAATTAATGTTAGGTTAGAATATTTCCCTGATTTATAAGGGATTGCGACCCATTGCTGGCACTTGCGCGGGGCTAATTTAATTTTTGTTAGAATATTTCCCTGATTTATAAGGGATTGCGACCCGTAAAACGCCTGCGGTCTTTCTCCGCCTCTTCCGAAAGTTAGAATATTTCCCTGATTTATAAGGGATTGCGACCTTATTTAAAATATATTCTATCATATCAGAATTTGGTTTCGTTAGAATATTTCCCTGATTTATAAGGGATTGCGACCAAAAGATACAGACTAGACTTCTGAAACTTTCAAAACGATTGGTTAGAATATTTCCCTGATTTATAAGGGATTGCGACAATATATTTACTATTATCATTTTTTTCTCCTTACAAAACCGTTAGAATATTTCCCTGATTTATAAGGGATTGCGACCCAATTAACTTATCCATTTACTCTCACCTCCTCAAAATGTTAGAATATTTCCCTGATTTATAAGGGATTGCGACCTTGTTCTCTTTTACATGCCTTTATTTGTTCCTTTTTTATGTTAGAATATTTCCCTGATTTATAAGGGATTGCGACTTTTTTTATGGTTTTACCGTAAAACCAAAGGTCGCACAAGTTAGAATATTTCCCTGATTTATAAGGGATTGCGACTAATACCCCAGACCAAGATCTTTGATCTGGGATAAAAAACCGTTAGAATATTTCCCTGATTTATAAGGGATTGCGACAGGAAGTTGCCATATTGATCTACGAATCCCCTATCATTAAGGTTAGAATATTTCCCTGATTTATAAGGGATTGCGACAGGAAGTTGCCATATTGATCTACGAATCCCCTATCATTAAGGTTAGAATATTTCCCTGATTTATAAGGGATTGCGACAATCCCTTCGAAAGAGCCATCTTCAAGAGAGGTAGTCGAGACGTTAGAATATTTCCCTGATTTATAAGGGATTGCGACATACACAACCCCTATTAAGGGGCAGTTTATTGTTGACGGTTGGTTAGAATATTTCCCTGATTTATAAGGGATTGCGACACATAGTCAATATTTTGGATACCCTTATCATTGACTATGTTAGAATATTTCCCTGATTTATAAGGGATTGCGACCTTTTCCATTTTTTCCTACTTAATTTAATGTTAATTTTTATCTTTGTTAGAATATTTCCCTGATTTATAAGGGATTGCGACTATAATCGGAAAGATACTCATATCCTTCCTCATCGCAGTCAACGTGCGCTTGGCGCACAGTGACGTTAGAATATTTCCCTGATTTATAAGGGATTGCGACTTTGAGCGACGAAAAAATACAAATGTCGCAATGGGATTAAAAGTGTTAGAATATTTCCCTGATTTATAAGGGATTGCGACTCCTCATTTTTTCAGAAGCATTCCGCTTTAGCTTTTTTTAAGTAAGAATATTTACCCGATTTATTATGGATTATGATCCTAAGTCTGAAAAAAGATTGCTTTAGTTTTATAAAGAAAATATTGCTGGTTAAAAAATAGAAATCTTGACATTTATAAATATTTTATTGATATATAGATTTTAAAATTTATTAATAGCATTGATTTTAAACAGCGAAAAGAAATTAACAAGCAAAAAAGCAAAAAAGTAGTTGAAAGTATTTTGTAACGGCGGTATAAATAAAACAATGCGGTAATTATTAAATAATAGGAGGGGTATTAATATGGGCTTATTTAGTTGGCTTAACGGCTTGTTTAACGACGATAGCGGAACTATTGATAGCGGCACGACTATTAATCCTGCTTCGGGACTTCCAATGATTAACGGAGATACTAGCGGTTTTGATGTTGGCGGAAATCCTTATGGGATGGACAACTCTGACGATTTCAACAATAGCGACGATAGTTTTATGAATTCTGACAACGATTTTATGAACAACGATACGTTAAGCAATAACAGCGATTTCGGAACAAACGATAGTTTCGGCAACGACGATAGCTTTGGCGGCGGTAGTTCGGGTTTTGACGATGATTTTTAACATTATGCAATAACATTTCAATTAAAAGTAAAAGGAGGTAAAAATGCTTGTTGTAACTACTGAAAACATACCTGGCTACAAAATTATTGAGACAAAAGGCATTGTGCAGGGTGCGTGTATAAAATCAAGGTCGGTTTTTGGAAACATGTTTGGAAATTTAAAGGCAATGTTTGGGGGAAATCAGGACGGCTATATTAAACTTGTAATTCAGACAAGAGACGAAGCAATTCAAGCCATGATTAGCGAAGCACAAAATTTAAATGCTAATGCTATTATAATGATGCGTTTTGACAGCAATGAATTTGATTCGGGGCAAGGTCAGTCAATGAGTGAAGTTGTTGCTTACGGCACTGCGGTAATTATTGAAAAGATATAAATAATTTTCAATAAAATAAAAAGATTGTCAACAATGTTAAATTTATTTGTTATAATAAAACAAATAAATTAAAATATTAATTAAGGATTACATGTAATAATAAAAATTATGGAAATATAGCAGGTTATGTCCACAATTTATATTTCGGAACAAGGTGCGGTTATTTCTAAAACTTCGCGCAGGATCGTCATATCCAAAGATTCTGCGATTATTTTAGAAGTTCCGATTTTTAAAGTGGAAAGGATTTTTATATTTGGAAATGTTCAATTAACGACGCAGGCAATGAATTTTCTGCTAGAGAGCAATATAGACGTCTCATTTTTTACTATGGGCGGAAAATGCCACGGCAGATTGGCGGCTATAGATTCTAAAAATATATTTTTAAGACTCGCGCAGTACGAAAGATATTTGGATAAAGAATTTCAAGTTAATTTAGCTAAAAAAATTGTAGATATAAAATTAGGCAACGAAATCGATTTGATTTATGCTTTTACAAAAAATTACGGAATATCAAGATTTAAAGAAATTTTAATAGCAATTAAAAAATGCAGAGAGCTTTTAAAAAATAAGAGTACTATAAATTCCGTTATGGGAATAGAGGGAATAGCAGCTTCATATTTTTTTAAAGCATTTAAGATGATGATTCGTAACGAAAACTTGGTATTTAGCGTCCGCCAAAAAAATCCTTCGGTAGATCCTATAAATTCATTATTGAGTTTTGGATATACTCTTGTCACAAACGAGATATTGAGCGTATTGATAGGACAGGGTTTCGACCCTTATATAGGTTTTCTGCACGGTATAAATTACGGACGGCCTTCTCTTGCGCTTGACGTAGTAGAAGAATTTAGAAGCGCTATCGATGGTTTTACGTTAAAACTTTTGAACAAATCTATTTTAACCGAAAATGATTTTATAACTACGTCAGACGGTACTTTTTTGAAACCGGAAGCAATGAAAAAATATTTTATTTTTTACGATAAGCTGATGTATGCGACTAATTCCGGCGATACAGGCGATCCAAGCAGCAACGACGCAACCTTAAGCGCAAAAATAAAATCAAATAGGTTGTATATTAAAGAAAAAGTCAATATGCTAAGAAAGTCGATAATTTATAAAACAGAATACGGTAATTAAATGTTTTATATTATTTCATACGACATTAAGGACGATAAGACAAGACTTAAGTTATTTAAACTTCTTAAGGACTATGGAACGCACGTTCAGTTCAGCGTATTTGAAGCTACGCTTAAGAAGAAACAGTTTGATAAAATGTTTCAGGAAATAAGAAGTAAAATTTCAGCATAAAGCGCATTTTTCGGAAAAGGTTAGAACGCTAAGCGTTCCATGCGTTAGAGACAGAGTCGTTCAAACGGCCGTTCTGAATGTTTTGGAACCGTTATTCGAGAAATTGTTTTTAAGGTGTTCTTATGGTTACAGGCCAAGAAAATCAGCTATGCAGGCGGTTATTAAGACCGAAAATTTGTGTAAAGAACAGGAGATTAACTTTGCTTTTAACGCCGATATACATTCTTTTTTTGATTCTATAGATACGGCACTTTTACTTGAAAAAATTAAAAAAGTCGTAAAAGAAAAACCTCTTATAAATCTTCTTTCTATAATTATTAAAAGTTCTTCTGAATATTCGCCGAAAGGAATAAGTCTCGGCTCCCCAACTTCTCCTTTGTTCGGCAATATTTATCTTAACGATTTTGATAAACTTGTGTTTAAAGAATCCGGTTCTAAATATTTGCGTTATGCAGACGATTTCGTAATGTTTGCCGGCACTCTGGAAAATTGCGAAAAACTAAGAGATACGGCGGTTAAATATTTGGAAAACGAAGTTATGCTAACTTTGTCTAAGGAAAAAAGCTCAAAAGAAAAACCTGAATTACATATAGGATTATCGCTTTTAAAAAGCGCATTGCTTGCTAAAAGTTATCAAAAAGATATTTCGTCTTTTATTATAAAATCCATAAAAGATAAAATATTGTCGGATGAAGGGGTTGAAAAAATCAGCGAAGATGTAACAAGTCCATCAAGTCCTGACGCTTATAAATATACGAGAGACGTGAAATTAGATGCCGCAATTTTATCGAACGAACTTGATCTTGAAAAAGATTCCTTTGATTTTATATCAAAAGACCAAGACGATGGAGAAAGAATTCTTAAGATTTCGGACTATTTTTTAGAAAAAGGGGATTACGAAAAAGCTATAAGGCTTATAAACAGATTTACAGAAAAAAACCCATATTTCGATGAAGCTTACGATAAACTGTCTTACATATACGGCAAAATGGGCTTAAACGGTTTAGCGGGGAAGATGAAAGAATATTTTTTGGCGTCTAAAAATGAAAAAATTGACGATTTTGAAAGCGAGCCTAATGATAAAGAAAATGAAAACATAGATAACGATATAAAAGAAGATTTAAAGATTATTGATTTAGCTGTGCAAGAAGCAAAAAAGCCGGACATGTTAAAATTAATAGTTCCAAAATTTTTATCGCTTTTTACCGGTTCGGACAATTTTTATGCAATAGGCGCAGTTACGCAAGAAGGAAAAGTATCATATTCCAAAGTAGATAGCCCATTAGATAAAGAAGCCGTTATATCGCATATTAACGGTGTTACGACGGTCGGCGAATATATAGTAAGAAACGATAACTTTGGACATGCTCGGGACGGCAAAGACATGGTTAATTATTTTATGAGTCTTTGCGCTAATATAAATAATATAAATACGAATGTTTTAAATTACGATAACGAGGAAATAATCATAGAATTTTTAAAACATAAAAAAGCGTTAGCAGTTGCAGCCGAAAATTATAAAAAATCAAAAGACCGATTGAGCGAATTATTTGATTCGGTAAACTCCGATAAAATTGACACAAGATATGGCACTTTAAAAAAAGAAGGTAACAGAGATAATTTGAAGCTGACTATCGATTTGTTTTAAAAAATCAAATAATAAGTCCCGCCTTTATAGAATTCTCCATACTCTCATTAGCAATTAAAAACAATGTTGTTTTGAATTACAACCGCATTTTAATGATTTATAATTTAATCAAACGTTCGATTGAACGGAGAATAAATTATAGTTCATTAAATTTTTAAATTAACTTTTAAATTTACCAGGAGGGTAAAATGGAAAAAACGAAATTCAAAACAAGATTTAAGTATGCTAAGTTATCGGCTTTTGCGGTTTTAGCAGCGGCTATGTTTTTGCTTGGCTTATCTGCAGGCAGGGTTTATGCAAGTTCCTATTCAAATTTTAACGATTATTACGTAAGTCTTAACGGAGGACTTGCCGAAACGAGTCCAAGCGGATTATCTTCTAAATCTGGCGGGACTTACAATATTACGCTAGGTAAAAATTTTAACATGAATCATATAATCGTTGGCGGAGGTTTGTTATTGGGTTATGCGGACAACGGTTCTTATTCTTACTCAGGCGTAAGCGCAAGCCTCCATTCTATGTATTATGGGATATTTTTAAAAGGCGGATATGATTACCATAATTTTATGCCGTTTGTTAAATTGGGATACATAGATTATGCTTTTGTAGGCACTGCGAGCACTGGCACTCAATGTTTTGATATAGAAGGGGATACCGAATGCGATAATGCTCAGTATGTATCGAGTATGAGTTCCGAAGGCGGTTTGTTATACGGTGCAGGCGTCGAATATTTATTTAATCCAAGTTGGGGATTAACGGCGCAGTATTTTGGGGGTTCATTATCCGGTAGCGATAAAGTTAATAATTTTACGATCGGAATCGATTATAATTTTTAGGAGGATAATAAAATAGAAAATGAAAAAATCAAAAATTTTTTTGTTGATAGTTTTAGTCCTTACAGTATCGGCGGTAGCTCTTTCAGGGTGCGCCGCCGGTATTGGAAACGGCAGAATCGCAAATCAATCAAATAATACGCTTTCAAGTAAGATAATAAAAGGAAAAACAACTAAATCGCAAATCAGGCAGATGTTCGGAGACCCCGAAAAAACTACCTTTAATAGCAAGGGCGATTTAATGTGGACATACGAATATCAGCATGATCATGATACGGTGGCAGCCTATATTCCGGTAGTAAATTGGTTCGCTAAAGATGTTAAAGGACATAAAAAAACGCTCGTTATTCTATTCAATAAAAAAGGCGTAGTAAAAAATTATGCCTTCAGTAATTCAGCTAACAGTATCTCTTTTGGAATGTAAGTTTAAATGCATTGTCTTTAAAATAAAACGGGTTGATTATATATGGAATTATAATCTGCCCGTTTTTTTATTATTGCGAATTATGAAAGATTTTTTATGGGTAAGATATTTTAAATTTTAAATATTGAATGAGGGTTATTGATAATATATAATTATATTTAAAAATATGAAAACAATATTGGTAAGTATAGCCGGTTTAAGTCCGCAGATAGTTACGGAGACTTTATATTATTATTTAATAGACAGAAAGCCGCCATTTTGGATAGACGAAATAAAAGTTTTAACGACAAGCCCCGGAAAACAAAAAATAATTAATACGCTTTTAGATAAAAATAACGGCAAGTTTTATGCTTTTTGCAAAGATTACAATATAGACCCCGCAAATATTAAATTCGACGAAAGTTCAATTACCGTTCTGGGTTCGGATGCTCCGGTAGAAGATATAATTTCCGATAAAGACAGCGCAATAATCGGAAACGAAATAGTTCAGTACGTTAAAGAAATTACGTTAATTCCAGATTCTAAATGTATATTTTCCGCAGCCGGAGGCAGAAAAACTATGACGGCGTATCTTGCCCTCGCGGCACAGCTATATGCAAAAGACGACGATATACTGTGTCATATTTTAGTAAGCCCCGAATTTGAGTCAAATAAGGATTTTTATTATATTCCGCCTTATAACAAAAAAATAGAGGTTAAAGACGTATCCGGAAGCACGTTAAAAATTTTGGAAACTAAAGACGCTAAAATTTATTCTTCGGAAATAGTTTTTTTAAAATTGCGCAAACTTTTAAATATCAAAGACGACCTGTTTTACGATGATTTAGTAGGAATAGCCCAGAAAAAAATCGATTATTGCGGAGACAAGATAGTCGCTTTCGATATTAAAAATACATCCGTTCTTTTGGGAAGCAAAAAAATTACGCTTCGTCCTATTGAATTATCCATTTATTATCTTTTTCATTATTTAAAAATTAAATGTAGAAACGATTTTTGCGGAGACTGCACGGACTGTTATCTCTCAGTAAACGACCTTTCGTCCGACGATAATATTAAAATTATTTTGAACGTTTATGAAAAGATTTATTCAAAAAACAGCGGACAATATGAAAGGCTTGCCGAGTCTTTTAAAAAGCAGGACAAAGGCGACGAATTTTTTATGCAGAATATTTCAAATATCAACAAAAAGATTAAAAAACATTTAAATCCTTTTGAATATGCGGTTTACAAAATATCGAAGACTGGAAGCTACGGTAAAAGATACGGCGTATTCACCGACAAAAGAAATATTAAGATAGATAAGAAATTATAGATAATAAATTATAATTGTATATAATATAAATATAATTAAGATATAAATAAAGTATATGAGATTAAAGGAATATGAAATTAAGGCGATTAAAGAAACAACTGTAAAATTTTTTGGCGCAAACTCAAATACATATTTATTCGGCTCAAGGGTAGACGATGCTAAAAAAGGCGGAGATATAGATATATTTATAGAAACCGATCAAAATAAAGATATTTTTGAAAATAAAATAAAATTTTTAGTCGAGCTTGAAAAAAAAATAGGCGAACGAAAAATTGACGTGATAATTAAAAATATTGATTCCGATGAAAATTTGCCTATATACAAAATAGCCAAATCGCAGGGGGTGCTGCTTAAATAATGGAAAATAACCATGAAATAGACGTAGACCGTTTAAAGCTTTTAAATTACATAGAAGAATGCGACAGGCATATAGTAAAAATAAAACATGCTATATCGAAAATGAAAAATTTTATGCCGCTGACGTTAGACGATTATCGGTCTTTATCAGAGGACGACAAAGAACACATAGACCAATTTATATTCAGATATTCAAAATTGCAAGATGCTATGGGAGAAAAACTATTTCCTACAATATTAAAAAATTTAAAAGAAAATTTTGAGAATAAACCGTTCCGCGATTTAATTGACAGATTAGAAAAGTTAGAGATTATAGAAAGCGCAAATGATTGGGATGAACTTAGAAAATCCAGAAACTCTCTATCGCATGAATATTCTTCGGAAGAAAATGAATTAGTTATTAATATTAATATTGTTTATGAAAAATTAATTCCTAAAATATTTTCCATTTACGATAAGATTATATTTTATATTGAGAGTAATATAGTTAAATAGAGATTATTATATGCAAAAAATATTTCAAAAATATTTTTAATATCAAATTAAAATTTGGCAGAATATGATAAAAGACGATTTACGGTATCTTTTTTTTAAAGCTTTTGTTCCGGATAGTACGGCTATAGGCTATATGAAAAGCGCCGATAAAGTATGGATTCACGATTCAGGCGATATAGCAGTGCTTGTAGACGGAGTATCGGGTTCTTCGGATCCTGTTAAATCCGCAGATTATACGGTTGAAATATTAAAAAATTTTTGTTATGAGGGAGACAATAAAGAAAACAAAGTAGATTTTTTTAAAACTCCCCTTGACGAAATAATATTAAAGTTAAACAAACATTTAATAAATAAATCCAATGCCGAAAATCTTAAATTGTATGCCGTAGTAGTAATAATAAGAAGAATAGGAAAGAAAGTCGAGTTTGCTTGGGTAGGCAATCCACGTTTGTACCAAATAAATCCATATTCCCCAAAAGACGATCAAATAATGAACGTTATTCCTTTAGAGAGTCAGCCTATAGAAGTTATAGGGCTTAATGAGAATATACTTCCGAATCATAACACTATCGATTTAGAAAAAAACAGCGATTCATTTTTTATGCTATCTACAGACGGAATAGATTATGAAAAGTTAAAGAAAATAGATGTTAAAATTTTAAACTCAAAAACAACCGAGAAAGAATGGAAAGATTTAGGAAAAGATATCGCCTCGGAAAAAGATTGGGCTTTTATAGTTTTTCCATACGAAAATAGACTGGGCTATATAAATCCTGAATGGCCTTATAATCCTTTTATAGGGAAACAGGAAGAATACGAACATGAAAAAAAAGGTTTATCGGATATAGCTAATGTTTTATTTGAAGATGCGGATTTCCGCGGTTTTAAAATAGTAGGATCTAATCCTATTATAAACAAAAACGGAAGCATAAGAAGATTCGACGGAATTTTAATATCTCCGTTAGGCATATACTTACTTGAATTAAAAAATTATAGCGGAAAAATAATAATCGATTTAGACAATTACAAAGAGTACACGGAATATAAAAATAATAACGGTGAATTGCGCAAGGAGAAGACAAATAGCAAAGTCAAGTCTATAATTGAAATTATTAATATTTTTGCTAGCAATATAAACGTAACCGCAAAAAAAAATGGTTTAGATAAAATTGCTAACAATTGTATAAAAAACGGACTATTCATTTATACGAATAATGATTTAACGGTTGAGTGCCTAAAACAGCAAGTCTCTTGTGGCATTCCTTTCAAATTTGGAGAAGTAACTATAACTAAAACCGTTGATATACCAGAAGTGTTAAAGAAAAATTTTAGTGATTCTAATATCAAAGATGAATACAAATTAACGGAAAAAGAAATAAATTTATTAGGTGAAATTTTAAATAATTTAATATTGGAAGAAAGAACTATCGACAACGAGACTGATTTTAAAATAATAGGAAGATTTAAATTTAACCTGAAAACTGCCGAAGGGGTTTATAAATATTTAAAAATTTATCGCGGCCATTATATAGAAAATAAAAATAAAAAAATAATAGTTAAAGAATATAAATTGACTTCTATGGCAAAAGGCAACGAAGAAGATGAACGAAAAAGATTAGAAAGAGAGCTTTCGGCTTTGCAGGATTTAAGACATGTTGAGGGATTGCAGAGTTATATAGATAAATTTTACGAAGAAGGCTGCTTTTATGTAATTCTGGAAGATATAGGAGGCATAACGCTTGCCGATTGGTTAAAAACAAACCCTGAAAGATCTTTAAAAATAAATGTTTTAAAAAAATTGTCCGAAATTTTGTTAGCGCTTCACATGGAAAATATTACCCATAGAGCGATAACGCCTCAAAATATAATTATTAAAGAAACTAATGCGGCAGGCGCAGTTTTGCCTTATCTCACAAATTTTGAATTATGCCACCTTGAATATCTGCCTACTATAGCTCCGGAAAACAGGAGATCGATAGATATAGAATTTCAAGCAAGGGAAGTCAATACTCCTGGCGATATTCTAACTACCTCTGCTGATGTTTATAGTTTTGGGAAGATTGTTTGTTATACTTTAAGCGAAGATAATTCTATCCCCTTTGGCTCATATATAGACCTAAATAAGTTTATAAGAAAACAAAATGCATGGTCGGATTATATAAAAAAAATGGGCATAGATGAAAGTCAATTGGATAATTTGAAAAAAATGCTTTCTATGGATCCTGCTGAAAGACCGGTAGGAGAACAGCTTGTCGACATTTTGTCCAATTGGAATTAATAATTTATTTTATTTTAATTTAATATACTATGATTTCTTTAAAAATAAAAGACGAAATTAAATTCGATAAAATCATTAAATTTTTTATTTTGGATGAGTTGTATCCTATGAATGCACAAACCGGAAGGGGTTTATATAAAGTAAAAGATTTAGACACGCAAATTTTTTATTCTCTTAAGGTTTTTGATCTTTCTTTAAATAGCCTTAGTGAAATCAAAAAAGAAATGATTGCCCTAAATATATCTATCAATAAACCTGAAATTTTTCCTAAAGCAAGGTTAATTTATCAGGACCACGGATTTGCTTATTTGTTGATAGATTGGTGCGAAGGCATTGCATTAAAAAAATATATAGATGAGTTTACATTGCTGAATAAAAACAAAGAATTAGACTTAAATGAATTTAGAAAAAGATTAAATATTACAAAAAAAATTATTGAATCCGTGATGTTTATACATAATTCAAAATTAATCCATAGGGATTTGAAGCCTGAAAATATTATAGTTCAATTTAATGATAAAAAAGAGTTTCAAAAGATAATGATAATAGATTTTGGTCTTGCAACTCAAAAAAGAAACAGAGATGAAGAAGGAACGCCGGAATTTCAATCTCCCGAGCAGTTTTGTAAAAGAGATTTCAATTTAACCGAAAAAACCGATGTTTTTTCTTTAGCAAAAATTATTTGTAATTTATTTGACTTTAAAAACATAAATTTATATCCCAACGACAGCCTTAAGGATTGGAAATCGGTACCTGAAATAAATTTATTAGGCTTATTTTTAGAATATTGTAAAAATAAAAAAAATTTTTCCGAAGAAAAAATAAAAAATATAGAAAATATTAATACTGATTTTAATAGCGCCATAAGACAATGTTTGTCTTTTGACCCGCATGCAAGACCTTCAAGTAAAGAACTTTATAGTTTTTTTAATTCTAATATAATAAATAAAATTAATAAATATTTAAAAGATTATTAACTTTTTATTTTCTACTTAAATAATGAATAATATAGATTATGATTTTTGGGGTAATAAAATTGACGATTTTAATAACCCTATAGTTTTTATTTATCATGCCAAATTTGCAAAAATATGCGAATGGCCGACTCGTCAACCGGAATTTCATGAAGTTTTAAGAGATATACAAAAAAGCGGTTCGTGTTTTATCAGCATTAATAAATTCAAAGATAGCATAAAAGAGAATTTTTTAGTACAAATAATTTACGGCTTATATTTAATTCAAGGTAGTATAAATAATGCTGATGGTAAGCTAAGGCTATTTTTTTTTAAAGGTATACAGTTCGCTACATCAAGGAAAAAGGCTAATATAATTAGAAATGGTTTTAGATTAAGACATAAAGGTATTTTCTTGGTTACCGGCGACTATTTTAGGACGCAATTTGAAAATAATAAATTTTGGAACGGTTCGGATTATTGTTTGTCTTTGTTAAAATTAGCCGAATCACACAATTTACGAAAGGAAAATATTAACAAAAGCGATAAAATTGACGGCGAACTAGACGAAACAGAAGAGATTAGCGAAAGCGAAACCCAGTATTTAGAAAATATTAGTCAATTTGTCGAAGCGGAATACGAAGTAGAAAAAAATGCCGCTTCCTCAATACCTCCATTTTCTTATGTTACCGTAAAACCTTTGCCACATCTTTCTTCATATAAGCAATATTTTTCATTTGAATTAGGAGAAAGCGATTTTAAGCGAATAAAAGAAATAAAACCTTCTTTTTTAAGAATAGACTTGAAAAATGGCAAGAATGATGATGAAGATATATCTGTAGAAGTTTATGAAATTACAAATAAAAATAATATTTTTGAAATTATCGGAATTATCGATAAACAGATAAGTTTAGAAAAGATCCCCTCCAACGCCAATTTATATTTATCTGCTTTGCCGACTTTAAAAAATGTCAGATTGTCGGTATTGGATAATTTAAAAAGGAATCTTTCGGTAAATAAATGGATATCTAAGGTAATTAGCAATGAATATACTTATATTCCTCTAAAAAACATAATGAATTATGAAAACGATCAGGTCTTGATAAATATGGGACTTAATCCATCGCAGGCAAAAGCCGTAATAAACGGCATTAACACTCCCGATTATTCTTTGGTCTTAGGTCCTCCAGGCACTGGCAAAACGACCGTTATAGCTCAATGGGTTAAATTTTTTACCGATTATGGAATGAGAGTTTTGGTCTCCTCTCAAAATAATAAAGCCGTCGATAACGTGCTTGCCAGATTAAAAAAGGATAAATCTATTCAATGCGTCAGAATAGGGAATGAAGCTAAGCTAAGCGAAGACGTAAAAGATTTATTGATAGATAATTATGCCGTAAATATACAAGAAAAAATATCAAATCAAGTACAAAAAACCATAAATGAAATAATCGAGGCAATAAATTATCTAAAAAAAACAAGCGAAGCTTTGCCAGATTATTTAAAAAGCCAAAAAGAATTAGCAGAATTTAACGACAGCCTAAACAAATTAATAATTACAATAAATAAAATAAGAAATAAACTTGAAAATTATTATCTAAAATTAAAAAATTTGTCGTCCAAAAAAATAGAAAATAATAAAAAAATTATTGAAAATAACGATAAAATATCAACTTTAAAAGCAAAAAACATTGAAGAAAATTTATTAAATAAAATTTTCAGCTTTTTTAATAAAGCATATTTGAGCGCTAAAAAAACTTATTATCAATTTAATGAAAGAAAATATATCAAAAAAACTGAAAAATATGATACTGAAAAATATGATACTGAAAAAAATTTAGAAGATCAAAATAAAATTAAATTCGATTTAGAAAGAAGAATCCAAGATATAAATAATAAATTGCATGATTATAATGAAATAAAATATCCTATACCATTGGAGTCGTTAAACTTATATAAATTTCCTTCGGATATATCGGGAAAAATCGAAGAAGACATTGCGGTTATTAATGAACAGCGAAACGATTACCTAAGAGTTTATGAGATAATTAAAGGATGGCGAAATGAATTGCAGAACATTAGACAGCAATCTATGTATAATATGCTATTGTCGTTGGTTGACGTGGTTGGCGCAACATGTATAGGTATTAATACTACTAAGAGTTTCAGTAACGTAAACTTTGATGTTACGATTGTCGATGAATCGGGACAAATACAGATACAAAACGTTATCGTGCCGCTTTCAAGAGCTCCAAGAGCAATTTTAGTAGGAGACCATAAGCAATTGCCTCCTGTAATAGATAATGCATTAAAGGACGAAGTCGTATCGCGCATAGGCGACGACGATAAGTATACCATAGATTTATTAGAAAAAAGCTTTTTTGAAGTATTGTGGAATAATTCTCCCGAAAGCAGGAAAGTAATGTTGGATACACAATTTAGATGTCCAAAAATTGTAGTAGATTATATTTCCGAAGCATTTTATGAAAATAAGTATTTTTCCCATGAATCGACTTCAAAAAGAAAACCTTTTAAAGATTTATATAAGTCGCCTTTAATTTTTTTCGATACTTCAAATGTTCCCGAGAGCATAAAGCAAGAGTCTTCTTCTAAGGGGGAGGATGATATGCTAAGCGTAACGGGCAATACATTAGAAACTAAAATAATTCTTTATATTATAAAAATGATTCAGAATGCAAGCTCGGATGACGACGAATTTGATTTAGGCATAATATCGCCTTACAAAAATCATGTCAATGAAATTAAAAAAGCTATCAAGGCGGGAATGAATAAAAAAAATATAAAACAAATAAATGATTTAGAAGATATAGTTGCAACGGTAGATAGTTTTCAAGGTCAGGAAAGAGATATAATAATTTTTTCTTTCGTAAGGTCGAATAAACGAAATGCTATAGGTTTTTTAAGAGATTGGCGCAGATTAAACGTGGCTATGACAAGAGTAAAACAGCAATTGTTCATGATAGGAGATCTCAATATGCTTTCTTCGGAGAAACAAAATAAAAACAGAATAGATCCTATGGAAGTAAAGTTTCGGGAGTCTATGAATTTTTTAAAAGAGTTTTGCAAAATGCACAATATGCTCATAGATGTTAACGATATATTAAATAATATAGAATAGGACATATATATGATTCATAAAACATTCGTAAGCTATTATGACGATGTATTGAGCGTGATAAACGAAGGACAAAAAATAATTCTTGCAAAAGAATCTTTTTATCCGGCATTAGAAATAGAAGCTGAATTAATTGAGCGTAACAGAGAGGAATTAGGCGGTCTTGAATTAGTTATTTTAAAATTAGTCAAGGAAAAAGTCGGTTATATTTCTGATATATCCAAAATTGTAGGGATACCTGTTATAAAACTTAAAAAGATAATTGAAAATTTTTTAGGCACTGGATTAATAACGGAAAGCCTTAACGCTTTAAATAAAAAAGAATTTTTATTATTGACAGAATTAGGCAAAATGGCTATAGACGAAGGCGCAATGGTAGTAAAAACGACAAGGTCTTTTTATTTTTGCGGAATTACCGGACAATTGATGCCGGCTAAATTTTATTCAATTCAACCGATAGGCGTCGATTTACTGCCTGAAAAAATAGTTGGCAGGTTTTTAATTGAAAATTCAGAGCAATTATCTATAAATTCTAATTTTAAATCATTTATAGAAAACAAAAGAAAGTTCAATATACCGGATGAGGCAATAGACATTCAATTAACAAAAAATTCATCTCCAAAATTTTTCCCAGGTTTTTTAATAATTTATATAGATAAAAATCAAAAAAACAGGTCTTCCGTTTTTACTTTGGGTATAAAAAATTCTGAATTTCTTACTATGAATGGTCCAAGATATATGAATTTTATTATTAATAATTTATTGCCTTTCGGTTTTGATACAGGGCATAATACCGAAAATATAATAAACTTGATAGTCGAGAAATTGCATTCAATAGGATGCACCGTTAATAAAGTTAAATATAGCGGTAATATAGAAGATCCTGTAAATGTATATGTAAAACGAATAGATAATGCTTTTTATAAAGAATATTTTTTTCCTTATAATAAACCTTATTTTTTTCTATTCGGCAACGATAACTATACTCCAGTTGCCATAGGGAAATTTTTCGTACATAAAAGCGGCAATAATTTAAATAAAGGTGAATTAGGCGAACAGGAAATTTTAAACGGATATCCTTTAAATTTTATAGCTGACGAAGATATATTAAAAAATGAAGTAGATATAATAAGGGAATATGCAAATATAGAAAACTTTTTCCGATATAATAAGCAGAGAAATTTAAAAGGCCAGCGTTTAAATATAAAAGATTTAATTAAACATAAATTTGAAGAAAAAAATAAGGATATCAATGAGTTAATAAATATTTTTAAAAAGATGAACTATACATACGGTTTAAAATTTTTTGAAGATAATGAAATATGATATCATATTTTTTATAGTTGCGGCTATATTGATAGGCTATTACATTTTTAATAACAGCGTCAGAATTATTTGACTTTAAACCAAAAGTCGATTTATAATATTATAATATAGTAAAAATCATAAGCAATTAAATAAATATTTAAATATTGAAAAAAAATCATAAAGTAATAATATTTATTATTTTAAAAATTTTATAAGTATTAATAAAGGAGAAATTAATTATGCCGTTTGGAAATAATAATTTTGGTATGGGAACTGGACCGAGAGGTTACGATTACGATATTACGCGCGGAAGGGCTATGACGCAGGAAGGGTTATCTGATTTCTTCAGGGGAGTTTTTACCTGGATGACCATAGGACTTATGTTGACAGGTTTCATATCTTATTTCGTCGCTATGGATAAACCTTTGGTAGGCTATCTTTATTCGCATGTTATGTTGTTTTATGTTTTAATGGGGATTCAATTGGCGGCCGTTTTGGGTTTGTCTTTCGGAATAAACAGACTGCCCGCGGATATTAGCGAGGCTATATTTTTATTTTATTCCGCTCTTACAGGCGTGACTTTTTCGTTTATTTTTTTAGTATATACAAATCAGTCTATAGAAATAGTGTTCTTTTTAACCGCCGCTTCTTTCGGGCTTCTTGCGTTCTTAGGATATACGACCAAAAGAGACCTTACCGAAATGGGTAATTTTATGATGGTAGGGCTTTTTGCCATAATCATAGCTATGGTAGTAAATTTTTTCCTTCACAGTTCGACGCTTATGTATGTAGTATCCATCCTTGGGGTAGTAATTTTCTTGGGGCTTACGGCTTACGATATGCAGAAACTTAAACAGATTTATTTAAGCGGGTCGTTCGATACAAGAAAAGAAACCGTTATGGGCGCTCTTACCCTTTATTTGGATTTTATAAACCTGTTCCTTATGCTGCTTACGTTATTTGGCGGCGGGGGAAGGAGAAGGTAAGAAACAAATTAATATTTTCTGATTAAGCCTACTAGTTCGCCTATTATTTTAATGCTGGTTTCTTTAAGAATTATAGGTTTAAATGAGGGGTTTGCCGGCATAAGTTTAACGGTACCGTCTTTTAGTTTATAGTATCTTTTAAGAGTAGCCTCATAGCCTTCAATTATAGCCGCCACTATCTTACCGTTTGAGACTTCTTCCGTTTTTTTTAAGATAATAATATCTTTGTCGGCAATCATGTCTTCAATCATCGAATCGCCTCTAACTTTAAGAGCGAACAATTCTCCTGAATGCTTAGAAACGAGCCAATTCGGTATAGTTATAGTTTCTTTTATTTGAACTGCTTCCACGGGATAACCCGCCTGAATATAGCCGTATAAGTGTATATAATTAGTATGATGCCCTTGATATACTTTATCTTCTTCCTTCTCAAAAGAAACCGCAGCAGGAATTGATAGAAAGCCATATTGTTTCTTTTTTATATTGTTTATGCAAGAAGCATCCGAATCAGTATTTGTAAAATTAAGATAATTAAATTCTTTTGCGCAGTCTGTTTTTTTTAGCATAACGTTATTAATTTTAGAGTTAATATATTTTTCCGTTAAAAACAGAGATCTTTTTCTGCCCTGAATTGTATCTATTAAACCTCGGTCCTTTAAAGATTTTATATGCTTAGAAACTGTAGATTTAGAAGAAATGCCGATTCCTTGACATATCTCATCATAAGAAGGAGCATAACCTTTTTTTCCTTCGTAATCTATTATAAAATCGATAATATTTTTTTGTCTTTTGCTTATCATATAATATTAGTTTAATTTAATTGTAAATTTAAAAAATCGTTTTTAGCATGTTAATTATAAGTATTATAAGGTGAATAATTCATCATTATATTCAGTTGAAACTTTATGTAAATTATTTTTATTAATTTTTTCTTTTTTAAATTTAAGTTTATACTCTTCGGGTATGCAGCCGTTATTTTTTATTCTTTTTAAAATCATATCATAATATATTTTATCTATTTCAGCCGAAATATAGTGTCTTTTGAGTTGTTTCGTCAATAATATTTCGTTGCCTGAACCTCCAAAATGGATTAAAACAATATCATTTTCTTTTGTAGAAGCTTTTAAAATTTTTTCAGTTAATCCTATCGGTATCTGACATGAATGCATTGTTTTATCCTTCGACACGTTTTTTACCAAATTATAATATAGCCATGAATATGGCATTCTGCCTTTGGAGCCGTTTAATATGTTTTGTTTGATTCTTCTATCGTTTGGATTTAAATATTCTTCGGCAACCGAATTTTTATACCATTTATTATTCTTAGTTTTTGTACAATGTAGTATCGTCCTATGCGCCGTTGTAAATCTTTTTGGCGAATGTCCAATATTTGTATTGTAAATCCATACATATTCATGGACATCGTAGCAGGCATGGTCTAAATATTTAACCCATAAATAAGAGTTTTGTTTTGGATAATTAATAAAAAACATATTACCCGTATCTTTTAATACTCTAAAAGACTCTTTTGCAAGTTCTATATACCATTCGATATAATTCTCAAATTTTTTAGTATATATATTGTTATTGTATTTGATTCCGACATTATAGTCTGGATCGCTATAAATCATATCTACAGAATTATCCGGCAATTTTTTCATCATATCTATGACGTCTTCGTTGAATAAATTATCTATAAAGTCAATCATTAATCATTCTCCTTTTTTCAAGCACGTATTCATTTTTTTGAATAAGTTTAATTGAAGATATATCTTCAGGATTTTCAAATATATAATTATAAAGTCTTATCCTTGATCCTTTTGAAGTTTTAAGCCTTAATAAATAACATGCAGTAAGTTTTTTTATATCAAGTTTTTTTGTTAATTTTAAATTATGATAATATCTGTAAGGATTATATAATTGAAAAATATTAAAATTATTAATCCAATTTACCGAGTCAACGGCATTTTTGCCTTCAAATACGGTAACAAATCCATAATTCTCCATAGTTAAATCTATTTCAATTTGAAGATTTTCAAAATTCATTTTTATATCTTCAATGAAATAGTTAAAGGAAACACCCCTTTTTCGTTCGCTGTTATATATTTTAGGATTGGCGGCTATATCTTGATATAAAAAATCATGAATTATCCTGTGATTAAAACAAAGAGATAATACGCTGCTTTCCGAAATAGAAAAATCGTTTAAAATGCTTGGGCGATAAGGCCATTTAATGACCTCATCTTCATTTATCGGTTCAAACTTATGAAATACTTTATTTAAATCTTTAATAAAACAATGTTTGCCTTGTCCTATATGAGCTATAAAATAATTTTCTTTTAATAAAATATCAGGATATTTTGAAGTATTATCAAGTTTAGTTATATCGTAAGGATTAGCATTTGAAGCATATTTTTTTAAAATTTTTTTTATTAAATCGTTATCGAAAATAAAATTGTTTTTCTTTTTGCAAATTGAAAATATTTCGGCTATAATTTCTTTCTTAGATTTTTTATCGTTCATAACGTTCATATAATTAGATCATATTTTATTTATAATAATATATGATCTAATTATATCGAACATCAGGCGAACAAGTCAATAAAATAATTTTTTTATAAGATAGACGTTATTGAGTATTGTCCATGCCCGAAAGTAGTGTTCTTGCCGATATGCACTAATTCGCCGAGTTTAATAATCCATAAATATTCGAACGGAACTTTTTCGAAAGATAAATCGCCTATAAAGCCGCTTAGTTTCATATGGGTTTTTTGCCTGTTGGAATATCTGTCTAAGGAATACCATTTTAAAGATTTTTTAGAATTTACGGACATTGATTTTTCTATATAGTGGTTGAAGTCTAACTCTAATTCGGGCAGATAATCGTTATTGGATGTCGATTTTTTGCTGTCTTTATCGTTAAGATTGACGCAGTGGAAAAAATTTAAGTTCGATATTCTTCTTAAAGCGTTTCTGACGTACATATGAAATTCAGGCTCGGAAACGAGCTTTTCGTTAAACATAATTCTTGTGGGCGTTATAAATCTTAAACTAACCGAAAAATTTTCGCTTTTATTTTCCGGAATAAAATCTTCAATCGAATAGGTATCGTCTATAGATTTCAGTTCGTCGTTTTTATAATAATATAATAGTTCTCCGTCTTTATCGTTAATGATTTTAGTAATTATAAATTTACCTTTTTTCTGTCTGCCTATGCCTTTTTTTCCTGCAAGTCCAAAAGAATACGCAAAATAGGGAAATAAAGAAATTGCCTGTCCGATAAGTATTAAGGAAAATTTTATTATTTCATCTTTCTTGTAAAAATTTTTCTGGTCCAAGGGCGGTTCTATGATATAAGGGTGCGGAACTGCGGAATAATTGCGCAGTTTCTGCGAATTTGCCGGCGGAGGAGAGTCGAATATTTTTTTGAACATACAGACTTTGTCGAAACTGCAGCTTGAGCATTCTCCCGTATGGGATATACACATTACGTCTTTAAAAATGTGTCCGAATACGCCTCTGAAAGTAGAGCCTTTGTATTCAGGAAGAAAGACGTCGTTTTCGGCTCTAATTTCAAAATTAAATTTTGCGGCTCTGAAATCCACGAAAATCTTTTTAATATCTGATAAATTATCGCTAACTTTCACCATAAAAGTAATATAACATATTAAAATATTTTTTAAAACTTAAAACAATGTTGTTTGCAGCGAAATTTATTTTAAATATTATATAATTTATTCATTGCAATAACTGTTTTTATTGATATATAATTTAAACATTGGTCGGCAAATAGGGTAAAATATTTTGAAAAACGATAAAGTTTATTTATTTGTTTGTTTTTATTAATATTTAATATAATAAGGGAGATGAGATAAATGATTGAATTAGACTTGTCGCTGAATAATGAAGAAATATATAAAGGCGTTAAAATTGAAAGTTTCGGGGGGCGCAAGTCTTTTACGGTCAATCAGGAAAATCTCGATATAATAGGTAAAAATATTACCGAATATATAAAAAAGCGGAAAGAAGAATATAAAAACAATAAAGGGAACCGAAATTTTGAAAACGAAAAAAATGAAGATATTAAGGAAACCGGCGATTTTAACGACTGCGTCGTTTTAACCGGTGCTACGGCAATTCCTGTTTATCTTGTAGCGTTTCATATTGTAGTACATAGTTTTCACGAAGTAAGGTATAGAAACGAAATGTATGAAGTTGTCGCCGCTAAACATTGAGATAATATTTATAGTAAATATAAGAGGTTTAGTTAAAAATTTATGAAAAAAATTAATAAAGAATATACGATATTAGCTTTATTAATCAGCGGCTGGTTAATAATAATAGGACTGATCGGAAATTATTTAACCGACTTATTCGATGTATTTTTTAAAAATACACTGTTAATAGTTATTACTAAAATAATTATTTTATTTATTTTATTTATTTTATTTATATATTTATTGTATAAAAATAAAAAAATGTTTAAATTCTATAATTTATCCAATGAAACATTAATGAGAGATGACAGTTTTAAAGCACTTATTTTGCCGATATCTATTCTTAGGCAGGAGATAAATTTTTCGTACGAATGCGATAATGGAGACGAAAAATTATATTTAAAAGAAAACGATATTGAAAATATTGAAAATTTTGATGATATATATAATATAGTTGAAAAAAAAAATATAAAAAAAATTTTTATTAATATAAGTAATAAAAATAAAGAGTTTCATGAATATTTAATTTTTCAAAAAAATGAATTTGAATATAAAAACGAAAAAATTAAAAATTTCATGGAATGGTTAAAAGAGATAAACGAAATTAAATGGAGTTGGGCAGTCCCATTGCTTATACTTTCTAAAAATTCTAAATCCATAGAACACATAAGACTTATATGTACAAAAAATACAAGTAATAAAGGTTCTGTTAACGATATAAATAAATTAAAATTTATAATACTCTGCTTGTTTATTAAATTGCGTGACAACGACGGAATAAAAGTACATGAAATCGAAAGTTTTGAAAAATTTAGCATTCTTTCTAAATTACTAGAAAAAATTGAAGAAGATTTTGAAAAGAAGTATAATTTTAAGGAAGAAGAGATTGCTTTTGATATAACCGGAGGCAATAAACCAGTCAGCGTAATCGGAACTTTTTTTACGTTAAAATCGAAGACGCCTATATTATACGTAAGTCAGGAAAGCGAATTCGGTACGGTTTGGCAAATTAACGCAATTATCAATATTAAGCCTCCTGAATAAAAATTATCAAAATAGAAAAATATTAAATATTTAAAAAATATATATATGCTTTCCGACGACAATTTGGATTTAATAAGATCTCAGATAGAAACGGCTTATAAAGCTACCGAAGAACCGGTAGTAAAAGAGCTGCGGAATTTTGCGATAAAGATTAAAAACGATATTAAAATTTTAAGACCTTATACTGCTACTGCCGTATCTTTTGTTTCTGCGGACGGCGGCAACAATAATATAAAATTTAATCCTTGCGTGCTGGAACTTGTACGGGTAGTGGATTCAAGGGGCGTTCAGTGCGCTATCGACCCTATTTTCGGCAATTCCAATTCAGATGATTTAAACAAAAGGGTTGAAAGAATTACGCCTTTAAAACGTTTATGCAATGATCTGGGTTTAGGCAGGTTAAGCGATATTTCCTATTTATTGTCTGGAATGGGGCAGCCGGAAAAAACTGCTTCGGCGGTTAAGGTTTATCGCGATATAGTCGAATGGGCTATCTTATATGATTTTTTATATAACGAGTGGGGTAATAATACTATAATAATAAGGGAAGGATTATTGCGCACAAAGTCTATTAAAAATACTTTATTTCCTATTTTAGATAAAAAAATAAAAGAAAAATGCGAGGAACATAAGCAAAAAAGAAATATAAACGTAAACGTGGTAGGAGTTGCAAAAGAAAGCGCAGTTATAAGCAGACTTTCGCTTGCACTAGCTTTGGAAAACGTTTTTAGGCTGCCTTATCCGTGTTACGTAAAAGTTCCGGATGAAATAGAACAATACTGTTATAATTACGACAGGACTTGGTTTAATACTTTTGAAGAGTTTTCCGGCGATGAAGGTAACCAGTCTTATGCTTCTATGGGTAAGTTATTTCTGGTAAAATTCGGAGACGGTCCTTACGATCCGGTTTGGCCCGTCGATATTGCCGTTTGGGACTTAGAAAATGCGGAAATGATCCTTGGACAATTGCTTCACGATGCTAGATTGGGGTTTCCGATACCGGATTTCCCGCTTAGTATTCAAAATGCGCACGGACATGCAAAAATCAACGGAATAGAAGTAGAAATGATAGAAGATATGTTAATAGAAGGAATAAGCAAAACGCTGTCGGATTCCGAAAGAGAAAGTATATACAGGATTAAATACCTTCACCGTAATTTAACGGGAGTTAGATATAAAAATGCTTGAACTGTTTGCAAAATCCGATTTAATAGGTATTTTTAAGGGTTCGGTGGAATCTGGTTACGAATTTTCCGCCGAGGTAGTAACTCCTTACGATGCGCGCATGCTCGAAAGACCGCAATTAGGTCAATTTTTATTAATAGAACTTGCAAATCCCCTCGAAGCTTCTCTCGCCAGAATAACTAATTTTGCTCCGGCTGGACTTCTGTCCACGATAGAAGGCGAAGACTACATTATGGCTCTTCAAAAAAGAGGGCAGACAGTCCCAGACGATTTAAAAAAAGACAAATTAAAATATAAGGTTCAAATTAAACTGCTTGGCGCCGTTAAAATAGCGCAGACGCAAAATTCTCAGGATAAAATTATTTTTATACCGTCGCTGCGCAGGATACCGCATCTTGGTGCGAAAGTTTCGCTTCCGAGCGATGAAGTATTGAAAGAACTATGTTCGTTAAGTCAGGGAGAAACCAATCTTGGCAATTATGTTTTGGGCGAATTTATTTATTCCGGAAAAAGCGAAAACGCCGAAGGAGAAGGCAAGGACTATCTTTCTAATTTTCAATATATCGAACCTAACCTTAACGTAAAATTTAATATAAACAATCTGGTTTCTAAGAGGTCGGTAGTATTCGCAAGAGCGGGCTACGGAAAGTCGAATCTTATAAAGTATTTAATCTCTGAACTATATAAGGAAAACGGAAAGTATGCCGTCACCGATAAAAATAAAAAAGTAGGAACGCTTATATTTGATCCCGACGGCGAATATTTTTGGCCGGATAATAAAAACAGGCCTGCTTTGTGCGACGTGCCGCATCTTAAGGACAATATTGCAGTTTTTACCAATAGAAAATCTATAAATACATATTACGGCAGTTGGAAAGCGGGGAACGTCAAGCTTAACATTAAGTCGCTTTTACCGAGGGACGTTATCGGTATAGCAATTTCTCCAGACAGACAGGACCAGCAAAATATAATTAAACTAAAAAGTCTTAAAAAAGAACAATGGACAAAACTTGTAGATATTATAGAAAGAGATAAAATGCAGGCGGACGAAAAAGAAATAGCTACGATAATGGGCTATAATAAAGAGTCTGCTTCCGGTCAGTCTGCCGAAATTAGCGCGGCAAAAAGCAATATGTATAATTTAGTAAGCCATTTACATGACCCGAACAGCAGATTGGTAGAAGAAGTGGAAACTTTACTGAAAGAAGGCAGGGTCGTAATAGTAGATATAAGTTTGCTTAGTTCAACCGCCGGTAATAATATGGCAGGACTTATAATGAGAAATATATTTAATTATAATCAGGAAAATTTTACGGGAGACGGCTCTTCTATTCCGGTTATTGCGATAATGGAGGAAGCGCAAAGCGTCTTGGGCAAATCACTTTCGGAAACAAGTCCGTTCGTAGAGTGGGTAAAAGAAGGCAGAAAATATGATTTGGGCGCTATTATGGTTACCCAGCAGCCGGGTTCGATTGCTCCCGAAATATTAAGCCAGTCGGATAACTGGTTTGTTTTTCACGTTTTATCCGAGGGCGATGCATCCGTTTTACAAAGATATAATTCTTTCTATTCAAAAGATATTATTTTAAATATTATAAACGAGCCTATAATCGGAAATTGTTATATGTGGAGCGCTCCTCTCCAGCCTTTTGTTCTGCCTGTCAGAATACGCAGTTTTGAAAATCTTTATAAAAAGTATATAGTAAGCGAAGATAATCCTGAAAGTAAGCAAAAATACGAAAATTCCCCTGCATTGCTTGTAGTAAAAAAAGCCAACGAGCGGTTAAAATTAATGGCGGAAAAAATATTCGAACGTATAAAAAGTGAATTAAAAAACAATAAGTTTAAAACTCAAGACTTTCACGATAAAAATAAAATAGGAATTTATCAGGGCAGATTATATTATATAGTTAAAGAATTTAAAGAAAAAGAAGAGTTTAAAGACGAAATAAGGAAAGAAGACGATTTATTTATACCTTTATTCAGCTGCATATTTGACTGCAGCGAAGACGAAATCGAAATATTGCAGGGTCCGCATTTTATGATTAAGAACGGTGAAGAAGAGTTAAAACCTTTTGTATGCGTTCCGGCGGATAAATGGAATGAAAAAATGCAAATAGAATAACATGCCTTTTGACGATAACTTTAACGACTCGGCTATGCCGATATTTATCAAGGCAGGCGAAATTGAAAATAAGCCCGATATATTGGAATGCGGATATTCCGAATTGGAAAATGAAATCGTTGCCTCTATTTACAGTGATATTTCATCGTTAAATTTTAAATTTTCTTACGAAAACGGAAAATTTGAATTCGAAGATGCAGTTTCGGATTTAAAAAATAAAGATTTCATAAGAAATTTAATGCTCCCCAGAAAAGAAGAGATTTTACGTAAGAATGCCGATTTTATTTATAAAAACAGAGATATATTTATAAAAAATCTTGCATATGGATACGATTGCCTTAATTCCGATATATCACCCGTTATGGAAGTATGCGAAACGCAGAAACAAAGAGACTTGTTTAGAATGCTCAGATATACGTGGTCAAGCCCTTACAGCGAATATGTCGGAAGACGGCTCAAATTTATTATAAGGGATGACGCAATTAAATATAAGCCGGTTATAGGAATTGCGGCACTGGGCAGTTCTATAATAAGAATACCGGAAAGAGACGATTTTATAGGATGGAATACGGAAACTAAAAATAAAAATTTAGTATATTGCATGGATTTATACGTATGCGGAGCAATTCCGCCATATTCATATCTTCTCGGCGGTAAGCTGATTTCTTATATGATGGCTTCAAAAGAAGTGCAGAAAATTTTTCAAAATAAATATTTAAGCCGGACTACCATAATAAATAAAAGAAACGCTTCAAATCTTGCAGCAATTTTTACTACAAGTTTATACGGTAAAAGCTCTCAATATAACAGGATAAAATACAAAGACGGACTGCTTTATAAAAAAATAGGCAGCACAAAAGGTTACGGCACTTTTCAATTTTCCAAGCGAACAAGCGAACTTTTAAAAGATTTTTTAAAAGTTAAAGAAGGAAAAGTAGGCTATAAATTTGGAGACGGTCCAAATTATAAATTCAGGTTTATAAAAAAAGCGCTAAAATTTTTAGAAAATTATGGATTAAATTCCGATATTATTTTAAATCATTCGATTAAAAGAGATATATATTATATTCCTCTGGCATATAATTCTTTGGATTTTTTAAACGGAAGAACGGAAAAATTGGAATATTTTAATTATAAAATCGACGATCTTATAGAATACTGGAAAGGAAGATGGTACGACGGGAGGAAAAATAATCCGGACGTTATAAATAGGGTTTCTTCGTTTTCTCCTAAAAATTTCAGCTTATTATAACTTCTTCTTCGGTCGGAGCAGAAGTTCTGTCGGGCATAAGATAGCTTTTAATGTCGGCGACGTTTTCTGGTGCGCTGCCTTTTACGGAAAGAATGACGTACGAGTAAAAAGGCCAGGAAGCGTTTACGTCGAAGTTTGAAGGAATTGCCGGATGGTTAGGGTGGGTATGGTAAAATCCCAGAATATCAAGGTTTTCTTTCATGCAGAATTTATCCATTTCCAATATATCTTTTGGTTCTATCTCAAAACTGTCCCAGGTAATTTTTCCGTAGCGGTTTTCAGCAGGGTATGCTTTTACGATAATTTTGTTTTCTCCCTCTATTTTTCCGAGAAGTCCTCCGCAAGCTTCATAAGGGAAAATATCCGCCGCATGCTTTTTTATTATTTCCAGTTCGCTTTTCGGAATTATAATAGCCATAATAATCCGTCCTTATTATATTAATGAAGATGCTAAATTATTTTGTAATTAATAATGTTTAGTCGTTAAAATTCGGAAAAAACTCTCGTAGAAAGATATCTTGAACCGGTGTCGGGAAGTACGGTTGCAAAATTGCCTTTGTATTTTGCCGTAAGTTTGAGTATTCCGTAAACGTTGGCGCCTGAAGAAAAACCGCACAAAATTCCTTCGTCTTTTACGAGTCTTTTTAAAGCGGCATAACTGCCTTCCGTGTCGACTTTAACGATGTCGTCGATTATTTTATCTGCGTCGAATCCGTCGAAATTTAAAGAATAGTTGTATTTCCAGCCTTCTATACCGTGCATTTCGCTGTCGGGGACGACCGCGATAATTTTTATTTTATCGTTATACTCTTTTAGTCTTTTTCCGACTCCCAAAATAGTTCCGCCGGTTCCTATGCCTGTAGCGAAATAATCGATATTTCCTCCGGTTTGTTTAAGAATTTCGACTGCGGTAGTTTCATAATGGGATATAGGGTTAAAGGGATTATTGTACTGGTCGGGCATATAATACATATCTTTACCGCCCCTTGCGTATTCTTCGGATGCCCGTTTTATGGCTCCGTCGTGGCTTTCTTCGGCGGGAGTAAGTATTAATTCCGCTCCGTAAAGCCGCATTATTTTCTTTCTTTCTTCGCTCATATTTGAAGGAGCGTAAATTTTAACTTTTATGCCGAGAAGAGCGCCTATCATTGCATATGAAATACCGGTATTACCGGAAGACGAATCGATTATCGAAGTAGTTTCTTTAATTAAACCTTTTTCTACGGCATTTTTTATCATATAAAGGGCAGGCCTGTCTTTTACGGAGCCTCCCGGATTAAGTCCTTCGAGTTTTGCGTATAATTTTGACCCGTGCGAGGAGGTTTTAATTATTTTATTTAACAGGACTATTCCCGTGCCGCCTATGTTTGATGCGGAATTAAAAATATCCGAAATATTAAAGGGCGATTTATTTTTTTCCATCTTTTTCGACGATAATTTCGTAATCGGTATTGTTAATTTTATTTACGGATAATACCTTGTGCCCCTGTTCTTCCATAGAACGGGGGACGTTTCTTATTGCCGGTTCGTAATCCACTATTACCCTTAAAATCTCGCCCTTTTTCATTTTTTCTAAAACAAGTTTGGATCTGACGAAAGTAAAAGGACATATTTCGCCTTTTATGTTTAGTTCTTCATTTTGTTTATATTCCGACATCGTTTTTCTCCATTAATTTTTAAATTCGCACAGGTCGCCGTATTCTATTAATTCAAAAACGGTAGGATTTTCGCCGCAAAGCGGACAGGTCTTATCCTGCCTTAGCTTCATTTCGGTAAATTTCATATCCAAGGCGTCGTAAATAAGAAGCCTTCCGTTGAGGGTTTGACCGATACCGAGTATTATTTTAATTGCCTCGTTTGCCTGAATAGCGCCTATTACGCCCGGAAGAACCCCGAGAACTCCGGCTTCCTGACAGCTCGGTACAAGTCCTGCCGGCGGAGGAGTCGGAAAAAGACACCTGTAGCATGGTCCTTCATCAGGTAAAAAAACCGTAGCCTGTCCGTCGAATCTGAAAATAGAACCGTAAACCAAAGGTTTTTTCATAAAATGGCAGGCGTCGTTGATTAAATATCTCGTAGGAAAATTATCCGTCGCGTCTATTATTACGTCGTATTCTTTTACTAAGTCTTTAATATTGTTTATATTTATACCTTCTTTGTAGGTGATAACTTTTACGTCGGGGTTAATGCGTTCTATGGAATCTTTGGCGGAATCTACTTTATATCTTCCAACGTCAGCGGTTCCGTGCCAAATCTGCCTTTGAAGATTAGATAAATCTACGGTATCGTAATCGACTATGCCGAGAGTGCCTATTCCAGCCGCTCCAAGGTAATATCCGCAGGGGGCACCCAATCCTCCAGCTCCTATAAGCAGGACTTTAGCCGAAAGCAGTTTTTCCTGTCCTTCGCCTCCTACTTCGGGAAGTATAATATGCCTTGCATATCTTTTAATCTGTTCTTCGGTAAAATTCAATTTTATTTCCTCGCTTTAAAAACCGATATTTATTATTTTATTCTACTACGTCAAGAACTATAGGCTCTACCGTTACGCCTTTGGATTCCAAAAATTTAACCGCTTTTTCTATAGCAGCGGTTTCGCCTTCGAGCTCTATCGCTATTATTCCTATATCGTTAGATATGCTGGCGCTTCTAATATTAGTAATAACGTTGTAGTTTTTTCCGACAAGATAAATTAAAGGTTCTTTAATTACTTCCTGCGGATAGTTAAGATAAAACTTTTTTTTTTCGGGTGCGCCGCCGGCTATTGCAGGAATTATGGAGATGGTATCTCCGTCTTTAACCTTTGAATTTATGTTGTCTATAAATCTTATGTCTTCATCGTTGAGATACACGTTTACGAATCTTCTGACCTGGTCGTTCTGTTCGCATATTCTTTCTTTAATTCCCGAAAAATTTTTCTCTAAATCGTTAATTATTTCGATGATATTTGAACCGTTAGACTCTACTTCCGCCTTGCCTCCCGTTAAAGTTCTAAGCGGCGTAGGTATTCTTACTTTTATAGGCATTTTAAATCCCCCTTTATTTTTTATATTATATTTTTCAGTTTTTACTTTTTTCTTTTAATTTTAGATAGAACGCCTTCAAATTCGTCTAAATTTGCTTCTATAACCGGCGCTTCTTTTAATTTTCCGTTTAATGCCTCGAGAGTTTTAAGCCCGTTGCCCGTAATGGCAAGAACCGTCGTTTCGTTTTTGTTTATATAGCCTTTTTCTATAAGTTTTTTTGCTACTGCGACCGTAACGCCTCCGGCGGTTTCGGTAAATATACCTTCGGTAGCTGCAAGAAGTTTCATGCCTTCGATTATTTCTTCGTCGGTAGCATCTTCGCCGTACCCGCCGGTTTTATTCATAAGGTCGGATGCATAGTAGCCGTCCGCCGGATTGCCTATCGCAAGGGATTTTGCGATAGTATCCGGAGTTCTTACCGGCTTTATAAATTCTCTTTTTTCTTTGACGGTTGACGTTATAGGGTTGCATCCGGTAGCCTGCGCCCCGAAAATTCGCGTATGCGGTTTTTCGTTAAGCAGTCCGCAGTAATCGAACTCGTCTATGGCTTTGCCGACTTTTGTTATTAAAGAGCCGCCGGCCATTGGAACTACGACATTGTCGGGAGCTTTAAATCCTAACTGTTCGAGCATTTCGAAAGTAAGGGATTTAGAACCTTCGGCATAATAAGGCCTTAAATTTATGTTTACGAATGCCCAGCTGTGTTTGCCAGCTATTTCGGTGCAGAGCCTGTTGACTTTATCGTAACTGCCGTTAATTTTAACGAGATTGGTATCGTATATAAGAGTTCCCAATACTTTGCCGGTTTCAAGGTTTGCCGGTATGAATACGAAACTTTCGTAGCCGGAAGAAGCCGCCAATGCCGCAACTGAATTTGCCAGGTTGCCGGTCGATGCGCAGGCGACGGTTTTAAAACCGAATTCCCTTGCCTTTGCAATAGCTACCGAAACGACTCTGTCTTTAAAAGACAGAGTAGGAAAGTTTACGGCATCGTTTTTAACGTACATTTCTTTAACGCCGAGCGCTTTTGCAAGGTTATCGGCTTTTACGAGCGGCGTATATCCCACGTTTTTGCCTATTTTTATTTCTCCTTTTATGGGGAGCAGTTCCTGATAACGCCACATATTGGCATCACGCGATTTTATTTTTTCTTTCGTTATCTCTTTTTTTATTTTATCGTAATCGTAGTCCACTTCAAGCGGACCGAAACAATAATCGCAAACATAAAGCGGACTGTCCGGATATTCCTTGCCGCATTCCCTGCATTTTAAACCTTTTACGAACATTTTGTCTCCTTGTTTTTAATTTATTAAAGTAAAGCCCATAACAAAAAAACCTCTGCTTCCCGAAAATTAGGAAGAAGAGGTTTTTAAACTCGTTTCTTCTTATCTTCCAGGAATGAACCTGCGGGAATTAGCACCGATTTTATTATAATCTAAACGGTTGCTGCGGTTTCAAAGGGCCCGTCCCTCTACCGCTCTCGATAAGAACATTAAATATAGACTTGTCTATCAGTCTATTTAATTATATAATTGTAATAAAAATTCGATATGTATAATATAGTTAATTAAATTTACTTCGGCTTTCGCCTAAATATACATTTATTTTTTATTATATAGTATAAATATTAAAAATGTCAAATAAAAAAATAACCTTAATATTAATATTATTTTTTGTTTTTATGCCTGCAATTTTTCTCTCCGGCTGCGTTCCTTATATAATCGGAGGAAATTATTCAGGACAAAACAGCGGAGGATATGCTCCTCCTGGCTATTATCCCCCTAAACGCATATCTAACGACGTGGAAATAGGAGTAGCTTCGTGGTACGGTCCGGGATTTCAGGGCAGACCGACGGCAAGCGGTCAAATTTATAATATGTACGATTTAACCGCAGCTTCGCTGACTCTTCCTTTAGACAGTTATGCTTACGTTACGGATCTTGAAAATCACAGGAGCGTAGAAGTTTTGGTTAACGACAGAGGCCCTTATGCCGACGGCAGGATTATGGATCTTTCGTATGCGGCGGCAAGAGCTTTAGATATGATTGGACCGGGGACTGCATTGGTAAGGGTGCAGTATTTGGGTCCTAATCCCGTTTCTTTAGCTCAATGCAAAAGATATTACAGTACAAGCGGAATAGTACCGATTGTAAAACATGCGCCTCCGGTTTGCGGCTATACGCTGCAGTTTGCCGCTTATACGAGAAAGGCAAAGGCGCTAAAAAAAATATCGGCAATGAAAAAATTTGTGCCCGGAGTTCAGCTTGCCGAAAAAAATGTAAGAGGCACATTCTATTATAAAGTCGTATTCGGCGACTTTAAAAATTTGCAGGATGCTTATAATTTTGCTAAAACTATAGCAAAATACGGTTACGACGTTTATATCACGCGGTCTGAATAAATTTATTTTATTTTACGATTAAATGTAATAAAATATGAATATGAAAAAAATAGTCGCGGTTATACCCGCAAGATATAAATCGACAAGGTTTGAAGGAAAACCTCTTGCTTTGATTCTTGGCAAACCTATGATAAAGCATGTTTACGAAGGAGTTAAAAAATCGGAATTGCTGTCGGACGTTATCATAGCTACGGAAGATAAAAGAATATTCGACGCATGCAAAGAATTCGGAGCAAACGTAGTTATGACTAAAGATACGCATCAAACGGGAACGGACAGGATAATCGAAGCCGTTCAGGATATGGACGCCGATATAATACTAAATATACAGGGAGACGAACCGTTAGTAAATTCGGAAATAATATCGGCATTAATAAAACCTTTTAACGAAAACGGCGAAAACGATGAAATTTCATTTACGAGCGTTAAAACGCCTATTTACGACTTTGACGAGTTTATGGATCCTAATAACGTAAAAGTTGTAGTGGATAAAAAAAATTTTGGAATATATTTTTCCAGAAGCCCCATACCTTACGATAGGGAACAGGCTGATAAGCTTAAGGATATTAAAGGGATTTACGGTTATAAACATCTCGGTTTTTACGGATATACGAAAAAATTTCTTTTTGAATTCGGCAAAATGGAGCAGTCTTATTTAGAAAAAAAAGAGATGCTGGAACAGTTGAGGGCGATAGAAAACGGCTATAAGATAAAACTTGAAACCGTCGATATTTCTACTATACCGGTCGACGTTAAAGACGATATTAAAAAGGTTGAAAATTTTATTTTAAAATCTTATAATATTTAACTTATATTAAAAATATAAAAAAAATAAAAAAGGAGCGTTAAAAACATGAAAGAGGGAATACACCCGAAAATTTATCAGGCTAAAGTTAAATGCGCCTGCGGGGAAGAATTCGTTACGGGAAGTACCGTAGAGGAAATTCACGTCGATATATGTTCAAAATGCCATCCGTTTTATACGGGTAAGCAAAAATTTGTCGATAGCGCCGGTAGAATAGATAAATTTAACAAAAAATATGCCGGCGTAAAAAGCGGCGCCGCTAAAAAATAAATTAAATTAATTAATTAATTATTTTTCCTTTTATGAATGGTTAAGCTTATTAATTATACTTCTAAGCCGGAAATTACTATTGCTACTGCAGCGCGTTTATGCTACAGTTCTTATGGCATAGACAAAATAGAGGCAGATTTTAACGACGGCGAAAAAGGGCTTGAGCAGGCGAGGAAATTAATTAAAAGAATAAGACAGTCCGGACATGAGTCCGTTCTCGAACATTCTAATTTTACTTTCGGCGTTGAAAAATTATCGAGAAGCGCTTCCCATCAATTAGTAAGGCATAGAATAGCTTCATATTCTCAAAGAAGCCAGCGGTACGTCAAAGAAGATAAACCTAAATATCTTATTCCGGATTCTATAGCATGTAATCCCGAATTTTTGGAAAAATATAAAAAAATAACCGAAGATGTTTTTTCGCTTTACGGATATTTTATAGAAAAAGGCGTTCCTGCGGAAGATGCCAGGTATCTGCTTCCAAACGCTACGGAAACCCAGATTATTTTTACAATGAATGCAAGGGAACTGCTTCATTTTTTTAAACTTAGAGGTTGCAACAGGGCGCAGTGGGAGATAAGGTCTGTAGCCCGCGAAATGTTTAAATTAGTCTATCCTACAGCTCCGTCTGTTTTTCACGGAGCGGGTCCTTCATGCGTAAGAGGAAATTGTTCCGAAGGAGAATTCTCTTGCGGAAGTCCTTCAGACGTGAGGAAGTCCTGGTTAAAAGGCGGTCTTGACTTTTAACCTTTATTTTTATTTGTGCTATATGCACTTAATTGCTTTGAAGGATGTGTTTAATGCTTGACGATAACTTAATAAAAAAAGCCTCGGAATTATCCGAAAAAGCCGAGGAGCTATATTATAAAATACAGGAAGAAAGTGCAAAAGGTTTCAGTGCGGAAATAAAAGAATTATCTAAGCAATATAACGCTATAAAAAAAACTGCGGAACAATTTTCGGAATACAATAAAACGGAAGCAGAAATAAAAGACCTTGAGAAGCTGATTAAAACCGAATCTGACGCAGCTCTTATCGATTTAGAAAACGAAGAAATAAATTCCCTAAAAAACAAAGCGGATAAAATAGCCGAAGAAATTAAAGATTTCTTTTATCCCAAAGAAAATTCCCAGGACAGAGATATACTTCTCGAGATAAGAGCCGCTACCGGCGGCGAAGAAGCTGCACTTTTCGCTCTCGACCTTTTTAAAATGTACAATAAGTATGCCTTAGCAAAAAATTTTCAATTCGAAGCTATTTCTTTAAGTCCTTCTTCCACCGGCGGATTAAAAGAAGCAATAGTTTCGGTAAAAGGGAAAGAAGCATTTCGTCTTCTGCGCAATGAAAGCGGAGTTCACAGGGTTCAAAGAATTCCTGCAACGGAAACGCAGGGAAGAGTGCATACTTCGGCGGCTACCGTTGCAGTAATGCCTGAAGCAGAAGAGATAGATTTAAAAATAAATCCCGAAGATTTAAGAATAGACGTTTACAGGTCTTCCGGACACGGCGGGCAGAGCGTCAACACTACAGATTCGGCAGTCAGGGTTACGCATATTCCGTCAGGATTAGTCGTTACCTGCCAGGACGAAAAATCCCAGCACAAAAATAAAGCTAAGGCACTTAGAATCTTAAGATCGCGTCTCTTAAACAGGATAGAAGCAGATAAAAAAAGCATAGAGGCTCAAAACAGAAAAAGTATGGTAGGCAGCGGCGACAGGAGCGAAAAGATAAGAACTTATAATTTTCCTCAGGGCAGAATAACCGACCACCGTGCCGGTATAACCATACATAAGCTGGCTTCTTTTATGGACGGAGAATTAGACGAACTTTTAATACCTTTGGCGGATTATATCGAATCGCAGAGGCAGATGCAATAACGTTTATTATTTTATTATACTATTAATAAATATTCGCTAATTATTTATGAATTAAATTAAATAAGGAAGCATTAACTGCTATAAGATTGTTTCGCTTTTCACCGGATGACTATTTACGAATTAATTAAAAACGGAGAATACAGACTTAAAGAAGCCGGAATACAAAATCCCTACAACGAATCGCTCGGTTTAATGCAGTATGCTCTGGGTTTAAATTTAGAAAAAATTATTGTTTCTTATGGGGATAATATTTCCGATTTAAAAAAACAAACTTTTGAAAAATTAATAGAAAGAAGGTTTAAAAAGGAGCCTTTTGCATATATAGTTCAAAATAAAGAATTTTATTCCTTAAATTTTTACGTTGACGAAACGGTTTTGATACCGAGACCGGATACCGAATGTTTAGTCGATGCCGCAATAGAGGAAATACGAAGACTTTACGGCATAAATAAAAAAAAGATTTACGTTATAGATCTGGGTACCGGTTCCGGAGCAATTGCGATTTCTATTGCAAAGAATTTTGATAATGTTATAATTTATGCTGCGGATAACAACTTAACAAGTTTAAAAACTGCGAAAAAAAATATAATTAATAACGGCGTTCAGGAAAAAGTAATTCCGCTTTTTTTAGACATCCTTAAATTAAACGATAAAGAAAATTTATCTTTCAATGCAAGCGCCGTAGCCGGAGACTTTGATTTTTATAATCTTAATAATTATGATTTAATTATATCAAATCCGCCGTATATAAATACGGAAGATTTAGCGTCTCTGGAAGACGATATTAAATTTTATGAACCGGTCGGAGCTTTAGACGGAGGCAAAGACGGACTTTTATTTTATAAAAAAATATTTGATGCCGCATCGGTTGCCCGTGAAAAAAATAAAACGCTGATTTTAGAGATCGATTATCGCAAAAAAAAAGAAATTCAGATTTTATTTGAAGAAAAGTTCAATAATATCAATTTAAAATTTAAGAAAATAGATTTTATTAACGATTTAAATAATAAAGAAAGGGCGGTTAAAATTACATATGGATAAAATGGTCATAGAGGGAGGGTTTCCTTTAGTAGGAGAAGTTTCTATAAGCGGCTCTAAAAATGCATCTTTGCCGATAATAGTTTCTTCTATAATGTTTGACGAGTTCGACTGCGAAATCGAAAATGTTCCGGATCTCGAGGACATTAAAACTATAAAAAAACTCTTAATCAGTCTGGGCGCTGTAATAAAAAAAAGCGACGCCGCCGATAAGTTAGTTATTAATACTTCGGGTATTAATAACTTCGATGCGCCTTACGATTTGGTAAAAACTATGAGGGCTTCCGTTCTCGTACTTGGTCCGCTAATTGCTAAATATAAACGTGCGCGGGTATCTCTTCCGGGGGGATGCGCAATCGGCGCAAGACCTATAGATTTTCATCTGAACGCCTTAAAACAGCTTGGCGCTACGGTTAAAGTCGATCATGGATACGTAGAAGTTTTTGCCGATAAGCTAAAAGGCGCAGTTATAAATTTCCCCATTCCTTCTGTTACCGGAACGGAAAACGTAATTATGGCGGCAGTTCTCGCGGAAGGCACTACTATTATAAAAAATGCGGCGAGAGAGCCTGAGATAGACGATATGATTATCGCTCTTAACAACGGCGGAGCCGATATAAAAAGAATAGAGCCGTCGGTTATTTCCGTAAGGGGAGTTAAAAAACTTAGCCGTTTATGTCACAGGGTACTTCCCGATAGAATAGAGGCGGGAACATTCATGGTAGCTTCAGCCATAACGAAAGGAGATATAGTTCTTAAAAATCTTAACGTTCATCATCTAAAATCGGTTATAGATAAGCTTTCTGAAGCAGGCGTAAAAATTATTATAAACTCTTCTAATTCTATAAGGGTTAAGGGATCTAAAACTATTAAAAGCGTAGATATTTCTACCGCCCCTTATCCTGATTTTCCTACGGATATGCAGGCCCAGATTATGTCCCTTATGACGCTTTCCGGCGGATTGTGCGTTATTACCGAAAACGTTTTTGAAAACAGGTTTATGCATGTTGCGGAACTTATTCGTCTTGGAGCAAATATTAAAGTGAGAAATAATTTTGCTATAGTAAAAGGAGTAAAAAAACTTTCGGGAGCCGAAGTTATGGCAACAGACTTAAGGGCAAGCGCTTCCTTAGTTCTTGCAGGATTAGCTTCTTCAGACGGTTTAACTACCGTTTCAAGAATATATCATCTTGACCGCGGATACGAAAGAATGGAAAAAAAGTTGACCGCTCTCGGCGCTATAATTTCGAGGGTAAAAGCAAACGATATATCTCCGGTGACCGACGAGGAACCGAAATTTGGCGATGTCGTTTGCAGTAAGACTGCTTGAAATAAAAATATTTATTTATAATTTATATATTATTAATGAAAATTTCTCAGAATAAAAAATATCATAAACCCAAGAAACTTAAAATTGCGGTTCCTAAAGGCAGAGTGCTTAAAGATGCCTTAAGATTTTTAAGAGAATCGGGATATATAAAACATCCGGATGCCGATTACGATTCCAGAAAACTTATTTTCGATTATGAAGACGATGCCGTAAGCCTGCTTATAGTAAAGCCTTTAGACGTACCTACTTTCGTAGAGTACGGAGCAGCCGATGCCGGTATCGCAGGTAAAGACGTTTTGCTGGAAAAACCTAGAAATATATACGAACCTTTAGACCTTGGCATAGGAAAATGCAAAGTAGTAGTTGCTGCGCGTAAAACTTTAATATTCGGAAAAGATAATAATTTAAAATCCGATGAACGTTTTCCGAAAATAGACGACGATATAAAAAATAAAATATATTATTCAGGGGTAAATATCGGGGTTGCCACTAAATACGTGCGTATCGCCAGAGATTTTTTTAATAAAAAAGGCGTTTCAAACGTTCAAATCATAAAGCTATACGGAAACGTCGAACTTGCTCCTATTTCCGGACTGTGCAATTTTATAGTAGATTTAGTTTCTACCGGCGAAACCTTAAGACAAAATAATTTAATTCCTATAGAAGATATAGTCCATGTTACTTCAAGGTTGATAGTCAACAGAGCAAGCCTTAAAATAAATTCGGCGGATATTGCGGCTTTAATAGAAGACTTAAAAGAACGGGTCAATAAAAATGAGGTTATTTGATTCAAATAAAAACGATTTTAAGAAATTTTTAAAAGAAAGAAGGCTCGGCCAGTTTGAGTTTGCCGATAAAATACAGCAGGAACTTAAAGCTATACGCAGAGACGTTATAGCCGACGGAGATGCAGCTTTAACTTTATATACCGATAAATTCGATAAAGTTAGTCTGAAACCCGAAAAATTCTTAATAAGCAAAAAAGAAAAAGATAAATCCGTAAATTCTTTAACTAAAGATGAACGAAAAAGCATCGAAGACACTATAAAAAGAGTTTACGACTATCACTCCAAACAAAAACTAAATACATGGTTTTCAAACGATGCCGAAACAGGACTAATAACCGGTCAGCTTGTAGCGCCTCTTAAAAGGGTCGGCATATACGTCCCCGGCGGCAAAGCGAGCTATCCTTCGTCCGTTATTATGAACGCTATACCTGCGGCTGCGGCCGGAGTTAAAGAAGTCATAGCCGTCACCCCTCCGTCAAAACAGTTAAATAATTACGTTATTGCTGCTGCAGTTTTGTGCGGAATAGAAAAAATATTTAGAATAGGCGGTCCCCAGGCTATATTCGCTCTTGCTTACGGTACCGAAACTATTCCTGTCGTAGATAAAATTGCCGGTCCCGGCAATATTTACGTAGCAACGGCAAAGAAAATGGTTTACGGCGACGTCGATATAGATATGATAGCCGGACCGAGCGAAATTGCGATAGTGTGCGACGAATACGCAGATCCGGAACTTGCGGCGGTAGATATGATGTCCCAGGCGGAGCATGACGAAATGGCGATTTCTACCGTTATCAGCGACAGCAGTTCGGTTATTAAAAAGATTGAAAAAATACTTCCTAAATTAATTAAGAGCGAAAAGAGAAAAGAAATAATAGAGAAGTCTATAAATAATAACGCATCTTTGGTAATAACGCGCTCTTTAAACGAGTCTATCGATATTGTAAACGAACTTGCGCCGGAACATTTAGAACTATATATAAAAGACCCTTTTGATAAACTTTTTGCAATAAAAAATGCAGGCGCCGTATTTATGGGAGCAAATACTCCCGAATCGCTTGGAGATTACGTAGCAGGTCCAAGCCATGTGCTTCCTACCGGCGGTACGGCAAGGTTTTTTTCCCCTTTAGATACAGTCTCGTTTCTTAAAAGAACAAGCGTTATTTATTCGAATCCCGATTTTCTATTAAAAAGCGCAAAAGACGTCGATTTTTTTTCCGAAATCGAAGGATTGAGCGCACATAACGAATCCGTAAGTTTGAGAATAAAAAAGATAAAATAATCATGTCTTCGTTTAATATAAATAATTTTATTAAAGACAGCGTCCGCAAGCTAAAAGCATATAAGGTTACCGAAATAGATCCGCTTCAAAAAGCGTTAAAACTCGACGCAAACGAATCTAATTATATTCTAAGCAAAAATATTAAAAAGAAATATGCCGATTATATAAAAAACACGCTGATAAATCTTTATCCCGACCCTAATTCTAAAAATCTGCTTCAGTCCATAGAAAAATTTTACGGGATTTCGTCGAAAAATTTCATTTTCGGCAACGGTTCCGATGAACTCATATCTATTATTCTGCTCAGTTTAAAGAAAGACGTTACGGTAAATATACCTTCCCCTTCTTTCTCAATGTACGAAATTATAGCTAAATATAACGATTTAAACGCAAAAATAATAAAATTAAACGATAAAAATTTTGATTTACCCGATAATATAGCGGATGTTAGCGATAAAAACGCGAAAAATTTATATTTTTTCAGTTATCCCAATAATCCTACCGGCAATCATTTTAACCGCAAAATCATATACGGTCTTTTGGAAAACAAAAATAATTTAGTAGTAGTGGATGAAGCGTATATATTCTTTTCCGACGAAAAGTCATTTTTATATGAATTGTCGAAGTACGAAAATTTAATAGTTTTAAAAACTTTTTCCAAAATAGGGCTTGCGGGATTAAGATTTGGGATGCTTTTTTCAGGCGATAAACTTATAAACGAATTTAAAAAAATAAAATTACCCTATAATATAAATTCTTTGACATTGAGTTCCATAGAATTTTTTTTAAAAAATTTCGACGAATTCGAAAAAAATATAAAAAAGACCGTAAAACAGAGAAAAGTTTTATACGAAAAACTAAGCATTTTGCCTTTTATTAAAGTTTATCGTTCCGACGCAAATTTTTTACTTATTAAACTTAACGACAAAAAATATAAGGTTAAATTCGATAATTTTTTAAACGGGAACAATATAATAATAAGAAATTTTACCGGCGATATGGATCTTTATTATAGAATAACCATAGGCACCCCAAATGAAAATAAAAAATTAGCCGATTATTTTATAGAGTTCTCGGAAAGTTTAGAAAAATAGTTTTTTAAAAAATATAATTACGCCGTTTTAATATGCTATAATGAAATAAAAGTATAACAATACATTCTTCGGGAAGGTAAAATCTGCATGCCTGAAAAAAATACTATAAAAAAAAAGGCAAGAAAAGGTAAATTTATAAGAAAGACTACCGAAACGGATATAAAACTGGAATTAAATATCGATGGAAAAGGAAACTATAAAATCGATACGGGCGTTCCGTTTTTCAATCATATGCTGGAGCAGTTTTCAAAACATTCCGGATGCGATATATCTCTTAAAGCGAAAGGCGATATAGGAGTCGATCTGCATCATCTCATAGAAGATACCGGTATAGTTATGGGAATTGCATTTAAAGAATTATCCGGCGATAAGAGAGGAATTAAAAGATACGGTTTCGCATCCGTTCCTATGGATGAATCTCTTGTTCAAGCCACGGCAGATTTTTGCGGCAGGTCATTTTTTGTTTACAGATTTATGGGAGAAGATATATCTCAATCCGGTAAAGAATTTTTAAAATCTTCGTTAAGAATTTCCAAACAGGAATCGCGTGAAATATTGGTAGATAAATTTTTTTACGTATATTCTAACGTTTTTTTTGATGCGGTTTGCAAAAATGCTCTTATAAGTCTTCATATAAATATTCAGTACGGATCGAACATACATCATATGGTAGAAGCAGTCTTCAAATCTGCAGGAAGAGCAGTTTCGGACGCTCTTGAAATCACCGGCGATTCCGGAATTCCTTCTACTAAAGGAAGTATATGAAAAATGAAAAAAACCTATAAATTATTAATATTCTGTTCTGCGCTGTTCCTCCTTTCAATAGGAGTTTTACTGTTTAAGTCGCAAAAAACTTATGCTTTTTCACGAAATATAACTTATATTAACAGAATTTTTATAAATCATGCAGACGGCACAATAGATATTTTAACTGCAGGCAGGAAGCCTTTTTATAAGAGTTATTTGTTTAAAAACGGATTTAAAAAATATTTTATTTTAGTTTTTGGTCATGCAGTTTTGTTTGGACGCGGCAATAAGATAAAAAACCCTTTTCCTGACGTATTTTCCGTTTCTTATTCCCAGTTTAGCACGGCCCCTAAATATTCGGTTCATTTGGTTTTAAGACAAAATTCTTTGAATAAGCCTTATGTTAAAACGGTCGTAGCAGGAAATAATAAATATGAGACGGTAGTTTATGCTTCAAAAGCCGAAGCGTATTTTGCGAAAAAAACACCTGCCGTTAAAAGCCGCAGAAATAATGTTCCGGTAAAAGGCGTAAATTTTAACGTGTTCATAGATGCTGGACACGGCGGCGGAGATCCCGGAGGAGTAGGACCTATGGGACTTCCTGAAAGTTTCGTTAACTTAAGCATTGCCTTAAAGCTAAGAAAACTTCTTGAAGCAAAAGGAATTAAAACGGAGATAGACAGGACGTCTAACGTGTTCGTAAGCCTTCAGCAAAGAGCGGCGCTTGCCAATCAAAGCGGAGCAAATCTATTTATAGGATTATACTGCAATTCTCAGGTAGTTCCATATCTTTACGGGACCACGACATATTATTTTCACAGAAATTCGTATCAATTCGCAAAATATTTAGAACATTACGTTTCATCTAAATTAAACTTAAAATACGACGGAATACTTAGGGACGACCTTTACGTATTGAGGTTTACTACTATGCCCGCCGTAGTAATAGAGTATGCATATATTTCCAATCCTTACGAGGAACATCTTTTGGCTTCTTCTACTTTCAGGCAGATGGTTGCCGATGCCATAGCCAACGCTATTTACAAATATTTTATAATAGATAAAAGATAAATATATAAAAAAATGGAAAAAAAAATAGCCGTTATAGATTACGGCATGGGCAATCTTAAAAACGTTAAAAACGCTTTTAACTTTTTAGGTTATTCCGCTAAAATAACAAACGATTTTGAAGACATAAAAAATGCGACGCATTTAGTGCTGCCGGGAGTAGGCGGTTTCAAGGACGCTATGGCGACTTTAAAAAGAAAAGACTTGGTTAATCCTATTAAAGATGCAATAATCGAAGGCAAAAAATTTCTTGGAATATGTCTGGGAATGCAGCTTTTGTTTGAAACTTCGGAAGAATTCGGTTATAGCGAAGGACTCGGAATTTTTAAAGGAAAAGTAGTCAAGTTCGACGAAAATGCAGTAAACCTAATTCCTCATATAGGATGGAACGATGTAGAAATATTAAAACCATTAGAAGAGTTTAAAGGAATAGAAGACAAAAGTTTTTTTTATTTTCTTCATTCTTATTATTGCGTTCCGGAAGAAGATATTGCTGCCGCTGTTTGCGATTATTACGGCAAATTTACCGCCTGCGTAAAAAAAGATAATATTTTTGCATGCCAATTTCATCCGGAAAAAAGTCATAAAGAGGGGCTGGCTTTGCTTAAAAATTTCATAGAAAATTAAAACTTAAGTAAAATAAATCTAAATAAAAAATATGATTATTATACCTGCCGTCGATATCCTTGGTTCTAAGTGCGTTAGGCTTACCATGGGTGATTACGACGTAAAAAAAGAGTATCGAATTTCTCCCGTCGAGGCGGCTCTTAACTGGCAAAATAACGGCGCTAAAAGGCTTCATATAGTGGACCTTGACGGAGCTAAGTCCGGAAATCCCGATAATTACGAGATAATAAAAGATATAATTAAATCGGTAAATATTCCCGTAGAGGTTGGAGGAGGAATAAGGAATAACGACGTTATAGACCTTTATTTTAATGCAGGTGCGTCTTATATAGTTTTAGGCTCTATACTGTTTAAAGATATAAATTCCGTTAAAGATTCTTTGGCGAAATATAAGGGCAGGATTATAGGCGGTATAGATTTATACGACGACAGGATAGCCATATCCGGATGGAAAGAGTATGTCGAAGTTCCTGCGGGCGAAGCCGTAAGTAGCTTAAAAGAAAAATACGGCATAGAAACTTTTATATTTACGGATATTAAAAAAGACGGAATGCTGGAAGGAGTTAATTTAAATCTCATTACCGAACTTGCAAAATTGAAAGTCGATATAATTGCTTCGGGAGGGGTTTCCGGGTTAGACGACGTCAAAAAACTTAAGGAACTTAATATAAATTCTTTAAAGGGCGTAATAATAGGAAAAGCTCTTTACGACGGAAGAATAGATTTAAAAAAAACTAATGCTTTATTAGGATAAATTTATGCTTGCAAAAAGAATAATACCTTGTTTAGATATTAAGAACAACGAAGTAGTAAAAGGTATAAATTTCGAGGACTTAAAAAGCGCCGGCGATCCTGTGGAGCTTGCTAAAAAATATGACGACGAGCTTGCGGACGAACTGATGTTTTTAGATATTACAGCTTCAAGCGAAAAAAGAAAGACTATTCTAAAACTTGTCGAAAAGATTTCGGAAAATATTTTTATTCCTTTCGGCGTGGGAGGAGGGGTTTCGGAAATAGAAGATATTCATAATCTTCTTAATAGCGGCGCAGATAAAGTTTCAATAAATACTTCGGCGGTTATTAATCCTGCAATTATCGACGAAGCAGCAAAGAAATTCGGTTCGTCGACTATAGTAATAGCAATAGACGCAAAAAAGGTAGGAGACGAATATTTAGTTTTTACGCACGGAGGAAAGAAAAACTCAGGTATTAACGCTATACGTTGGGCTAAAGAGGTTTATAACAGAGGGGCGGGAGAAATACTGTTAACCAGCATGGATAAAGACGGAACAAAAAGCGGCTATGAAATAAATCTAACGTCTAAGGTAGTTCAGAGCGTAAAAATACCGGTTATTGCTTCCGGCGGAGCAAGAGATGCAAAAGACATAGAGGAAGTTTTCGTAAAAGCCGATGCCGGCGCCGCTCTTGCTGCTTCAATATTTCATTATGAAAATTCCGGTATAATACCTATAAAAAAATATTTAAAATCAAAAGGGATAAACGTAAGATTGTGAAAGAATACGATAAAGATAATGCTTTAATAGTTGACGTATTAGACCCAGATTCGCTCGAGTCTTTTTTAAAAAAAATAGATTTTTCAAAGCTTAGCGGTTTAATTCCGGCAGTTGCACAGGACTATTATACCAAAGATATATTAATGCTTGCATTTATGAACGAAGAAGCGCTTAGAAAAACAATTGAAACCGGTTATTCGCACTATTTTTCCAGGTCTAGAAATAAATTATGGAAAAAAGGCGAAACTTCCGGTCATACTCAGGCTGTAAAAGAAATATTTTTCGATTGCGATAACGACAGTATATTATTGAAAATAATTCAAAACGGTCCCGCATGCCATACCGGGCATAAATCTTGTTTTTATTCTAAAGTAAACAACGGATTATCGGCATCCGGAGATGTTTCGGACGATAATAAAAACGATGCAATATTTTATTCGCTTAAACTATTGTACGACCATATAGCTGGCCGCAAAAATTCAGATACCGAAAAATCTTATACGGCAAAATTAATGAAGGAAGGATATGAAAAAATAGGCAAAAAACTTCAGGAAGAATCGCTTGAACTTATTTTATCCGTTGCAAGTAATTCCGAAAAAGATAAAATTATCTATGAAGCGGCGGATTTGCTGTTTTTTTATACGGTTATGCTTGTATATTCTGGAATAGATTTTTATTCCGTTATCAATGAATTAAAGAAAAGGGAAGGTGTATCCGGTATAGACGAAAAAAATAACCGCAAACAAAAATAGTTGCAAATTAATAAAAAATGTTAGATACTATATAAAGGCAAAGTTGTGCTACAATAAAGTGAAGGTGCCCGAATTGTTACGAGTTGTGAAGGTGCCATATATTAGAAAAAAAGGAGGCGAAATTAGGTTTTGTCAATCGTAAAAATTAAAGAAAACGAATCATTCGAAAATGCTTTGAGAAGATTCAAAAAATCTTGCGAAAGAGCAGGTATTCTTTCTGAAATCAGAAAAAGAGAGTATTATGAAAAGCCGAGCGTGAAAAGAAAGAAAAAAGCGGCTGCTTCCAGAAAAAGAAATTCCAAAAAAAATTATTTCAATTATTAATAATTTACCGATAAAATCTATGAGTTATTTGGATATAGCCTTTTTGGTCTTTTTTGTCATAATTATGATAAGAGGTTTTTTTAGAGGCTTTATAAAAGAGGCTATATCTATACTCGGGGTTTTTTTTGCCTATTACGGAGCGTCTTACGTAACTTCAAAATATTACGGTTCTTATTATTTAAGCAGTATAGCGCAGCGGTTTAACAACCAAGAATATGGAAAAATAGCTGTTTTTACGCTTGTTTTTTTATTAATCGTAATAATTTTTGCTATAATATCGTTTATACTTACAAAAATTATAGATTTAATAAGATTAGGATTTTACAATAGAATGGGCGGTTTTTTTTTGCCGGAGTTAAAGCCTTTTTATTATTGAGTTTAATTTTATACTTTCTTTTTTCCATTCCAATAACTGCTAAAACTTTAAATAATTATAAATCTAAAAGTTTAATTCCTTATTTTTTAAAAACCGGCAAATTTTTATCCCCGTATCTGAACAAATTATATTAAATTTTCATTCGGCTTATTTAATTGTTTTAGGTTTATCTATTATATAATTAAGAAGTTATGGATAAAAATATAGAAACCGTATTGTCTTACGTTAATATCGTAGAAGAAATATCGGCCTTCGTTAAATTAAAAAAAACAGGGAGAAATTATACGGGTTTATGTCCGTTTCACTCCGAAAAAACCCCTTCTTTCAGCGTTAACGAAGCAAAAGGATTATACTACTGTTTCGGATGCGGCAAGGGGGGCAATGTCATAACGTTCCTTAAAGAAATAAAGGGAGATTCTTTTGCCGAAGTAGTCGATTATCTTAAAAATAAATACAATATTCCCGTAGAATATATAAAATTTCGCAAAAACGACAGCTCGTCCAAAGCGGAAAATCCGGTTAAAAAAATAATAAATCTTGCCGTTAATTTTTATTACGAAAATCTTTTCGTTTATGTTTCCAACAGCCGGCATATAATAAATTATCTTGCCGAAAGAGGTATAAACGCCGATGTAGCAAAAGACTTTAAATTAGGATATGCCGGTTTTGGAAACGGTTTAACCGCACTGCTTAAAAGCGTTAAGGCGGATCTTGATATTGCCGTGGATATGGGCCTTTTGGTTAAAAAAGACGATTACAATAAGGTTTATGCCGACAGATTCGTCAATAAACTGATTATTCCCATAATGGATAGAACCGGCGAGCCCGTAGCATTGGCTTCACGCATTATTGCTATGGAAGGGGAACGTCTATCTTCAAACTTTCCAAAATATATCAATACAAATAATTCCGAAATTTTCGTAAAAAATAATACTCTTTTTGGTTTAGACAAGGCAATTCCTTTTATTAAAAAAGACAATACAGCTATAATCGTAGAAGGTTATTTCGATATGATAACGCTTTATGCAAACGGTATAAAAAATATCGTAGCTACGATGGGTACCGCTCTTTCAAAAAATCATATTTCAAATTTATCGAGATTGTGCGATGAGATTGTTTTGCTTTATGACGGAGATAAAGCAGGAATTAATGCAATCAATAGAGGAATGGAACTGTTCAGGGAGTTTATGGACAGCCCCGATAAAAATATTTACGCCGCCTGTCTTAGCGGCGGAGAAGATCCCGATACTTTCGTGCGAAAATTCGGAAGCGAAAGTCTTATAAAATTAATTAACGAAAGCAAAAAACCGCCGGTAGAATTTGCGATAGACTATTATGTTGAAAAAAACAAAAAAAGCGGTATAATTAAAAATAACGAGGAAAATATATTAAAACGAAAGATATCCGTCATACAAGACGTTGTGCCGTATTTTAAAAAAATCGGAAATAATATTATATATTCTCATTACGTAAATATACTTGCCAATAAACTCGGTTTAAACGAAAGCGTAATAAGAAAGTATATTGAATCTAATAAAAGCGGGAATGGAACCGGAAGCATGGATTATAATTCAAATCCCGCTGCCGAAATTTCGGTAAAAGAGGAAATGGGCATTGAAGATATTATAGTAAGCAAAATATTTTGTAATTTAGTATTGACAGAGTATATAAGCGATGATATAATATCTGAATTTTCCGATAAAGATGCCGTATATATTATCAAAGAAATTCAAAATATCGTTAAAAACGGCGCAAGCCAAGAAATAATTAAAGGCGCTGTAGAAGAAATAATTTCGGGAACAGGTAACGTCGATAAATGGAAAAGGATTTATTATTCAGGTCTTATGTCGGAAAATAGCGGAAATAGAGAAGATTTTAAGAAACTTCTTATGAAGCTAAAAGTTAATAATATAGATAAGATATGCAGAGATATATTGGGAGTAATTAAAAGCGGTAATTTAGACGAAAAAGACAGAATAATTAAATTTCAGGAATTAAACAGGTTAAAATATATATCTAAAGAGTTTCAAAAAAAGATTTGCGGGTACTGATCCAATATGACAAAAAAAAATATAGAAAATAAAAAAGATAATAAAAATAAGGCAGAGGTAAAGAATAAAGCTAATAAAAATAATACCGTTAAAGAACAAAAACCGTCGGATACTTTAAAAAAACAGAAAAAGGAAAAAGAAATAGAAACGTTAATTTTAAATAAAAGCATAGAAAAAGCTAAAGAGCGTTCCAGCGGCAGATTAAGCTACGACGAATTTAACGATATTTTACCTCAGGATATAGTTTCTTCCGATCAGATAGACGATTTAATAAGTATGTTGGGAGAGAAAGATATTGAAATCGGCAGAGACGCTTCTTCTATTTTTGGCAAGTCTTCTTCTAAGTTTGCCGACGACGAAATTTTTAACGACGAATTGGAAGAGGAAGAAGACTTATCTCTTAAAACTAACGATCCCGTAAGGATGTATTTAAAAGAGATGGGGTCTGTAGCATTGCTTACTCGCGAAAGAGAAATAGAAATTGCGAAAAGCATAGAGGAAGGAGAAGAAGAAATTTTCTCGTCCGTTTTAAATTCAGATATTTTAATTCGCTGGGTTATATCGATAGGAGATAAATTAAAAAACGGCGATTTAAATATTACCGGCATAGTTTCGGATTTCGACGACGTCGATTTTCCAAGCGAGAAGGATATAGAAAAAGCGGAAAGCAGATTTTTATCTATTATCGAAAAAATAAAAAAAGAAGTAAAATATAAAGAAGATAAATCTAAGGCCGAAAATGTTTCTAAAAAATCAAAGAAAAATAAAATTTCTTTAAGGGAAGAAGGTTTAGAAGAAACAGAATCCGATGAAGACAATATAGAAGATATAGATTCCGACAGTTCTTCAAAGTCGATTTCCTGGGTAGGGCATAAAAATTTAACGGCCGAATCAAAGAAAAAAATACTCGGCTACATTAAAGATTTAAGACTCAAAAAGAAAATATCCGATAAAGTTATAATGAGGCTTAAAAATCATAATATAAAAATATCGGAATTTGAAGAAAGCATTAAAGAGCTTGAATCCGCTTATAATAAGAAAAATGAAATCGGAGAACAGTCTAAGTCTCAAGAGCATAAACGCCAGGAAAGTATTAATAAGCTCATAAACGAGTATAAGGCAAAGATTGCGGCTTCCGAGAAAGAAGTGGGCGTATCCAAAAACGAACTTAAAAAAATAGTCGAAGCTATAAAAATAGGCGAAGAGAAGTCTAAGGCGGCAAAAACCGAATTAGTAGAAGCTAATTTGAGACTCGTGGTTTCTATAGCTAAAAAATATTCCAACAGAGGGCTTCAGTTTTTAGACCTTATTCAGGAAGGCAATATAGGTCTTATGAAAGCGGTCGAAAAATTCCAGTATCAAAGAGGATATAAGTTTTCTACATATGCTACTTGGTGGATAAGGCAGGCTATTACCAGAGCGATTGCCGATCAGGCAAGGACTATAAGGATACCCGTCCATATGATAGAAACCATAAACAAATTAATTAGGACTTCAAGAGCTTTAGTTCAGGAGATAGGAAGAGAACCTGTTCCGGAAGAGATTGCCGAAAGAATGGATTTGCCTATAGATAAAGTCAGAAAGGTTTTGAAGATAGCAAAAGAGCCTATTTCTCTTGAAACTCCCATTGGCGAAGAAGAGGATACGCATCTTGGCGATTTTATAGAAGATAAAACGACCGTTTTGCCTTTAGAGGCGGCAATAAATTCCGACCTTGAAGAGCAGACAGGGAAAGTTCTTGGTTCGCTTACCGAAAGAGAAGAAAAAGTTTTGCGCATGAGGTTTGGAATAGGAATTAAATCCGACCATACCTTAGAAGAAGTAGGGCAAGAGTTTGGAGTCACAAGAGAAAGAATAAGGCAGATAGAAGCAAAAGCCCTTAGGAAGCTCAGGCATCCTAGCCGTTCCAAAAGGCTTAAAACATTTGTAAAGTAGTGGATTTAGGGCCTATAGCTCAGCTGGTAGAGCGGCCGGCTCATAACCGGTTGGTCCCTGGTTCGAACCCGGGTGGGCCCACCATTTTAAAAATGTCATTATTTATAAAAGATGTAGTAG
>JAJZBN010000049.1 GCA_021798875.1 bacterium | reverse complement strand
ATGTGTCGGGACATGCCAGCAAAGAAGAACTTAAATTTATGATAAATATAGTTAAGCCGAAATTTTTTATTCCCGTTCACGGAGAATTAAAACACCTGTATCAGCATAAAAAACTTGCCGTTAATTCGGGAATTCCTGCATCAAACGTTTTTGTCCTCGAAAACGGGAACAGTCTTGAATTTAACGCAGAATCGGAATGCGTCAGAGGCGCAGACGTTTACGCCGGCAGAATTTTCGTTGATGGTAAAGGAATCGGCGACGTCGGCGCCCATACCCTTAAAGAGCGGGCGCATCTTTCCGAAAACGGTATGATTATAGTCCAGCTCGTAGTGGATTCCAAAACGTCAAATATAATTTCCGGACCCGATATAGTTTCAAAAGGGTTTGTCTTTGAAGACTATTTTAAGGAATTAAACGAAATTCTTCATAAATTAGTTATGAACGTTATCGAAGAAAATCAAAAAAAAGAGAAAGAGAATATAGACTGGGTAAAGGTTAAAGACGATATTAGAAGGGCGTTAAAAAAATATTTAAATAAAAATATCGACAGGCATCCTTTTATCTTTCCGATGATTACAGAGATTTAATTTATCTTGATGCAAATATTTATTCTAAATATTTGCATTTTAATATGGTATAATCTAATTAATATTTAATAATTATTAAAGATAAATATTAAATGTTCCGTTTAATAAATAGATAACTTACGGAGGTGATAAAAAATGGCATGCGCATCCAAAAAAACCGCTTCTGCAACTAAAAGCAAACCTGCAAAATCAAAAAGCAAATAATCTATCTTTTAAGGTTGTTGCTTTTAAGCAGTACTACTGATAACGGCAATACGTCTTTAATTATATAATAAATAGATTAAAACGTATTGCCGTTTTTATTATTAATCTTCGTCTTCGCCGTTGTTTTCGGTTTCGTTTTTTTCTTTATTGGTTCTGCGTTCTTTTGTTCTTGCGATTCTTTCGTCTATTCTTTTTACAAAACCGTTAAAAACTCCTTCGATAGCAAATATTAATTCTTTATTTGCGTTACCAAGATGTTCTACGACGTCAACCGGAATTCTATCGTATACCCCATCCACGATTTTATGTCTGAGTTCGGATCTTTTTTCCCTGAAAGATTTTTCGTCTTTTGAAAACATTTTAACCTCCATATTCAATACGTTTAATTATCCTTCATTTAATATTATAAACCTAATTTTATTAAAATTCAAATTTCATAACATGTAGGATTATAAATCAAGCGTATTTTTTACCTATTTCGTAACCTAATTTTTCTGAAATCTTATTGCTGGCTTCTACGGTAAGCGGAATAAACAGATTTTTAAGTTTTTCCGGTGTAGTTCTTATTACAGGAGCGGAAATAGATATCCCTCCTATTATATGCGTTGTATAATCCCTCAACGGAGCGCCGACGCAGATAATGCCTTCGTCAAGCTCTTCATTGTCGATTGCATAACCTTGCGCTTTTACTTTTTCTAATTCTTTGAACAGTTTTTCTTTATCGGTTATAGTATTTTTAGTAAAAGCTTTAAGTTTTTCGGGTAATATTTTTTCGATATTTTCTCTCGATTCAAAAGCTATTTGAGATTTGCCTATAGCCGATGCATAAACCGGAAGCATATTGCCTACCCTTGATGCTACCCTTAAAACCTGATCTGCTTCAACTATATCGAGATAAATAAGATTTTTTTCCCTGATTACCCCTACATACGCAGATTCTTTTATTTTATCCACCAATTCTTTCAGTACCGGTTTTGCTATACTTAAAAGCCTTAGGTGATTAATGAACGACTGTCCCAATTCTAAGCTTTTAAGACCTAAACGGTAATTTTCTGTGAGCGGGTCCTGTTCTATATAGCCCATATATTCTAAAGTAGCAAGGAGCCTGAAAATTTTATTTTTGTGAAGTTTTAGTATTTTACTCAGCTCGCTTACCCCGAGTTCCGACTTGTCTCCTTTAAATGCTTCCAGCAAATCTAAAGAGTTTAAAACCGTTTTAATGAGATAATTTGTTTTATCCTTTTTTTTGATAGTTTTTTCCGCATCCTTTTTATTTTTATTTAGCATATTTGCACCTTTAATTTTTTTTAATAAATTTTATTCAATTAAACTTGAAATTAATTTTACATAAATAAAAAATAAAATGCAATTTTAAAATATATATTGAAGAAATAATTTAAAAATTTAATGTATAATTAATATAGTATAATTAGTTTAGACTGATATAATTTATTAGTAATCGGTTAAAATTAAACTATAAATTAATTGATAATTAATTAAAAATGAATGCTGTCAGGCTTTATAGTAAATTAGAATCCGACGATTTCGTGCAATGTCTTATATGCGCCCATAAATGTAAAATTAAAAAAGGCATGACAGGCGTTTGCAAAACCATCGCAAACATTGACGGCGTTCTATATACCTTAAATTACGGTATTTTAGTAGCAAAGAGCGTAGATCCGGTAGAAAAAAAGCCGCTTTTTCATTTTCTACCGGGGACTGGTTCGTACTCTATAGCTTCCCCAGGATGCAACTTCAGGTGCTTGGGCTGTCAAAACGCCGATATATCCCAAACATACAGGGACGAAAATTTTGAGTCTTATCTTGAATATTTTAACAGCCTGCAAAAGACGCCGCCTGAAGACGTCGTAGAAAATGCTTTAAAAGCAAACTGCAGGTCTATTTCATTTACCTATACCGACCCGGCGGTTTTCTTCGATTACAGTTTGGACGTCATGAAACTTGCTCATAAAAAAGGATTAAAAAATATTTTCGTTACCAACGGATATTATACCGAAGAATCGATAAACGCCGCAAAAGGGCTTTTAGATGCGGCAAACGTAGATATTAAATTTTTTAACGATACGAGTTACAGAAGAATATGCGGTGGAAGACTTGAGCCCGTGCTTGAGTCGGTTAAACTGTTTCATAAAAACGGCGTGCATTTAGAACTGACGACTCTTTTAATAGACGAATACAATAACAACGACGAAGAAATAAAAAAAATAGCCGATTTTATAGTTTCGGTAGATAAAAATCTGCCTTGGCATATTTCAAGATTTTTCCCCTTATATAAGATGCAGGACGGACGCATAACCGAGGAAGAAACGATAATAAATGCTTATAATATCGGCAAGGCTGCCGGACTAAACTATATTTATGCCGGAAATATACGTTTGGACGGTTATGAAGATACGTCATGTCCTTTCTGCGGAAAACTTTTGATAAAGAGGCACGGCTACATTATTCTTGAAAATAACGTCCTTAAGGCATCGGACACGAAAGGCGAAGGAAAATGCAAATTCTGCGGATATAAAATTTACGGCGTATTTTAATATAAAATTTTTTGTAAAATTTTCTTGAATTAAAGTGCGGCAATATTATATAATCTATTTTGTAAATATTATCCAGCTATTCATTCCAAGAAATTTAAATTGGGGGATCGTCTAGCGGCAGGACCTGGGACTCTGACTCCCATTACGGAGGTTCGAATCCTTCTCCCCCAGCCATTTAAAAACCGCAGTAGTGAAAATGGTTAGTAGGTTTATACTTAATTAAAAATCAAAATTTTTAAAATGTAATATGAAAGTATTTTTACGGATTAGGTATATCTAATTCCTTACATATTTTTATAACCAAAAAATCGTTAATTTCTTTATGGCGGGGAACTGTAGCGACTTTACCGTTTTCTATAATTGATAAATTTACTATGTGCTTGGCGCCTTCAACATCCAAAACGCAATTATGCTTTCTGAGATGTTTAATTAGGCTTTTTTGTTTCATGCAAAATTAATTTTGAGGGTAATTTCTTGTTTATGAGATAAAGAAGCGATGTCGGTTTTTACCGGTTGACGTATAAGTTGTATAGCGTCTATAAGATTTTCCTTTGCTTCTTCTAAAGTTTTTCCTTGAGTTAAAGCACCCGGCACATCGTCGCTATATCCTATCCACCAATCGCCGTCTTTAACGAGCGTGGCTTTAATAGTTTCTTCCATAATTTTTATACCTTTAAAATTTATAACTTTATAAAATAAATATAGCACTATACGGAAAGATAATCAAGCATGCGGAAATTCTATCCGGAAATTCTATGAATACATTACGAAAACGTTCCCGATTTATTCTTGATTTTCAATTTCTTATCCAAAGAATTATTTTTCATATTTCCTTTAATGCTATAATAGGAAATTTTTACCTTAAAACCCGCCGTAAAATTATAATTTTTTATCCGTTTTTTATTCTTTTATTCTTTTTTACTTCCGAAAATAATACATAATAGGAAACAAATTTTAAATTGATTTTTCTTTTGATTTTTTATTTCAAACGATTTTTGTTAAATTTACGGAAAAAATACGCTTTGTTTTGCGTTTTAATGTTCGAAAAATTATAAACTTGCCAGAGCCGGAAAGATTACGCATATCAAAATAGGCGCAAAGTCGTTATTCGCAATTCAAGACATAGAGGAATTTTTAAAGTCTAAGACGGTAGAACGGGAAGAACAATTTAGTATCAAAAACGGTTATAAAAACTGCACGTATAGCAAGCAGGACACAGATATAGCAAGAAACGCCGTCTTAAGGCTACAATGAGATAACAAAGAACAAATTAAACAAACGGCATAATGAGAACAAATAAACAAAGGAGCGATTTATATTAATTAAAATTTATCATATATTCAGCCTTTTAAGCCTGAGAGCCATTCATCCGTTCCAATCACCCTGCCAAACCGCACCTGAGTGACTAATATAGCTCTATGCAGTTCTTCGACGGTAACGGAACCGGCGTAATTTGCCATGGAAAGAGTTCCTGTAGCGTCGGACAAAAACTCCACGCCGTAACCGCGATGAAATGCGCTCCTTGCCGTAGAATCGCAGCAATTCTGGGTCATATATCCGATTATCGTAACTGTATCCGCGCTTATGTCCTTAAGCCATTTATCTAATTGCGTATCTTTAAAGCTATCGGGAAAGTTTTTTTCAATCAAAATATCTCTGTGCCTCTTTAGAATTTCAGGATGAAGTTCCCATTCATAGCTTCCCTTCCTAAAGACAGGCGATTCGGGTGATATTGCGGAATTTTGGATAACCGCCGTAGCTATTTTATTTTCCATTGCTCCGTCCATAATTTTAAGGATATTGTTAAAACTGCCTGAAGGATGAGATACCGGCAGTTTACCTGTAAAATATTCATTCTGGACGTCTATAACGATTAGAGCACGTTTCATAATTACCCCTTTAATTTTTGTAAGTATTGTTTATAGTAAATATCCATAACTAAAAAATCCACCGCCTTACCGTTTATTTCCTTAACACATTTGCCGCTTTCGGCAAATCCGATGTTTTTGTATAAACGGATTGCCATTGAATTATTTTCCCTTACTATAAGATGAATCTTTTTAATTTTCATAATAGTAAATCCATTGTTAAGAACCGTTGACGTAATTATTTTGCCATATCCGCTGCCTGTTTTGTCCGGTTTTAAGGCGATTCTAAATTTGGCTTCCGTTTCAGACGTTTTAGACAGTATCGCAAATCCAATAATTTCGCCTGAATATTCGGCGGCGTAACACTTGGTATCTGGTTTTCCAAAATACTCCGAAAGCCAGCCTCGTTTTCTTAATGCATAATCAAGTTCCTTAAAGCATGCCTGATAAGAAGGCCAGTCTGATATTACCAATATATCGTCGTACAAAAGATTTCTAATCGGAATATCTGAATTAGATTTAGACGGCATACGCTTCAACCTCCAAACGAACCATCTTTACATTAATGTTGCCTGATTTATCTGCCGGATGGTCCATTTTATAAGATTCAGACACTTCGTCAAGAAAAGTTTCCCTCAATGATTCCGGCAAACAGTCCGTAAATGGAAACCCTATAGTCCTAAACCATCCTTTAAAACTTTCTTCTCCTGCATGTTTAATATTCTTTGTAATCAGTTCTAATCGTAGAGGCTTAAAATGATTTTCCGAAAGCCATATCTCATAGTCTTTTATATCGTAAAAATAATACGGCGTAACGAAATTATCGAAATACTTGCTCCAATTTTGTTTGTTTTTAACTAATTTAACGGCATTTAAGACTTCGTCAACATTGCCGCGTCCGCCCATCTGAAATAAAATCCTGCCTTTCGGCTTAAGACAGGCGCGAACTTTTTTAAGAACACTGCCATGGTCTTTTATCCAGTGAAGACACGCATTAGAAAAAGCAATATCGAATTTGTTAAAGAAGTTAATCTCTCCTGCGTCCATTTGAGAAAATGTCAGATTTGGAAATTTATGTTTTGGAAATTCTTTTGACGCTAAATTTATCATATTTTCGGATGCATCTATACCGACTACTTCTCCGTTTTTTAATATTTTAGATAATTTTGCGCTTATCTTTCCGTCTCCGCAGCCTATATCGAGTAAGGATTCATTGCCGGTTAAAGAAAGTTTTTCGATAAGTTCTTCGCCTAATTGCAACTGGCATTGAGAATTCTTTGCGTAATCTTCGGCATTCCAATTATGCTTCATTTTGACACCCCCATTTTTATTCGGATATGTAAATATTAATAATGGAATTATTATCAATCGAAAATATATGATCGCGTCAGCTGTCTGACTACTTATTGACTATAAAAATATTGCCGCAGCATATTATAAGCGCTACAAACTATATTCTTGAATATATTATAAGATTTGGTTTATAATGAATCAAATGAATAATTTTTATAATTAAAATGATTATATACTCATGACGTTAACTCAATTGAATATTTTAAAAACCCTCGTAGAATCCCAAAGTTTCACAAAAACGGCGGAAGCTCTTTATATAACGCAGTCCGCCGTGAGCCATTCCGTAGCATCGCTTGAAAACGAACTTGAAATAAAGTTGGTTAAAAGCGATAAAAAGACCGTTTCACTTACCGAGGCCGGAGAAAAAGTCTATAGCCGTGCCAAAGATATCTTAACCGGAATAGACAGGTTAAAAGAAGATATATCGGCATTAAAAAATTTACAGGTCGGCAGTCTTAAAATAGGCTGTTTTCAAAGCGTTTCAATAAGAATTTTGCCCGGAATTTTAAAAGAATTCAAACGCAAATATCCGGGGATAGAAGTTTCATGGTTTGAAGGAACAGATTTGGAAGTGACGGATTGGCTGTTAAAAGGCGCCGTCGATTTAGGCTTTGTGGTGCTTCCCGCAGAAGGACTTGAATCCGTTCAGCTTTTAGAAGACAAAATGTTCGGAGTTTTTAACGAAAAACATCCGTTTTGCCGCAGAAAAAGCATAGGCATAAAAGAACTTATAAGCGAACCGCTTTTAACTTTTAAGGGGTCGAGCTGCGGAATGCTGGTAGCATCTAATTTAATAAATTCCGTAAAGAAGGCGGATGAAATTAAAAATATAGAGGCGCGCAACATAGGCACTATTATTGAAATGGTCAGGGAAGGTATCGGGGTTGCCGTTATTCCAAATCTTGCAATCCCTCTTAATTACAGCGGAATATGTTCCGTCCCTATAAAACCGGAGATAAAAAGAAAAATTGCGTTAGCGGCGCAATCTTTAGACAACCTTTCTTTATCGGCAAAGGCTTTTGTGGAAATCACCGAAAAATTTATGGAGAAATTCAAAACTATTTCGTAAGTTTTTTTATATCTTTTCCGAACAAACTTAAAAGAATAGACTCCATTTATCTTATATTTACCTCTTTAAAATAATCTTACGCTTTGTCGGTTTTTGAGTAATTGATAACCAGTTAGAATACCGTTAGCCCTCAAAAGAGCGGCCAAAAGATGACTTTTAGCAAAGCAATAACCATGGAGGGCTAAATGCCTGACGTAAGTTCCAAACTTAAGTTTTTATATAAAATATTACATCCAATATATAAATCAACGGAAGAGACCTGTTTAAAAAACCCTCTTTTTTGCAATTTCGCGTTTTTTGGGATAAAAAAATCTAAAAATTATCCGAAAAAACTAAATAATGACAGCCTGTTTTTGCTAAAAAATAAAAACTAATCTATAATTAGTCACTAAAAACAATAAAAAACGATAAAAACTATTTAAAATTAAATTGTGAAGTTTCTAACGGTGAGTTAAGGTACTTTAATTATAATAAGTTTTCAATATTTAATCGGTATATTTTAATCAATATATATACATATATCCATTGATACTTTTGCATAAGTTTACCTATAAGTTATATCTTTTAATTTTTGTGATTAGTTTTTTTCTTGAAATTCCCAGTTCTTCAGCAGCTTTTGTCTGATTATAATCATTATTTTCCAGAGCTGAGCGTATCATATCAATTTCAAAATTTATTAACTTTGTATAATTAGAGAATTTATCTGCATTGTTTTTGAAATTTATATCTTTTTGCGTTAAATGCCGCGGCAGATTAGATATTTCTATAGAATTATATAAAGTAATAATTATTGCCCTTTCTATTATATTTTCTAATTCTCTTACATTGCCCGGATAACTATAATCAAGAAGAACATTCAGAGCATCCTGTGAAATTGTTTTAATGTTTTTATTATTTAATTTTGAATATTTCTCAATAAAATAATCTACTAATTTTGGAATATCTTCCTTTCTTTCTCTAAGAGGAGGTATTGTTATATGGCATACATTAATTCTATAAAATAGATCTTCCCTAAACTTTTTTTGAAATATTGCTTCTTCTAAATTAATATTTGTCGCGCTTATAATTCTTGCGTTAAAATTAATTTTTTCATTTGAACCTATTTTATTAAATTCTCTTTCTTGTAGCACCCTCAGCAATTTAGATTGCATCAGCAAAGGCATTTCGCCAATCTCATCTAAAAAAATTGTTCCATCTTTTGCAATTTCTAATTTTCCTTTTTGCGAATTTGCCGCTCCGGTATATGAACCTTTTTCATGACCGAATAACTCATTTTCAAACAATTCCGATGGAAAAGCGCTGCAATTTAATCCTATAAATTCTCCTTTTCTACCGGAGAGTTCATGAATTATTTTTGCAATCAGTTCTTTGCCTGTTCCGGTTTCTCCCGTTATTAAAACATTTGAGTTTGATTGCGCTATTAAACTGACCTCTTCGATTAAATTTTTTATTGCCTTGCTATTGTAAATTAAATTTACATTAAATAATTTAGGAGGTTCAATTTTATTTTGCTGTGGATTCTTTTTATTTAAAAGTATTTTTATATTATCTACTAACCCTTCAATATCAACAGGTTTTACTATAAAGTCATTTGCTCCCATTTTCATAGCTTTCACTGCGTTTTCTATATTGCCGTAAGCAGTAATTAATATAAAAATAATATCGGGATCTTTTTTTCTTACAATTTCTAAAAAATCTATGCCGCCGATGCTATTTTTTATTTTTAAATCACATAGTATTACGTCAAAATTATTATCATTAAATATTTGTATTGCCGTTTCAATATTTGCGGCGCAAGTTACCTTAAAGTTAAATTTTTCTAAGTTTAAACTTATTGTTTTTAGCAAATTTTCTTCATCGTCAATCAGCAAAATTTTTTTCATATTGCAGCTCTGTAATTATTAATTATTGCGGGAAGGTTTAAATTGTATTGAAAAAATAGTTCTTCCCTTTTCTCTTTTTACCTCTATCAGCCCTTTATGAATATTAATTATTTTATATGAAATTGCAAGTCCTAATCCTGTTCCTGAATTTTTGGTAGTAAAAAACGGTTTAAATATTTTTTTCATATTATCTTCGGATATGCCAACCCCATTATCTTTAAAATTTAAATATATAGTATCGTTATTATTATCAAAATAACTTAATATCCAAATTTTTCCATTTGCAATATTTGCGGTTGCGTCAATTGCGTTAATAAGAATATTTATAAAGACCTGTTTCAGCATATCTTCATTTCCGTCTATCTGCGGAATATTATCCTGTAAATCGATGTTTATTTCAATATTTAATTGTTTGATTTCATAATTAAGCAAATCTAATGTTTTCAAAATCAATGCATTAAGTCGGATTTTTGATAATTCTGATCCGCCGATTTTTGCAAAATTCATAAAACTTACCGAAAGATTATTAAGTCTCTCCGATTCTTTGTCTATTATATTTACCAGTTCTAACGCCTGAGCGCTCTCTATTTCATTTTTAATATATTTATTGGCGGAACTTATTATATATACAGCATTTTTTACTTCATGAGAAACCATTGACGACATTTCTCCTATATAAGCCATGCAGTTTAATTCCTCTTTCTCTTTAGCCAACTTTTCAATCGTCGTTATATATTCTTTTATGCTTAATGCCATTGAATTAAACGCATTAATGATATTGCCTATTTCATCGTGAAATTCGCTTTTGATATTTATATCATAATTTCCATTTTTGATTTTATCAATATTTTTATTAAGGTCAATGAGCGGATTGATTATAAATAGAACAATAATATTTAGCAATATTAAGCCGACTAAGATAAATATAAAACCTATAATAAAAAATCTTGCGGCAGCCCATAATATCCTTTTATTTATAATTTCGGATTCTCTTTTTATGTTAAATGAAACAGCAGCAGCGCCGATTAATTTTTTTTTATCGTAAATATTTTTTATAAAATATTTTTCTGATGAATATTTTTTATTTTTAAAAGGTAAAGATACGACTTTTGGAAATATATAATTGTTAGAAAATAACTGAAAACCTTTATTGTTGTATATAGTAATATTTTTTAATGTTTTTGCCGGATAATATTTTAA
>JAJZBN010000048.1 GCA_021798875.1 bacterium | reverse complement strand
AAGGAAGTTTCATCTCGGAAAACTTCTTCAAAAAAAAGATTTTGAACTTATAATAAAAGATATTAAAACCCGCCCTTTAGGCTTCAACTTAGATAATGAAATAAATCTTGAAGACGAAAAATCCATTAAGCATATTTTAAATAAAGCAGGTATATTTAATGACCATATCCTTCTTTGGGGAACGGGAGAGGTTTACAGGGAGTTTCTTTACGTTGACGACCTATCGGACGCCTGTTTGTTTCTTATGAACAATTACGATTATAAAGACATAGGGGAGCTTATCAATATAGGAACCGGCGAAGATATTAAACTTAAAGACTTAGCGCTTATGATTAAAGATGTAACCGGATATGAAGGCGGTATAAAACACGACACGTCTAAACCCGACGGTACGCCGAGAAAGCTCTTGGACGTCAGCAGATTAAAGGCATTGCGGTGGGAGGCGAAAATCCCTTTAAACGAAGGAATAAGGAAGTCATATGATTGGTATAAATCAAATTAATACTAAATCTGAAGATATCGTATGGCAGAAGACGGATATAGGTAAAGCAGAAAGGTGCATAGTTAAAAATCATAAGCCATGCGTCATATGGTTTACCGGCCTTAACTGTTCCGGCAAATCTACCATAGCTAACGCATTGGAACTCAGGTTAAATAAACTTAACTATCATACGTATCTTTTAGACGGAGACAATATAAGGCACGGTTTAAACAAAGACTTAGGCTTTAGTCCGGAAGACAGGACCGAGAATATGAGAAGGGTGGGAGAAGTCGCAAAACTGTTCGTAGATGCCGGCATTATAACCTTATGCGCTTTTATTTCACCGTTCAAAGACACCAGAAAAGCAATTAGGGGTTTGTTTGAAAAAGAAGAATTTATTGAGGTTTACGTCGATACACCTTTAGAAGTCTGCAAGCAAAGAGACGTTAAGGGGCATTATAAAAAAGCCCTTCTTGGTGAAATCAAAGGATTTACCGGTATAGATTCGCCGTACGAGCCTCCGGAAAATCCAGAAATTGTAATTAAAACGGCAGAATATTTTATCGACGATGCTGTCGATAAAATATTGATTTATTTAAAAGAAAGGGAAGTTATTCACAACTGTATGTTGTAAATAATTATAGATTATAAAATAAAATTGCATAAAAAATATCAAAACATTGCGAGTTTGAGTTATTGTAATTTAGCAATTAATATTAATGCTTAATAAACTTAAATCTCTAATCGGTCATCAAGGGTTTAGAAAGTATTTTTTTAATACCGGTTGGTTGATGGCAGACAAGATAGTCAGTATTTTTTTTGGTTTATTCATAGGCATATGGGTAGCAAGATATTTAGGCCCAGGTAAATATGGATTATTAAATTTTGCAATTAGTTTTGTGAGTCTTTTTAGCGCTGTTGGAACTCTTGGACTTGATGAGATAATAGTAAGAAATATCATAAGAGAGCCGGAAAGCAGAGATAACATTCTTGGCACATCTTTTTTTTTAAGGTTATTTAGCTCTATTTTATTATTAATATTTGTGTTTGTCGTTTTGGAAATTATACATACATCGACCTATGATAAAATTATAGTAATGATAATAGCCTTTGGTCAGATTTTTACTAATTTTAATATAATAGATTATTATTTTCAGTCTCAAGTAAAAGCAAAATTTTCCGGCATTTCAAATGTTTTAGGCCGTCTTTCATCATATGCGGCAAGGGTGATTTTTATTGTATTAGGTATGTCTGTCATATGGTTTGCAGTAGCCGTAGTTATCGAACAGCTTATTAAAGGAATATTTCTATTATATTTTTATTTAAAAAATAAGCTAAGTGTTTTGACTTGGAAGTATTCAAAACAAACAGCTAAAAACTTGCTGAAAGACAGTTGGTCGCTTATAGCATCAGGAATAGCAATAACAATATATATGGGAATTGACCAGGTTATGATAAAAGAAATGTTGAATAATAAAGCAGTAGGAGAATATGCCGTTGCGGTTAAGTTAAGCACATTTTGGTATTTTATACCAATGGTTATAAGCAGTTCAATATTTCCAGCAATAGTTAATGCTAAAAAGCAAAATTCAAAATTATACTTTCAGAGGATTCAGAAAGTTTATGATTTATTCTTTTTACTGTCAGTATCTATTGCCTTGGCGACAACGTTTTTGAGCGGCTGGATTGTAAATTTTCTTTACGGCAGCGAGTATGTTCAAGCAGCACAGGTTTTGCAAGTGTATATATGGGCAGGAATTATAGTTTTTCACGGAACAATAAGAGGAAATTTTTTAATTACCGAAAATATGCAGAAAGTGGGATTGCAGTTTAGAATTTTAGGGGCCATCTTGAATATATTGTTAAATATTTTTTTTATTAAATATTATGGCATAATTGGTGCAGCTTATGCAACTATAATTTCTTATGTATTACCAATATATCTATTGGCCCCTTTTTACAGCGTTCTTCGTAAAGAATTGACATTTACTTGGAATGCATACTTATTTAAATGGTTATGGAGCGGCAAACAAAAATGATTGTTAATATATGTTCTTCCGGCTCATCAGGTTCGACATTGTTAGCGCATATACTTAATAGACATCCTAATGTATTTTGCGGCGAAGAATTAGGGTTATTTTCTAAAAATATTCTTTTTGAAAACTTTAATCTTATTAAAAAACGGAAATATTTAATAGGAAGATTTGGAATTTCAAGTGCGCCTTATTTCAAAGACAGGAGTATCTTTAGGAATTTAGAATCATTTAGCTTAGACAGACAAAACATGTGGAAAATATTAGAATCTTCAAAACAATTGAATGATTTTGTATATTCATTAAAAAATATAATTCTTGGAAAGCAAAACAAAGAAAAAATAATTTGGGCAGAAAAGACGCCGGAAAATATTTATTTGATAAAATATTTTTTAGAATATTTCCCTATGGAAAAAATAATACATATAATAAGAGATCCGAGAGATGTAATAATATCTTTAATGGGACGAGGCATATCTTTTTTAGATGCTGCAGAAACATGGTTATCGTCGGTGGCTTCTATACAGCCTTTTGTAAATCACCCAAATGTTTTAGAAATAAAATATGAAGAACTGGTTTGCTCTCCTGTTAAAATAATTAAATCGGTTTGTTTTTTTTTAGGAATACAGTTTTATGACGAAATTCTGAATCCCAATGAAGAAGAACAAAAAAAGGGGGACTATTTTGCTTCTTGGAAAAATATTCCAGGTTCAAAAATATCGACGAATTCGATTGGTAGATATAAAAAATCAAATATAAAATTTAATAATATTATCAAAATGAGAATTTCTGATGATTTTGCATTGCTTCAGGGCATTGAAAGATATACAATTTTTGAATTAATGGAAAAATATAATTATAATATCGAAGGGTTTGGCGATCATAATTGTAATAACTATATTGAATATAAACAAAATAATTATATCCATAACAACAAATTTAAATATAATATTAAAAATTTAATTGGGAAAATTTTGCTAAATGAAAAAACAATTATTTCAAAGGTTGAAATATGCGCTTAATAAATAGTGTTTTATTAAAAAAAATTAATAATTATGTGCGGAATAGTCGGGATATATAATTCAAAAGGCAATAAAGTCAACAGGAAATCTCTGGAAGTTATGAATAATTCGCTATATCATAGAGGCCCTGATGACGGTAGGTTGCTTGTTGACGATAATGTAGGGTTTGGGCACAGAAGGCTTGCCATTATAGATTTAGAACATGCAGCGCAGCCTATGACTTTTGAGAAAAGCGGTCTGTGGATTATATATAATGGTGAGGTTTATAATTATATAGAAATTAAAGAAGAATTAAAAAAACTCGGCTATCGGTTTAAAACTAATTCTGACACGGAGGTGGTCCTTTGTTCTTATATCCACTGGGGGGAAGACTGTTTTAATAAGTTTAACGGAATGTGGGCTATAGCGATATATGATAGCAATAATAAATCCATAATATTAAACCGAGACAGATTCGGGATAAAACCCTTATATTTTTATTATGATTCCGATATATTTATGTTTGCATCGGAACTAAAAGCATTTTTGGCATATCCAGATAAAGAAATAGAAATTTATAATGAAGGTTTGGAAATTGCATTAAGGGACCCGTTTGATTTAGAGGCAAGCGGCAAAACTATATTAAAAAATATTCATAATCTTCTTCCAGCCCATACTTTGAAATTTGACGGAAAGTCGGTAAAAATTAGTCAGTGGTGGGATACTGCAGATAATATCGTAAGTTTAAAATTATCAAAAAAAGAAAAAAAAGAAAAATTTTTAGGTTTGCTTGAAGATTCATGCAGACTGAGGCTTCGGGCGGACGTTCCCATAGCTACCTCTTTGAGCGGAGGGCTTGATTCTAGTTCTATAGTTGCAATATTATCTAAAATCAGCGGAACAAGCCATACTGCTTATACGCATACTTTTTCGGGTATGTTTTTAGATGAAAGTATATATAGCGAGATAGTTTCAAAAACTACAAATACTCCTCTTAAAAAGATTGAAATCACCGAAAAAGACCTTTTAAACACAATGGACGACATTTTATTTAAGTTTGAATCCATATATGGGGGTTCTCCCGATTCGGCATATAGAGTATACAAGGCTCAACACGACGACGGTATAAAAGTTACCTTGGACGGTCACGGGGCAGATGAAATGTTGGCTGGATATAACTGGTATATCACTGAAGCTTTAAAAGATATTAAAATTTGGAATTTTAGGAAATATGTTAAAATGTTAAAATTATATAGGGAATTAACATTAAATCCAAAAGCAAAAGGTAATATTCTTAAAGAAATTATAAAAACTACTTTTTTATATAACTTTTTAAAAGAAAGATATAAAAAATTTAAAAATAAAGAATACGATAGTAATACAAATTTACCAAAAAAATGGACGCATTTACAAAAGAAATTATACAAAGATTTTCATTATACCGTATTACCAAGAATACTTAAAAATTTTGATTTAGTGTCAATGGCAAATTCTGTAGAAGTAAGGATGCCTTTTATGGATTATAGAATAGTAAATTTCGTTTTTTCATTAGATAATGATGACAAAATAGACGGAAATTATACCAAGTCTATTTTAAGATATGCGATGGAAGGGATTTTGGATGACAGGGTTAGGCTTAGAAAAGACAAAATTGGCTTTAATTCTCCTCTAATAGAATGGCTGCAGAAAGACCTTAAGCCTTGGGTAGAAGATATTTTAAATAGCGGGATTTACTGTCATGAATTAATAGATAAGAGTGTTTTATCCGATTTTTATTACAAAAAAATATTGAAAAATAATTTTAACTGGGGAGATGCTTTAGAATTTTGGAAAAAAATCAGTGCCTTAAAAATTATAAAATTATTTATGGATTATCAAGAAAGGAGGAAGGAAAATGCTTAAATTTGCTTTAGTAGGCTGCGGAAGAATAGCAAAAAGACATTCCGAGCTTTTAGGTCTTAATCAGATAAAGAATGCAAGATTAGTTTCTGTTTGCGATATTGTCGTAGATAAAGCAAAAAAAATAGGAGAACAATTTAAAATACCATATTATAAAGATATGGACGAAATGATGCAAAAGGAAAAAATAGATGTAGTATCGGTTTTAACGGAAAGCGGAAACCATGCGTCTCATGTTATTAATCTGGCTAAATACGGCAAGCATATTTTGGTAGAAAAGCCTATGGCTTTAACTATCGACAGCGCCGATGACATGATTATGGCTTGCGCAAAAAACAATTGTCTGCTTTTTGTGGTAAATCAAAACAGATTTAATTTGCCTATTATAAAACTAAAAGAGGCTTTAGATGCCGGAAGATTTGGAAAATTGTTTCTTGGAACCGTAAGAGTGAGATGGACGCGCAGGCAGGAATATTATAATCAGGCCAACTGGAGAGGAACTTGGGCAATGGATGGAGGCGTCCTTACAAATCAAGCCGTCCATTATATAGATTTGTTGGAATGGATGATGGGCAGGGTTGATTCGGTATTTGCAAAGGGCATACATGCGTTGGCAGATATAGAAGCCGAGGATACCGCTGCTGTAATATTAAAGTTTAGAAACGGCGGATTAGGCATAATAGAAGCGACTACAGCTACAAGGCCAAAAGATTTAGAAGGCTCTATATCTATTTTGGGAGAAAAAGGCTCCGTTGAAGTTGGAGGTTTTGCCGTAAATAAAATCGTTCACTGGAATTTTGAGGAAGCTAACGGTACAGATAACGAAGTTATGGAAAAATATTCCGTAAATCCTCCAAATGTTTATGGTTTTGGACATCAGGCTTATTATGAACATGTTGTTGACTGCATTTTGAATAATAAAAGTTTATTGGTAGATGGATTAGAAGGTCGGAAAAATGTTGAACTTCTTAGCGCTATTTATGAATCTATGGAAATAAGAAAAGAAGTTTTTTTGAGATTCAAACCCGAAAAATGCAAACTGGGGAGTAGGCTATGAAGGTTGTCAGCTACACAAATAGCATGAAATATATGTGGGATAATTTTATTGAAAAAGAATCCAGAAACGGTTTTATTTTTCATAAAATGCATTTTTTGGAATACCATAAAAACAGGTTTCAGGATTGTTCATTGTTATTCTTGGATGAAAAGGAAAATATTATTGCACTTTTTCCGGCTGCTTTAAAGAATAACAATATTATTTCTCATCCAGGCAGTTCATATGGCGGCATAGTATTAAAGAAGTATATTAAACTATCCGAGATATTTGAGATTGCGGAATTGATGAAAGATTTTTACAATAATAATTTAGGGAATATAAATATTGAAATAATTTTAAGCGAGCATTTTAATCTTGAATACGGCGCTGAAGATGTAGCATTTACTTTATGGCAGTCAGGGTTTAGTTTATCCTCAAAAGAAATCAGTACCGTTATAGACATAAATAAGTTTAGGTTGAGACTTGGCTTGAGGAAGACTACGAAACAGTATTTATGTTCAAAAAGCTATCTTAGATTAGGAATAACTTATGAAAAAGTTGTTGAAAAATCGGATATATTGGAATGTTATAAATTAGTTGAGCAGAATTTAGCAATTAAATATAAAAAAAAACCGACTCATACAATCGATGAATTTTTTGAGCTTATAGAAAGATTCCCATCAGATATAGATGTTTTTGCCGCCAAAAGAGGCAAAGAAGTTATTGCTACTTATATAATGTTCAGGTTAAACGACTTCATAGTCCATACATTTTATATAGCAAAAAGTATAGAAAAAGAAAATGTTGTTGATATCGGATTAGTCGATTTTATGGTGAACTTTTATTTCGATAAAGGATTTATTTTTTTGAATTTTGGAATCTCAAGCAGAGATAAAGTCATAAAATGGGGAATACATAATTATAAAGAACAATTCAGCAAATTATTTGTTACTAGGGACAAATGGGTTTTAAATGCAGGAGATTAGATTGTATCAATGGATAATGTAATTGAAAAAGTTGCTAAAGAATATTTAGTGAACAATGATTATGATATAGTAAATACTAATTTTGCATTTAATATTTTTAAAGATTATATAAAAGATAAAACAGTATTGGAAATTGGTTCGGCTGACGGTGTAATGACGGAAAAAATTGTTAATATTGCTAAGATATTGGATGTTGTTGAACCAAGTAAGATTTATTGCAATATTATCAAAAATATTAAAGGAGTTAATTTTATTTTTAACGATTTTCTTGAAAACATCCAATTTGAAAGTACATACGAAGTTGTTTTGATTGCCAGTTTATTGCATTTTTTCGAACATCCGGAAAACTACTTGCTTGAAATAAAAAAAATAATAAATCACGAATCCATTGTTTTAGCTACGGTTCCAAATGTGACGTCACTGCATAGACAGATGGGGGTTGAAATGGGTTTATTAAAAAGCGTATATGACGAAACTGAAAGAAATAAAAAATTTCAACAATTTGGAAGATTTAATTTAAACTCTTTTAAGGAATTATTTGAAAACTGCGGTTATGAAGTATTAGAATCTTACGGATATATGTTAAAACCATTTTCTTCCGATATTATGTTTAAATTAGATTTATCAGAAGAACAATTAAACGCTTTATTTAATTTAGGAAAAAAATATCAAGAAATCAGCAGTCAATTATTTGTGAGGGCTAAAATTAAATTATGATTAAATTTTTGGATTTAACAAAACAGTATAAGTCGGTACAAAACGAAATCGATGAGGCTATAAAGGCAGTATTAACAGAGTCAGCTTTCATAGGCGGAAAATATGTCAAACAATTTGAGGAAGAGTTTTCGGCTTACCAAGAAGCTAAGTATTGCGTAGGAGTGGGAAACGGCACCGATGCGCTTGAAATTGCCATAGAGGCTCTTGAATTGCCGAAAGAATCCGAGATTATAGTGCCTGCGAATTCATTTATAGCAAGCTCTGAAGCAGTTACAAGAGCGGGACATAAGGTTATTTTTTGCGATTGCGACCCTTGCAATTACACAATTTCAATAGATAGCTTAAAAAGCAAAATATCTAAAAAAACAAGAGCCGTGGTCTGTGTTCATCTTTACGGTCATCCGTGCGATATGGATAAATTAATTGCAATTGCAGAAAAATATAACTTAAAAATTATAGAAGATTGCGCTCAGGCTCACGGAGCAGAATACAAAGGAAGAAGAGTTGGCGCAATAGGCGATATAGGGACGTTTAGTTTTTATCCGGGAAAGAATCTCGGCGCTTACGGAGATGCCGGTGCTATAGTAACTAACGATGATTTGTTAGCTAAAAAATGCAGAATGATAGCGAACCACGGGAGAATAGAAAAGTATAACCATGAATTTGAAGGACGCAATAGCAGGCTTGACGGTCTTCAAGCCGCCGTGCTATCAGTAAAGTTAAAGCACCTTGACGAGTGGAATAATAAAAGAATTGCAATTGCCGATTTTTATATTAAAAGTATAAGTAATGTACCTGAAATTATCTTGCCCAAAAAAGAAGAGTGGGCAAAGAACGTTTATCATATTTTTGCCCTTAGGGTAAAAAGAAGAGACGAATTAAAAAAGTTTTTGGAAGGACTCGGCATACAGCTTGGGATACATTATCCAATAAGCCTCCCAAAATTAAAGGCGTATGCATACTTAGGACAGACTAACGATGATTTTATTGCTAATACTTTTAGTTCGGAGTTATTGAGTTTGCCTATTGGCGACCATTTGAGCGAAAATGATTTAGATTTCGTAGTTAAAGCGGTAAAGGAGTTTCATAATTGAATATACTTGTTCTGACAAAGCTTAAACTGCATCTTATTAAAGGGGTAAAAGTAAGCGATTTAAAAGTATACATGGAAAATGACTGTTTTTTTTCAGGCTTTGCGGATGGTTTTAGAAAATCTGGAAATGAAGTGTTTATTATTCCAGACGAGTCATTCTTTTTTAATTATAAATTCGGGCTTAAACATAGAATTCTTTATAGATATTTTAGAGGAATAATAAATCGTTTAAATATCGGCAAATTAGATAATTTTTTATTCAGCAAAAAAATTGCTAAATATATAAACAAAAATAAAATTGATTTTATATTTACAGAATTGAACGATTTTATAATACCAGATGTTATTAAAAAATATGCTGATAGAAAAGTTCTTATTTCGGAGTGGTTTGGAGTTTTTCCCGAAATGGTAGTTAAAAAACATCTTAATAGATTACCTCAATACGATTTTGTTTGGACGCCAGGGGACATTAATAAAGAATTTAGAAAGAATAATATTTCTACCAAAAATATTTACATAATAAATACCGCGTATAATGACAAAATTATGTATAATGTTCCAAATGATGATTTTTTATTTGACATTGTTTTTGTTGGCAGTTTAACAAAGTTTCACTATGAGCGCATTGAAATTTTAGAAAATATTGCGCGAAACTTTGATAATTTTGCTTTTTATGGTTGTGGAGAAGAACATATTCCCGACAATTATAAACTAAAAAAATATTTTAAAGGTTGGGCGTCAAGTAGGGATCAAAAGTACATCTATTCAAATGCCAAGATTGCTATAAATTTACTATTAGATAATTATGAAAGGGTAAAAAGCGGCGTAAATGCGAGGACATTCGAAATTCCGGCATGCAGAGGCGCTTTACAAATAGCCCAGCATAATAAAAATATATTTGATTTTTTTGAAGAAGATAAAGAAATTGTAATATTCAATACAATTGAAGAGCTTATTGGAAAAATTAAATATTATTTAGACAACGACAATAAAAGAGTAGAAATAGTTAAGAAGGCTTATGAAAAAAATTTGAACAACACTTACTTTCATAGGGCAAGAAATATAATTAAATCTATAAGCAATAAAAATTAAAAAATATAATAAATAACCTTTAGATTACATGAATAAAGCTCTTGAAAAATATAAGAATATAGAAAAGGTTATGGAAATTTCAGGTTTATGTTATCCTATTAAATTAGGATTAAATAATAATCAAGATTTAGAAGCTTTTTTCACTGAAGAAACAATGACATATGGTTGGGGTACTTGGAAAAGAGCCTGGAATTTATTTGAGCCTGATGTAGATAAACTTTTATCTATTTTTTCAGATAAAGAAATAAGGAAAAAGCTTGAGTTAGGTGGTGCGATTAATTATTATTCAATGCTTTCAAATATCAAAAAGGGTAAATATCCAGGTTGGGATATTAGGTGGCACGCAAGTAAAAGGATTCATGGTGGATTAACACTATGTCCAACGCAATCCCTTACTGCAAATATTGGGTTTGATGCATCAGGTCAACATTGTGATATAAACTTTAATTATTTTTTTAAATTAAAGATGAAAGCAGTTTTACAATTTCCTGATAAAATTGAAGTTAATGAATTTTATCAGGAAGAATTGATAAAATTTTTATGTAAAGATAATATAGTAAGATATAAATTCACAAGATATGTGATAAAAAAAATAATGCCAAAAATTATTTTAAAATTTATTAAAAAAATAATACAAAAAATTTTACAATTTAAACATTTTTGGTATTTTAAGAAATATAAAAATAAAAATTTTATTGGAAATTGATTAGAATGCAATGAAAACACTATTTAAGAATTTAGCCCGCCCATTATATTATTATATTAAAAATAAAAACGAAAGAGAGTTTAATCGTTTGCTTGATAAATGGGGGAAATATAAACGATATACTAAAGTTGAAAATGTCGAATTTCTTGATTATATCTTTGATATTCCAGATTTACCAAGTTTTGTTTGGCAATTTAAAGAAATTTTTGTTGATGAAATTTACAATTTTAACACAAACAACAAACAACCGATTATATTTGATTGCGGAGCAAATGTTGGGACAA
>JAJZBN010000047.1 GCA_021798875.1 bacterium | reverse complement strand
GGAGCGAAAAAGCTCTTTAGTTTCGGATACCGCTGATAAGCCGATATGTTTATATCCGGTATCGACGCCTAATTTGACGTCTTGAACTTTACTTTCGCATTCAAAGTTAAGTTGTATCGTAAAAGGCATTCTTTTTACCACTTTGGCTTTACCTTGTTTTAATAGTTTTCTTGCTTTAGCCGCTTTACACGGCATTAACGATTTACCGTCAATACTAATTACATAGACTAACATAATCGTTTTTAAAACCTCCTGTTAGTTAGAGTTAGTTCTCTTCGGGGTTGTTATTAACAGTTTTTAAGTCTGCCGCACTAAGAGCAGAAAAGGTATTCTTTTCTATTTCTTTGTTTAACGACAGACCACAGTTGCTACGGATTAGAGAAGTATCCGTAGGTGTGTTACTTAAAGTTCTTGTTAATAACTGCTGCATTTGTTTCATAAATGCCCCCTAATCAACCATTGATTATCTCGCCGTCACCGGCAAGCCCCGTCTGTGAGGACGGGGTGATTGACCCGTTATACGGTATCTTATAATGAAAAGCATTGCCGAAATATAAAGATACTACCGACAAATAATTGAAAAATATAAGAATACCTACGGCTATTAAAATTACCCCGCTAATAATTGAAATTATCTTTATAAACGGTTTTATCTTTTTAAATGCCGAGAAAAATAGGCTTAACGATAAAGAACTTATAAAAAACGGCACGGCCAGCCCCATTGCATAAACAAATAGAAGTTCAACTCCAAGAATTGTTTTGTGCATAGTTGAGGCAATAAATAAAATCGATGCGAGTATCGGTCCGATGCAAGGCGTCCAAGCGGCAGCGAATACTACGCCCATTAAAACCGAGCCGATTAAACCTAACGGCTTATTTTTAACATTTACGGCGACGTCTCTTTGCATGAAAGAAAAGAGCTTTATTTTATTAAAAGCTCCTAAAATAAATAAACCCATAATAATGATAAATACGCCCGCTATACGCATAAGCCATATAGAATGGAGTAAAGAACCTACGGCGCTTGAAAATACCCCTAAAAGAATGAATACCGCCGTAAAACCGAATATGAAAGCCAAAGAATGTTTTATCGTAATTCTTTTTGCCTGCCTGCTTTTGTCTTCTAAAATCTTATCCATGGACAGACCCGAAATATAGGACAAATAGGACGGTATCAACGGCAATACGCACGGACTTATAAAAGAAAATAGCCCAGCGAGAAATGCGACGATAAATGAAATATCAGGAACAAATAAGAGATTCATTAATGCCCTCCGATAATGCGATATATAACCGCTCGCTTTTGTCTATTTCTTCATCATACAAAACATGTATATATTCCTTTTTAGAAAAAAATTGCAAATTATTGCCTAATCCTCGCCTGTCTCCGCAGGTGCACACGATAGGAGTAAAAGGCGTATAAGACAAAAGTTTTAGCTTATCCTTATCAATTTCTTTAATACCTGCCTGAATGCCGCTTATTTTATATATATAATCCGTAAATTCTTCAGTAAAAGACTTGTCCGTAAATACAGGGTAAAAACCGTTCAAAAGTAAATAGCCACCGTTATACGGGATATATAAGGTTTTAAAATATAATTTAGACGTAAAGGTTTGCATATTAATCAACGGTATTATCTTTAGAAAACTCTTTTAGCGCCTGAGTAATCTTAATTTTATTAATTTTTTCTTTTTCAATAGGGTCTATATTACTTTTTTCAATATAGGGATTAATATAGCCTTCTTTCTCTTTCTGATTATGATGTTGAAAATTTTTAACCAAATTTTTTTCTAACGACATAAAATTACCTCCTATTGTGAACTACCTCGCCCTAAAGGGCGTAGACTTCCTGTTTCATCGATAGGTTGCTTTTTAGCGTATGTTCCGTTACCGGAATCATAGGGTCATCCGCAATAGCTATCTCCGCAGGCGTAAATTCGGGCGATACCTGCCCTATTGTTATATTGATAGGTTCGGACGACAACCGTCCTAATCCCTGTAAAAACAAGTTGTAAGAGGCGTTTTCGTCTCTATCGTGCAAAGTATTGCACTCAGGACAAATCCAAAACCGCTCCGACAATTTAAGGTCTTTATAGATATATCCGCAATTCGGAGTAGAACAAGACTTAGACGACGGATAAAACCTACCAACCTTACGAAAATCTCTGCCGTAGAAATCCGCTTTATACTCTATCTGGCGTAGAAATCTGCTCCAAGCGGCGTTTTGGATAGCTTTAGAAAGCCTCTTGTTTTTTAGCATACCTTTGATATTTAAGTCTTCCGCCACTATAACTTGGCTATCGTTTATAATAGCAAAAGACTTTTTATGAGCGTAATCGATTATTTGATTAGTCTGACGTTCGTAAAGTAAAGCTAACCTTTTGGACAACTTAACGTAATTTTTGGATTTAGGCGTTCTGTCTCCCTTATATCTCGGATGTTTCTTCTTTGATAACTGCCTCGATAATTTAATTATTTGTTTTTGAGAATCTATGTAATATTTAGGATTTTCTATTTTAAACGTTTCATTATCGGTTTTAGATATTCCCGTAATTACTGTAGCAAGCGTCTTAATACCTAAATCTATGCCGGATACTATATTGGTTTTATCCTTAGGAATAAACACTTTTTCTACCGACATATTGACGTAATACTTGCCGGTAGAGGTTACCGATATACTGATAGATTTAACCGTTTCGTTTACTTTCCTGTGAAACTTAACCTTTATAGGCGATTTGACTTTGGGAATATATAATTTGTCGTCTATAAACTTAAAGTTTTGCGGTATCGAAATTGCGTTAAGTTTCTTTTTAGACTTAAAAACGGGATGATCCGATTCGTGATTAAAGAACCTTTTATAAGCGTTATCTAAATTCAATAACGCTCCCTGCAAAGACTGGGAGTTAACGTCTTTAAGGAACGGGAAACCTTTTTTAAGCAAAGGAATTACTCTTTGCATATCGGAATAACTGTATTTAACTCCGTAATCCTTATGTAAATGTTCTGAGCGTTCTAAAAAGAAATTATAAACGAACCTGTTATGACCTATCTGTTCTTTGAAAAAAGCAATCTGTTCCGCATTTGGGTATATGCGGAATCTGTAAGTATATTCCTTTATAAAGTCGTTAGCTTTCGGTTGTTTTTTAGTTTTTCTTATCATAATTATAATAGCGAACTTAGTTTAGTTGATAACTTTGTATCCCCGCCCTGAAGGACGGGGGCTTAAAGTTATGGGTTAGTTAACGAATTAAGATAATAAGCGACATATTTAACTTGCTTGTTTGTTAAAATTTGCGAGCAATATATATCCGCCCTACATGAACGAATAGCTTTTTCAGTCTGTTTAATGGAAAAATGCTTGTTTCCCCAACCGGCAAGAGATTCTATATTATCAATCCTTTTGCCCTTGACGAAACTATGACATTTTACGCAACCGCTCTGTATTACTATCTGCTTGCCTTTTTTTACGCTCTTTTTAAGGCTAAAAGCATGTGCTTTATTTGAAAAAATAAAATAAAAAAGTAAAAAAAGACAAATAAAAAACAATAATAAGAATGTTTTTTTGATTTTTGCGTTAATTTTATTGCGCTTTCTCGATAATAATATATTGACGCTATAGGGATATAGCGAATCGCTTCTATTCTGCCTTGAATGCATCTTTATTCTCCTCTATAACCTTTATAGCGAACTTAACTACCATCGGGTCAAACTGCGTTCCCGCATTTTTCTTTAATTCATCGACGGCATATTCGACGGGTTTCGGCTCTTTATAAGACCTTTTAGTTAATATAGCGTCTATAGTATCGATAACGCTTATAACTCTTGCGCCGAAAGGAATATCTTCTCCGCTTATCTTTTCCGGATAACCGGAGCCGTCGAATTTTTCGTGATGGTAAAGAATATAATCCGAAATATGCGAAAATATACTGATATTTTTAAGCATATCGCGCCCGATTATAGGATGTTTTTTGATTTCGTCAAATTCTTCGTTTGTCAATTTCGACGGTTTCAATAAAATTGCATCGCTTATGCCTATTTTTCCTATATCGTGAAGTTTCGCAGCTAAAACTATCTTTTTAATCTCCACCGGCGGAAGTTTTAATTCCCTGCTTATTTCCCTTGCAAGAAAAGAAAGCCTGTTAGAATGTTCTTTGATATAGGCGTTTCTTGCGCCTAACGCCATGAGAAATACTTCTGTAAATTGATTTTGAAGTTCCGAATATTCCATATTTTTTTGTTCAAAAGCTTCTATATAATTGATTAAAGTCGAAAAATACTGAATTTCTTTTTTATCGTAAATGTTTTCGTTAATCGCAAACATATAGAATTATTTTTGAGTGATATTTTAAAACGCACAACAGTCCTGCTCCGTAAATGTAGTAAATACGTAATTGCCGCCTACGGCAGGCAAATCTTTTAACATAGTCCAAGCAACGCCAGTTTGACCTATAGGCTGAACTACCGGCTCCGGCACGGGCATCGATAAATCATATCTTACAGCAGATTTTATCCATATAGGGTCTGGATAATCCTGACATACGCCCATATAAGTAGGCGGGCCGACAGTGCCGAACTGGTCTAAATACTCGTGCATTAAAAACTGCGTCTTGGCGGCTATTCCAGCGGCATTTTGAACGGGGTCGTTAGAACCTCCTATATCGCCGTCAATTGGGAAAACTCCACCCCACGAACCCATGCACCAAAACATAGGGTCTAACGGCTGGTAAGTTTGAGCTGCGACGGAGTCCGCAATGCAGGACATCTGCGCTATAGGATTTGCAAAAAGAACGGCTTCGGGACTTCCGAAAGTAGCCAGTATATCCGACTGCCACATAGGATCAGGTTCGGATATAAAAGGTATATTAATATTGGAACCATAGGGCGACTGCAAACAAATTATATCCTGCGCTATGCCTAAAATATTTAATATTGGAAAATTATAATAATGAGCTTGATAAAACGAATAATGCTTCGGGTGTTTAGACTGGTTTCCGTAACCGTAAACTCCCGTAGGGTTAGGTATAGCTACGCCAAGCGCTTGAAAGCAAAAAGGCTCTTGAACTACTTCCGTAATATGCGCCGGCTGCCACATAGAAAAAGTAATTCCGGGTATCGGCGGAACAGGCGGCGGCAACCTCTGGCAAAGACAGACTGGCGGCAAATAATCTTGAGCATCAGGTATGCCGGGGACGACAGGCACGCCGCCTACCCTTATCGGAAATATTCCCGCCCAGTCGACGGACGTAAAAATTCCTGCCGGCGGTTCGGTAAAAATAGTATCTCCTATTTTGCATGCTCCGGCGTAAGCTTTTAAGCTAAAGCCGAAAAGTATAAAAGCAATTAATAATATGATTTTAAAATATTTAAACATAACACACTTTACTTGTAGTTAGGATTTAGCAATCCTGATTCTTTTAATATTTTGCGAGTTTTATTATCCTTTTTAATATTTTTAATAATCTGGTAAACCGCATTTTTGCCGTATTGTTTAACGTAAATAGTAGAACCTTTCTGCCAAATAACGCTTGGGACAGCTTTTAATTTAAATCTTTTTTGCAAAGCTTTCATATAAAAATAAACCGGAATGCCAAGCTTTTTTTCGAGTTTATAATAATCGCCTTTCGTTATTAAAAGCATAACAGCTATATTATTTCTGAATTTAGAATGTCTAAACCACTCTACCTGTTTTTTGGAGTCGCCGTTTATTACGACTAAAAAATTAGGCATATAAATATAATCCGTAATCTTATACCTAAAACCTTTAGGATATATTATATTGCCATTAGAATCCCTTATATTAAACTTTAGCGTATAATACATAGACGGCTCAAAAACTTTTGTGTTTAATGCCGTAGGCAACGAAACTTCCTGATTATAAGGCTGATAGTTTTCTACCTGTCTTTTAATATGAGAGTGCTTTATAACCGCCTGCCAATCTACTTTTTTGGCTTTATTTTTTATAACGGAAAGCAGATTCTTTTCTCTAAATCTATAAGTCTTGCCGTAAACGCCTAAATTTATAGTTTCGCCTTGTGCGCTTCTTATAAGATTAACGATAATAAGCGCAACTATAAAAGCAAAAAAAATTACGGTTACTATCAAATTTAAAGTAAAAACCGTTTTCTTAACTACCTTACCCGCTTTTTTAGCCTTTTCTTTAATACTTGTTTCCATAGTTTAATTTATGTTTTACGAAAGCTTCGTAATCGTAAAGTATATTTTGTTTTATTTTAACCTGCGTCCTTAATCCTATCGTAACCGGATAATGCGATAATTTGCCGTCTGAATGTTTATAAATCATCACAATTTCCGGCAATTTTATAATACCCATTCTTTTAGCTTCGTTAGGATGATTTTCGGCATTAACTTTCGTATAGAAAAAGCCGTATTCGTTCGCTACGATTTTTAACTGCAACAACTCCTGCAACGAATAGGAATCGCTCGGATTATAAAATAATACGAGACCCATTCGTTTCCTTAATTTTTTATAAATCTCTATTTTTTTATTGTGGTTAATCTGATAAGAAATTATGTTTCTGTATTGAGAAGAACCGCCTACGTGCGTATTCATATAATTCAAAGACGGATGTTTTGCCATAACGTAACGCCACATATAAGCATACTGTCTTGCCCTGTCGCCCGCTATAGACTGAATTTTTATATAATTATAAACGTTTTGCTCTGTCGGATAAGAAATAGATTCATATTTAAACTTTTTTAAAAGTTTTTTAAACTGCTCTGCCGGCATAGTCATCAGTGTTTTTGAGGAAGGCAGTTTTAAAATCTTTTTTATCTTATTTTTATTCTTGTTTTTTTTAGGTTTCTGCTGATACCAAAACCACCCCTTACCTTTATTGCCGCTAAAATAACCGTTACCCATAGAGAAAAAGGAATAAGCATTAATTGGCGCAAATAAAAATACGACGATAAAAAGAATTGTTATTGTTTTTTGCATAGTAAAAAAATATCATTTTAGTAAATTCTTGTCAATACAAAAATTGAAAAAAATGATAATAGTAAAGATACTAAAAGATTAATTTGCCGAACATATCAAAGAACTTCCCGCTTTATCCAATACTTGAAGTTCTACCATTGCAGGAGCGAAGTTATTATTATTAATAGTGCTTGCGTCCGTGCAGTTCGTTTGCACCGTATAACCGCTTGGAACGGGGCAACTCCAAGACGGATTATTTACAGTTCCGGTATTCGTGCAGTTTAAAGTTTCGGTTTTAGTAGTAGTATCAGACGTAGGCGTATTTTGCGTTGCGGTAGTCGCCTGAACCGAACTTGAGATTGAAGCATTAGTATTTGTTTTCTGAACCACGCATTCCTCTTGCGTGGCGTTATTTACCGTATTGTTAATTGCAATATTATTATGCTGGTTGCCGTTTACGCCTGTATAGCTAAAGGCGGTATTATTACTATTCATAGACGCTGAACCCGTAACGGCGGTTTCCTGCTGATTCATCTTGCTAAAATTATAAGGCGGATTTCCTGTGCATTCGTAAGTTTCGGTAATATAAGGATAGTCGTTGCCGCCGAAACCTGCTGACGAAGTTGCAATATTTCCGTAGTCTATCGTATCGGATCCGCTTGGATTAGGAACTGCTTGGACGCTTTCTCCATTCATGGTTATAGCCCATTGGATATTAGTCGATGGAGAGTAATTTGTATCGGTTTGATTTTCAAACCAGTTATAAGTAGGCGGAGTGTTTTCTGTATTAGAATTGGACATTATAGTAACGCAATCAGAATCGTCCTCGTTACAAACTTCTTTAGAAACAATAGTGCAATTGGAATTATTCGTATATGTCTCGCAAGTATTTTCCGTCCTTTGATATAAGACATAATAGTAACTATAATCCGTAAAAACACCGTCGCTATTTGCAGGAATATTAATTCCGCTGCAAGTAGGAGATGAACCGTCCGGTTTGACGCAAATTTCGCCGCCCTGAGATGCTGTTATGCATGCACCAGATGCCGACAAAGTATCCGTACCTACATTAGTTCCAATATTAATAGTCCCAGAAAAACTTTCAGTAGTAGGGTTATAAGTTATAGAACCGCTGCAATTGCCAGATGTTTCAATCGTATTGCCATTGCCATACATACAAGTAGGAAATGACCAACCGCACCCGAAAGTATCAAGACCGATTGAGCCTTGAATTATACCGTCTTGAGTAAAAGTAATGCTTCCTGTAATTTGTGGCGGATTACTGCCATTGTTTGGCTGACCATTGATAACATTATTCATCCCGCCTCCTGCGCTGCTTAAAGTCGTAGTATCAGTTCCGCCAGAACCTGAACCGCAAGTGCAGCCGCTAGAACAACCATTGGATTCATAATGTCCTATATTCCAAGAACCCGTTAAAACTAAATCGGGAGATACCGTGCAAACTTCAGCATTAGCTTGATTTTCTATCTGACACATCCCCCCGCTCATACCCCCGAATGAATTATTCTGAACGGTCGTAAGCATAGAACTTGGGGTAGAAGTAAGTCCTAAAGCCGACTCCGTATTAGAATTGGCAGTAGCAACTTCCGAACTCGATACTTCGTTATTTAACGACGAACCGCCCTGATTATAAAGACCTTCTAAATTACTTGGAGAGTTATAATTAGAACTGTTGCAAGTCCCGCCGGAATAAGTTTGAGAATAAGGGGAGTTTGCCGTATTTTGAGTTACGCCGCCTATTATATCGCTTGAACCTTTCTGGACGGCAGAGGATACCTGACCGCCCAAATCGGTTAATACCTGTTGGACTTCTGTCTCCGACGCTGGAGTTGCGCCCGTTGCGTCGTTAATATCGATACAATTGGCAAGACCGCCCGACGTTTGAGTAGATGTTACGGTAGATACCTGAGTGCCGTTTAAAGGGACGTTTACTTGCGTCGTTTGCGGAGTTCCCATAATAGCCGCCCCTAACGGAGATAAAGAAAAACCTGTGCTTGGGCTGTACGTAATGGCGTAATTATTGCAGGTTATACCACTTCCATACCACTCGCCCGCTGGACAAGATATTATGCCGTTAGAACAAACGCCGGATATTAGAACTGGTATAAAATAAGAATAATTATATCCAGAGCCGTCATTAGTATTCATCTGAATTACGGCGTTAATATCGCCCGTAGATGTTACGCTGTATTCGACGTTTAAAAAATTAGACGTATTAGTGCATCCTGACGGAGTTAGAGAAATGTTGTTTTTGCCGTAACTTACTAATCCGCTTAAAGAACCCTGACCGCCGTAAGCCCCCGCTGAAGCGGACGCCTGAGCCTCAGAATTAACATCGGCATGCGACGCCTTAACGATAACAAGCGTCATCGTTAAAATGATTAAAATAAGCGAAATCCAAGCAAACAGCTTTATAAGCCTGTATTCTCTGACTATTTTCTTTGAATGTTCGTTATAATCCTGAACATATTTTTCTATTTTTTCCTGCATATTATACCTCGATTAAGGGATAGTCCCGTTTAATGCTCCGCCGGTTTCTAATTGATTTATTTCGTTGCCGATAGACTTAGTAGTATTGCTTATTTGCTGTTGTATAGCGGACGTGGTAAGCGTATTTGTAACCTGATTTTTAATAACGTCAATATATTCGGTTAAATTCATATTGGCAAAGTTAAGTTCCTGAAACTGCGTAGGCGTAAAGCCTGAACAGTCAGGACTTTGAACCGAACCCCAAGGAAGCGGATTTTGACCGCCCGCAAGCTGCGCCCTGCCTTGAGCTTGAATGATAGTAGCTAAAAGTCCTTGAAATTTGCAAAATACGTAAGTATGTGCCAAACAAGTGCCTACTACCGGCAATTTATAAGAACAGTAATCGCCTAAATAAATCGCTTCTCCCTGCTGACCGCAACCGTTTGCTATTGCCGATTGAGAACAAGATGTAATAGGGGCTGTGTCGGGATCTCCCGAACCTGAATATACGGGGACGGGCGGAGAATATGGATTATCGTAAATAATAGCTTCGGCAAGTATCTGAGAATTAGAACTGCAATTACGTCCGCCTAATAAGAATTTAGCTCTCGAACAGCAGTTCTCGCCTAAGGCAAAATCTCTCGTGCATTGCAGCGCCTGACCGGGGAATATGTAAATTGAACCTTGGCAACCTGAACTCGTTACCGTCCCGTTATTCGTCTGCGCAGGGGGCATAGTTTCGACTGTCGAAACGGGCGTATTAGTCGTATTATTATAGCAAAAATTCGGACTGCAATAATATTGAGAACTGCCTGACGGCTCAACGCAAGTATAATTCTGTGCGGGGGCGGAGCCTTGGGGAGTGCCGTTTAACGGACAGGAATAAGATACGCATTGATTATTTACAAGCGTCGTGCCGGAGGGGCAGGTAGGAGAAACTTGACTCCGGTTTGGATCGTATGATATCTTTCCTCCATAGCCCCAATTATCCCATAAACTGAGAGAATTGCCAGAGGCATAAATTTCAACTTGTTCATTACCATCAGAAGTGTTGAATTGAATAGAACCTGAATTTAAATTAACTGGACCACCATTTTCATACCCAGCACCGTTATAATATATATCACTACCAGAACCATAAATATCATGGGCGCAATATCCTTGACCACCAGCACTACTACATAAAGAACCACTAAAACTACTACCGCTATAGTATATTTGCCCTGAAGTATAACCTCCGCCACAACCATTAGAATAAATATATAAATAATTTCCTGAACCATATACTGTATATACAGTACATTGGTCAGACCATGAAAAAGAACCAGAAAAACCTGTTGGGGAATTAGACAAACAAGTGTTATTCGATAAACTATACCCGCTCGGACATTGCGGCGTGCTTGTATTTTCGTTGCACTGCGTCTGTCCTAACGGACATAAATAAGCCGAACCAGACGGTAAAGCAGAGCCGTCCTCGCAGTTTTGATAATTAGTCCCGTTCGTGCAGGCAAAAGTCGAAGTCGTTCCGGCATCCGTATTAGATACGCAAGAGCCGTTTGATAAAGTATATCCCGTAGGACAGCTTTGCGTCTGTAACATAGAAATAGAACCGCTCGAACTGCCGCCGGATATATCTATATTAGAATTAGAACCAGACAGAGTAAAAGAACCGCTTACAGTTTCGGAGCAGGTATCTCCCGATAAAGTATAACCGCTTTCGCATGTCAAATAAGCCCCAGACGGACAAGTGCCGTTTGTAGGCGTTGAACCGTCCGAACAGGTAGCGGGAGTAGTTAAATTTTCGGTTAAAGATAAAGGAATAGAACCCGAAAAAGTATTAGTGGAGCTGTCGTAGGTAATGCTATTGCCGTTATAGCTGATAGTATCGCCTGAACCCAATAAAGTAATATTCCCGCTTGAATTTTCTATCG
>JAJZBN010000011.1 GCA_021798875.1 bacterium | reverse complement strand
TTTCACTGAACACCTATTTCGAAAATTGCAGGACAAGTTAAAGCATAAAAAACGTAGGTTTTGAAGGGAAGGCCTATAAAAATTAATCGCCGTTAATTATAAGAATTTTTTAAATTAAAGGTGTCAGATTTATTTATTTGCTTACTCCCGACTGACTTTGCGGAGTTGGCAAGCAAAGATAAAGGCAAACTTTAACCTTATAAATTAAAGGTGTCAAATTATTAATTCTTGAAATTATATTTATTAATATATTTTATTTGTTTTCTATCAGCATTGTTAATTGAAATGGCGAAAATGATATCTTAGAGTAAACTGATTTATTTATTTTAATCATGGTTGATTATATAATTAAATAATAGCTTATCCCAAGCCTCTTTAGGAGAAAATATAGGAACGATGTTTTTCGCTGGCTCAAAGTGTTTCGTATTTCCAGTTATAAGGGCGTCTGCTTTTGCGGTCATTGTAGTTTCTATAAATTTTAAATCGGCGGGATCCGTTAGTTTAATATCGGATTTTTCGGGGGTGATAAAAAGAGAATTTGAAGCGGTAAAATCTAAAAAAGTGTCGATGTCGGTTTGTTTTAAGCCAAATTTTTTTCTTCTTAAAACCGTAGAATACTCTATATATATTCTGTCGTCAAGAGCAAGAGTAAATCTTTTATCTAAAAAATAGTCTAATATACGCCAAGGATAACTTTCCGAAATAAACCCTGAAATAAAAACGTTTGTATCTATGACGAAAATCACTATATCTCTTTCCTTGCGTCTTTTATCTCTTTATCGATGTCATCGGTAGAAATTTTATTTTCCCTGAGGGTTAGCCGCATATTTCTCATGGCGGTCTTTGCTTTCATAGATTTAATAAAAGAAAGGGTCTGTTCTAAATTTGATTCGTCTATAGGAAGCATTAAAGACGAAGGTTTTCCGTTGGAAGTTATTATAATTTCTCCCTCTTTCTTCAGTTCGCTCAAAACGGAAGCAGTCTTTAATCTTAAATCTCTTGATGGAATAAATTTCATAATTTTATAATCTTCAAGTTTTATTATTTGTTATTTATTAGTTAATTTGTCTGTTTATTTATTTGTTTGCAATTGCAATAATATAATAATTCAATATTTACCGATACTTATTTTATTTTTATTAATGTATTATAAATGGTAACGTTTATGATACATTAATAATATATAAATTTTACAAATTTGTCAAATAATTAAAGGGGTCAGTGTTAATAATTTTCATTATGTCTATTCCTTAACTATAATTAAAGGGGTCTAATTAATTCTATGTTATTTCTTTTTGAGTTAAAAACTCTATATAGTTTTCGGGATTAATAACAGACACGGACGAATTGTAAGCTTCCTGAAATGAAGACGGCGTTGTTTTTTTTGCTTTTGTATTCCATTTGAATTCATAAGCGTTTATTTTTCCGTTTTCTTCTTCTATATAATCGATTTCCTGCTTTTGCAGCGTACGCCAAAAATAGCTTTTAACCCATCTATTTTTATTAAAGTTCAATTTTATTCTTTCGGAGACAAGAAAGTTTTCCCATAATTTTCCTTTATCCTGCCTTAAATTTAAAACCGAAAAATCGTTTATAACCGCATTTCTGATACCGTTATCCCAGAAATATATTTTTGTGCTCTTTTTAAGTTCGTTTCTTAAATTTCGGCTAAAAGACCGTAATCTGAATATTACAAAAGACTTTTCCAATAAGTCTATGTATCTTTGAACAGTTATTTTATCTGCTTCTACCTGTCTCGATAACTCGTTATAAGAAACTTCGGAACATACCTGAAGCGCCAGCGATTCGAGAAGTTTAAATACTGTTTCCGGACGCCTTATTTCGTTAAACGTAAATATATCTTTATATAAATAGCTGTCGCTTAAATTTCTTAAATTTTCTTTTTCGAGTCCCTGTCCTTCCGTGTTTATTATATCTGGATACATGCCGTATATAAGCCTGTGTTCAAGAAGCCTTGTTTCTTTTAATATTCCGAATTCGTTTATAAGCTCTTCCGTAGAAAAAGGCAGCAATCTGAATTCATATTTTCTGCCTGTCAAGGGTTCGTTTATTTCGTTTGACAATTCGAATGCGGAAGAACCGGAGGCTATAACCTGAATATTTTTAATGTTGTCAACCATCAATTTGATAGTCAAACCTATATTTTTAACCCTCTGAGCTTCGTCGATGATTACGATAACGTTTTTGCCGATAATTGCTTTAAGTTTATCGGACGTTGCATTAAAAAGAAGGTCTCTTATATCGGGTTCGTCGCAGTTAAGAAATATGCAAGGCTTGTCAAAAGATTTAGCAATTTCTAATAAAAGGGTCGTCTTTCCTGCCTGTCTTGGTCCAAGTATTATAACGGCCTTTCCTTTAAAGGAATGCTTGAGAATAAGTTCGAATAACTGCCTTTTTATTATTTTTTGCGTTTCCATAATAAAATATAAAATTTTTGAATACGAAAGCTTATAATAATCTTATGTTTATGTTTTTGCTAATATTTATATTTATGCTAATGCTAATATTGATTCTTATGCTTATATTTGTTTTGGATGTTATAATCACTAAATATTATCATTTTTGGTGATTATAGTCAACGAAAAAGAGAAGACGAAAAATTAAAGGTGTCAATTAAAAGTGTCAGATTTATTTATTTGCTTACTCCCGACTGACTTTGTGGGAAAAACGCTCATAATAGATAAGGTATTATTACAAATAAAGTACGAATAAAGGGGTCGGATAAAAAAAGCCGGATTTATTTATTCCCTTAACCCATTTTTATAAACGCCCGTCTCCGTATTCTTACTCCCGACCGCGTCTTTAGCCGATAAAAATTTGTTCGGGTTATTTTATTTTAGGCGTATTTTAGGTTTTTTATTTTTGAGTTAAAAACTCTATATAGTTTTTGGGATTAATAAACGACAAAGCTGATACCTTTAATTTTAACACCTTTTATTTATTATTCACATCAAAACTTAGCCCTTAAATACTGCTTCGGCCATTCGATATCTGCGCCTAGTTTATGCGCCGCCATAAGAGGCCAATAAGGATTGCGGAGCAGTTCCCTGCCGAGAGCTACCATATCCGCAGTTCCGGAACTTAATATGAAATCGGCAAATTCCGGTTTCGTAATAAGTCCTACGCCCGAAACGGGAATGCCGGCTTTTTCTCTTATCTCTTTTGCAAAGCCGAGCTGATAGCCGAAATATATATTCATTTTTGCTTTCGGAGACGTTCCGCCCGAAGAACAGTCTATTAAAGATACCCCAGCTTTTTTTAACATTTTTGCCAAAGCTATGGACGATTCTATGTCGAAACCGCCCTCTACCCAATCCACTGCGGAAATTCTCACCAATATAGGTTTATTTTTCAGCCGGCTTTCGGATTTTATAGCGCTTATAATTTCCAATAGGAGTCTTGCTCTGTTTTCCAAACTGCCGCCGTACTTATCGGTTCTTTTATTGGATATGGGCGACAAAAATTCGTTTATTAAATAACCGTGGGCGGCATGTATTTCCAATATGTCGAATCCCGCCTTATCGGCGTTTTTTGCGCCGTTTGCGAAATCATTTATAACCTTTTGGATGTCGTTTTCATCCATTTCTTTCGGAACGGGATAACCTTCGTCGAAAGGGACGGGACTGGGGGCAAGAACCTGCCAGCCGCCTTCGCCATGTTTTAAAGGGTTGTCTCCAAGCCACGGCACGTTAGTGGATGCTTTTCTTCCCGCATGCGCCAGCTGTATTCCCATTACTGATCCGCAGGATTTACAAAATTCTACTATCGGCTTAAAAGCTTCAACCTGCTTTTCGTTCCATATTCCGGCATCGTAAGGGCTGATTCTTCCTTCTGGACTGACGCCGGTAGCTTCGACCATGATAAGTCCTACGCCGCCTACCGCTCTTGCACCTAAATGCGCCGTATGAAAAGCGCCTACAACGCCGTCGACCGCAGAATACATACACATCGGCGCCATCATTATTCTGTTTTTAATCTTTATTCCGCCTATCTCAATCGGTTCAAAAAGCATCCTCATGATAATTTTCCCCTCTTATTTAATTATTATAGATTATCGGTTATAGATTATCGGTTATTTGTTATTTATTATTTATTACCGATTTTCGTTGTTTTATTGTAATTTAATTTTAGGTATTTTTACTTTAATCCGTCCTTACAAATTTTTATATTATTTTTCTCATTCTTCATTGTCTATATTATACCACTTCAAACGCAGACAAGTACAAAAAATAATCCGTTAAAAAAATATTCCGTTAAATAAGCAGTCGTGCTATAATGATTTTATGATAAACGAAGGTTTTAGAATAGGAAGCGGCTACGATATACATAAATTTTTAGAATTTACGCTTTTTGAAAATGCCGCAAAAAAATTATATCTCGGCGGCGTGCTTATAGAAGAGCATGTCGGGGTCGAAGCTCATTCGGACGGCGACGTCGTGCTTCATTCGCTTACGGATGCACTGCTTGGAGCCTTATCGCTTCCGGATATAGGCGTTTTATATCCCGACAGCCTAAAATCTACGGAAGGAATAAGCAGCGTAGAGATAATTAATTATGCATACGGCTTGGTTAAAGAAAAAGGTTACGGCTTGGTTAACGCAGATATTACTATCGTAACGCAGACTCCTAAAATTTCGCCTTATAAAGAGCGGATGATAAGTTCGGTATCAGCCGCTTTAAACGTCGATAAATCGCGTATAAATATTAAAGGCAAGACTAAAGAAGGGCTTGACTCGGTGGGAAAACAAAAAGCCATAGAATGTTTCACCGTCTGTCTTTTGTCTAAGGAATTAAAATGAAAATATATGCAGTATTGCTTGCCGCAGGGACGGGTTCGCGCACAGGTTTTGCCCTGCCTAAACAGCTTATAAAAATAAAGGATAAAGAAATTGTTCTGCACAGTTTAGATATTTTTTTAAATTCCAAAATTAATTTCGACGCAATTATAATAACCGTTCCTCCTCCTCAAATTTACGATTTTAACTGGAACGCTTTTTTCGGCAAGAATCTTTCGGAAGAAAAAAGCAAAAAATTAAAAATATTAACCGGCGGAAAATCCCGTCAGGAATCAGTATATAATGCGATAAAATATATAGAAAATACATATATAAAAGCAGATGCGTCAGGAGGAAATTTCGAGAATGCCACTGGGAATTATTTTGAGAATGCTGCCGAGAATGCTGCCGTATTTATCCACGATTCCGCAAGACCTTTCGTAACCGATAAAGAGTTAAAAATTCTGTTGGATAAAACTGAGGAATACGGAGCGGCATTCTTATGTTCTGGCGTTACCGAAACAATAAAAGAAATTAGCGGCGGCAAAAATAAAATCGCGGAAACGGCAACAAATAAAGCAGATGCAGTTAATCTTAAAACGCTTTTAAGGGACAGCCTTATATCCGCCAAAACTCCCCAGACGTTTAAGTTCGATATTATAAAAAAAGCTGTTTATAAGGCTGAGGAAGAAAATTTTATCTCGACAGACGACGTATCTTTGGTCGAAAACTTAGGTTTACCGGTATTTCCAATACAATCTACCGATTTAAATATAAAAATAACGTCGGCTTTGGACGTTGAAATTGCCGAAATGTTTTTTAAAAAATTTCATGAAAAATCTTAATTTTTTTATCAAAGCCGCTAATCGAAAAGGCAAGGCAATTCCGTCTTCGTTATTATATAACTGCATGCTCTTTTTCGCTGTTTATTTTAGTAAATATCATTCTGCCGCTAGAAGTTTGAAGCACGCTCGTCACGACGACTTCTAACTCCGAACCGACTAATTTCATGGCGTCTTCGACTACTACCATGGTTCCGTCGTCCATATATGCTATACCCTGATTTTTTTCCCTGCCCTCTTTTGCAATCAAAACGGTCATAGTTTCGCCTGGCAAAAGAATAGGTCTCAACGCCTTAACTAAATCGTTTATATTTAAAACCCTTATATTCCTAACCTGCGCAACTTTATTAAGGTTAAAATCCGTCGTAATAATTTTGCCGTTATTTTCTTTTGCAAAAGCGATTAATTTTGCGTCCACTTCTTTGATATTAGGATAATCTATGTCGGTAAACTTTATATTTATATTTTTATCTTCTCTGAGTTCTTTAAGTATGTCTAATCCTCTCCTGCCCTTAACTCTTTTTAGCGGATCCTGGGAATCGGCTATATGTTGAAGTTCATGTAAAACAAAAGAAGGAATAAGGAAAGTTCCGTCTATAAAACCAGTCTTCGATACGTCTAATATTCTTCCGTCTATTAAAGAGCTTGTATCTATAACTTTGTAATTGCGGCACTGTTCGGAATCTTCGGCTTTAATTACCGAAAGATTAGCGGCATTTGCTCCTTGCTCAAACCGGTTCTGTCCGCCGCCTTCACTAAGGGCGTTTCCGCCCTGCATTCTCATACCGACCGAAAAATCGTCGCTAACCCTGAGTCCTATAATTAATCCCAAATAACCCGCAACGAAATTTACGAAAGCATATGTAATATAACCAAGATCCGAACCGGTAAAAAAAGATTTAAAAAGCTGATACGTAATATAATTTATTATAAAAAGCCCTATAAAAAGCCCTATTCCTCCGGTAAGTATTTTTTTGGCAGAAATAGATTCCATGCTTTTTTCGACCGATACGACTATAAATCCTATAGTAAAGCCGAACAGCAATCCTACATATGATAAAAAATCGTTATGCCAGTATTCTTTTCCTATTAAAAAACCAAGAACGGCCGAAATAAGAACAAGCGATATTCTTATAAAAAGAATAGGTTTTTTATTAAAAATTTTCATCTATATGATAAAATGATAAATATTATAAATACTATAAATATTATAAATACTATAAATACTATAAATACTATAAATATATGTTTAAATTAAAATTTATGCATCTAATTTTAAATTTAAATTTTGAGATGCTTCGGTTTTTTTAATAAATATTTTTTTTATTTTCTCCTCTACAAACGTTTCGGGCCTGTTCATAACCATAGAAATTTCTTTTATTATTAAATGTTTTGCCTTTTCAAACATTTTCTTTTCTGCAAAAGACAATTCCTTTTCGCATTTTAACGTATATAAATCCCTCAGAACTTCTGCAACTTCAAAAGGACAGGAGGAACATAATTTTAAATTGTATCCGTTAAATCTTTTGTTCCAGGATTCTTTTTTTGCAAAAGGTTTTTTTTCGCATTTCTCTTCCAGCACGTCGAAAACCTTCTGTATCTCTTTCTCTTTAATTAAAAGGCGAAGACCGGCTTCAGCCTCGTTTTTTACGGGTATCATAATTTTCGCGTTGTTTTCTAAAACTCGGATATTGTAAAAAGACATTTCGGCAGAACCTATCGTTTTTTTAGAAATAGATTCCACGATGCAGACTCCGTACCCAGGATAGAATACAAATTCGTTTAAGTTAAACATTTTTAGCCTCCTTAAACTTTTTAAAACATTAATTTAAATTATTATTAATTATTCCGTTAATCATACGCTATATTATAAGCAGTATCTCTTTCTACAGGTATCTTGCCCGTTTCGGTTATTATTTTTTTTAAATTTTTTACGCTGAGACCGGAGGGTTGAGAAGAACCTGCGTTATGAGATATTTTTTCTTCTATCAAGGTGCCGTCGAAGTCGTCGGCACCGAAAGAAAGAGATACCTGAGCAAGATTAATACCGAGATTTACGAAAAATGTTTTTATATGTTTAAAATTATCTAAAAAAAGGCGGGCAATCGCTATAACTTTCAGGTCATCGTAACCTGAAGTAAGCGATGAATTTTTGACCGCGGTATTTTTCGGCTGGAATGCAAACGGTATGAAAGACTTAAATCCATGAGATTCGTCTTGTGCATTTCTTATGTCGTTTAAGTGGTTTACTCTGTCCGCGTAACTTTCCTTAACTCCGTAAAGCATTGATGCATTTGAGGCGATTCCAATTTTATGCGCCGCTTTATGAATGTAAATCCATCTTTTACCGCTGATTTTATTAGGACAAAGTTTGTTTCTGACGGCAGGATTAAAAATTTCGGCGCCGCCTCCCGGAAGACTGTTTAAACCCCTCTCTTTTAAATCGTATAATACGGTTTCTACGGGTAAACCTGAAATTTTAGACAAATAGTCTATTTCAACAGCGGTAAAGGCCTGAATCATAAGAGAAGGAAATTCTTTTTTTATTCTGCTAATCATGTCTAAATAAAATCCGTATGGTAACGACGGATGAAGACCTCCTACTATATGAACTTCTTTAAAATTATTTGATTTATGATGTTTTCCGATATATTCTATTATCTCGTCTATACCCATAGAATATGCGTCGCTTTCTTTCCCCTTTCTGTAAAAGGCGCAAAATGCACATCTGTTTATACATATATTAGTATAGTTAACATGAATATTAACTATATAATAAACATTGCTTCCGTTAATTTTATTATTCTTATAGTTTGCAAGTTCTCCTATGGAAAGCAGGTCGTTAGATTCGAACAAAAACAGGGCGTCTTCAACCGTAAGCCTTATATTATTATAAACTTTTTCCCTGATTAAATCAAAATTTTTATTTTTCATCATATTTTCCGTTATAATAACCTTTCCATCTTACATAAATATCATTGTCTATACAAAGGCTGTCTAAAATTCTGCCCGTCATAAAATCGACTATATCCGTTATTGTTTTTGGTTTATTATAAAAACCAGGAATAAGCGGAAGTATTATTGCGCCGGATGAATATAGCGAAAGCATGTTCTTAAGGTGTATATCGTTGAGCGGAGTTTCTCTCGGACATACTACGAGTCTTTTTTTTTCTTTTAAAACTACGTCTGCCGCACGTTCAATCAAATTTCCGGAAATTCCGCATGCTATCCTTGCCAGCGAACCCATAGAACAAGGAACTACCGCCATGCCTTTTACGTATTTTGCCGAACCGCTCGCAATTTCAGATTCCAAAAATTTTTCGTCTAAAAGTTCGAACATATCTGTATAAAAATTAAAATCAGCGTCCGAGACGATATTTGGATTTAATGTTAAGTTAAGTTTTATCGCGTTTAGTATTTCCTGTTTTGCGTCGCAATTAGAAATTACGGGAATGCTATTATAACCGCCTTTAAAAATGTCCAGTTCTTCTTTCATTACCGTAAAACCCGGCTCCGAAATTATAAGATGAACGAAATAAGAATGTTCGATTAAAGCTTTAAGAAGGCTAAGTCCGTATATTGCGCCGGATGCGCCGGTTATAGCAAGAATGTATGAATTTTTTTTAGTCATTTATAAAATAATTTATAATAATTTATAATGATATGCCATATTTAACGATATAAATACGAAAAAAGTGATAGATATATAACCGTTCATGGCAAAAAACGCCATATCGATATTATCCAAACTTTTAAAAACCAAAATATGCTCGTACGCAAAAAATCCGGCTACGAGTATTATACCGATAATATATAAAAAATTAAGATTAAATAAAAAATATAAATAAATAAGACAGAACAGTGCAAATAAATGCAGTATTCTGGCAATTATTACGGCATTTTTTATTCCGAATTTCGCAGGCACCGAAAAAAGCCCGTTTGCAATATCGAAATCGTAATCCATTACGGCATAAAGGATATCGAAACCTGCTCCCCAGAAAACTACCGCAAGACCGAGAATTAAAATTTTATAATCCAAACTGCCGGTTACGGCAAGCCAAGTTCCTATGGGTCCTAACGCCATGCTTATTCCAAGCACGAGATGGGAAAAAAAAGTGAATCTTTTGGTAAAAGAATAAAAAGTTACAAAAGCTATCACTAAAGGAGCAAGAACGAAACAGGTAAAATTGAGTTCGTACGCCGCGATTATAAGAACGGCGTAAGACAGTATTCCAAAAATAACGCTGTATAAAACCGACAGTTCGCCCTTTGGAAGCGTTCTCGACATTGTCCTTTTGTTTTTAGCGTCTATTTTTCTGTCTATTATCCTGTTGAATGCCATAGCTCCGCTTCGTCCGGAAGCCATAGCTATAATAATCCATATTATTTTATAGTAAAAAAAAGGCGCGCCGAAAGAACCTGGATATTTATCGTAAAAAGCAAGAAAAAAAGCGCTAAGCGCAAAAGGCAGAACGAAAATAGTATGGGAAAATTTTACTAATTCTAAAGTATTTTTTATTTTTTTAAGCATCGATACCGTACTCTTTCCATTTTGCATCGACAAGTTTTTTTATTTCTTCGGACATAACGATATCGTTCGGCCATTTTCTCTTATAGCCTTCCGAAGCCCATTTTTTAGTAGCGTCGATGCCCATTTTTGAGCCGTAATTGGGAATATCCGAAGCATGTTCTAAAACGTCTATCGGTCCTTCGACGAAAGTTATATCTCTTTTAGGGTCTATATTGTTGCAAATCCTCCAGATAACTTCGCTCCTATCCTGAACGTTTACGTCTTCGTCAAGTATCACTATAATTTTGGTAAACATCATTAAACCCAGCCCCCAGATACCGTGCATAATCTTTTTTGCATGCCCCGGATAACTTTTTTTAATGCTTACGAAAGCAAGGTCGTGAAATATTCCCTCGAAAGGAAGGTTCATATCTACTATTTCCGGAAAAATCTTTTTTATAGCGGGAAGAAAAAACCTTTCCGTGGCTTTTCCTATATAGCAGTCTTCCATAGGAGGCTTACCTACTATCGTAGCCGGATATACGGCATCTTTCCTGTGCGTTATCAAAGTTACGTGAAAAACTGGATAAAAATCTTCCAGCGAATAATATCCCGTATGATCGCCAAAAGGTCCTTCTAATCTTAAATCCTCGTCCGGGTCTATGTATCCTTCAAGTACGAATTCGGCGTTGGCAGGAACATATATATCGTTAGTTTCGCATTTAACTAATTCAACCGCTTCGCCTCTTAAAAAACCTGCAAACATCATCTCTTCGATATCGGGAGGCAGCGGGGCCGTTGCAGAATAAATAACGGACGGATCTGAACCTATGACTACGGAAACAGGTATTTTTTGACCCAGTTCTTTATATTTCCTGAAATGTCTTGCGCCGTCTTTATGTATATGCCAGTGCATCCCGCATGTCGTATCGTCGTAAACCTGCATCCTGTACATACCTACGTTAGTAGAACCTTTTTCGGGATCCTTGGTAAAAACAAGCGGAAGCGTAATAAACGGTCCACCGTCTTCCGGCCATGTTTTTAAAACGGGCAGAATATCTAAAAGAGGCGGTTTATCTATTATAACATCTTTGCATTTTGCGTTTTTTACCGTCTTAGGCATATAGTCGGCAAGTTTTTTAAGCTTTGAAAGCGATTTTATCTTTTCGAAAAAATTCGTCGGAATGTCGGGGTCTATAATTTCATCTATTCTTTTTGCGACGTCGTCTAAATTTTCGACTTCAAAAGCTTTTAATATGCGCTTGTTAGAGCCGAACATATTTATCAGAACCGGAAAATTGTATCCTTTAACGTTTTCAAATAAAAGAGCAGGACCTTCTTTTTTTACCATCCTGTCTGCAATCTCGGCTATTTCTAAAATCCTGTCAACCGGTGCGCCGATTCTTTTTAAGTCGCCGTCTTTTTCTAAAACTCCGATAAATTCGTGCAAGTCTCTGTAAGGCATATAGTTTTTTATTTTAATTTTGTTATTTTAATATTATAAATTAAATTTTTGGAAATTAAGTTAAAGTTTATTCCGTCTTTTATTATAGCAAAAAAAAGGAAAAAAAGGGATGTTTTATTTTTTTATTCTGTATTCTCCTTTTTTTACGGTATATCCGATACCGTCGAAATATTCCAGCAAAGGTATGGCATATTTCCTTGAAACTCCGGCAATTTCTTTTATGTCTTTAGGCTCCAATTTTTCATTGTTATCGAAAAAAACGTCTAATTTTGATTTTATGGCGTCTATCTGTTCCTTTAAATAATATATATCATTTTTAACTTTCACGATTTTGGACGATTTAAGCATTAAACTCAATATATAATTTAGCGTTTTTCTCGGTAATGCTATTTTTTTTTCTATTTCGCCGTAATCAGGTACGCTGTTTCCGTTAGAAGCTAATAAATATTCTATTTTATTTGCCGCGCCGGCATATTCCGCAGGAATTTCAAAATTAATTTCTTTTGCCGATTCAAGTCCTTTAGGAAGTATATTTCCCATACCGTCGTAGGATATATACTTTTCGTACAGCAAGTCGTTTATCAAAATATCGAAAAAAATATCCGCCGTTTTATAAACCGTTTTGTAAATATTTTTTTCGTTTAAATCTTTGGTAAAAATATTAAAAAGTTCCGTTTTGCCGTAAATTTTTTTATTTTTCTCTATAATATCAGCTAATATCTTTTTCCCTTTATTATAAAAATCCGACGTATATGCATACCTGTTTTTATTGCCCGTAATTATTTTTCCGTCTTTTTTTAACCGTTCTATAATTTCAAAAAAATCGGATGAATTTAAATTAAATTTTTTATAAATACTTTCTAAATTAACGGCTTTGAATATTTCTATAAAACCGTAAACGGCGTCGTTTGCATTATCGGAAATAATTTTTTCGAATAATTCGTTAAATATTTCAAAATATTCGTAATCAGCCGAAGAATCTATAATAGTACCGCCGCCGATAGTTTTTCCGGCTCCTATATCCCTTATAATAAATTTTTCGCCTGTCATAGAAGCTATTTCGCCGTTTAGTTTAAACAAAACATAGGAAAATTCTCCTGGTTTAATTTTTTTTTCTTTATTAAAAACTATTATTTTAGCCGTAACGGATGATGTTCCGGTCATAAACATTAAGTTAATATGGCTTTTAAGGTCTTTTTTATTTTCAAAATCGTAAAAAGTTTTGGCTAAAACGGCATCGGATGCCGTTAAAGAATCTTTTTCGGAAATAACATCTCCAAATTTTACGTTTTCTTTTTTAACCGAAGGTACGTTTACGGATATTCTCATTGATTTAAAAGCCGTATCTACCGGTTTATTATGGGATTCTATGCTTTTTACTTTTGCCGTTATTCCCTGCGGCATTATCTGGATTTCATTGTTTACTTTAAAAGTTCCATACTTTAATGTGCCTGCCAAAATCGTCCCGAAACCTTTAGAAGAAATAATTCTGTCTATAGGCAAAAAAACTTTCGTAGGAGCATAAATTTTATTATATTGTCTCTGAAAATTATATTCTAAAAAAATTTTTTCTATATTTTTTTTTAATTCTTCGATACCTTTTCCGGTTTTTGTCGATACATTAAAAATATTAGGCGAATATTTTTCATAGCCGTATGCTTTTAAAAATTGCTTTACTTCAAATTCTCTTTTTACGAGTATTTCGGAAGAAACTGAATCGATTTTAGTTATTACCGGAATTACAAGATTTATTCCTAGAAGTTTTAAAATAAACAGATGCTCTTTGGTCTGCGCCATTATTCCGTCGTCTGCGGCTATAACAAGCAAAACTCCATCCATTCCAGTTGAACCGGAAACCATAGTCTTGATAAATTTAGCGTGACCTGGGACATCTACAATACCGACGGAAATACCGGAAGAAAACCTCATATCGGCATAACCCAAAACAATACTTATACCCCGTTTTTTTTCTTCTTCCAATCTGTCGGTCTCTATACCGGTTAATGCTTTAATTAAAGAAGATTTTCCGTGGTCGATATGGCCGGCGGTTCCGAGAATAAAATTATTGTTCATTGCAGTAATATTTTATCATACGGCAAGATAAAAAAATAGCCCGGCTCTTTTTACGGAACCGGGCCACCTTTAGGAGGAGTGATGGAAAGCTTACAGTTTGTCTTGGTTTTGAGAAAACTTTTTATTATATTATTTACTTTATAGAATATGCAAGATAAAGTTTCATATTTCCGCGTCTTATATAAAACAGGAACTGTTTTGATTTTTCCGCCCTGTCTATATCGGCGACATATTCAGAAATATTATTGACGATATGATGGTTGATCGACTCTATAACGTCACCTGGCATTATACCCATTCTTTGACCTGCGCCGCCGGGTATAACTTTTGAAACTATAACTCCATGATGAACGTTTTGTATCCCGTAACTCTGCATATTTTGAGGATTAAGCGGAATAACCGTTATTCCTAATTTTTTTGCAGAAATTTTTTGCGTTTTTTCGTTAAAAACGTTGCTTTTGCTGTTCCAATTGCCAACCGTTATATTTAACGCTATCTTCTTTCCGTTCCTTATTACTTCTATCGGAACCGTCGTTCCGGGTTTTGTATTGCCGACTAACCAAGGAAGCTGAGACATCTCTTTTACTTTTATTCCGTTATATTTAATTATCACATCGCCGCTTTTTAAACCGGCTTTTGCCGCTGGACCGTCGGGAACAACCGAAGAAACAAGCGCTCCACGGGTAGTTTGAAGATTAAATGCTTTCTTAAGAGACGGAGTGATTTCCTGAATTTCTATTCCAAGCCAGCCTCTTGTTATTTTGCCTGTTTCTAACTGCGGAAGAATTTCTTTTACAACATTAACCGGTATAGAAAAACCTATTCCTTGTGCCCCTTTTATAATTGCCGTGTTAATGCCTATTACCTGGCCTTTCATATTTATCAGAGGACCTCCGCTGTTTCCTGGATTAATTGCGGCATTTGTTTGAATAAAGTCCTCGTAAGGTCCTCCTATAGCTCTGCCTTTTGCGCTTATTATTCCGTTTGTTACCGTCCAGCCTAAGCCGAATGGATTTCCTATTGCAAGTACCCATTCGCCTATTTGAGATTTTGCGGAATCACCAAGTACCGCCGCCGGAAGATTATTGCCGTCGTTTATTTTAAGCAGTGCAAGATCGACCTGCGGATCCTTACCTATAACCTTTGCTCTAAACGTTTTGCCGGTAGAAAGTTTTACATATATTTTGGTAGCTCCTTTTATGACGTGGTTATTGGTAATTATGTATCCGTTTTTGCTTATAATTACTCCGGAACCTAAACTTTCTTCGGTATATGTAGTCTGCGGAGCATTGTTGAAAAAATTTTTAAAAAAATTACCGAACGGGTTAGGCTGTGATCCGAATGGACTTTCGTACATTTGAAAAGGACCGCTCTTAACTTTTTGAGTAGTCCTTATATTTACGACGAAAGGTTTATCTTTTTTTATTAAAGCTATGAAATTGCTAGGTCCGTTCTGCGCGGGCATAGTAGAATTCGTGGTTGTGTAAATTACCGGAGCGGTTCCTTCCGCCATAGATTTTTTAAAAAGATGCAGATTGGCTGTTATTATAACCCCTGCAATTATACCGATAAGAACGGCTACTCCTGCGCCTATAATTTTTGAATCTGACTTCAATTTCAATTTCATAATTTTAAAAACCCTCGCTTAATTTTTATTATTTAATTTTATTAATGCAAAAAACGTGCCACTTAAAAATAAAAGTAATAAATTACGTTAAACCCAGTCGGCAGTAAGCAAATAAATAAATCTGACACCTTTAATCTGACACCTTTAATTTGCCATTTTGACAATAATATTATTGTCAAAATGGCAAAAATAAAGTTTTAGACGGGTTCGGGTGTAACTACCGTAATCTTTTCGACGATTACGCCGGATTCTTCCTTGTAGTCTATAACTATAGAATCGCCTGAAACGATTGCGCCGGATAATAAATCGACGGCAATTTTATCCTGTATAAAAGACTTAACCGCTCTCTTTAAGGGTCTTGCGCCGTAAACAGGATCGTAGCCTTCCATTGCTATAAACTTCAGCAAAGAATCCGTATATTCGGCGTCTATGCCTCTTTCCTTAAGCACGTCAACAAGTTTTTTCAGTTGTATTTCGACGATTTTCATTATATCGCTTTCATCTAAAGCACGGAATATTACTATATCGTCTAACCTGTTTAAAAACTCCGGTCTGAAATAATTTTTTAAAATTCCGGTAACGCTGTTTTTCATTTCTTCATATTGCTTGCCGCTGTAATTTTGTATAATATCGGAACCTATGTTAGATGTCATTATGACAATCGTATTTTTAAAATCGACCGTTCTTCCCTGTCCGTCGGTGAGTCTTCCGTCGTCGAGAAGCTGAAGCATTACGTTGAACACATCCTGATGGGCTTTCTCTACTTCGTCGAACAGAACTACGCTGTAAGGACGTCTTCTGACTGCTTCAGTAAGCTGACCGCCCTCTTCGTAACCGACATAGCCCGGAGGAGCGCCTATAAGTCTAGATACGGCATGCTTTTCCATATACTCGGACATATCAATTCTTACTATATTATTTTCGTCGTCGAATAAAAATTCGGCAAGAGCTTTTGCCAGTTCCGTCTTTCCGACGCCGGTCGGTCCAAGAAACATAAAAGAACCTATGGGTTTATTTACGTCAGATAAACCTGCGCGGGAACGCCTGATAGTATTAGCTATGCTGTTAATTGCTTCATTCTGGGATATTACCCTGGCGTGAAGATGTTCTTCTATTTTAAGAAGTTTCTCTTTTTCTCCTTCCATAAGTTTGGAAACGGGTATTCCGGTCCATTTAGCAACTACCCTTGCAATGTCTTCCGAATCTACTTCTTCTTTTAAAAAACTTCCGTTTTCCTGCATTGCAATCAATGATTTATTTAAGTCTTCAAGTTTCTTTTCCAGTTCGTTTAATTTGCCGTATCTTATTTCCGCCACCTTATCGTATTTTCCTTCTCTTTCATATCTTTGTTCTTCAATTCTTAGAGAGTCTATTTCTTTTTTGATTTCGCCTATTTTTTGTATATACTCTTTTTCGTTATGCCATTTTGCCTTCTTCTGATTAAAGTCTTCTTCCAGATTCGCAAGCTCTTCGTCAAGCTCTTTCAATCTTTTTTTGGATTGTTCGTCTTTTTCTTTTTTTAACGCTTCCTGCTCTATCTTGATTCTTATGATATTTCTCTGAACTTCGTCGAGAACCGCGGGAAGAGAATCGATTTCTATTCTTAATTTTGCAGAAGCTTCATCGACAAGATCTATAGCCTTATCAGGCAAAAATCTGTCCGTAATATATCTGTGCGACAGCGTAGCCGCCGCAATTAAGGCTGAATCTTTTATTCTTATGCCGTGATAAGCCTCATATCTTTCTTTAAGCCCCCTTAGTATGGAAATAGTATCTTCTACGGACGGTTCGTCTACGAAAACAGGCTGAAATCTCCTTTCCAGCGCAGCATCTTTTTCTATGTATTTTCTGTATTCGTCAAGCGTCGTCGCTCCTATAGCTCTTAACTCTCCTCTTGCAAGAGCCGGTTTCAGAAGATTTGAGGCATCCATCGCTCCTTCGGATTTTCCGGCGCCGACAAGATTATGCAGTTCGTCAATAAATATTATTATCCTGCCTTCGGAAGACTTTATCTCTTTAACAACCGCTTTAAGCCTGTCTTCAAATTCGCCTCTGTATTTAGCTCCCGCTATTAGAGAACCCAGGTCTAACGAAAGAACTGTTTTTTCTTTAAGAATTTCGGGAACGTCCCCGTCTGCGATTCTTTTGGCAAGCCCTTCTACTATCGCCGTCTTGCCGACGCCCGGATCGCCTATAAGAACGGGATTGTTTTTAGTGCGTCTTGACAACACTTCCATAATTCTTCTTATTTCGCCGTCTCTGCCTATAACCGGATCTATTTTTCCTGATTTTGCAAGCTGGGTTAAATTTACGGTATATTTTTCCAACGCCTGATATTTGTCTTCGGGATTCTGGTCCGTAACTTTGGTATTTCCTCTTATATCGGTGAGAACTTTAAGAACGCCGTCTTTGGTTAAACCGAATTTAGTTAATATTTCGTAAGACTTTGTATCTTTAACGTCAAACATTGCAAGAACGAAATGCTCGACCGAAACAAAATCGTCTTTCATAAAATTTTTATTCTTTTCCGCCGCATCTAAAATACGCTTCATAGGCGAAGAGAAAGCCGGTTCCATTCCTCCTTCTACCACGGCAAGTTTAGACAGCGCCGTTTCTAATTGTTCGGTAAAAGATTTTAAGTCAATGCCTATTTTTTTAAAAATAGATAAGGCAATGCTGTTTTCGTCGTAATTGAGCAGGGCATACAACAAATGCAAATCCGATATTTCCGGATTTTTAGACTCTTTAGCCGTATTTATCGTAAGTTCTATTAATTCCTGAGATTTTATAGTAAAGTTATTAAGATTCATAAAAATATATCGCCTCCGGTTTATTTTTTTTCCGAAATATAAGCCATTCTGAGGTCGTATAAAATATTTTCTATAAGTTTGGCTTCATTTTCGTTAAGATTTCCTTTCGTCTTTTTAGAAAGCATGTCTATAGTATCTATCAAGTATTTAGCCGTTCCCAAGTCTTTCTCGTATTTCTTCGATATAGGATTCGGTATCTTTCCCATAAAAAGAAGCGCCTGCGTATTAAGCGAATAAACGAACGTTGCAAAATCGGCTTCAAAATCCTGTATCTCGGCACCGGTTTCGCCCGAAGCTTTTATTTTAGAATCGGAGGCGGTTCCCGAAGTATTTTCATCGGCTTTTTCCGCCGGTTTAACTTCTTCGGTATTTTTTGTTTCTTTTATTTCTTCGGTTTCCGAAATTTTCCTTTTATCTACAACTTTGAAAGATTTTTCTCCTTCTTTATCAGGCATAATTTGGCTCCTCCTTATATTTTTCTTTTCCGTTTTTAACTTTTTTTGCAATATCGCCGTCTTCAGAATTTTTATATGATGAAGAAATCGATACCTCTCCGTCTTTAAGTTCGGCGGTAAATATATCTCCTTCTTTCCATTTAAGCGTCAGCGGGACCTTGATGAGATCGTCTATGGTGCGCTTTAAAAATCTGGCTCCGAATTTTGAACTGTAGCCCGTCTCGACTAATTTTTCCAAAGCTTCGTCCGTAACGATAATTTCTTTGTCGTGTTCAGACATTGTTTTATTTATAGTTTCAATATGCATTAATGCAATTTTTTTAACTTCTTCTTTCGTAAGCGGCGAAAAAATAACGATATCGTCTATTCTGTTAATGAATTCCGGAGAAAAAAAGTTTTCGATTTCTTTATTTATAGTTCCCTTAATAGACTTTACTATATCGTTTGATTCTATAAAACCAAGCGGTTTCGTAAACTTAGAAAATTCGTGCGAACCCAGATTAGACGTCATAATAATTACGGAATCAGAAAAATAAACTCTTTTGCCCCTTCCGTCGGTTAAAAAGCCTTCGTCGAAGACCTGAAGGAAGAGATTGAATACGAGATCGCTGGCTTTTTCTATTTCGTCTAAAAGAATTACGGAATAAGGATTATCTTTTACCTGATTGGTTAAAGTCCCGCCTCTCGAAGAACCGACTATACCTCTAGGCATACCTATTAATTTATCCACAGCTATCGAGCCGTCTTTATATTCCGACATATCTATCCTGATTATATTTCTTTCGGAACCGAACAGGTACTCCGCCATAGCCTTTGCGGTTTCCGTTTTTCCGACTCCCGTAGGTCCTAAAAAAAGAAGGACCGCATCTGGTCTGTTAAAGTTTCCTTTTAAAGGACCTTTGTTAAGCCTTAAATGTTTTGCCAAAGAATTAACGGCGTCTTTCTGTCCGACTATCCTTTTTGAAAAAAATTCCTCCATATCCTGAAATCTTTCTAAAACGTCTCTTTTAATTAAGTCTATAGGCATGCCGGTTTCTTGAGCTATTACCTGATAGATATTTTCTTTTTTAACTATTTTATCGTCGTTGTATATTTCGGCTTTTACGCATCCGGAATCCACCCATCCGATAGCTTTGTCCGGAAGCCTTAACGATTTGGAATAGCGGGACGACAGTTTAAGCGATTCGTCGAGAGCGGAATCTTCTATCTCGACGCCGTAAGTATCTTCAAATCTTCTTTTAAGACCGTACAGTATTCTTTTGGTATCTTCTATATTAGGTTCGTTTATATTGACCAATCTGAATCTGCGGGCAAGGGCTTCGTCTTCCGAAATAAACTCCTTGTATTCGGAAAGCGTCGTCGCCCCGATAATCTGCACTTCGCCTCTTGCAAGAGAGGATTTTAATATATTCGCCGCATCGCTGGGAACCGCTATTGCGGAACCGGCGCCGATAATTGTATGTACTTCGTCGACGAATAAAATTATATTTTTTCTGGACTTCAGTTCGTTTATTATCTTTTCCATTCTGTCTTCGAACATACCTCTGAAAACCGTTCCTGCAACCAAAGAATTCATCTGCAGGTTTACTATAATTTTATTCCTGAGCCTTGCCGGAACGCTGTATGGTTCAAGTTCTATTTTTCTTGCAAGACCTTCTACCACCGCAGTTTTTCCTACGCCGGGCTCCCCGACTATCATAGCGGAATTTGGTCTGTCTATATGACAGAGTATTTCCATAAGTCTCGTAATCTCTTCTTCCCTTCCAAATACTAAAGGCAGTTTGTCCATAATTGCAAGTTTGCTTAAATTTACGGCATGCTGTCTAAGCGTATAAGGCAGGTCATATTTTCTTCTGTTTTCGTCGCTTCTGCTCCTTCTTTCTCTCATTTTCTGAAAAATCTTATCGGCAAGAACCACCGAATCCACGCCAAGCGCTTTAAAAACTTTGTTTGGAGCCGAGCTCGGCTCCTGAAACATCACCATTAAAAAATCGGTAGATTCTATAAGATTTCTGCCCGCACTCTGAGCGTAATCGTAAGCACTTTTAAATAAATTTCTTGTTTGAAGGGGAATTTTCATTCCTTCGCCGACATACTGTTCGGACGACAGCATGTAATCGTTCAAAAGTTTCATAATCTTTCTTTTGTCTATCCTTAACTCCAAAAATATTTCATTTAAAAGATCCTCGTCCACTAAAGTCAAGGCATAAAAAATATGCTCCGGTCCTAGATAAAAATGTTTTCTTCTTTTTGATTCTTCTATAGAAATAGTTAAAACCCTATATCCGCTTTCCGAAAGCTTGTCCTCGTAATAGTCTAAATTAAACATAAGTTTGTTTACCGTCCTTAAAATTATTTTTGTATTATTTGCCGTTCAATCGTTAATTTCAATGCAGGAAATTTTAAATCCTCCGCTTCTCTTTTTTTTAGGTATAATTATTTCAAGCAGGCCTTCCTCGAATGACGCTTTAACGCCTTCATAGCTTGCCGAAGAAGGTAAATTAAACCTTCTTCTGAATAAACCGAAAGGTCTTTCCATTCTTTGAAAATTATATTCTTCGTCGGCTCTTAAACGGCGGCGCTTAATACCGCTTATCTCAAGTATTCCCCCGCCTATTTCTATATTTATATCTTCTTTTCCGACTCCTGCCAGTTCTACATATACGGCTATATAATCCGAAGTTTCGAACATGTCCGAAACGGGTGCAAAATAATACATTTTTTTTGTTCCTATAATTTTTATACTTTATAATTATATTATTTATAGTTATAATTATACCAGATTAACGCATAAAAAACAAAAATAAGGTATGTTTGAAACATTGGCTAAATCTCTATGAAACCTTTATACTTAAAATATATTATAATGACCGCCATCAATATGACGCCGTTAATAGGCGGAAAGTACGTATCTACCGCATACGCCGTTTATTATAAATTAAACCCTTACGCAAGCATCTTTTTGATAACTATTTCGGAAACTATTTTATGTTCTGCGCTATTTTACGCCGGTTTAAAGCTAAAATCCATTAAATTTATAGACAGGATGATTTCTTCTAAAAAAGGCAGAAAAGCGCATAATTACGTTGAAAAATACGGACCGATAATAGGGCTGTTTATAGGACAGATGCTTATCGGCGCTCCGCCTATATCGCTTGCTCTCGGCGTTTTATACGAAAAAAATAAAAATATCTACTATTATTTCTTCATACCTATGTTCGTCAGCATCTTCCTTTATGCAATATTCAACTTTTATCTGAATTCTGTAACTATAACTTCACTGAAAAATATAATCGGATTATTCTGAATTTTAAGGCGTTTTTTTCTCCGCTTTATGAGCTATTACGTTTATCGTGATAGTATTATTTTTTGCCGTAGTTATTTTTGCTTTCAGATAAGATTTTATTAAAAAATTCACCCTCTTTAACAGCCGGACGATACTTCCGTAGTAAAGAACTTTTATTTCATCGTAATTTTCGGAAAACGAAGAAATATAAAGATTTTTAAGATGATGAGAATATTTAATCATTAGTTTCTGGAACAGATTTGAATCGCCGTTATTAAAGTTGCCGGTAAATTTTACGTAATAAATGCCGTAAACGGCTTTTTTGTCCTTATGATATGTTTTAAGTATATGGAATCCCAGCGTTTTAAGGGCATTTATTAATTTACCCGCTCTTATATGCGTCTTTATGCTTATATAATAAAGATTAAGATATTCACCCGATTTTAAAACTTTAAACGAGTATATATATTTTTGTCCGTTAGAATAGATATTTTTTTTAAGAATAACACCGTTTCGTTTTTTCAAAAAAATTTTCTTTCCTATTAGACGTTTTACGGCTGTTTTTACGGACAGCGTTATCGCACGTTTTATTGCGGTTTGCTGAAGACCTGCAGAATGTCCGGATGCCGCTTCGTTTTTAGGAATTACAACGTAAGTTTTTACGTTAACGCTCATGCCGAAAACGTTAACGGAAAAAGCAGCCGATGAAATACATAAAATCGTTAAAAAAAATATAACGCGTACAAACTTATTTACCATTATATTGCTCCATATTTAATAAATCGAATATTTTTTCTTTTAATAAATCAATATTTTTTCCTGTTTTGGCGGAAACGGCTATAACGTCGCCGCCGGTAATAGTTTCGAATTTATTTTTCAAAAAATCCGCATGCTCTTTACCTATAAGATCAGTTTTATTTATAACCGTAAGAATCGTTTTGTCTTTAACTCCTATTTCGTCTAATATTTTAATAACTTCTCCAAACTTATCTATTATCAAATTTTGCAAAGGGTCTATTACATGTATTAATAAATCCGCCTGAACCGTTTCCTCGAGCGTAGCCTTAAAAGAATCAACCAAAAAAAGCGGAAGATTTTGAATAAAACCTACCGTATCCGATATTAAAACCTTTTTCTTTCTTGTATCGTCGTAAATTGAAGCAGTTTTAGTTCCAAGCGTAGCAAAAAGCTTATTTTCGCCTTTTTCTCCTTTACCCGTCAAACTTTTCATCAGGGTCGTTTTACCTGAATTGGTATATCCTACGATAGCCGCGGTCAAAAAACCCTGCCTGCTCCTCTTAGACCTGTGGAGCGTTCTTGTTTTTTCGGAAAGTTTCAGCTTTTCTTTTATATGCGTAATTTTAAGCCTTATTTTTCTTCTGTCGGTTTCCAGTTTAGTTTCGCCAGGCCCCCTCGTTCCTATGCCGGCGCCCGTTCTGGAAAGCATTATACCGGCGCCTTTAAGTCTCGGCAGTATATAATTCATCATAGCAAGTTCGACCTGATATCTGCTTTCCGCAGTCCTTGCGTTAACGGCAAATATGTCGAGAATAAGCCTCGTCCTGTCTATTACGTTTAAATCGAAATATTCCGAAAGATTACGCTCCTGCGCAGGACTTAAAGAGGCATCCATTATAACTAAATCGGCATTTTCCGAAACAGCTTTATCTTTTATCTCTTCAAGCATGCCTTTAGAAAGATAATAAGCCGGATCTATTTTTTTTATGTTTTTTAAAACGCTGAAAACATTTTTTGCGCCTGCCGTTTCTGAAAGCATTTTAAGTTCTTCCAACGAATACCTGCTTTTTTCGATATCATGATCTGTATTTATTCCGACAAGCAAAGCTTTCTGGGTCATTCTACAAACCTTTCGATATATTTTGACGAGAATTCTACCTTTGCATTTAAATCGGTAATATAAACAGGTAAAACGTTTTCAAATTTTTTAAAAAAAGTAAACTGCCTTTTTGCATATTTTAAAGTAGAAGAAACTATTTTATCGTATAAATCTTTTTCTGTAAGCAGTTCTTTGTTGAAATACATCAGCGACTCCCTGTAGCCTATTCCTTTAAAAGGCTTTAAATCGATTTTATATCCCATATTCAATATTTTTTTCGTTTCTTCGAGTAAACCTTTTTTAATAATGTCCGAAGTTCTTTCCATTATACACGATTTTAAATAATTTTTAGGAGGATATAAGTTAAAACATAAAAAATCATACCTCTGCCGTCCGAAAGGATTTTTATCGAGATAAAAAGATAAAGGTTTGCCGGTAGCGCAATAAACTTCATAAGCCCTTGTAATTCTCTGCGTATCGGAAGACGATATTTTAGAAGCATATCTTGGGTCTATTCGTTTCACCGTTTCGTATAAAAATATAAGTCCTTTTTCTTTTATTAATTCAGAAGCTTTTTTGCGAAAAACCGTTTTGTCTATTTCGGGAATATGCGAAAGCCCGTATATTAAAGCTTTAATATAAAGACCCGTTCCGCCGGTAAAAATTGGAATTTTTCCGCGTGAAGATATATCTTCTATTAATTTTTCGGCATCGTCCGAAAACGTCCGTGCGTTATATTCTTCATCCGGATATTTTATGTCTATAAGGTGATGCTTTACCCTGCTTCTTGCCTCGTCGTCCGGCTTTGCCGTTCCTATGTCGAAATATTTGTAAAAGCACATCGAATCGAAATTTATTATCTCGCCGCCGAAACGTTCAGACAGTTCTATAGAAAACTCAGTTTTTCCCGAACATGTCGGACCGCCGATTACTATTATTTTTTTAAACATAAATCCGACAAAAAATTATATTAATTATTTAATAAAGCATATCCGGAACTGCGTTTAGTCTTTTTAATTCTTCGGATTCTTTAGATAATGAATCGTCCTTTCTTCCCATTAGAAGATAGGCGAATTTCTTTCCTTTTTCTACGCCGGGCTGATCGAAAGGATTTATTTTTAACAACATTCCGAGGACGGCTACGGCTTCCATGCACATAAAAGAAAGTTCGCCTAGATTAAATTCGTCGATTTTATCCAAAGTAACCCTAAACGAAGGTCTTTTATTTATGGCCAGAGCCAGCTCTACGCCTTTTAATTCGTTCATTAAAACGCCGGAAAGTTTTTTGCCGTTTAAATAGTCGAATTCATTAAATCCCGACGAATTGACGCTGTAATCTGCGCCGAAATCTTTAATACAGAAAAAACCTATTAATTTATCCTGGGGACCCTGCATATAAAGCTGAAGCTGAGAATGCTGATCCGTAGCCCCGACCGCCGGTACCGGAGTAGGAGAAGTTAAATCCTTTCCAAGGCTTTCCGCAAAAAGCTGTCTGAACCACCTCGAAAACTCCCTCAAATAGTCGCCGTAAACAAATGGAACGAATATATTTCTTTTCTTTTTTTCATAAAAAAGATATATAACCGCCGCCATTGTATATACAGGATTATTCTCAAAAACTCCTTTATTGAGAATATTGTCCCTGTATATCAAGGAACCGTGGAGAAATTTTTCTATATCTAATCCCATGACGTAAGCCGGAAAAAGGGTACCTGCCGTAACTATCGAATATCTTCCTCCTACGTTTTTAGCGATATCTAAAACCGCAATCCCGTCTTCGTCGGCGTATTTTCTCAAAAAACCGCTCTTTTTATCGGTAATAAAAATTAAATGTTCTTTATAATTTTCAACGGTTTTTTCCAATATTTCTTTTACGATAAAAAACTGGGAAACCACTTCTATAGTATCTGCGGATTTGGAAACGAAACAGAATAAAGTTTTTTTAAAATCTATAGCATCTAAGTTGTTTTTTAAATATGACGGATCTATATTTTCCGAAAAAACAACATCGGCGGCGACGTCTTTTCGTTTTTTAAATATGCCTGACATTGCTTCTTTTAAAAATATGGCTCCGAGGGATGAGCCGCCCATACCGAATACATATAAAGTTGTAAAATTTTTAGAAAAAAATCTTTCGGATGCGGTTTTTATATCATTTATCATGCTTATATTAGATATTTCGTCGTAAAATCCTATCTCGCCGTTGCGCCTAAGTTCGTTAAGACTTCTTCTTGCCTCGACAAGTTCACTCTCGAGCGATCTGACGGCAGATTCTTCGATACCGTTTTCCTCGATTACCGAATTTAAAACATTTTTAAAGTTGAACTCGATCATTTTAGCGCCTCCATTTTTAAAGTTACCGGTTTTTTTTTATGTTTTTTAAATAATGCGATTCGACGTATTTAATTTCATCGGTTTTATTTTTAAGTTTGCCTGCCGCCTTTAAAGATTTTATTTCGTTAAGAATTATTCCGCAAATCGGTCCTTCGCAAATACCCATAGCTTTAATGTCGCCTCCGCTTAAAAACGGCTTTTCTAAAACAGACTTTTCTAAATATCTTACTACAATTTTCCTGAAAATCAAATCGGGTTTTTTTTCGTCTTCGTTACAAAATAAATAAAACAGAAGACTTTTACCGTCTATCTTGTTTAAATTTTTATACAGTCCGACGGCATTATTCCCTTTATAATTATTTTTTAAATTATATATTATATCCCTGTCTAAAAATAATATTTTTTTTAAATATTCTTCGACGGCATTTCCTAACTTTAATCTTTCCGAAACTTCTTTCAATTCTTTTTCGTTCAAACCGTAAAAAATTCCCGCCAGATAAAATAACTTTTTGCCTTCGGCTATATTTTTAAAAATTTCGTTTAAAATTTTAAAATTTTTTGCTTCGTTAAAATAACGATTAATTCTTTTAACAATAATTCTATTTTTTTTTAAAAATTTAAAATTTGGATTTATAGAATTTAAAATCCGCAGTTTCTCCAATCTTTCAAAATATATTTCAGGATTTTTTTCTTTGAGCAAAATATATAATTCGGCGGTTATTCTTTTACCTGAAACATTGTCTATGACTTTTTGCGATAAGGCATTTTTTAAAAGTTTTAACGTTCTGCGGTCTATACGAAAATCGAGCCTTTTTTCAAATCTGACCGCCCTGAAAATTCTCGTAGGGTCGTCTATAAAACTTGAATCGTGCAGGATTTTAATTTTTTTATTTAAAATATCTTCTATTCCCGAAGAATAACTTTTAATTTCAAGAAAATTTGACCTGTTAATCGAAAAAGCAACGGTATTAACGGTAAAATCCCTTCTGAGGGTGTCTTTTTCAAGGGTTGCAGACGAAGTATCGACTTTAGGCAGCACTCCGGATTTAATATAAGTTTCCGTCCTTAAAGAAGCAAAATCGATTTTTAAAGGTTTTCCGCTAACGCAAAATTCCGCAATCGCCGTTCCAAACCTTTCGTGTATATTTAAATAATGAAGGAGAGATTTTAAATTTTTATCGTTTTTAACCGCAGATACGAGATTTTCAGAACCGCCTTGCACGGCAACGTCTAAATCTAAAAATCTCGAATAATCGTTAAAAACTTTGGAAGATTTGTAATATTCGCCGGTTTCGGCATTCGATTTTAATATATATATTAAAACGTCTCTTGGGAAACCACCTATAAGAAACGATTTGAATCCGTATTTTTCGGATAACGAACCTATGCTTTTAATTAAATTAAGCGCCGAAACTCCGTATCCGTAATCATGAAAAATTTTTTTTACTGACTTTTCTAAACTATATTTTCCAAAAAAGTCCGGCACTGTCATATCTGTTCATTTTTATCCGCTTTTTTAAAGTCTTTTTTAATTTTATATACCGAATAAAAATGATATATAAGGGCGATTAAAATGCCTATTAATATTGCTATGTAAACTATAACGGAAATGGGAAGCTTGATAGATTGAAATTCGAAAAGTTTTACGCTGACGCGCATATGGTTCTGTATAGTAAAATCAAGAACTAATATAACAAAAACGATTAATAGAACAATATTTATAATTTTTAACATTGGAAAATACATACCTCCGTTTAGAGTTTAATAATCTTGAAATCACCGATAAGCTTATTATAAGTATCGTCTAATATTTCCGAAACTACCCTGAGATCCGAACAAACCGTATAAAAGCTTACGTCTCCTTCCCATCTCGGTATTATATGAAAATGAAGATGCTGTTCTATGCCGGCGCCGGCAGCTTTTCCTATATTCAAACCGACGTTAAGGGCATCGCAATTGTAAACTTTTTTAAGTATATCGCAGCTTAAAGACAAAAGTTTCATTATTTCCGCCCCTGCTTCGAAAGAAACTCCGTTAAGCTCTTTTGTGTGAACATAGGGAATAACCAGAAGATGTCCGCAGTTATATGGGAAAATATTAAGTTTTACATAGGAATGAGTTCCTTTAAAAAGAACGTATCTATCGTCGAAACATTTGCTGTCTATACAGAAAACGCATTCATCTTTAGTTTTATCTTTAACTAAATAATCCATACGCCATGGAGCATAAATGATTTCCATAAAATATAAAAATATTATTTTATATTAAAAGTCTAACTTCATGCCGGTGTATGATACAAAAGCGGGATTTTTAAAAAAAGAAGAACCGCCTATACTGCCGACAAAAGATTTTACTGCTCTTTTTATAAAAGATTGAAACAAATTTGGCTGTTTCTTAACAGGATATATTAACGTCGCTCTGCCTTTTATTCCTGCTAATTTCTGCGCCGTTTTAACCGCATCCTGAAAATCTCCGAGTTTATCTATAAGATGATATTTTAGAGCCTGCTGACCCGAATAAACCATACCGTTAGCTAATTTTTTAACGTAAGATACTTTAAGATTTCTGCCTTTTGCAACTGCCGATACAAACTGTCCGTAAACATTCATAACTACGCCCTGCAATTTTTTCCTCTGCATAGGAGTCATCTCTTTAAACGGCGTCCCTATATCTTTATAAGGTCCGCTTACTATGTAGTTATAAGACACTCCCACTTTTTTCATCAGTTTATAAAAATTGGGCATTTCCATTATAACGCCTATCGAACCCGTGAGCGTTCCCGGTTCGGCAATTATTTCGTTAGCGGCAGAAGAAATATAGTAAGCTCCGGAAGCCGCCACCGAACCCATAGATACTACAACCTTTTTTTTTCTTCTGAATTTCATAAGCTGTTCGTAAATAGCCTGAGACGGCGCAACCTCTCCTCCTGGAGAATTAACTCTTATTATGACGGCTTTAACGTCGGGAGCATTTTTGTAATGCTCCAGCAGTCTTATAAAACCGGATGAGCTTGTTATGGTTCCGGTTAAATTAATAATGCCTATTGCATTATTGGAGGAACCCCTGACTACTTCATAATTTGATTTAGAGTTAAACTTAAAAAGTATAAAATAAATAAAAATAGCGAATATTCCCACGAATACGGCCAAGAAAAATAATCCGCTTAAAAAAGGATGTTTATTTATACCCATAGTTATTTATTATCCTGCGCTACATTAATAAGAGACAATCCTATTTTTTGTTCGTTAACGTCCAGCATAATTATCTCTGCGTTTATTTTAGAACCTTTGGTTATATTATTATCCGATATAAAATTTTCCGGAATTTTTGAATTGTGTATCAGTCCTTCTATGCCGTCTTCTATCTGGACGAATATACCAAATTCCGTTATATTGGAAACTGTTCCGGTTATTATCGAACCTACGGAATATTTTTCTTTAATTTGCGACCAGGGGCTTTCCGTAAGCTGTTTTATTCCCAGATAAATCCGCTGCTTGTCTTCGTCTATGCTTAAAACTACCGCTTTAACCGGATCGCCTTGTTTAAACAGTTCGTGGGGATGTTTAGTTCTTTTAGTCCATGAAAAATCGTTCTGTTTTATATATCCTTCTATATTAGGTTCTAATTCTACTGAAACGCCGAATTCGTAGATATTTTTAACAGTGCCTTCGACTACCGTGCCTACGGTATATTTTTCTTTCAGTAAATTCCATGGGCTTTCCGTCAATCTTTTTAAACTTAAGGACAATTTTCTGGTTTCAGGCTCTATACTTAATATATAAGCCTTAACCCTCTGGCCTTTCGTCAATAAAGTTTTCGGATCGCTCTGTTTTTTGTCCCATGACATTTCCGATAAATGTATAAGTCCTTCTACGTCGTCGTCCAGCTCGACGAATGCGCCGTAATCGGTGATATTTATTATAACTCCTTCGATAATATCTCCCGGCTTATGCCTTTCCGTAATATTCTGCCACGGATCGTCGAAAAGTTGTTTATATCCAAGCGATACCCTGTGCTTCTCTTCGTCGTACTTAATTACCTTTACGTTGATTTTTTGTCCAAGGTTTAAAACTTCGCTCGGATGCGATATTCTTTTCCATGAAATATCGGTAATATAAATTAGACCGTCCATGCCGCCGAGGTCGATAAAAACGCCGTAATCGGTAATATTTTTAACTATTCCCTCCAGAACGTCGCCCTCTTTTATATCCGTTAAAACGTTTTCTTTTAATTTTTTTATTTCGTCTTCTATAACCTTTCTTCTCGACACTATAACGTTGCAGTTCTTTTTATCGACGCTTATAACTTTTAAATCCAACGTTTTACCGAGAAATACGTCAAAATCTCTGGTGAGTTTAACGTCTATTTGAGAACCGGGCAGAAACGCGGTGACCCCGTTTAAATCTAATATAAGTCCACCCTTTGTTTTTGCCGTTACGACGCCTTTTATAGTTTCATTGTCGCTGCAAACTTTTTCTATATCGTCGAGCGCATATACGTTTTTAGCTTTCTCGCGCGAGCATATAAGATAGCCTAATTTATCGTCGTAGCTTCCGACGAAAACTTCTATGGAATCGCCGATGCTTATATCTGTAATATCTATGTTTCCGCCCGAAGAGATTTCCTGGATAGTAATTATTCCGTCAGATTTGTCGCCTATATCGACATAAACGTAATCCTCGTCGATATTCAGAATTTTGCCCTGCCTTACCAGCCCCCTGCTGTTCATGTTTTCGTAAGACCCGAGCAATATCTCGAATTCCGTGGGATTTTCTTTGCTTTCAAACTGATTGAAATTTTTCTTTGCCATAATATTAATTACTACCTCCTAAATTTTATAAGAATAATCTAACACATTTAAACAAATTAAGCAAATTTTTTTATTTTATTTTATTAATTATTAGCTTTTAACGTTACCGGCATCCAAATCTTGAATTTTTTTTAAAACTTTTTCTATTATCCAGTCCGGCGTAGAAGCTCCGGCAGTTATCCCTACGCTTTTTGCGTTGACGAACCATTCCGTTTTAAGCTCGTCTTCGGTTTCTACGTGATAAGTATTAGGCTGAATTTCTTTGCATATATTTTGAAGCTTATTCGTATTCGCGCTGTTATAACCGCCGACTACTATCATAACGTCCACGTTTGAAGCTAAAACCTTCGATTCTTCCTGTTTATCTATGGTCGCGTCGCAGATTGTTTCAAAAACCACTACGTCTTTTTTGACTATTTTTTTAATTTCGTATACTATATTTTTATAAAAATTTACGTCCTGGGTGGTCTGGGATATTACCGCTATTTTTTCCGACAACGGAACGTTTTTTAAGTCTTCGACTTTATTAATTACGAGAAATCTGTCTTTTTGGGCAAAACTTATTACGCTCTGCACTTCGGGATGGTTTTTATCGCCGACCATAATTATAAAATAACCGTTTAAAGCAGCCGTATTTATATAATTTTGCGCTTTTTTAACAAAAGGACATGTAGCGTCTATTATTTTTACTCCTTTAGATTTCAATGTTTCCATCGTTTCGGCTTTAACTCCGTGCGAGCGTATCAATATAGTATCGAAACGGCTCTTATCAATGTCGTCCGTAGAAAATACTCCTTTATCTTCTAAAGATTTGACGACCTGCGGATTGTGTATAATAGGTCCCAAGGTATTTAGTATTTCGGACGGTTTACATTGTTCCGCAGCTTCCAACGCCATATTTACCGCTCTTTTAACTCCGAAACAGAATCCTGCCGAAGGCGCTACTATAATTTTCATAATATATTATAATCCTTAATCCTGCATTAGAAATTACATTATATACCCAAAAGCTATATTAATGTATAATTTTAATTTAGCTGCCGTTTAATTATTTTATTATCGAATTTAGGGTATCGAAAAATTCGGGAAACGAAGTATTTATGCAGTTTATATCTTTTATTTCCAGTTTGGCGTTTTTTAAAATCAGTCCGGCAATTACCATAGACATTGCGATCCTGTGGTCGCCGAAAGAATTTAACTTCTTAGGCAAACCTTTTTCGGCGCATTTTAAATCCGGATTGCCGTTTATTTCAAATCCGTCTTCCAGTTCTTTAATATCTACACCTATAGCGTTTAAGTTATAGACCATAGACTTTATCCTGTCGCTTTCTTTAACCCTTAATTCGTTTGCTCCCGTAACCGTCGTCTTACCTTCCGCAAAGGAAGCTATTACTGCAAATACCGGAAATTCGTCGATCATATCTGGAACTATTTCGGGAGGAAGCGTTATTCCTTTTATGCTATCGGAATATTTTACTCTTATATCGCCAGCCGTTTCGGGAGACGTACTTTTAATAACCGTATCTACGTCTGCGCCCATCATTTTCAAAGCCTTAAGCAGACCAGTCCTTTTTTCGTTTATTATAATGTTTTTGATAGTAATTTCGGAATTTTTATTTAATATTCCTAAGGCTATAAAAAATGCGGCGCTGCTAAAATCTCCGGGTATTCTGAAGTCAAACGGATTTAAACCTCCGGCATATCTGCCTTTGACGGTAATAAAAGAGCCGCCTGAGGAAGAATCCTCGACGATTACCGGATAACCCTGAAATTTAAGAAGATTTTCCGTATGGTCCCTCGTAGCTTTACTTTCGTATATCACGGTATCGCCTTCTGCATAAAGAGCGGCAAGCATAATGCAGGATTTAACCTGAGCGCTCGGAACGGGAACTTCGTAAAAGATGGACTGTAAGCCGCCGCCGGAAACGGCAAGCGGAGGATAAGCATCGCCGTCCCTGCCCGATATTTTTGCCCCCATAAGCCTTAAAGGCTCAATAATACGGCGCATTGGACGAGAATTAAGATATTTGTCGCCGGACAGCACCGAAAAAAAATCGTTACCTGCAAGCATTCCAGCTATAAGCCGAGTCAGCGTTCCGGAATTTGAAGTATTAATAACGGATTTCGGCTCTTTTAAACCGTAAAAACCTACGCCTTCGATTATAAAGTCTTTTTTTGAAGAGGCGGATTTTTCTTTTTTATTTTGCTTTTTAATATTTACGCCGAGTTTTCTGAATGCGGCTACCGTAGCAAGATTATCGCCGGAGACGGATAAATTGTAAATGCTTGAGTTTCCATCTGCTATGCTTCCAAGCATAACGGCTCTGTGCGATATAGATTTATCGCCGGGAACTTCTATTTCTGCGCTGAATTCTTTTGAAAGACCCTCTACTAAAACTTTATCGTTATTAAATTTCAATAAATCCTGCGTCAAATTCCAGCCTCTTTTCTGTCCTCGTATATTTTTTTAAGATATGAAAGCAGTCCATTCCTGTCGCCCGTTTCTATAAGGCTTTTTATGGAATTTGCGGAAGCTATGAAATTATCTAAAGAAGAAATAATATTTTCGTCGTTCATAAGAAATATATCCGTCCATAAATCCGGCGAAGAAGATGCTATTCTCGTAGAGTCTTTAAAACCGCCGCCTATAAAATTTACATATGAAGAAAATTTTTTATTTTTGGCATAGGAAAGCGTTGTATCCGACAGTAAAAAAGCGGCGAGATGCGGGAAATGGCTTGTATAAGCGGTTATTTCATCGTGCATTTCAGCCTCGCTAAAAATAACTTCCATATTTAACGATTCCCAAAATCCGGCTATTTTATCTATCTTAAAACTGCGCTCTTTGTCGTCATAATCTTCTTTTTCTTTTATCACTATGCATTTTTTAGCGTCAAATAGAGAAAAATCGGAATTTTCGGGTCCTGATTTATCGGAACCGCACATAGGATGAGAACCGACGAAATTAGTTAAATTATTTTTTTTTGCTTTGGCTCCTATTGACTCTTTTACGCTTCCTATATCGGTAATTAATGTTCCGCCGCCGAAAAAATCAGAGTGTTCGTCAAAAAACGATACTATAGACGACGGAGGAACGCACATTATTACGAGCGAATCTTCGGAAGCGGCGCTTTTATATCCATAATCCAAACTTAAGGGTTCGTCTATTATTCCTTTAGAAATACAATAATCTATATTATTTTTTACTATATCGTATCCTTTAACTGCCGTTCCCGTTAATTTACTCTTTACGGCGCCTGCTAAAGAGGCGCCCATAAAACCCAGTCCTATTATTTTGATCTCTTTAAACATAGTTATGAAAAAAGATTTATATGTTCCTGCCTACTGCTTTTGCTACGGCTCTCGCTTTCTTTATCAGTTCGTCGAAAGTATCGTATTTTAAAGACTGCGCTCCGTCGGAGAAAGCTTTTTCAGGCACGGGATGAACTTCTATCATAAGTCCGTCGGCTCCTACCGCAACGGCGGCAAGAGAAAGCGCCTCGACGTAATACCAGACTCCCGCCGCATGCGAAGGATCCACTATTACCGGAAGATGCGAAAGTCTTTTCAGAACGGGTACGGCGCTTAAATCGAGAGTGTTCCTCGTAGAGGTTTCATACGTCCTTATTCCTCTTTCGCATAATATAACCTGTTCGTTGCCGTTGGACATAATATATTCTGCGGACATTAAAAATTCCTGTATCGTGGAGCATAAACCTCTTTTGAGAATTACCGGCTTGTTCACTTTTCCCACTTCCTGAAGCAGCCTGAAATTCTGCATATTTCTTGCGCCTATCTGTATAATATCCGCATAAGAACATATAAGGTCCAAATCCCTTGGATCCATAACCTCCGTAGCGACTAAAAGTCCGGTTTTCTTTCTCGCCTCGCTTAAATATTTAAGCCCTTCTTCGCCGAGTCCCTGAAAAGTATAAGGGCTCGTTCTCGGCTTAAACGCTCCGCCCCTTAATATCTTGGCGCCGGATTTTTTTATATTTTCGGCAATTTCGGTAAGGTTTTCAAGATTTTCTACGGCGCACGGTCCTGCTATAACCGTTATATCGTCGCCGCCTATTTCTATATCTCCTATTTTAATTACGCTCCTTTCTTTGCCTATTTCCTTTGAAGCAAGCTTATAAGGCTTCGATATTCTTATCGCTTTATCGACTCCGGCAAGCGCTTCCGCCTCTTCAAAAAAAGCCTTGACCGCGTCTTCGTGTCCTATACATCCTATAATAGTTACGTCGGCTCCCTCCGAAATATGCGGTTTTAATCCTGCCTGCTCTATTTTGCTAAGAATATAATCGATTTCATCCTTAGTCGCTCCTTTTTTTAAAACTAAAATCATCTATTTCTCCTCCTTAAACCAAATTTTATTATTTTTCCGTCATTAATTTTAAAATATGTTTTGCCAAACTTTCTTTTATTTCGGTATGTCTTGGTACCGGTTGAACAATTTTTGTATTTATATTTTGAAACCAATCATGTTTACCGCCATTCCTAATTAAAATACATCCGGCATCTTCAAGTTTTCTTATGAGCTCTTTTCTTTTCATGCAACTTCTAATTCCGCAATTTTTCTTATATTAGGAACGGAATTCGATATTATATCGTTATAAATATCTTTAAGATTTACCTTTAACTCGTCAAATGATTCCCCCTGCGTAATATAATCCGGATATTCATATAGATAGCCTAACCAAAAATTTTCATCCTGCCAATAAACAAATTTTACTTTATCCATACAGATAACCTCCAATAGCATATATTTTATCTTATATTGAAATAATTGTAAAATTTATTTCAATGCTTTAACGAGCTTAACGTTTTCTTTGTGCGTCCCTATGGTAATTCTAACCATATCGGCATAGCCGAATCTGTCCATAGGTCTAATTATAACGCCGGCTTCCAAAAATTTTTCCGCCGTTTCGGCGGCTTTTTGTCCTTTTAATTTTACGAGAATAAAATTTGCGCCGGTTTCTACGAACTCCAAACCTGCTTTTTTAAATTCGCCGTAAAGATATTTCTTTTCGGTTTCGTTTGTCGTTATAACTTTTTTGAGATATTCGGCGTCGTTTAAGGCTGCTGCGGCTGCTGCCAAAGAAAGAGAATTTACGTTAAAAGGCTCCCTTACTCTGTCCATCAGCGAAATTAAATCTTTATGCCCTATTCCGTAGCCTATCCTTAGTCCGGCAAGTCCGTAAACCTTGGAAAAAGTGCGAAGAACTAAAACGTTGGGAAAATCGGATACCCTGACGTCTTCGGCAAGAGACCTGCCTATATATTCTATATACGCTTCATCGACTATAATTAAAACGTCATCTTTAATCTTTTTTATAAAATTTATAATTTTATCGTTGGGAAAAAACGTTCCGGTAGGATTGTTCGGGTTAGATATAAAAACTACTTTTGTTTTGGCATCGATAAGTTTATACATATCGTCCAAATCAAGCGCATAATCTTTTAGTTTGCTGATTTTTAATTTTATTCCCAGCTGTTCGCCCGCAAGATAATATGCCACAAAAGACGGAAAAGGCGATACAATATTTTCGTCTCTTTCGCAAAAAGTTCTGACAGCGATATCTATAAGTTCGTTGGAACCGTTTCCCAGTATAAAATTTTCGGAAGCAAGATTGCCGGCGTTAGAAAAAAATTTAACTAATTCCTGTTTTAAATAAAAACCCGAACCGTCGGGATATCTGTTTAAGTTTTTAAGCGCGGATTTAATTGCTTTTAAAGCCATAGGAGAAGGACCGAGCGGATTTTCGTTCGAAGCAAGTTTAACTATATTTTTAATCCCTTTTTCTCTTTCGACTTCTTCTATCGGTTTTCCAGGAATGTAAGGATTTATTTTATAAATATAATCCGGCGCTTTTACGTTAAAACTTTTCATAAAAAATTCCGTTCCTTTTATTTTATATATATTGTTTATCTTCGGAAAAGGTGTCAGATTAATTTTCCGCAATAAACTTAACGTTTTTAATTTATTTACTATATGCGGAAAATAAAATCTGACACCTTTTCCCTATATCTATTATCTGTTATTTTTTACTATTATTTATTATTTTATTTATGCGAACCGGTAAATTTAAGGGTAGCGGCAGGTTTTTTAACAGAATAATCTTTCGGTTTAGCCGTTTTCTTGATATCTTCTATCGTGTTTTGGACTATCGATCTTTCGTATATTCTTACCCATGCGCAATCCATGTTTTCGTCTATTTCGCATTTATAATTTTTCATTCCCCCGCAAGGTCCGTTAAGCAAGCCTTTAGGACAGAGGGTTACGGGACATATTCCTCCCGTTTCGTTAAGCACGCAGTTTCCGCACAAAGAACACATCTCTTTAAGCGACGACAGATTTTCGATATTCCCCAGAAACATGGTGTCCACGCCGGAAACGACCTTTATATTTTCCGGCAGCGCCGATACGGCAGACTGTACTCCGCTGCCGCATGAAAGAACAAGGACGGACTGCGCTTTAGATAAAACGTCTTTATTGTCTCTTACCGCTTTTCTTACTTTTTGCATATGGCACATTGCGTCTATAACATATGTTCCTTCGACGGTAATATTTCTGTCGTTTAAAATTTTCGACATGGCTTCAACTTCTTTCGGTCCTCCCGTTCTGGAAGTATCGGAACATATACCGCAACCGAAAATGAAAACGGAGCCTCTTATTTTTTTTAGTATATCGTTTAATTCTTTTTGTTTAGATACTATCATTAATTTTCCATTTTGTGACGGGGACAGAATTGAATTCTGTCCTTTTCCATTTTGTGACGGGGACAGAATTGAATTCTGTCCCCGTAATTATATTATGATTTCATAGAAGCCGATTTTACGGTGTTTTCCATTAAAACGGCGACAGTCAGGGGTCCAACGCCGCCTGGAACCGGCGTTATTTTTGAAACTTTGTTTACGACTTTTTCAAAATTTACGTCTCCGCAAAGTTTTCCGTTTATATTTGAAATGCCTACGTCTATAACTACGGCACCGTCTTTTATGTATTCTTCGTCAATAAGATGCGCCTTTCCTGTAGCCGATATTAAAACGTCGGCTTTAGAAGCAATTGATTTTACGTCTTTTGTAAAAATATTTAAAGAAGAAACGGTTGCGTGCCTGTTCATAAGCATAATGGAAAGAGGCTTACCGACTATATTGCTTTGTCCTATTACGACGCAGTTTTTTCCTTTAACGGAAATATCGTAAAAATCCAGCATTTTTAATATGCCGTAAGGGGTGCATGGATAAAAAGCGGCGTTTTCTGTGAAAATTTTACCTACGTTTAAAGGATGAAATCCATCCACGTCTTTAGAAGGATTGATGGCTTCCATTATTTTTTTTTCGTCTATATGAGGGGGAAGCGGAAGTTGTACCAGAATACCGTGAATTAACGGATCGTTATTTAATTCGTCGATTTTGTTTAAAAGCTCTTTTTCGGTTAAAGATGCGGGATAAATATCTTTTTTAGATAATATTCCGCATCTTTTCGCCGCTATATCTTTATTTCGTACGTAAACCTCGGAAGCCGGATTATCTCCTACAAGTATAACTGCGATAGAAGGAACTATACCGTTTTTCTTTAACTTGATTACTTTTTCCGATATGGAAGATTCAATATTTTTTGCGATAAGCCTTCCGTCGATTATCTTTTTTTGAATATCGGAATTATCGGAAATCATTACATTAATCCATAACGCTCGATATTTTCGTCGGCCATTTTTTGAATTTTTTCAATTTCCGCCCTGCCTGCTTCGTCTTTAAACAAGTGTTTAAATCTTCCCTGCAGTTTAAGATATTCCTCAACGGGAACTTTCTTGCTTATTTTTTTAACCGAAATTATTTTATCGTATTCCGCTTCGAATAACGGATAAAGTCCTGTTTGAACCGCAAGCTGTGCAAGTTTTACCGAATATCTGGGCTCGTATTTCCATCCGGGAACGCACGGAACGTCAACCTGCAAATATTTTGCGCCCTTTATGGTCATAGCTTTTTTTACCTTTTTTTGAAGGTCCATAGGATAACCGGCAGACGAAACCGCCGTGTACGGAATTCTATGAGCCATCGCAATTTCCGGCATATATTTTTTAGGCCTGTTATTTCCAAACGATTCTTTTCCGGAAGGACTGGTCGTAGTATATGCATCGAAAGGCGTTAAACCGCTTCTCTGATAACCCGTATTCATATAAGCGCCGTTATCGTAACAGATATATAAAACGTCGTGATTTCTTTCAAACATTCCGCTTAAAGCCTGAAGTCCGATATCCGCAGTTCCGCCGTCTCCGCCCTGGGCAATAACGTTAATTCCGTCTTTTTTACCCATATATTTAAGCGCCGCTTCAACTCCTGATGCAACAGCCGCCGAATTTTCAAATAAAGAATGTATCCACGGAATTTTCCATGAAGATTCCGGCCAGCGGGTCGAAAATACTTCAAGGCACCCCGTAGCGCTTGTAGCAATAGTATTTTTACCTAAAATCTCCATTATAAGCTTTACGCTCATAGACTGGGCGCATCCAGAACAGCCCGTATGACCCATGGTAAAAAGTTCGTTACGAGTTTCTTCTTTCGTCAGCATAGTTTTATATTCCTATTTTTTAATTTTATTTTATATTATCGAAAAAGTCGTCATATTAATTTTACGCAAATAATTTATTATTTAAATTATTTAAATTCACTTTATTATATGCGTATAATAATCTAATCTGCCACTTTTTCCTGATGAGTTTATTAATTGAACATTAAGATTACAGATACTGCTGCGACAGACCTATAAATTCGCCGTCGACGTTTTCTTCTTTTTCGGCTCTTTCAACGAGGTCTTTTATATTTTTAGGCGTAATATCCCTGCCGCCAAGACCTATAGTATAACCGTTTACGTTTACGGTATTAATTTTATGCTTAAACAGCGAGTCTCTAATTTCTACCGAAAGAATTCCGCCTTTACCCGGGCATATAGCCTTTTCTATCACTATAACGTTTTTAGCGTTTTTTAAGGCGTTGACTATTTCTTCTTCGGGAAACGGCCTGAATGAACGGATTTTAAGAACGCCTATCTTTTTTCCGGAATCCCTTAACTCGTCCACTACGTCTTTTATAGTGCCGAGAACCGAACCCATGGCGACTATTACGGTCTGAGCGTCGTCCATTTTGTACGTATCCGTCAATCCGCCGTAAAATCTTCCAAACATATTTTTAAAATCTTTTGCTGCATCTATTATCGTTTTAGATGAATATTTCATCGCATTATACATATTGTATCTCGATTCCATATAAACCGACGGCTCGCCAAGAGTACCGAAAGAATAGGGATTTTCGACGTCCAATTTGTATTCCATATTGATAGGCGGAAGATATTCTCTGACTTTGTCTATACTGTCAATGGTTTCTACTACTTCAAAAGTATGAGTCAATACGAATCCGTCCACGTTTACTATTACCGGAAGCATGACATCCCTGTTTTCGGCTATTTTAAAAGCCTGAATATGCATATCGTAAGCTTCCTGATTATTCTCGGCAACAAGCATTATAGCGCCCGTATCTCTTATTGCCATAGCATCCTGCATATCGTTCCAGATGTTTATAGGAGCAGAAACGGCTCTGTTGGCTAAAGTCATAACTACGGGAAGCCTCATACCGGCAATATTATAAATTACTTCTTCCATATACAGCAAGCCCTGCGCCGCAGTAGCGGTATATGTCCTTACTCCGCACGCGCTGGCGCCCAGAACTACGGAAGCGGCGGAATGTTCGCTTTCAACCATAATAAATTCAGCTTTTAAATCTCCATCGGCAACCATTTGCGAAAGATGTTCGACTATGTGGGTCTGCGGAGTAATAGGATAAGCCGAAATGACATGCGGTTCCGCCATCCTGACTCCGTCCGCTATAGCCATTGAACCTTCTAAAACCTGTTTCATATTATATTCACCGTTTAAGTTTATTTATTAGCGTCAACTTTTAAAATTATTTTTCTACAAGCACCATTTCTATATCGTCGACGGGACATTCTTCGGCGCAAATTCCGCATCCCTTGCAGTAATCGGGATCGAAATCGTAAATTTTAGTTTTTTTATCGCCGTAAATAACGCCCTCGGGGCAGAAATAAATACAGAGATTGCAACCCGTACATGCTTTATGTTTAAATACCGGAGTTTCGTTGGCAAAGGAACCTGTTTTATTGGAAAGCGCCGCGCCCGGCATAGAAATTATTCCGACCTTAAAATCCACTTTTATCTCCTTTTATATAGTTATAAGCTGTCTGCGCCGCTTCGGCATTTAACTTGCCCAATTTTGAACCGAATCTGTTTTCTATCTCTTTTTTTATGGAATCTATCGAAACGACGCCGCTTAATGCGGAAAATGCGCCGAGCAAAGTCGTATTTACTATAGGCTTATTTAAAATCTTCATGGCTATTTTTAATGCAGGAAACATTACTACCGCATCTTCTTTAATTCCGCCGAGTTCATTTATTACGTCTTTTACCGGCGCTTCCGAATTTATAAGAATTTTGCCGCCGTCTTTGATGCCTTTGTAAACAGGAACCGATTTAAGAAGGGTTATATCCTGAACTATAACGAAATCAGGCTCGTATATCTGATGTCTCGTTCTGATAGGCTTATCGGAAAACCTTGCGAATGCCTGAACCGGAGCGCCGGTTCTTTCGGAACCGAAAGAAGGAAATGCCTGACAGTAATTTCCATCGTCGAAAAAACTAATAGCGAGTATCGATGCCATAGTAACCGAACCCTGACCGCCTCTGCCGTGTATTCTGATTTCTTTCATCATAATATATTTTTTCCTTTTTTTAAATTTTTATATCGGCGTTTTAAAAATTATACACTTTTTAAACCCTAAATGTCAAGCATATTCCGTAAAAAAAGCGGTATTTTATCTTCGATGCCGTAAGCCATTATGTGAATTCCATGGACAAAAGGTTTAAGTTCTTTTGCTGTTCTTGCGGCAATTTCTATACCTTTTTTCAGAGGGTCGGCGGCGTTTTCGAGCTCGTTTATAATCTCGTCGGTAATGTAAATTCCGGGAATAAATTTATTCATGTAGCGTGCAGTTTTGGCAGATTTTAGTATGTAAATTCCGGCGATAATTTTTATGTCTTTAAAATTTTTATAAAAATCGTAAAATTTTGAAAACTTGTTTACGTCGAAAACAGCCTGTGTTTGAAAAAAATCGCATCCGGCGATAATTTTTTTTTCAAATTTTATGAGCTGAGGTTCTAACGGCACAGACTCAGGATTAACGGCGGCTCCGATATAAAAATCGGTATGTCCGTTAAGTTTACTGCCGTTCATATCTGTTCCGGCATTAAGTCCTTTTACTATTTCTATTAAATTAACGGAATCTATATCGTAAACGGCTTTTGCATGTTTATGGTCGCCGAACGAAATATAATCGCCGGTTAATGTCAGAACGTTTTGTACGCCGAATGCGGCGGCGCCAAGCAGGTCGGATTCTAAAGCCATGCGGTTTCTGTCCCTGCACGTCTGCTGAAAAATAGGCTCCCCGCCGTTCTGCTTTATATAAATAGAACCTGCAAGAGAGGACATTTTCATGTTTGCGCCCTGATTGTCGGTAATATTGAATGCCGTAACCTCACCTTTAAGCAAATCGTAAGTCGCTTTCATTTTTGCAAGGTCTGCGCCCCTTTCGGGAGATAACTCGGATGTATAAACGAAAACGTTACTTTCTAAATTTTCCTTTAGTTTATTAGGCATGTTTTTATTTTATAGTTATATTATTCTTATATTTTTACTTTTTTATTTGCTTATATATTTTTTGCCGCAGATTCGTATGAACCGAGAATTTTAACGAATATAGTATATTCCTCGATGGATTTTAAAGCTTTTTTCAATTTTTCGTCGGATTCGTGGCATGTTACGTCTATAAAAAACAGATAATCCCAGTTATACTTTTTAGACGGTCTGGATTCTATTTTCGTAATGTTGATTTCGTTTTCGTAAAAGGGCTTTAATATTTTAAAAAGAGCTCCGACCGAATTTTTTATAGAAAATAAAATAGAGGTTTTATCGTTGCCGGTTTTATGAGTTTTCTCGCCGTTTGAAATAATTAAAAACCTTGTGAAATTATTGCTGAAATCTTCTATATGCGGCAAAAGAACGTTTAAACCGTAAATCCTGCCGGCTGCTTCCGAAGCTATGGCCGCCGCGCCTTTTTCGTTAAACGCCATAATGCAGGCGTCTGCCGTCGAAAAAGCGTCTATAAGCTCTGCGTTTTTAAAATTTTCTTCCAGAAAATTCCTGCACTGCCCGAAAGCCTGTGGATGGGAATATATTTTTTTAATATTTTTAATATCGTCTTCTTTTGAAAAAAGAAAATGGCTTATGGGAATAACTTCTTCGCCTATTATCGTTACATCCGAGTTTACGAACATATCGAACGTAGCGTTCACCATTCCCTCGATAGTGTTTTCTACAGGAACGACGCCGTATTCGGAAAGACCTTTTGAAACGGAATTAAAGACCTCTGGAATGGTTTTTACGGGCATCAGCATCCTTGAAGTGCCGAACCTTTTTATCGCCGCAAGATGAGTAAACGTTCCTTCGGGACCGAAATAGCTTATTCTTATACCCGACTGTACGGTTATGCAGGCAGACATAATCTCCCTGAAAATACTTTGAAGGTGTTCGTCTTTTAAAGGGCCTTCGTTATAGCTTATTATGTTTCTATAGACTTCGCCTTCTCTCGACGGATTGTAAAAAGACTTGTTATTGGAAGTTTTAACCTGCCCTACTTTAACGGCTATTTTTCCCCTTTCGTTAAGAAGTTCGACTAACTTTCTGTCGATATCGTCTATCTCTTTTCTTAATTTTTTCAGTTCTTCCATTTTAAATTAGCACCGTTTAACAATTCAGCAAACTAAATTCTAAATTAATTATATATTAAAAATTATGTTATTTTATATAATTTTTGTAAAAAATGCAAAGATTTTCCTTTTACATTTTATGCAGATTTGCTCATTATATATTTACCCGCCGCAAAAACGGCTATAAGGAAAACGGTAATTATACCGAAGACGAACCTTATGGAATAAATGCCCGCTATATAGGAAAGAAAAAACGGTCCAATTATGCCGCCCAAATCGAAATTAGACTGATATATGGTATTTGCGGCAACCATATCCTTCATATCGACGGTTTCGGATATCCTCATAGTACCTATGGGAAAAATAAGCGCATGCGGTATTCCGAATATTATCAGCGCTAATGCGTAAAAACCGATATTGTTTGAAAATACCATCAAGACGAAAGAAAAAACGGATATAAGTATGGATATATTTAAAATTTTAGTCTTATTTTTTATATTAGCTTTTTTGGTAAAATAAAGCAGGATTAATCTTGTTATAAGAGATGAAATAAAAAAAAGCGAAAATAAAAGAGTTATTTCAAAATATTTAAGATGAAAGTTATCTCTTGCAAATACTCCGCCAAGAGCAACTACCGAAGCAAAGGCGATACTAAAAGACGTGTTATAGAAAATTACTTCCAGAAATCCGCGGTTTTTAAATAATGAAGAAACGGAAGCGCCTTTTGCGGATTTTTGCGCATTTTGATTTGAATTAAGTTTTTCTTTAATTATACTTTTACTCTTTAAATGAATTTTTAGGGCAAAGAAAAACGCTGTTATCCCGAAAATGCTCAGCATAATATAAATCCAGCGTATAGACAGAACGGTAAGAAGCGCAGAACTCAAAAGCGGACCGAAAACAAGCGCAAGACTAAGCATTAAAGAATATATAGTAAGATTTTTTTCTATTGCGGATTTTTCCGAAACTAAATGGACTAACGACAAAAGAAACGGCATTATTATCGCCGTAGCAAAACCAGATATTACGACGAATATTAAAAATTCGGCATAATTCGTAGAAAAAAAATATCCGAGTATCGCCGTCGAAAACAATAAAAGTCCGGCTATTACAAATTTTGAAACGGCTTGAGGCTTTATTCGTATGCTGATAAGATATCTTACCGCAATAGTGCTTACCGCATATACGGCCGTCGTAATTCCGACGTAAAAAAGGTTTTTGTCTAGAACGTATCTTACTAATAAAGGATTGATAGACTGTATGAGGTTGGTATTAGCCCTCTGCAGCAATATAACAAAAAAAACGAAAATAATAGCGGGCATATTTTATCGGTTCGATTAATGTTTATGCTTTGCCGGCATTTACATTTCCGTCTTTAATATATGAAATAATTAAAGAAATTAATTCTTCTTTAGATTCCGTAGCAAAAATATTCTGCGCATGCGCCGAACCGTTAAAAAAATGAATCGTTTTAGAAGATTTAGTCATTGCATGCATTTTTTTAATGCCGTCGGCAAATTTTTCTTCTTTCGAACCTATATAGTGGATCGGCACATCGATAAAATCCACTCCCTCGACATAAACCGGCGATAAAGCTATTACCGATTTTATTTCAGAAGGCTTGTAAAGTTTAGCTGCGTTTAAAACCGCCGCTCCCCCCATGCTAGAACCCAGCAAAGTAATATTTTTTACGAAATCTAATCCCTGCACGAACTTAATCGCGCCTATAATGTCTTCGCCGTATGCGTTTAATCCGGCGCTCCCTTCTTTTGAATTTCCGTATCCCCTGAAATCAAAAGTCAGGGAGGATATTTTATTTTTCAGCAGAACGTCGCAAAGGTCATAATAACTTTCTTTGTTAAAAACTCTCCCATGCGCAAGAATTACTATATCGGGATAAGAACCGAATAAAGAACCGTATATATCGCCGCCGTCGGCGGCTTCAAAATTAACTTCTTTAAAATTCACGTTCATATAATATTACCTCTACTAAATTACATTATACCCATATAAGTATATATATCATTATCTACCAAAGTTTGGAATCTTACCTCTACTAAATTACATTATACCACAAATTTAGATAACAAAATTTGTTTAAATTTAACGGGAACAAAATTTTATTAATATTTAAATACCGGCTGTTTATTTGCAAGTACTTCGTTAACTCTGCCTACTTTCGTTTTTTGCGGAGATTTAGCCGCTTTAGACTTTTTCGTTTTAAGTTTTATCTCTTTTACGGCTTTTATGAAATTATCTAAAGTTCTTATAGATTCGGTTTCCGTAGGTTCGATCATAATAGCTCCGTGTATATTTTTCGGAAAATAAACCGTAGGCGGATGAAAACCATAGTCTATTAATAGTTTAGCAAGTTCGATCGTCGATATTCCGCTTTCTTCAATAGCTTTATCGCTGAAAACGCATTCGTGCATGCATAGCCCCTCTTCAAAAGGGTCTGAACCCGATAGTATTTTGCCGAGTTTTTTCTTAACGTAGTTTGCGTTAAGCACTGCAATTTCGCTCACGGAACCTGCGTTATCCCGTCCTAACGAAAGAAGATAAGCGTATGCCCTTATCAACACGACAAAATTGCATAAAAACGGCGTCATTTTACCTATAGAATTTTTTCTGTCATCCGACAGCTCGTAAACCTGATTTACGGCATCAAAATTTTTATCGTAATTCGATGTTTTTTTTCCGTTATTCGTAACTGCAGCGGTTTTCTTAACGTAAGGAATAGGAAGGAATTCCCTTAATGATTCTACGACGCCTATCGCTCCGCTTCCGGGTCCGCCTCCTCCGTGAGGGGTAGAAAAAGTTTTATGAAGATTAAGCTGTATCAGGTCTATTCCCATATCGGAAACTTTTACGCTCCCTATAAAAGCGTTAAAGTTTGCGCCGTCCATATAAACAAAAGAACCGTTTTTATGCATAATTTCGGCAATTTTTTTTATGTCTTTTTCAAAAACGCCGAAAGTGTTCGGATTGGTTATCATAATTGCGGCGACGTCTTTTGAAATAAATTTTTTCAATTCTTCGGCATTTAGCGTTCCCGCTTTTCCGGTTTTAATTTCTACGGGAGTGAATCCCGCAAGAACCGAACTTGCAGGATTTGTACCGTGCGAACTGTCCGGAACCAATATAGTTTTTCTGTTTTCGCCTTTTAACTCAAAATATTTCTTGATAACTTTAAGTCCGGCAAACTCGCCGGCCGCGCCGGCCTGAGGAGCGAAACTGAATTCCGCAAGTCCGGTAAGCCCGCATAAGATATCGTTAAAATCGTGAACTATTTTTAAAACGGGCTGAATTAAATTTGCAGGCGTTAAAGGATGAAGGTTTTTAATATTTTCAAGAGATGCTATTTTTTCGTTAATTTTTGGATTATACTTCATGGTGCAGGAACCAAGAGGGTAAAAAACGGTATCGACGCACATATTCCATCCCGAAAGTCTCGTAAAATGCCGGACAACGGTCGGTTCGGATACTTCGGGAAGTCCGGGAGCATTTTTTCTAATATATTTAGCGTCTATATATGCGCTTTCGTCTTTTCTTAAATCGGATTTTTTTAAGCCGCTATCCGGTATTCCGATGCCGGTTACTCCTTTAGAGCTTTGCTCTATCAGAGGGTCTTCGTCAAAAAATATACCTTTTATTCCGGGAAATTTAGCCATTTAAAACCTCTTTTGCATTTTTTGCGTATTTTTCGATATCGCTTAAACGGATATTTTCGGTGGCGGATATTAAAACGGCGTTCTCCGAAAGAGCTATGCCGGCTATAATATCTCTTGCCGCCATTTTTTCTATAAATTCCGATGCAGTCGTTTTATTATTATGTTTTTTATTATGTTTATTCGTATTCGCCTTAAACTTAAGGGAAAATTCGTTGAAAAAATCTCCGCCGTAAAGCGGTTCAAACAGTCCGGTATTTAATAATTTATCCCTTAATATATGCGCAAGTTTAAGATTTAATAAAGCTATATCTTTAAAGCCGCTCTTTGAACATAAGGAAAGATATATCGCCGCCCTGACGGCGTTTAAAGAACTGTTGGTGCAAATATTGGACGTTGCGGCGCCCCTTCTAATATGCTGTTCCCTCGTAGAAAGAATAAAGGCGTATGCGTCTTTATTATTGCCGTCTTTAGTTTTGCCTACGATTCTTCCCGGCATCTGCCTGACGTATTCTTTTTTTGCCGCAAAAAGACCTAAAAGCGGTCCGCCGAAATTCATATAGTTCCCGAATGAATTACCTTCCCCTGCAAAAAAATCGGCGTTATAGAATCCGGGGGGATTAATTATGCCGAAACTGTAAGGTTCCGTGGAAGAAACGATAAAACTTGGGGTATAACTTTGGGTATATTCCGTATTTGATTCAGGACTGGAATTAGAATTATTATAGGTTGAATGTATAATTTTTTCGAGGGATTCTAAATCTTCTATTACTCCGTAATAGTTCGGCTGTTGAATGACTACTGCCGGCACTCTGCCGCTGCCTTTTGAAAGCTTTTGCTTTAATTCCGATATGTCCGTCTGTCCGGTTTCTGCGTTTAATTTTATTTTTTCTATTTTTACTCCCGTGCCGCCCGTAAAAGTTTTAATAACTGAATAATAATCAGGGTTTACTCCTTCGGAAACGAATACCGTGTCGCCGCTATGGTTTGCAGGCATATCCCTGTCTGCCGACGACAGCCTTAAAGCCGCCAATACCGCTTCCGCAAGGCTTTCCGCTCCGTCGTACATAGATGCGTTTACGACGTCCATGCCGAGTATTTCTGCAATGAACGACTGAAATTCAAAAAGAGCAAAAAGCGTGCCTTGGCTTACTTCCGGCTGATACGGCGTATAAGGAGTATAAAATTCCGACCTCGAAATAAGGCTGTCTATAACCGACGGAACAAAATGATTGTAAATTCCTCCGCCTGAAAAAACCGCAGTTTTATTTTTTTGCGGAACGCTTGAGTCGATATCCGAAAACAGCCGCCATAATGAGCTTTCATCTATACCGTCGTTAAGAATATCCGTTAAATCGTCCCCGCTGATAAGAGGAATATCTCCCAGTATCTTTTTGAAAAGCTCTTTTTTATCTTTAATGCTTAGAAAGCGGTATAATTTTGCAATATCTTTTTTTGAATTAGGAAAGTAGCGAAAATTATTCATGATGCGAAGATTCCGCAAACGTCTTATATTTAACTTCGTCCATTAATCCTTCTATGTCCGAGTCGTTAGAAATCTCAACTTCAGCGATAAAACCGTTTCCCGTCGGATCCTGATTGATAAGCTCAGGAGTATCGTTTAATTTTGAATTTACGGATATTATTTTAAGATCGACCGGAGCGTAAATTTCCGAAACGGATTTAACGGATTCTATTTCTCCTATTTTTGCATCTTTTTTATAATTTTTTCCAACTTCCGGAAGAGAAACGTAAACTACGTCGCCAAGTTCCGACTGGGCAAAATCGGAAATACCTATGCGATATTTATCGTTAGAACCTTTGCTTACCCATTCATGCGATTTAGAGAAATAAAACGACCCGCTTTTAATCATTTTCAACCCCTTAGTTTAATATGATATTTTATAGTAAAATTGCGTACTTTATATTAATTATTTATTTTTAATTATTTTTAATTACTTTTATTTTTACTTGCCCGTTTTAAAATTTTTATGGAAAGGCGGAGACACGACTTCGGCTTTTTCAAAATTTCCCCTGATATCTATGAAAAAATCTTTCAAGTATGAAACATTTACGCCGGCATCCGAAATATAAGCGCTTCCTATGGGAAATTTGTTTGAAGGACTGTACGTTCCGCTTGCTATACAGCCTATAGGCTTAAGATTTTCGTCGAGTATTCTCTGCGAATGTCTTGGAATCTGTTTGCCGGAAAGTTTAAAGAAAATCAATCTTTTTTCTTTGTTTTTAATATTTTTTAGAGCCTCTTTTCCTATAAAATCTTTTGTATCCGAAAGATACTTTTCAAGACCTGCGTCGTAAGGATTTATCGTTTCGTCGAGCTCATGTCCGTATAGGGGAAGCGCCGCTTCAAACCTCAAGGTGTCTCTTGCTCCGAGACCGATCGGAAGAAGATTAGAGAGATTGGAGTTTTGCAGAAGATAATTCCATAAAATAACCGTTTTTTCGGCAGGTACGAATATTTCAAACCCGAACTCTCCCGTATAACCGCTTCTGGATATCATCGCTTCCACGTTTACGTCTTTAAATATCGCACATCCAAATTCAAAATGTTTTAAATCTTTAATATTTTTAGGCTGAAACTTAAAATCGAACAATCCGCATTTTCCAATTTTAACGACGTCGCTTATAAGAGGATATATCAAATCCCTTGATTTTGGTCCCTGGACTGAAAGAAGTCCTATATCGTCGCTGATATTTTGCACAGTAACGTCTTTGCCTTTTTTTTGAAAATCGTTCTGCACGTGACGAACCCATGCAAAATCCTTCTGCGTATTTGACGCATTTACGACTGCCATATATTCGTCGTCGGAAAACTTAAAAACGGTAACATCGTCGATAATTCCGCCTTTTTCGTTAAGAATTAACGCATAAACTATCTCTCCCCTTCCTATTTTTGAAACGTCTGCCGTAAAGACGTAATCTACGAACGACGAAGCGTCTTTGCCTTTTATAGTTATTTCTCCCATATGGCTTATATCGAAAATACCGGAATTTTTTCGGACGTTTAAATGCTCTTCTATTATGCTCTTATAATAAAGAGGCATATAAAAACCTGCAAATTCTACTATTTTTGCTCCCATTTTAGCATGCTCGCCGTATAACGGCGTTTTCTTAGTTTCGGAATTGTTCATAATTATGATTATTGCACCTCTAAATTTATCTTACATTTATCTTATTGTTACATTTATCTTATTGTTTTATCTGCAAAAAAAAATATATAAAATATACCTTCATAAACTAATAATTCACTTTTATAATTATTATAAATTAAACAAAAAAAATCAAGTTTATTTTACCGTTTTACAGCTTTTACTGCAAAATATCTAAAACATAAATCTCTCAATTTAAGTATATTTTAATATGTTTAATTTTATAAATAGGTTAACTCCGATATAAGATTTTTATAAAATTTTTTATAAATTTATAGATATTTATAGATATTTTTATTGACTTATACTTAACAGTGTTATATAAATGTATAAATTACGGTAGATTAACTTAAATTAAATCAACCATTATAATATAAATATATAAATACCGCGGTCGAGAAAAAGTGAATAAAGCTATTTTTATAGGAAGACAGCCTATTATAACCGCAGACAAAAGCATATTCGGTTATGAAATATTATTCAGAAGCACCGGCGAAGAAAACTCGTCGGGCGTTTCGGTATCGGATAATTTAAGCGCTACCGCTAACGTCCTTGAAAATATTTACGATATGGGGGTAAAAGTGCTGATGGGAGAAAATCCGGCATTTATAAACTTAACGCCCGATATTTTACAAAAAGACATGATAGGACTTTTGCCGAAAGATAAAATAGTGCTTGAAATTTTGGAAACAAGCACTATTGACGGCAATGCCGTTTCCATAATAAAAGAATTTAAAAACAAGGGGTTTAGAATATCTTTAAATAATTTCGTATACGACGAAGCATGGGAGCCGCTTCTGGAAACGGCGGATTACGTGAAGCTGGATTCAAAGCAATACTCAAAGTCCGAAATAAAAGAAATGCTTATGCTCCTTAAAGGCTACGGGACAAAATTAATTTCGTCGAAAGTTGAAACAGACGAAGATTTTCATTATTACAAAGGCCTGGGCTTTGACCTTTTTCAGGGCTATTTTTTTCAAAAACCGTCCATAATTTCTTCGGTAACTTTAGATCCAGATTATGTAATACTTCTTAATATATTTAATTCTTTCCAGGCTAATGCGGATATAGAAGAAATAGAATCCCTTTTTAAAATGGCTCCCGACCTTATATATCGTCTGCTTGCACTTATAAATTCTGTAGCTTATGAATTTATGGCAAAAATATCTTCGGTAAAACAGGCGATTGCTCTTTTAGGATATGATAACGTATCAAGATGGATACTTACGATTGTTCTTGCTTCCAAAAAAAGCGATTTCAGGTCTGACCCCTTATTGGAAAGCGCCGTGATAAAAGGCAGGATGATGGAAGATATATGCAAAAAATATATAAACAAAGCTCTTGCCGACAAAGCGTTTTTGGCAGGAATGCTTTCTTTGGTAAATATCGCTCTTGGAATTTCAATTAAAGAACTGTTCGATAAAATTACTATCGATCCTATTATTTATGAAGCGTTGGTAGAACATAAGGGAAAACTGGGCGAACTGACGGAATTTATGGACGCGTATAACGCGGCCGATTATAATTCGGCGGAAACCCTGCTTAAAAAAATAAATCCTTCCGCTTTGTTTTCCGACGTCCTTGAAATGAATACCGGCGCCTTGATGTATCTCGAAGAAGTAAAAAGATCAGGGCTCGTTTAAAAGCCGTCCGGAAGCGGCAGATATTAGGCGGGTATTTGGTAAACTTTTTCTTAATATCTACCGAGATTACGAATCTTTCTTTTCCGGCGGCTTTCGATAATGCAGGGGTAACGAAGCCGCTTCCGCATCCAGCTTCAAGAACTTTCATTCCGCTTTTGACCCCCCCTCCATAATCTTGACGTTTTTTCCATGCTTTATATCAAACTTCTAAGTTTGTTGTCGATAATGAAGAAAAAAAATGCTGAAATAAATCGTAAGTTTTCAGTTTCAAAAATATTGACTGATAGAGGGATTTTACAGTATTTTTTGCCCAGTTTTGATTTAAAATCCAGGTATCCTCGGTATTTTTTTCAATTTCGAGTTCTTGTAATACCATCCCCAGAATTTTTTAAGCCAGTGGCCGACCACCGGCAGCGCTATTACGGTTTCCTTCTTCGTATCTCTTTTGACATAGACGGCGCCTTTGCCGTTGTCCATTACGCACAAGATATGCACGTGCTCTTTGTAGCCTTTATAATTGTTCGTTCCAGTTTCTTGTTCATTTATGTTATATGCCGCTATACCGGCCATCATCTCGGCGACGTGTCCCTGCTTTCCCCTGAAAGGAGGACCATCGAGGCTGGCTGAATCACCTATCGCGTAAATATTTTCTAAACCTTCTACTCTTAAATAGTCGTCGATTTTTATGAATCCTGCTTCAGTGAGCGGCAGATCCGAGCCGGCAAATATCTCGTGGGCGCTTCCCGCGGGAACAAAAATAATAAGTTCGCTTTCAAGTCTTGAATCGTCTTCGAATACGACTGCACCGTTTTCGAATCTTTTTATTTTTTTGCCTAAATATTTGTTGATTTTAAGGTCTTCATAAAATCGGTTAAGAAGCGCATAAGCCTTATCGCCCAGACGCTTGCCCGGAGTTTCCATTGGAGCGAAAATACTTAATTCAAAATTACTGCGCAACCCCTTATCTCTTAAGAGGTTGTCTATATTAAACAGTTCCTCGAAAGCAGGTCCGCCTCTCATAGCTGAAGGGTCTTTTGGATTTCCGCCTATTCCTACGGCTATTCTGCCTTTTCCGGATTTAACCAATTCCGCTAATTTTTCTTTTATTTTAAGCGATTCTTCAGGGGCGCCGCAAATAGAATAGGTATTTTCAATTCCCTCCGGTTTGGCTTTTCCTGCGCCGACGGCTATGACGAGATAGTCGAAAGAATATGTATCGTTTTTACATTCGACTTTTTTATCTTTCGCGGAAATTTTAACGACCGAGTCTATTATTAAATTAAATTTATGGACGACGCTTAATTTATTTAACGGCATTACCGCATCCTTAAAATCCAGAGCTCCGGTAGGAATCCATATAGAAAGTGGATAAATATACATATAATCCCTTTCCGAAATCAAAGTGACGTCGAAATTGTATTCTCTTAACTTTATTGAGGCTTCGACTCCCGCAAAACCGCCTCCTATAACGAGTATTTTTTTCATAATTATTCACCTAATAATTTAAATAAAAAATTAAATAAATTTATAATAATTTAATATATATCGTTATTCATATATATATGAATATATATATGTTTATTATATATGATATATGGAAATTAATTATAATGCAATAGCATATTTAATATTATACCGCATATTTTTTATCCTTCGGCGTTAATAAATTTTAATTTGCTGCCTATTGCTTTATTGATTAACAGGCTGCTTCCTCATTCCTCTTTCCCTTTTTATCGGCTGTTAAACAAAAACTCCCGACTGCGTCAAACGCAGTCGGGAGTAAGAGAATAAATAAATCTTGTATAATATACATATTATCATTTAATATATATATTTATTTTAAGATGTAAGGGTGGGCGGGTGGGGATAATTAAGCCGCCGCAAAAAG
>JAJZBN010000046.1 GCA_021798875.1 bacterium | reverse complement strand
AGATACTATAATCATAATTATTATTCTCGATTCTAAATCGACTTCCGGCTATGCCATTTCAATTCTGAGTTATTGAAATGTTATCTTTATGATAATCAGCTTTATGCCGGACAATTTTAACTCTGTTATGTTTTACCGCACAATAGACTTTTGTCTATTTCTTAATTTCAAATCTTAATCTAAACAATAGACCTTAAATATATTTTCTTTATATTTTTGTCTATTTTACTCACTTCGTCCTAATTATAGGAAAATAAAAAAACTTTAATTTTAATTTAATTTGCCATAGCCATTGTGTCAATAATTGACGGTTAGTCTTGGTATGGCGGGAGATTCAAAATGTTAAACTTAAACAAAATCGTAGTAGCTGGTCACCTTGGAAAAGATGCCGAAACGGTAAATTTCGAGAAAGGAGGCTGTGTAATTAAGTTTTCTGTCGCCTCGTCCGAAAAATACACTAAAAAAGACGGCACGGCAGTCGAAAATACCACGTGGTTTAACGTGGAACTTTTCAGAAAAACCGATACCGTTGCTCAGTATCTTGTCAAAGGAACGCCTGTCTATGTCGAAGGCAAAATTAAAAATGAAACCTACGACAAAGCTGACGGGACCAAAGGCTATTCTACGAAAGTCCTTGCCAGCAACATTCAGCTGCTTGGCAGTAAAAAAGGTGAAACTACGGAAACTGTAACATCGGAAGAAAATTCCGATGATATTCCGTTTTAGTAGTTTTACAATACTGTAAGCTAAAGGCAGGAATATTTAATCCTTAGGGATTTTATATTACCTGCCTTTTTTGTTATTAACTTTTTTAAAAATAAATTAACTTTTAATTAATGCGGCAAAGCCGCAAAGGAGATTAAAATGTCAGAAAAAAAAATTTTTTCTCAATTAAAAAAAGCTCAGCAGGAGTTCAAGGATTTAAAAAAGGATGCAGTTAATCCATTTTTTAAATCAAAATATGCTAGCTTATCTAGTGTATTGGACTCCGTAATGGAGCCATTAAACAAAAATGGTCTGAGTTTAACTCAAACCATAAAGGATAACGCAATTGTAACAATAATTGCAAATGAGGAGGGCGAAACAATAGAATCGTCCTACCCTTACGTTATCCCAAAAAAAGTCGTTGAAGTAGGCAAAGGAAACTTTGTCTATGAAAACGAAACCGACCCGCAGGTGCTTGGAAAAGTTACTACCTACGCTCGTAGGTACGGTCTGCAACTGGCACTTGGTTTAGTCGCTGAGGACGACGACGCTAATAGCGTTTCTCGTCCGGCTCAGCAGACCAAACCAGCAACACAGACCGCCGCTAAACCAGCAACGCAGACCGCCGCTAAACCGGCATCTACTCCGGCACCTGCGGCAAGCGGGAAAACCCTTGACGACATTAAAAGTGTTGACGGGGTCGTAGTAACCGAATCCGAAGATTCAATAACGGTTTCGGGCAAAACCTATTCATTATCTAACGACTTAAAAGCGTTAGGGTTTATATGGGTAGGAACTGAAAAAATTTGGATGAAAAAAGTCGAAAAAGCGGCTTAATACTCCATAAATAAAAACTTAACCCCGCCCTATCGGCGTATTACGCCTAATAGGCGCGGGGTTTTTTTATGAAAACTTAAAAACAAGCGGGCAACCGCTAAAGGAGGCAGTTATGTTGTTTTTAACGTTTGTAGAAGTCGTATGTATTTTTGCAAGTCCTATTATATTGCCGCTTTTGGCGGGGCTTGTTTGGGATTTGTACGACAAAATAACTTTAAAAATAAAATAAGGAGGCTATTATGCCAAACTGGGTAGAGAACGAAGTCACCATAACAGGTGACAATAAAATATTAACGGATATACGCGAAAAGTATTTTACTGAATATGAAGATGGAACAATTAAGTTTGACCTTAATAAAGTCATACCAATGCCGGAGGAGCTATCAAGTGTATCATCTCCGAACTATATAAATGGTGACAAGATGATAGAGAAATATGGAGTCTCCGATTGGTATGAATGGAGATTGGCAAATTGGGGCGTAAAATGGAATACGTACCCATATGGCGACACGGTTGTAAAAGGTAACAAATTATTGTTTCAGTTTAACTCCCCATGGGGAGTGCCAAGCCCTGTTTTTGTAAAACTAACAACCCTGTATCCTAACATAGTAATAGAAAACTATGTTGTTGAAGAATCAGGTTTTTTCAAGGGAAATATAGTTTACAAAAATGGGACCGTCGACGATTCGGACTTGGAGCCTTATGACAATTCTGAAGATGAAGACGATGATGAAGACGATGATGAATAAAAAATAACTTAACTTTATTAAACGGGACTTGCATCCCAAAGGAGAAAAAAAATGACAGCAGAAAAATATGCCGATGACTCAATCAGTCAGTCGGCACAGGAGTATATAGAACAGACAATTCAGAATGATATTGATCTTGCGAATTATCAAATATCGTCTATTATAGACGATATGTTCGCTATGATGATACATTTATATCATAACGAACCTGAATTGTTTGAAAAAAATAAGCAGGTCTGGAATGAAACCGTAACTAAAGTTACGAATTTCGAAGAAAGACTTGACGAAGCTACATCTATGGCGGAGATAAAAAATAAACTCCGTCAGCGTAGAGGTAGCTTTGTTGCCCGTTTGGTAGGAGGTGCGCTATGATTAGAAATATAATCGAGACTAACCTGCCTAAATTGGCAAACAAAAAAGGAGCGGTAGAACTTGGCGACCGCTCCGCTTATATAGGGGCGTCCGATATCGGACAATGCCCCCGCAAAGCAATAATGTCCAAGTTATTTCCGCAACCGATTTCTCTCGAACAGCAAATAGTGTTCGAGAGAGGGCATCTCGCGGAAGATATAGTCCACGAGAGCCTTTTAGAGCATTGCAGGGAATCGAAACGAAAATCAGTTGATGCCCAATATGAAGCTACCCTACCGGGACAGCCTAATATAAAGGCGCATATCGATTTTGTTTTAAATGACTTCGTCGAACAGAAACGAACCGTCATCGAAGTTAAAACAGCGTCTATGGTAACCACTCCATACGACAGCTGGATTAACCAGTGCATATTTCAGCAGGGGTTATTAATGCTTGAGAATCCCGAAATTCAGGTTGACGGCTATGTTTTAGTAATCGACTTAAAAACCGGCGCATTAGCCGAGTTTAAAGTCGATTACGATGAAGTAATATTTTCTGAGCTGGTCGCTAAAGCCGAATGGCTTTTAGCCCAGCTACAAAATCCGCAGGAAATAGACTACGACGGCTTGCCGTTATATCAATCTATCCTCTGCGGATATTGCGGAGTCAAAGACACTTGCCCCGCTTATGCGGATAAAGGCAAGTTGCCTGATGACTTAAAAGATTTAATAATAAGGTATGCCGAGATTAATAAGGAGATAAAATCTCTCGATAAAGAGATTGCTCCGTTGAAAGAGACGATTAAGGCTTATGGTCCGTTTAGGGCTACCGTTGACGGTATTAAAGCAAGTTATACAGTCAGCGAGATGATGAGCCTTGATATACCGTCACTTAAACAGAATGAGCCCGACCTATACGAGATGTATTCGGTTTTGAAAAAAACCGACAGGCTTAATATCGGCTAACCTATTTCAAGCAGGGATTTGCAAGTTATTTTAATTGCGGATGCCCTGCTTTTTTAATAAATAACTTTATAAAAAAAGGAGATAAAAAATGAAATTAATAATAGAAGGCGTTGATTATTATTGGGAAGATTATCATCCCGAATTATTCGGGACTTATGCAGTTGGAGGCAGTAAGACGATAGACATAAATTACATCCCAAGTATAAAGAAAGCAGAGAAGCTTTTTAAAAGACATGTTTGCCATAAAGAAGCTGAAAGTTTTCATCTTACAAGATTTACGGTTACCGACAATGACGGCAAAAATGTTTATGCCTATTATGATGGGTATAGCATTTACCGTTTTAACGAAATGTCGGTTGATGAATGTAATAAACTGATATCCCAAGCTGACGAAGTTTCACGACTTCATGGTCAAGGTTCTTACGAATCAGGATGGGATAATTTTAGCACTGCGAGAAGTTTACATGCGCAGGCAGATAAATTAAAGAATATGATAGCCTTAGCTAAAACGGCTTTGGCTTTTAATTATTCTATTAATTGTGTTGTAATTTGAAAAATAAAAAACTTTAGAATTGCCTATTATCCTGCCCTTCCGGGCGAGGACTTCTTAGCAATGTTAGTTAATAAACTTTTATAAATATAAAGGAGAAAAAATGAGAAATTATCAAGTAATTAAAATTATGAAAGAGAATGTCCTTGTCGAGGGGTACTTCGGTAACGGACTTGAGAGAAGAAATATAGCAAAATGCAACATTAATCCCGACATTGATTTATTCGTCGGGGGGAAATTAAGTTGGGATGATATAAATTTCACTTTTTAATTTAATTTTAAAAAAAATAACAGTTAATCGCCTTGTGTCCCTGCCCTTTCGGACGGGTATTTCTCGGTGAGGAAATTAAATTAAAGGAGAAAAAAAATGAATAAAGTAAATGCAAGTTTTGATGAACTCTACGGCACAGGTTATTTTGACTGCGTTGACGGAGTACCCGAATGATCCATATAACTATAACCGCTCAAAAGAAACCCGCGCCATTGACGAATTAGACGAATGGGCGGAAAACTTAACGGACAGAGATATAGAAAGGGGGTTGTAAAAATGATTAAAGAAGAAAGAGAAAAACTCCCAAGAGATATTGTCGTTGCTTTATCTGCGCCGATAAAAGATATTGACGCAGAGATTTATAAAATAACAAAGGTAAGAAAAACAGGGAAAGCAGACTACTATGTAGTAGAGTTTGCGTTTCCTGAATCTATGGGGGAGCATGGTTTTTTACAGACTGCATTTTTCGACGAACTTCCGGATGTTTCTGAAATTAGAAGGCTTTGTATTAACGAGATGAAAGATTTTGTAAAAAGCGCAAATAATTTTTGGGCGGATGCCTACGAAGAAGAAGCAGTCAAGAAAATGAAGAAAATTCTTTTAAAACTTTAAACTAAAGGAGATTAAAAAAATGAAAAACGAAGAAAAAGAAACTAATAATCGCAATTATGAATACTGCCCCGACTGCGGAGCAAAATTATATCACGCAGAGGGTTGCGTAACCTGCATTTGTTGCGGGTTTAGTCTTTGCGGTTATTAATCATATATAAAAGGCTTACGTATTGGGGATTTATTCCCCTTTGCGTAAGCCTTTTTTTTTGTTTAAATTCTTGACATCCCCTTTATTTTTTGAGATACTATAATCATAATTATTATTCTCGATTCTAAATCGACTTCCGGCTATGCCATTTTAATTCTGAGTTATTGAAATGTTATCTTAAAAGATAATTAGCTCTATGCCGGACAATTTTAACTCTGTCAAATGTATTACCCTATTTACATTACTGTCTAAATCACGTCACTAACATTTTATATTGCTTTATTTACCTATAAAATGCCCTTTTAAATAACATTTTATATTGCTTTATTTACCTATAAAATGCCCTTTTATTTTCATATCTATAAAAAATAAAAAAATTTAATTTAAAATGCGATTTTATCGCAAAGGAGAGAACTATGAAAATTAAAAAAATTATTGGTTTTTGTATCGAGTACAACCTCGCTAAAAACGAGGACGAGATAGTTAAAATAACTAAAGAATATAGACATTCTTGCGATAGAAGTTACCGTGCAAAGATTGTTCATTTCTTAAAAGACGGTGAAAGAGATAATATCTACGACACCGACTATGATTTGCCCTCCGCTGAGGAGTATGATTTTACAAGCGAGGGGGAATTTATAGGTAAACATTAAATTTAAATTTTAATTAATTTAATTTAAAAAAAATAACTTTATAACTTTAATCGTAAAGCCGTAATCTAAATAGATATACGGCTTTTTAATTTTAAGGAGATATTTATTATGGCAAGATTAGCGTCTCAAGAAAAGATGGAGTTTTACCCCACTCCGGAAGCTGCAATTATCAGGGGTATCAAAGAAATTAAAATCGAAACGCCTATAAGGGCTTTAGACCCTTGCGCCGGAGACGGCAGGGCGTTAAAGATTTTAAAAGAAAATAATAACGCCGAAGTTTACGGTATTGAGTTAGATGTCGAAAGGTCAAAGCAGACGGCAGAAATTACAGGTAAAAAAAATTGCCTGTTTGAGACCGACGCTTTGATTGACGCCAGAGTATCGGCGCAGGCGTTTAATTTAATTTTTAACAACCCGCCTTACGACTGGGAACGCGGATACGGAGACAGCCGCCTTGAGTTGACGTTTATCGAAAGATATGCGTCCCCGCTTGTTGAAGGCGGAATAATGATACTGATTATCAATGAATCTTTGTTCTCTGGATATTCCAGAGCCAAAGAGTTTTTAACAGTATTATTGAAAAACTTTGCCATTCTTTCTTATTTCAAAATGACCGAGGACGAAACCTACAAACAGTGGGTATTAATCCTCAGGAAAGGAAAAGTTGTTCCTATATTAAAGCTGTCGATGACTTTTAGCGACAGCAAATATGAGGATGAGTTGAAACAAATTGAGGACGGTATATATAACGAAAATTACCGTACCTTTTTTAATGCGGCAATAAGTCTGTCTCAAGGTTTAAGGCCAAATTTAGACCATGACGACAGAACGCTAACTGTTGCGCCGAAACCTTTAAATCTATTTTCATCGGTAGCAATTACCGAAGAAATGATAGAAAAAGCTTTAGCTGCTAACGGCAAAACGATTAATATCGCTCTTGAGGCTATTAAGCCGAAAGACACGATAGAAACGCTATTACCTTTGCGTAATAGCCACTTGCCGTTGCTTTTGCCTACCGGTTACTTGAACGGCAGGGTCAAAGGCACTAATCTTGTTATAAACGGTCAAACCGAAAGGTTTATCGAAACCTACGAAGAGACTGAAGAAAAACAGGATAAAAACGTCAAACCGAAAACGCAAACCGTAGAAAAAGAAATAAATAAATTTAGGGCCACGTTAAAGGTTTTGGATTTGAAAACCAAAGAAGTTATTCAAATAAATTAAAAAATAACTTTTTTAGTTTAGCAGTTTTTAAATATAACTTTAATTTAAATAAAAATTTAAATAAAAAAGGAGATAAAAATGACAGAAACGACAAAATGTATTACCTTCCCGCAGGTGCGGGTAGGCAGGTATATTAAAACAGGCGAAATATATAATCGCCGCTTTTTCTTATTGGAAATATTAGGACGCCCTACCGTCGTTCAGGCGGTTATTGCGTCTATAATAAATTATAAAGAGATTGAATTTGAATTTGGCGATTATAGTGTAAACAAAATCGCCAGGTCAAAAGATGACCGTCTGACGATTAATAAGCAGACGACGTCTGACGGATTAACCGTCGCAACGATAACAAATCAGTCAATAAAGGATTTGTTTCCGTTGGAAAACGGAAATCCGGACAAAAAATTCATAGAGGTTTTGAGGACAAAATCCTCAGTACCTGTCGCAGATGAATGGGCGGCAGACCTCTACCAGCGGTTAAAAAGCGAAAAACTAATCGAAGACATCGCAAGTAATTGCGGTAGCTTTGGTTCGCTTGAGACAACAAACCGTAGCAGAATTGACGAAATTATCAACGATTATATTTCAGGTATAGACTGCGATGATAGTCTGCCTGAAATAGAAGTCCCTAAAACAATAGGGGCATTCGTTGAAAATTTCTCTGAACCGCTGTCCGATATGATTTACGAAAAATGTAAAGTCATATACGACGGCAACGAGGCGGACAAAATAGATTATTCGCTAATAACGAATAACGGTTTTATCCCCTATCCTCAGCAGGCGGACATCGCTAATGCGGTAGTTAAGCGTTTTGAAACCGAAAACACGGTATTTCTTGGCGCTGAAATGGGATGCGGTAAAACTCTAATGTCTTTAATGACCTTATACGGAATGTATAAGAAGTCAGGTAAAGGTATAAGGGCATTACTTATGGTCCCGCCGCATTTAGTCGAAAAATGGATCCGTGAGGCTAAAAAAGCTCTCGGAGACACCGTATTATCGTCGGCGGTAGTAATAAATACCAAAGCCGATGTCGATTCAATCCGCAATTTAATCGGCATTAAGCCGAAAGGAATTGAAATATTTATCGTTTCAAGAGAAATGGCAAAGTTGGGCTACTATTGGAGACCAGTTAAGGTAAAATTTATTGACAAAAAGACGGGCAAAATGATAGTAAAATGTCCTAAATGCGGTAGCGAGCAAATCATTAACAAAGGGTCTAAAGGCAAAAGGTCTAAAAGCTATTGCAAAAACAGACTTAGCCGTCTCCACGGCGTAACGATAGGCGACTGCGTGCCGGAATTTATAACAGATAAAAACCAAAATGAAGGTCTAATCTGCGGCGAGCCTTTATGGCAGGCGGTAGAGAGCAACGGCTCTGAAAGACAGATACAGCGTGTTCCTGTAATGGAATATATGAAAAAGTATCTGCCGGGCGGTTTTTTTGATCTCTTCATTTTGGACGAAGCCCACGAAGAAAAGGGCGAATCTGCAAGAGGAGTCGCAGCGGCTCAGGCTGCTTGCGTATCAAAAAAAGCTATGCTCTTAACAGGCACTCTGTCCGGCGGCAAACCATCCACATTGTTTTATCTCTTGTGGAGATTCAATCCGAACTCCGTTAAGGATATATCCGTTTACGGAGACATTATTGGATTTGCAAGGAGATACGGCGTTGTTGAGACCGTCCGTAAATCCGACAATAGCACGGACAATTCGATGAGCCGTTCTAAAAAACAGAACGTCATCGTAAAAGAAAAGCCGGGCATATCGCCTGAGCTTTTAACAAAATTCTTGCCGACTACGGCGTTTATGAAAATAAGCGACATAGCGGCTGGACTGCCTGAATATACGGAATATGTTACTCAGGTAGATATGAAGGAAATCCACAGAGAATCTTATAATCAAGTTGCAACTGAAATGCAAGAATCGTTTCAGTTTGCAATAAGAATGGGGGCGTTAGGCGTATTAGCTAAAATGCTTACCGTATTAAGCTCGTATGCGGATAATCCGACATATGAGGAAGTCCTTAATAAAGAGGGCAAGGTAATTGCGGTATGTAAAGAGCTTGATTTAGTTACGAGCAAAGAGGAAAAGCTTGTTGAGATAATCAACGAGAATAAAGCTCTTAATCGTAAAGTTTTAGTCTTTTGCGAATACACGGATACCCGCGATATTCAAAAAAGGTTAAAAGAAGTTTTAAGTTCTTTTGATATTTCGGCAACTATTTTGCCGTCAAGCATTAAACCTGTTAAGCGCGAGGAATGGATAAGGAAAAATACGGCGGATACCGATGTTTTGATCTGTAATCCAAGACTTGTTTCTACCGGTCTGGATTTATATCAGTACCCAACCATAGTATTCTTTCAAACTCCCTACTCTACTTACCTGTTAAGGCAGGCAAGCCGCAGAAGCTGGAGAATAGGTCAGACTAAATCCGTCGAGGTTCATTTTTTAGTGAACTCTCAAACGGTCCAGGAAAAAGCGATGCTTTTAATCGCTAATAAAATGACCGCATCTCAAATCTTTGAGGGAGAAATCCCCGAAGAAGACGGACTTGCCGCAATATCCGACATAGAGGAAAAATCCTTTGTTAGGGAGCTTGCGGAGAGCTTGTCTAAAAACGAAAATGCAGGATCTCTCGATAAGCTGTGGAAGCAAAAAATGCAGGCATCGGTTAAAGCCGACGACTTGTTATTCACCCCGCAGTCAGTCGAAGAACCCGCTAAAAAGACCGCTACGGTCACGGAGAAAACGGAAACGGAAATTAAATCCAATCGTGGGTTTAAAGAGAAATTCGTATTTACGAAAATCTCGGCCGTTAATGTCTATCCCGACAAAGCGGCAAGTTTTACGCTTGACGGACAAATGTATTTAATGAAAGACGGCAAGGTTTATAAGGTATCGGGCAAACCTGACGATACGGATAAAACTTATGCCGGCAAATACGCTTGGAAGTTAAGTAAAAAAACCGGTAATAAATTTGCCGAATGCCGTATTAATAACGGCAGCGTGATTTACGTCGGCAAAAAAGCCGATACGGGCGAGTTTGTAGCGCTAAAAATCACGAAAACGCAAGTTGCGGCTTAACGCCGTATTTTTAAGCCCTGCAAAGTTTCAATAAAGCCTTGCGGGGCTTTTTTATTTAAAATAATGTTATTAAATATACGGATACATTAATTAAAGGAGAGAGAAAAAATGAATAATGAAATATTGTTGTGCTATGGATATTTAGATAATAAAAACATGAAAAAATTTAAAGAAGTTATGAAAAATAAAAAAATAGCAATAAGTTATCGTTGTGATTTCAGTAAAGATATATGGGGAATAACGATAAAAAGGTTAACTATAATTTTGAAGGAAAATAGCAATAAATCTATCTTGGATTATAACAAGATAGATTATAAGAATGTTGATTTAAATGATTTGTGGATAATTAAGCTCACAAGTTATGGCGCAAGTATGAAAGATAGAATATCATATTTGCTTACGAAAGATATAAATATTATTTATAAAGATTTTTGGTATGAAGTTAAAATTCAAATTTAACTCGACTAACCTTATCTTATTAAGTCTTGGGAATATCACGAGAAAATATTTTAATTAACTTTAATTTTTGAGGAGGATTAGAATGATAAAATTTCACGACTTTAACTATAAGACGCTAACTGGCACAACGAAAGTTTATTTTCAATGTTTACCTTTCCATCCAGATAAAGCCGTTCTTTTTGATATGATAACCTGCGAATTGCATGTTATAGATTTTACAGGTCTACGCATATACGGTTTGCCGTATCTTGCGGGGATTTTTTTTAAAAAAAATAATTAAATAACTTTAAATTAAAAAATTAATTAATTAAAAAGGAGAGATTATCATGAAAACGAACGAAAGATTTATCAATGCAGTTTGTAATTGCAACATAGATTTAGTAGTCAACGTTTACAGCAAAAAATATGAGAGTTTAAATTTTATTCTTTTTATTTTATTTATTATAATAAAAAATAAATAAATAATCCCTTTGCGCAAATTTAATATGTGCGGAGGGGGAACAAAGCTTTTGCCCTCTGTCCGAGTTTGGACAGGGGGCATTTTTTTTGCCCTAAAATTCAGTATCTCAAAAAAAAAGCGTATATATATACTGAAAACCTTTTTACGCGGGAGGAATATAATTTGTTTCTATTTATTAAGATATTGGCCGGATTTATTATAGTTTTAATTATCGTCGGCGTAACCTTAGCGGCGAAAATGCTCGAAGAAGACCATAAAAAGAAAACGAGAAATTACCGTCTTTGCGAAGAAGAAAGAAAACGCAGGACGGCTCATTATATAGACGACAAAGATTCTTTTCAAAGTTATAGAGATAAAGACCCCGCCTATC
>JAJZBN010000002.1 GCA_021798875.1 bacterium | reverse complement strand
CTTCCAAAGATTTTTTATTTAAAGTAATTTCGCTTATAGCGCCGTTAAAAACGATATTGCCGTGATTTAATATTATAATGTTATTAAAAAGCCGTTCCGCTTCTTCCATATAATGAGTGGACATAAGTATAGTAACCCCGTTTCTGTTTAATGCCTTTAATTTTTCCCAAATATTTTGCCTGTACTCGGGATCTAAGCCGCTTGAAGGCTCGTCTAATATAATTAAGGACGGATTGTTTATTAAAGCTCGGGCTATCATAAGCCTTCGTTTTAATCCTCCTGAAAGTTCAGAAACCTTAAAATATTTTTTTTCGCTCATATCGAAAAAATTAAGAAGCTCGTTTGCCCGCTTGCGGGATTCACCGCCGGTAATCCCGAAATATTTTGAATATATAATCAGATTATCGTTGACCGACAGATCTTCGTCTAAATTATCTTCCTGAGGAACTATACCGAGAGTATATTTAATTTTTTTATAATTAGACAAAAGATCTAAACCGTTAATTGAAATATTTCCGGAATCAGGAATGACTATTCCGTATAGAATTTTTAAAAGAGTAGATTTTCCGGCACCGTTGGGACCTATTAATCCAAAAAAATCACCCTGTTTAATTTTAAAGCTAACTTCGTTAAGAACTCTTAAGCGATTAAAGTTTTTAGTTAAGCCGTTTATTTCAAGAATATATTTTTCCATTTAATTCAATTATATCACTTTTAAATTGACGATAAAATAAAAAAATAAAATTAAAAAAATTCATAAAATTTCATATAATCGCAAATAATTAAATAAAATAAAGAAAATAGCAATTATTTTAATATATATAGCAAATATCTTAAAATTATTATTAAATATTGAAAGATTTATGATATTGTTTTTTTAAAAGCATAAGTGTATATTAAAAAGGTTAGCACTCAAAGCTAATAAGTGCTAAAAATTTTAATTTCATTTATGCAATTAAATCAAATCTAATTTTAACTAAATTTAAATAAGGAGAAGAAGTTTATGAAAGTTAAACCATTGCAAGACAGAGTCTTGGTAGAAAGACTTCAGGAAGAAGAAAAAACTAAAGGAGGATTATTTATTCCTGATTCTGCAAAAGAAAAGCCTATGCAGGGCAAAGTCGTAGCTGCTGGAAACGGCAGAGTTTTAGAAGACGGTAAAAAAATTCCGATGGATGTTAAGGTAGGCGACATAGTTTTATTTGCGAAATATTCCGGCAACGATGTTAAAATCGACGACAAGGAATATCTTATTATGAAAGAAGACGACATCTTGGCTATAGTAGAAAAATAAGCAATTTTAAAATTTAATAATTTAAATTCAAATTTAAAGGAGTAGAATAATTATGGCAAAAGAATTAAAATTTTCATCGGAAGCCAGAGCCGAAATTCTTACCGGCGTTAATGCGCTTGCGGATGCCGTTAAGGTTACGCTTGGACCCAAAGGAAGAAACGTAGTAATCGAAAAATCGTTTGGTTCGCCGACAATTACGAAAGACGGCGTTACCGTAGCAAAAGAGATAGAATTATCGGATAAGTTCCAAAATATGGGCGCTCAGATGGTAAAAGAAGTAGCTTCAAAAACATCCGATACAGCCGGAGACGGAACGACTACCGCAACCGTTTTAGCTCAGGCTATATATAAAGAAGGCGTTAAATACGTTACCGCCGGAGCCAGCCCCATTTACGTTAAAAGAGGAATAGACAAAGCAGTAGAAGAAATCGTAAAAGAACTTAAAAAAATATCTAAACCGATTCAGGATCAAAAAGAAATAGCTCAGGTAGGCACTATATCCGCAAACAACGACGAAACTATCGGTTCTATTATTGCTGAAGCTATGGATAAAGTCGGCAAAGAAGGCGTTATAACGGTAGAAGAAGCAAAAAGTATGGAGACCACCCTTGAAGTAGTCGAAGGGATGCAGTTTGACAGGGGTTATTTATCTCCCTATTTCGTAACCGACTCGGAAAGAATGGAATGCGTTCTTGACAATCCGTATGTTTTGATTAACGAAAAGAAAATCTCCGCAATGAAAGACTTATTACCGATTCTTGAACAGATCGCAAAGTCCGGACGTCCGTTTATTATAATAGCCGAAGAAGTCGAAGGAGAAGCTCTTGCGACGCTCGTCGTTAATAAATTAAGAGGCACTTTAAACTGCTGTGCCGTTAAAGCCCCGGGCTTTGGCGACAGGAGAAAAGCAATGCTTGAAGACATTGCAATATTGACGGGTGGACAGGTAATTTCCGAAGATATAGGCGTTAAACTCGAATCCATTACCCTTAAAGATCTTGGTCAGGCAAAAAGAATTAACGTAGATAAAGATAATACTACAGTAGTTGACGGTGCCGGTTCTAAGGGCGATATAGAAAAAAGAGTTAAGCAGATTAGAGCGCAGATTGAAGAATCCACGTCTGATTACGATAAAGAAAAACTTCAGGAAAGACTTGCAAAATTAATAGGCGGAGTTGCAGTAATCAACGTAGGAGCTGCTACCGAGACAGAAATGAAAGAAAAGAAAGCCAGAGTCGAAGATGCCCTGCATGCAACAAGAGCTGCAGTTGAAGAGGGTATAGTACCAGGAGGCGGCGTTGCGCTGTTAAGGGCAGCTAAAGCCATAGATAAACTTAAAGGAGCTAATCACGACGAAGAATCAGGCATTAAAATAATCAAAAGAGCCGTTCAGGAGCCGTTAAGGATGATTGCAGAAAATGCAGGAGTTGAAGGTTCTATAGTTATAGACAAGGTTCTAAGCAATGACGGAGCAGCTTTCGGATATAACGCCGCGGCAGATAAATACGAAGACCTTCTCAAAGCGGGTATTATAGACCCGACGAAAGTCGAAAGGACAGCGCTACAGAATGCTGCAAGCGTCGCATCGCTTATGTTGACTACGGAAGCTATGATAGCCGATAAACCGGAAGAGAAAGCGGCCGCAGGAATGCCGGGCGGTATGCCGGGCGGCGGAATGGGCGGAATGTATTAATTGATACCGCATAATAAATGAAATTAGCTGTCTAAATAAACAAGCAAGTGCCGAAAATATATTAAAATTAAATATTTTCGGCACTTTTGTTTTATTTTCGATAAGGGGACGGAATTGAATTCCGTCCCCTTATCGAACAGTCCCATATCGAAATTGACATTTTTCGCTTATTAGTTTAAAATTTATCTAATATGGGACACATAGAGCACAAAAAAAATATTAACGCAAACAAAAGGTTAAGCGTTTATGTCGTAACGTTGAGCGACTCAAGAAAAGAAAGCGAAGACGAAAGCGGAAATTATATAAAAAAAGCGCTTGCGTCGGCCGGGCATGAAATATCCGGTTACGCTTTAATAAAAGACGACGAATCTTTGCTTGAAGATTTAATCGTTAAAATATGCGGCGAGGAAAATACACCTAAGACGGATGCGGTTATTATAAACGGCGGAACAGGCGTTTCTTTCAAAGACATAACTTACGAAACATTAAAAAATATATACGATAAAGAATTATACGGTTTCGGAGAACTGTTTAGGAGTTTAAGCTATAATGAAATAGGTACTGCCGCAATTATGTCCCGCGCTTCCGCAGGAATATACAACGGAAAGATAATTTTTTCCGTCCCCGGCTCTATTAATGCCGTAACATTGGCCATGAATAATATAATCCTTAAAGAAATTGGACATCTTTTTTATGAAATTTCAAAGCATCTTTCTTAAAATAACAATCTTAAAATAATACCAATGATAAGTATAAAAGTAAGATTATTTGCCGCTTTCAAAGAATTAATAGGGAAAAATTTATTAGATTTTACCGTAAATGAAGGTTCATCGGTAAAAGATATTGTTTCAATAATGGAGGCAAGTTATCCCGACATAAAAAATATTCTTAAAGTATCTAAATATGCCGTTAATCAGGAATATGCCGACACGGAAAAAAAATTGTCCGATGGAGACGAAATCACGGTTATTATGCCTGTAAGCGGCGGAGTATCATCCTCCAATTCTGACGCGTCTGCCGCTTTTAATATTAAAATAACGGCTGAAAAAATAAACTGCAATGAAGTTCTCGATTTTGTTTCCGATTCGTCGGCAGGTTCGGTTCTTTTGTTTAACGGAACGGTAAGGGATAATGAAGACGGAAAACCGGTAGAATATCTTTATTACGAAGCTTATGAAGAAATGGCGGTTAAAGAAATCAAGAAGTTGATAAACGAAGCTTTTACTAAATATAATATATTAAAAGTTTGCATCGTACACAGAACCGGAAAAATGGAAATAGGAGAAATATCTATCTCTATAGGCGTTTCAAGTCCGCACAGGGAGGATTCTTATCTTGCTTCTAAATTTTTAATAGACGCAATAAAAGAAACTGTTCCTATATGGAAAAAAGAAATATTCGAAGAAGGCGGTAAATGGAAAAGAATATGAAGGAAAAATTTTATCTCGGCATAGATATAGGTTCTACCACCGTTAAATTTGCAATTTTAGACGATAATCTTAATCTTATAAAGAAAGATTACGTAAGATCTAACGGCGAATCAATAAAAACATCTTATGAAGTTTTAAAAAAAATATTCGACGAATATCCAGAAAATCTTTTCGCCGGAATAGGGGCGACGGGTTCCGGTTCGCGAACCCTGGGCGAAGTTTTAGGCATTCCGAATATAAACGAGTTAGTAGCGCAGACCGAAGCCGTGAAATATTTTTATCCGGAAGTTAAAACCGTAATTGAAATCGGAGGGCAGGACTCTAAATTTTTAATGCTAAGGAAAAACGAAGAAACCGGACAGATATTTTTGGAAGACTTCGGTTTAAACGATTTATGCGCTGCAGGCACCGGTTCTTTTCTCGACCAACAGGCGGAAAGACTTCATATCAATATAGAAAACGAATTCGGCAATATGGCTTTGGAGTCTAAAAATCCGGCTAAAATTGCGGGAAGATGTACGGTTTTCGCAAAATCCGACATGATACATCTTCAGCAGGTTTCTACGCCAATATCGGATATCGTCGCCGGACTATGTTATGCAGTCGCAAGAACTTTCATAGGAACGGTAGCTAAGGGCAAAAAATTCGATAAGCCCGTTATTTTTCAAGGCGGGGTTGCATTTAACAAAGGCATGATAAGAGCTTTTAAAGATATTCTCGAACTTAAAGACGGCGAACTTATAATACCTGAGCACCATACTGTTATGCCGGCTATAGGCATAGCCATAATTGCGCGCGGCGAAAAAGATTTTAAATTTAACGGATTAGAGCCTCTAAGGGAATTTATCGAAAAAGACAAATCTTCGGGCAGATATAGGGAAAGATTAAAATCAATTCAATCCGATAATGAAATGTTCAATAATGCGGAAATAGAAGCTTTAAATTCCCTTAAATCTTTTTCAGGAAGGAATGTTCCGGTTTATATGGGTATAGATACTGGTTCCGTTTCTACGAACATAGTTTTGTTAGACGAAAATAAAAAGCTGTTAATTAAAAAATACAAAAAAACAAACGGCAAACCAATTGAAATAGTAAGGGATACGCTTTACGAGATTTACCTCGAACTAAAAAATTTCAATATAGACGTTACTGTAAAAGGGGTATGTACGACCGGTTCCGGACGCTATTTAATAGCCGATTACGTCGGCGCCGACGTCGTAAAAAATGAAATAACGGCGCAGGCCGCGGCGTCTATATTTATAGATAAAGACGTCGATACCGTTTTTGAAATAGGCGGTCAGGATTCAAAATACATAAGGATACAAAACGGAGTAGTAGTAGATTTTGAAATGAATAAAGCATGCGCGGCAGGAACCGGTTCATTTTTGGAAGAACAGGCTTTAAAGCTTAATATCGATATCATAAAAGAATTTTCGGATAAAGCATTTAACGCCCCAAGTTCTTGCAATCTTGGCGACAGATGTACGGTCTTTATGGAATCCGACCTCGTATCGCATCAGCAGAAAGGAGCAAATAAAGATCAGCTTATAGCCGGATTAGCCTATTCTATAGTCGAGAACTATTTAAACAAAGTAGTTCTGGGAAAGCCTGTAGGTGATCATATACTTTTTCAAGGAGGAGTAGCTTTAAATAAAGCCGTAGTAAGCGCTTTTGAAACGCTTCTCGGAAAAAAAATAATAGTTCCGCTGCATAACGAAGTAACCGGTGCTATAGGCAGCGCCCTGATAGCTTTTACCAATAATTCCGAGTCGAAGTTCGTAGGTTTCGATTTAAGAAACAGGAAATATACGCAGGAATCTTTTGAATGTTTAAAATGCTCCAATTTATGCGACGTTAATAAAGTAGCTGTTGAAAATGAACCTGCCCATTATTACGGAGCAAGATGCGACATATTTGAAATAGATAAAGCTAAAACGAAAAAAGGCGATAATTTTTTTAAGTATAGAAAGGAACTTTTGTTAGAGGGATATTCGGATGCCAACGAATCCGATTATTCTAAACTACGCATAGGAATCCCTTTGTGTCTTGAAACTTATGACCTTTTTCCTTTTTATAATGAATTTTTTAGCAGTTTGGGTTTCAACGTTATTTTATCTACGGAAACAAATAGAAATATAATAAATTCTTCGAATATGCTTTCCGTTACCGATACCTGTTTTCCGGTAAAAGTAGTAGCCGGTCACGTAAAGAATCTGATAGATAAAAAAATAGATGCAGTTTTTCTGCCGGCTTTGGTTAACAGGGAAAAAAATCATGATTTTCAAGAAAATACATATCAATGTCCTTATATACAGGGCGTGCCTTATATAGCCAAATCGCTGCTCGAGCTTAACAAAATACATATTATTGCGCCGGAAGTAAGATTGTTCGGCGTTAAACACGATTACGACCTGACCATAGACCATTTTTTAAAAAATCTTAAAAAATTCGGCATATCGAAAAATAAAATTATTGCCGCTTTTGACAGAGCGATTGATAAACAGAAGCAATTTTTTAAAAGATTAAAATCAAAAGGCAGGGAAGTATTGGAAAGTTACGACGATATTACGGTACTCATAGGAAGACCTTACAATACCCAGGACGAAGGAATTAACCTTTCGATATCAAATAAAATTTCTTCTCTCGGCAAAACGGTAATGCCTATGGATTTTTTAGATATAGAAGGAGTTTCTATTTACGAAGAGCATGACAACATGTTCTGGCATTCGGGTCATAAAATCTTGTCGGCGGCTAAAATAGTCGTAGATAATCCAAAACTGAACGCAGTTTACATTACTAATTATGCATGCGGTCCGGATTCTTTTATAAAAACTTTCTTTGCGGAATATATGAAAAACAAACCTTATCTTGAAATAGAAATAGACGAACACAATGCAGATGCTGGTTACGTTACCAGGTTAGAAGCTTTTTACGACAGCATTAAAGATTTTAAAATAAAACCTGAAAACGTTTGACATTTTTTTTATATTATATAATAATAAATATTATATAGATAATATTCTGGAGATAGTATGAAGCATCAAGTTAATTCGCGGTTAAACGATATAGTTTCTAAAATAAAAAAAATGGGGTACAGTCTTACGCCTCAAAGGCTCGAAATTATTAAAATAGTTTCGGAATCCAAAAGCCATCCATCTGCGGTGGACGTTTACGATAAACTCAGAAAAGCATACCCGATGATTTCTTTAAATACGGTTTATAAAAATCTTTCCTTGTTATCTTCTATACATGAGGTTAAGGAAATAAGAACTTTGCAAAATTCCGTTCATTACGATGGAGATATATCTTTGCACGGTCATGCTATATGCGAAAAATGCGGCAGAATAATAGACGTTAAAATAGACGAATCGGATTTTAAAGGATTTTTCGACGCAAAGATAAAAGAAAATTTTAAAGAAAATTATTATATTAATAATTACGGATTAGAATTTTACGGTTTATGCGGCTTATGTTATAAAGAAACAGCTTCAGATTAAAGCATTTCGGCTCAGTCTTAATTTTCTTGATTTTCGGTTACATAATCGTAACCTTTTAGAATAGTTTGAATCATATTTTTCTTTAAAGCGTCGTTTTCGGAAAACAAAGCCGTCTGCCTCAAAACGGAATCGAGGTCCAATAGGCTGCTTCTCGATATAAATGCTCCAATAAGGGCAATATATGAGCTTACCCTGTTTTTCCCCATCGAATCCTGGTCGATTATGTTTTTTAGAGGTATTTTGTAAATATTTTCCGTCTTCTCTTTTAATTTTTGCTTAGTTGTTTCATTATCGGTCAGCCAGAAATCGCATACGTTAAACGAGGAGTAATCCGAAATCAAAAGCGTATTTTTGCCGATAAAAGGATAGTAGTTTAACAACGATTGAAAATCTAAACTTATAACGGCATCTATATTATGCAGGCAGCTTATAGATTCAAATTTACCCACCTTTATAACCGCATAAGTCATACTATAATTGGATATATTAGATGCTGGTTTTATAAGCAAGGATACATTGAAGTTTTCATTTTTTAACGAGTAATAAAGAAATTTACTAAGGTAATTAATTTCTTTAAAGTCGGCTCCGTTAAGGATAAGATTGTAGTTAATATTTTCCATAAGGTTTATAAATTAATTTTACTTTCTAACGATTTTTTTACTTTAATTTTTTTACGTTTTTTTGATTTAATTGCATTATGCGGACATATATCGATGCATAATTTGCAGAAATTACAAATTTCAGGTTCTATAAATATATTTTTATTTATATCTATTTTTATAGCAGGACATTTTGTTTTTTGATAGCATAGCCTGCAGTCGAATTTTTTGCAAACGTTATTGTTTACGATAAGATATGATTTGTAATTCAAATCTCGTCCGGATTTTGCATTATTAAAACAATCGTTATCTATAAATATTAACCGCGTACTATCGGGAGCTATATTAATATCTTTAAATCGGTAACTTTTTTTTATAATATTTTTTTTAATAGATTTTAAGGCAGGATTTAAAAATAAGTTTTCAGCATTAAAATCATAATCGAATAAAGATTTATATACGACAAATATTATTCTGCCGTTTGCTTGTATTCCGTTATAGATTTTAAGAAATTTGTCTATATTTTCGTAAAATTTTAGAGAAGAAATAAAAACATAAAAATTTTTATTTAAGTCTTTTGAATTTATCGAATACGAAAAAAAAATAGGATTATCGTTTATTGCTATATTATTGAAAGAAAATTTTAAAGCGCTGGATTGTAATAAAGAAAAGCATCCGTTTTCTCCGATTAAAATATCGTTTTCCGAATTGCCTATTTTTTTTTCGAGATACGTTAAGAAAGAAAACAGATTACATCCGATGCAAAAAGATTTAGGCGTTTTTGAGTCTTTAATTTCGAAGTCGTCGGAACAAAACCCCATTTCTATTCCGCTATTGTTTTTATCCTCTACGACCGATAAATTTTCATATTTAATTATACTTTTGCTATTTTCAATTATATTTATAAGCTTAAAATTTAACAGAGAGTATGAGTCGAATATATATATATTCTTATAAAAACCGCTGCAATTATCTTTTATAATTTCATTTAATTCAAAATAGTTTATTGGATTAAGCAGATAAAATAAAATAATGTCGCAATTTGCAGAGAATTTTTTATTTTCTATTATACGGTGAAAATTTTTTGCATCTGTTAAAATAAGGCTATTTTCGCTTGAACTTTCCGAACTTTTTTTAAAAAATTCTATATGTTTTCCTATATTTTTAAATGATTGTATATTTTGAATAAGTCCCTTTTCTTCTCCGGTATTTTCAGAATATGCATTCGTAAGATTTTTAAGGGTAAAATCCGGCCTTGATGCCGTTCTCTCGGTATATTCTTTTTTTTCTTCGAGAATATATTCGTTCATTACGGAATCGTTCAGATAGACAATAACGGGAAGTTTTAGTTTTTCCGACAGCTCAAAATAATATGGAATATAATCGATAAAATTTGAAACTTTATAATAGTTAAAAACTGGAAAAACGCTTTTAAAATTAAAAGAAAATTTTTTTAACCCCTGTTTTTTAAAAAGAAACAGTAACGTGCCGCCGGTTAATACTTCATTTTTAACGAAATATTCTTCTAAATTCACATAGTTAAAGAATGAAACATCGTAAGCAAAGACAGATGTCCTGCGGTTAGTAACGGAAAGAGAATAAACTTCCGTCCATAAAAAATCGAGGTTATATTCGATGTTTAAAGGAGAAACTGCCGGAATTTCCGGCATTACCTTTACAATATTATCTTCTATGAATATATTGCTTATTCCGTTGTTTAAAGTTCTTTTTATTATATATTCTACGCCGGAAATAAACTCGCCGCCATTATTTTTGACGGCGAGTTTATTGCTTTTACCAAAAATTCTCATAAAATTTATTTTATAAATATTATTGCATTAATATTACATTAAATCGATGGGTTCTGCGCCTTCTATTTTTGTTATTTTGACATTTTTCTTTGCTACGGACATTATAGTAGCAAATACGTTAATGCCGAGCAGTGTAAACATAACTATTGTAAAGCCGTGTAAGAAACCTATATTGATGATTTTTTCGGGTATATCTTTAAGCACGGCAAAACCGTGAGCTTTTGCATAGTTAAGTTTTGTAGATGAAACTATAAGTCCGGAAAAGGCAACGCCGAATATTAAACCTAAAGCTCTCATCATATTAAGAATTCCCCCTGCGACGCCGAGTCTTTCGGGAGGCGCGGAAAGCATAATTGCGCTGTTGTTAGGCGGAGTAAATATCCCCATTCCGATACCGAGAATTATAAAATCGAAAATAAGCATATAAATATTTACGGAATTGCCCAAAAACGACAACAGAAGAGTAGCAATGGCGCATACGAACATGCCGAGCGTAGTCATAATTCTTGATCCTACCTTATCGGAAATAGCTCCTGCAAAAGGTGCTATAATAGCCATAGAAAGAGGAATAGGCGTTAAAAGAGAGCCTGTTGCCGCTGCATTATAGTGAAGTAAATCTTCAAGGTAAAAAGGCATAAGGAAAAGGACAGCAAATAAGACGTAATAAGAAAGCAATCCGGTAACGTTTCCTGCCGAAAACCCCCATTTTTTAAAAAGTTTTAAGTCTATCATCGGGTGTTCCACTTTAATTTCCGTATAAACGAAAAGCGGCAGTAAAATTGCGGCGATAACAAAATAAGTAATTATTATAGGCGAAGACCAACCGAATTTTGTTCCTTCGTTGATTGCAAGGATAAGAAATGCAAGTCCGGCAGCAAAAAAAGAAATTCCAAAGTAATCGATTTTTTCTTTTTTCTTCATATTGGCTTTGCTTGACGGAAGTATAAATAAAGCCATAAACGTTCCTGCAATTCCTATCGGCACGTTAACGTAAAATATCCAGCGCCATCCGATAGCCGCAATAATTATACCGCCTACAAAAGGACCTACCGACATTGCTATTGCTTGAACCGAGCCTTGAAGCCCTATGGCCTTGCCGAGTTCGTTTGAAGGAAAAGCATGGGTTATTATTGCAACGGAGTTTGCCTGAAGAAGTCCTGCTCCTACCGCCTGAAGAACGCGGGAAAAAATAATAAAATTTGCATTTGGCGCGACGCCGCAAAGAGCCGAACCAACGGTAAAAACTACGAAGCCGGTATTATACATCTTTGTTCTTCCGAACATATCGGCGAGTCTTCCAAATAAAGGTAAAAAAACCGTCAGAGTAAGCATATAAGCCATTGCTACCCATTCTATAACGGCCATATTTACCTGAAAGCCTTTTTCCATTGTCGGCATAGCGACGTTGACTATGCTCACGTCTAAAGCAGACATTGTTGCGCCTACCAGAACCGTTGAAAGTATAAACCATTTCCAATTTGGATGAGATTCAAAGTACGGATGAGGAAAACCAGATTTTTTTTCCAATTTAATGCCCCCCTGTTTTTTCTATTTTATATTTTCGTTTAATTTTATTCCTAATTCTCTAAGTTGAATCATGCTTACCTCCGAAGGAGCGTCCGTAAGAGGACAATATGCTTTCTGCGTTTTAGGGAAGGCTATTACGTCCCTTATAGATTCTTCATTTCTCAGTATCATTAATATTCTGTCCAATCCAAAAGCAATGCCTCCGTGCGGCGGAGCGCCGAAACGCAGAGCGTCTAAAAGAAAGCCGAATTTTATTTTAGCGTCTTCCGGCGATATAGAAAGAATTTTAAATATAGTTTCCTGCAATTTCGAGTTATGTATCCTTATACTTCCGCCGCCTATTTCTTCTCCGTTAAGCACGAGATCGTAACTGTCGGACTTAACGGCTAAGGGGTCGGTTTCAAGTTTTTCGATGTCTTTAACTGCAGGAGACGTAAAAGGATGATGGACGGCGACTATCTTTTTTTCCTCTTCGGAGTATTCGAATAAGGGAAAGTTGACGACCCATAAAAGATCCAACCTGTCTTTATTTATAAGATTATATTTTTTAGCGAGGTGCAGTCTTAACCTTCCGAGTACGTTTTCCGCAGTTTTTTTTGAATCCGACTGATAAAATATTATATCGCCGTTTTTAGCTCCGGTTGCGGCAATTAGTTTACTTCTCTCTTCGTCGGATATAAATTTTGAAATCCCTCCTTCTAAAGCATTATTTTCGGAAACTTTCGTCCATGCAAGACCTTTCGCCCCAAACTCTTTTGCCGTGTTTAAAAGTTCGTCTATATCTTTTCTTGAAAGAAGATTTGCGCCGCCGGGCAGGCAGACCGCTTTAATAACGCCCCCGTTTTTAACGTTTTCTTTAAAAACGTTCATGGAGGAGTTTTTAAAAATATCGGTTAAATTACTTATAAGCAGTTCAAATCTTGTATCGGGTTTGTCGCTGCCGTACCTGTCCATCGCTTCGTCGTAATCAAGAACTTTAAACGGAGGTTCTATTTTAACGTTTAAAAGTTTTTCGAACAGCATAGCAAACAATTCTTCGGCGATTGAAATAACGTCCTTGTTTTCTACAAAAGACATTTCCATATCCAGCTGAGTAAATTCCGGCTGCCTGTCGGCTCTTAAATCTTCGTCCCTAAAACATCTTACTATTTGATAGTACCGTTCAAATCCGCTGACCATTAGAATTTGTTTGAATAATTGAGGCGACTGCGGAAGGGCAAAAAACCTGCCGTTGTTTAATCTTGAAGGGACCAAAAAATCCCTTGAACCCTCAGGAGTGCTTTTTGTCAAAAAAGGCGTTTCTATATCGAAAAAACCTTTTTCGTCGAGAAATTTTCTTATGAGATGGGTAAATTTAGACCTAAAAATTAAATTATCTTTTAATCTTTTGCTTCTTAAATCTATATATCTGTATTTTAGCCTGGTAAATTCATTAACTTCCGATTCTTCGTCTATCTGAAAAGGCAAAACTTCGCAGGTATTAAGAATTTCGACTGCTTTAGCCGCAAGTTCCAAACTGCCTGTTTTTAAAGTATCGTTTTCGGTTCCTTCAGGTCTTTTTCTTACCGTCCCGCTTACTGCAATTACAAATTCGTTCCTGAGTTTTTTTGCCGTCTTAAAAGACCCGCCTTCAATGTTTTCGTCGAAGACTATCTGCAGTATTCCGGAATAATCTCTTAAATCTATAAAAATCAAACCGCCGTGGTCGCGGTAGTGCATTACCCATCCTTTAAACGTAAACTCTTTGCCTATATCCGATTCTTTAATGTCTTCGCATAATGTCCGCATTATCAGCCTTGTCTCTCCTATCATTTTGCAACTATTTTGTGGCAGCGCCGGAATTCAATTTCGTCACTGGGTTTATAAAAACTGCAGGATTTTTTTTGTTCAATTTTTAAGTTTATAATTTTAATGCCGTTCATGTCAATAAAAATTTATCGATTTCTTTTTCCATACTATAATTTCCGCATAAAAAATCTATATGATTTTTTGCCGGAATGCTATTAACAATGGAGTTTATGATTTTTTTAGATAAATCTTTAACGCATTTTTCTTTTATTATTAAGTCTTTTTCAGAGTAAACAAAATAAAAAAGTATTTTTTTAAAATTTTCGTTAATAAATTTTACGTCTTTTTCATAGTTTCGGCTTTTACCGTAATCTTGCGAATATTTAAAGTCGTTAACGACCGCCGTATCAGGAGTTCTTTTTATATCGGCTAAAGCTTTTTTTAAAATATTTTTATCTCTTGAATCGAGAGCATCTTTTAAGAAAAGCATAATAGTTCTGTCGAAAGAATTTTCTAAGCTTCTGATGAAACTATCGCTGATGCCCGTATCGTGGCATCCGGCTATAAGCATAATTTTTTCGGTATTTTCCGGAAATAAAGCCGCATATTTTAAGCATACCTGCGCTCCCATAGAATGGCCTATTAAGGTTATTTTAGCGTCCTTTTCCATAAGTTCTTCGGTTATCGAATTTATAGATTTTGCGTAAAAAGATATACCATCGTTTTCAGGCATTATAAAATTTAGCTTATTGTAATCGTCATAATCGGCGGCAGCGGATAAAGACCGAAAATGGAACGGTAAATCGGAAACTAAAATATTAAAAGATTTTCCAAATTTTTTTTTTATATAGTTAAAAATAGAAAGCATAGAAAGATGATTTCCGCCGGCGCCGTGAATCAGAACTATGCTTCTGTTTTCGGTTTTTTTATCTTTGGCAATAGGTGCTTTATGAAAAATATAAAAAATATCAATGCCGTTTACTTTTTTATAAGACATGCTAAATTTTAAAAAATAGTCAAAATATGTTATATTAAAAATTAAAATTAATTAGAAAGATTATAACATATAAATAAAATGTTCGTAAAAAAATTAGCATATTTTTACTATAAAAAAAAGTTAGAAAGACAGATATTAAAGAATAAAATCCCTCAGCACATAGGGATAATATTGGACGGCAACAGGAGATACGCTAAGAAATGCGGTTTTGAAGATGCAAGCAGCGGGCATAGAAAAGGCGCCGATAAACTTTACGAAGTTCTTTCCTGGTGTTTAGGTTTAAAAATCAAAGTCGTGACCGTATGGGCATTTTCTACGGATAATTTTAAAAGAAGCCGCTCCGAAATCGACAGTTTAATGCTTATAATTAAAAATCAGCTCGAATCTTATATAAATTCAAAATTTATAAACGATAATAAAATAAGGGTTTCGGTTATCGGCAAAAGAGATCTGTTGTCGGAAGATTTAATAGAAGTCATCGACAGGCTCGAAAATAAAACGAAAGACTATTCCAATATGAAACTTTATATAGCCGTAGGATACGGAGGAAGGCAGGAGATATGCGACGCTATAATAAATTTTATTTCGGATAATATTTATATAATAAATAAAGCAAGCCATGTATGCGAAGGTTCGGACGAAAATAAAAAAGTAGAATTGCATAAAAGTCCATCCCTGCCTGACGCTGATAGCCGGCAATGTTCTTCGGGTTTTAACGACGATTACGATTACCTGTCCAATATTATTACCGTTGAAAATATATCCAAATATCTTTATGCGAAAGGTTCCCCAGATCCGGATTTAATTATCAGAACCAGCGGAGAAATCAGATTATCGGGTTTCCTGCTTTGGCAAAGCGCATATTCAGAGTTTTATTTCTGCGAAGCATACTGGCCGGAGTTCAGGGAAATAGATTTTTTAAGGGCTATTAGAAGCTATCAGTCGCGCCAAATAAGGACGGGGAAGTGATTTATAATAATAAGCGGTTTACGATCAAAAAATTTAAGTATATTAGGAGAATGCAGAATGGCTTTTAGCAAAAAGCAGAAAAAGACTATCATGGCAATGAGTTCCGTAGTTGGACTAAGAATGCTCGCGGTATTTCTTGTTTTGCCGGTTTTCGTGCTGTTCGCCGAAAAATTTACGTCAAGTTTTATTTTAATAGGAATTGCATTCGGCATTTACGGCTTATCGAGGGCGATTTTCCAGATTCCGTTCGGCTATATTTCCGATAAAATAGGAAGAAAAAACGTTCTGTTTTTCGGTATGCTGTTATTCGGCGTATTTACTTTTATAATAGGTTTTTCCGATAATATTTACGAACTTATTTCTTTAAGGTTTCTTCAAGGAGTCGCCGCCGAAAGTTCCGTGGCGTTCGCTTTGGTTTCCGATACCGTTTCCGAAGGAGACAGGACTAAAGCTATGGCGTTTCTCGGTATTCCTATAGGATTAAGTTTCGTAGTAGGTATCGTTTTGGGTCCTTTACTTTCCTATTACTTCGGTTATCCATTTTTATTTTACGTTTCCGGCATTCTTGGGATAATGTCGGCCGTTTCAATCCTTTTATGGGTAGAGGAGCCGAAAAGCAAAGAAATGCTGAAAGAAATAGAGATTTCCTTTAAGGACGCCGTTGCCGTTTTGAAAAACAAAACGCTTGCAAATCTTTCCGTGCAGGGTTTTCTTTTGTCTTTCTTTATGACCGTTTTCTTTTTCGGTCTGCCTTTAATAGTCAAGCATGAATTGGGAACCGGATATTATTATAAGGTTTTAATACCTATGGTCGTATTTTCTCTTTTTGCAATGATGAAAGCTTCAAAAAAAGCCGATATGGGATATGAAGTTCATCTTTTAAAATTAAGTTTTTTATTGATGGCTGTTTCAAGCATTTTTATGTTTTCCGATACTAAAGGTTATGCCCTGCCGATAATTATAATAGGCGGAATTTTGTTTTTTACGGGTTTTTCTATTACCGAACCTATAATGCCTTCTTTAGTGTCGTCTTCATCTGATAAGTCTTTCGTAGGCACTTCCATGGGGGTTTACAATACTTTGCAATTTTCGGGAAGTTTTATAGGCGGAAGTATAGCGGGGCTGCTGTACGAAAGCTACCGCAGTTTCATACCTGCTATTCTAATAGCATCTTCTTTAATTTGCTATCTTCTAATTATGAGGATTAAAAAATGAAAAAAGTGGATAAAGTCGATTTAACCAAATTAAAATCTAAAGTAAAGGAAAGACCTTTATATTACTGCAAATGCGGTTTATCGAGCAGGCTGCCGTACTGCGACTGGAAGCACGGATGCGATAAACCGGTTAAAGTAAATAAAAACGATCAATCTGACGAAAGCGGTCCTAACGATAAATAAATTATATTTCGAACTCTTCGCCGATGAATTCTTCCTCGATTATCATTTTCATTTCTTCTTTTTTTATCGAGGTATTGATTGCTATAAAGTAAAATAAAACCGCCGTTAATATTACGATTATTAAGTCGTAAGGGGATTTAACGGCATTATCTCCGCCGAAATTTTTACTGCCGAAAAAAGATATAGTTATAAGAGCGGCTATATAAAAAAGAAACCATAAACCAGGCATTACGGTCTGTTTAAATTTTGTTTTAATGCCGTTAAAATTAGTAAAAATAAATAATAAAATCCCCGCCGATATTCCGATTCCCAGCTTCCACAGTACGGTAAAAGTCGACCAGTAAATAATGAGGGTGCCTACTATAAACGCCGATAAAGAAATAATATTTGCGAAAGGCAGATAAAAAGGGCGTTTTTTTTCTGCGTCCAATTTCCTGAATGTCATAAGCCCTATCGGCCCTAAGACGTAAGTAAAAACCATTCCCGACGTAATTACGCCTACTAAAGACTGCCAGCTCGGAAACGGAAGGAGATATAATGCCGATAGTATAAAAGTTACAATTAAAGAGATATATGCGGTGCCGTATTTATTGAAATTTTTATGAAAACTTTCCGGCAAAAATTTCATCTTGGACATAGCAAAAGTAATCCTAGAAGTCGTTCCCATATATACCAAACCGGTGGCAAAAGGCGATATAACAGCGCCCACCATTACCATAATTGCAAATGCCGGAAGCCCGTAAAGATTTAATAAATTGACGAAAGGCGAAGAAAGATTAAGCATACCCCAATTATTATTTTTAACGGCGGGGACGGCGGCAATAAAACTGAATGAAAGCAAAGTATAAATTATAATGCCTATTATAACGGATAAAATTGTAGCTATCGGCACGTCTCTGCCCGGATTTTTAGCTTCACCGGACAGGTCTATAGCCTGCCTGAAACCGAGATATGAAAATATAACCCCTCCAAGAGATATACTTTTCATAACGCCGTCGTATCCGTAAGGCATTAAGTTATATACGTTAAGATTTTTTATATTGCCGTTTTTAACGGAAACATATATAAGCGTTATAGAAGCGGCTAATACGATAAAAATTTTAAAGTAAGTCAGGAAAGTATTGGTTTTTGCAAAAATTTTCGCGCCGAAAAAATTTAATATAAAGAAAATTAAAAGTATAAAAAACGAAAATAGTATTCCTAACCTCGTAGGGGAGTTATTTATGAATAGACCGGGAATATATCGGTTAAGGTACTGAACCGTAGCTTCGGTTTCTATGGTGCTGACGGCTGCACCGGCTATGATAAGTATCCAGCTCGTTATAAATCCGAGAAATGCGCCATGCGTATATTTAGGGTATCTTGCAAGACTGCCCGCGGAAGGAAGCATAGCTCCGAGTTCGCTGTAAACCAAAGCTATCAGCATAATGGCAAAGCCGCTGATAAACCATGATAAAATAGATGCCGGCCCTGCATATTTTGCGCTTACATAAATGCCCAGAAGCCATCCCGAACCGATGATTGCACTCGTAGAAGCAAAAGTCAGCTGAAGTAGATTTAATGTTTTTTTCATTGACGTTTAGTTATTTGATTTAAAAAATACAATATGATTTAATGTATTATATTAATCATTTTTTAATAAAACAACTATAAAAAAAATAAAAATAAATTTTATTGCTATTTTTTTTACTCTTGGTTATTTCATTCAATATTTTAATAATTATATAAGGAGGTTTTCTAATGATTTACGATTTAGTTATAATCGGCGGCGGTCCTGCCGGACTTTCGGCGGCTATATATGCCTTAAGAGCGCGCCTTAATATTGTCCTGATAGAAAAAATGGCCGTAGGCGGTCAGATAGCTCTTACCGACAATATAGAAAATTATCCGGGATTTCCGTCTCTTTCAGGCGTAGAGTTAATGCAAAAATTTGAAGAACATGCTAAAGGATTGGGCTTGCAAATTATATACGACGAAATAAAAGATATAACCGACGAAGGTGAATATAAAACTTTAAGGGGCGTTAACGAAAATTATCAGGCTAAAACCGTCATAATAACGGTAGGAGCATCGCCTAAAAGACTTAATATACCGGGCGAAAGGGAGTTTACGGGAAGGGGCGTATCATACTGCGCTACATGCGACGGCCCTTTTTTTAAAGACCAGGATATAGCCGTAGTCGGCGGCGGGGATGCCGCTTTAAAAGAGGCTAACTATTTGACTAAAATCGTTAAATCGGTTACTTTAATTCATAGAAGAAAGGAATTCAGGGCTGAAAAAATAATTCAGGAAAGGCTTCATAATGCAAAGAACGTAATTATGGAGTTAGAGCATATTCCCGTTTCTATAAACGGAGATAAAACCGTAGAATCTATAACCGTCGAAAACGTTAAAACCAAAGAAAGAAAAACTGTGCCAGTTAAAGGAGTTTTTATTTTTATAGGCATCAATCCTCAAACATCTTTTCTTAAGAACATCGAAAAAGACGAATACGGCTTTATAAAAACAGATCCTTATACACTTATGACGTCAATGCCCGGAGTATTTTGCGCCGGCGACGCCCATTCCAAGAAACTGCTTCAAGTTGCCACCGCGGTCGGCGAAGGCGCTCTTGCGGCAACTGCGGCAGAAGAATTTATATGCGACGTCTGCTAAGACTTTTTCATTTTGTGATGGTGCCAGAATTGAATTCTAGCACCATAGTTATTAATATATTAATACGACAGGGTTTTGACGTTGTCGTCCATAACCATTTGAACTACGTATGCTCCGCCTACTACGCCGCTGCATTCTTCAATTAAATCTTCTTTGGTGAAGTCGTTTAATTCTAATGCAGGAGTGCAGACTTTAAAAACGACTCCGGCATTATAGGCGTCTTTAATGAAATCGTATATCGATTTAGGACTGCCTTCCTTAGCCCTTAGATTTTCCGCTACGCCTTTTTTCATTAAAAGACCGGCATCAGCCGTCAGCACCATTTCTACTTCGTAATCCATTACCGCCGCCGCCGCCGCCTGAAAAAAAGGCGCTCCGAGAGCATGAGGATTTGAAGGGGAAGTGTTTTGAAGCATAATAAAAAGTTTGTTTGCCATAATGTCTATACCTCCGTTTTTTAAAATTTTTTAAGTAATGTTTATTCATTATATAGTATTTTCATTGAGTTTTTAACTTCTTTTATCGTTTCGGAAGCGATTATTCGGGATTTTTTAGTTCCGTCAAACAGTATATCCCACACTTCGTCTTTGTTTTTTAGATAATGGCTTCTCCGCTCGTTCATAGGTTCTAATAAAGATTTAATAACCCCGAACAGATTTTCCTTGCATTTTACGCAGCCTATTTTTCCGTTTTTGCAGTCATATCCGGTTTCTTTAATTAAATCACCGCCGGAAAAAGCCTTGTGATAAGAGTATATAGTGCAAATGTCCGGATTGCCTTTGTCCGTAGGGTGAATTCTATTTTTGTCCGTCAGCGCCGATTTAATTTTATTTTTTACGGAATCGAAATCATCGGAAAGATTTATAGCATTGCCATATGATTTGCTCATTTTTAAATTCCCGTCGAGTCCTACAAGTTTCGGGGATTCGCCTATAAGGGCGAAAGGTTCTATGAGTTTGCCGGAATATAATTCGTTAAATTTTCTTATTATTTTTCTAGCTATTTCGATATGGGGGAGCTGGTCTATACCTACAGGCACCAAGTCTGCTTTAAAAACGGCAATATCGGCCGTCTGGCTTACCGGATAGCCCAAAAATCCGTAAGTTAATTCTTTATAGCCTCTTTCTTTAGCTTCGGTTTTAATAGTAGGATTATGCCTTAAGGGATTTACCGAAACAAGCATGGAAAAAAAAGTCGTCAGTTCCGAAATTTCCGGTATCATAGACTGTATCGCTATAGTGGATATTTTCGGATCTATTCCGGCCGAAAGATAGTCCAAAGCCACAAGAAAGATATTTTCCTTAAGTTTTTCGGGATGTTCGAAATTAGTCGTCAGCGCCTGAACGTCCGCTATTAAAATAAAAGTTTCGTATTTACCCTGAAGCATTATCCTGTTTTTTAAAGAACCTGCGTAATGTCCCAGATGAAGCGGCCCGGTAGGTCTGTCTCCGGTCAATATTCTTTTATATTTGTATTTTGATTCGTCGGCTATTGCCGAATTGTCGGTTTTTAAATCCATAATTTTAATTCCTTTTTAACGGTTTTAACTTTAGATTATATTATGTTATAATGTTATAAACAAGTTAAAAATATAGATGACTATAATAACATAACGGAATATATTAAGTAATAAACAGACGTAAATAAAGAGCCGAATAGGGTAAATTTATATATAAATTTTAATCCGCTGCTAACTAAATAAGGCAAGGTCAAATATGAATAATAACGATAAAAGTAAAGAAGAAAATTCCGGCACGGTAAAATACAAGCAAAAGTTTTTAAAAGAACTTTTAAGAAAAAAAAATGCAATATTGCTTGCCCATAACTATCAGAGGGACGAGATACAGGAAATTGCCGATTTTCAGGGAGATTCGCTTGAACTTTCCATAAAAGCGAATAAAACCGATGCGGATATTATAGTTTTTTGCGGCGTAAGGTTTATGGCGGAAAGCGCAGCTATTATGAATCCGGAAAAAACCGTCATTCTTCCAAACGAAAATGCCGGCTGTCCAATGGTTGACATGATAACCGCGCAAGATATTCTTAACTTAAAAAAAGATTATCCCGATGCTCCCGTCGTCGCTTACGTAAACACGTCTGCGGAATGCAAAGCCGTTTCCGATATTTGCTGTACGTCGGCTAACGCCGTTAAAGTAGTTAATTCGTTAAGCTCTAAAAGAGCGATAATGGTTCCGGATAAAAATTTAGGAAGTTACGTTCAGAGATTTACCGACAAAGAAGTTATAAACTGGACTGGTTACTGTCCGCCGCATAAAAGAACCACGCCTGAAGATATCAAAGCTCTTAAAGAAAAATATCCTGGAGCCGTTTTTGTTGCCCATCCGGAATCATCTCCCGAAACTATCGACGTTGCCGACCATGTTTCATCTACTTCCGGCATGTATAAATTTGTAAGGGAATCAACCGCTAAATTTTTTATTATAGGCACCGAAAGAGGAATAATGTATAAAATGAAGAAAGAAAATCCTGACAAAGTATTTATTCCTTCGAATAACGGCTTAGTCTGTCCCAATATGAAAAAAACGCATTTGGACGATGTTATAAATTCATTGGCTAAGATGAATAATATTATTAAAATTCCTGAAGACGTAAGAATCAAGGCAAGAAAATCTATTGAAAATATGTTAGCCCTTTAGTATAATTTTAATTCAATTTTACGTTTAGAAAGGGGAAGTCTATTAAAACGTCGGGATTTCAACAGTTAATATTTAATCTTCAGAACTTCTGGTCGGACTTCGGGTGCGTAATTCTGCAGCCGTACGATATTGAAGCGGGGGCGGCTACTTTTGCGCCCTATACGTTTCTTAAGTGTTTGGATTGTGCGGACTGGAGAGCCGCTTATGTTCAGCCGTCGAGACGGCCTGCGGACGGCAGGTACGGCCAAAATCCCAACAGATTGGGAAAATATTATCAGTTCCAAGTTATTATACAGCCGTATATCGATAAAATACAAGAAATATATTTAGACAGTTTAAAGAGCGTCGATATTAATCCTATTATGCATGACGTCCGGTTTGTGGAAGACGACTGGGAATCTCCCACTCTCGGCGCATGGGGTCTTGGATGGGAAGTCTGGCTCGACGGCATGGAAGTTACTCAGTTTACGTATTTTCAGCAGATAGGAGGCATAGAACTTTCCAAACCGGCTATAGAAATTACTTACGGATTGGAACGAATAGCCATGTTCCTTCAAAATAAAGACGCGGTTTTCGACCTTCAATGGAACGGTTCTTTTAAATACGGCGATATACATAAAGACGACGAATTCCAATTTTCCAAATACAATTTTGAATATTCGAGCGCAGAAACGCTTTATAATTTATTTAATATTTATGAAGCCGAATCGAAAAGACTTCTCTCTTTTAAGCTGAAAGAATTAGTGAAGCCCGCTTACGAATATTGTCTGAAGTGCTCTCATGCTTTTAATTTGCTTGATGCAAGAGGGCTTATAAGCGTATCCGAAAGAATGAATTATATATTAAGAGTCAGAACTCTTGCCGAAGGATGCGCAAAACTTTATAGCGGATTTTACGCTAAAGAAGAAGAAAATAAAAAAAAATAAATCAATATGAACCATAAATATAAGATAAGTTAAAATAAATTATGATAATTCGGGTTATTACAAATTGAGCGAATATTTACTTGAAATAGGTTCAGGCGAGCTTCCCTACGATGAAGTGAGGAAAATACCGCCGGCTTTAAAAAATATCGTAGAAAATTTTTTCGCCGACGAGCTTTTTCTTGCCGAAAAACCCCATATAGAAACTTATGCCACTCCCAGACGCACCGTCTTATTTATTAAGGAACTGCCTGTGAAATCGCCGGATAGAGAAATGGAAATAATAGGACCTCCGGTTAATATTTCTTATCACGGAGGCGTTCCTGCCGAACCGCTTTTGCAGTTTATGAAAAAAACAGGAATTTCAGACCATAAAAAAATATATACGGTTAATCAAAAAAAAGGAGTTTATACCGCGTGTAAAAAGAAAATGAAAGGAACGCTTTTAAAAGATCTGCTCGCACAAAATATACCTCTGCTGGTAAAGAAAATTCCTTTTAAAAAAACTATGTTCTGGTTAGATAAAGAAATACGTTATCCTAGACCCGTATTGTGGATAACGTCGGTATTCGACGGAAAAACGGCGCCCTTTGATTTCGGCGGCATTAAAGCTTCCAACCGCACTTACGTAATCCCCCCCCTATCATACAAAAAAAGACCGGTAAAAATATATAACGCGCAAAATTATTTTAATATTATGTCATCAAACGGTATAATAATAAAAAATACGGAAAGAAAAGATTATATAGAATCTGCCTTAAAAGATATATCAAAAATAGCAGGTGCGGATATTCGCGAATACGGCGAAGATTTTATAGACGAAATCGCAGGACTGACCGAAACTCCTTATGCTTTATTATGTGGATTCGACGAAAAATTTCTTTCTATTCCGCAGGAACTGCTTTCGGTAGTTATGAAAAAACACCAGCGTTTTTTTCCTATGTCTAAAAACGGCAAATTAACTTCAAATTTTATTGCTATTGCCGATGTAAACCCCATCGACGAGATTAAAGAATCGTTAGAAAAAAATATTAAGTCCGGCTATTCCAGAGTGCTAAGCGCAAGGCTGTCCGATGCCGAATTTTTTTTCAGCGAAGATACAAAGAAAAAGCCGGCAGATTTTGTCGAAGAAACTAAAAATATAATGTTTTATCATGGATTAGGTACTTATTTCGATAAAACTTTGCGAATCAAAAATCTGGGACTATTTATAGGAGAAGAACTGAATATAGACGGAGAAGTTTTATCCGATTTTAAAACGGCTTCCGGTTTGTTAAAATTCGATCTTGCAACTCACGCAGTTTACGAATTTCCGGAAATGCAGGGGGTAATGGGCAGGATATATGCTAAAGCGGCAGGAGAAAAACTGCGCATATCGGCCGCAATAGAAGAGCATTATTATCCGGTATCCAAAACCGGTGGAGATAAAAAGAAAATATTTCCCTCCAACGATTTATCGGCTTTATGCGCTTTGTCTGATAAGCTGGATACGGTTCTTGCATTCGTAATGCTAAAAAAACTTCCTTCCGGAGAATCAGATCCTTTTTATCTGCGCAGGGCTATGATAGGCATAATAGAAATTATTTTAGATAAAAAATATAAGATTAATTTAATAAAAGCATTTGATTTTTATTTTAACGAATTTTTCAAGGATAAAAAATTAAATAAAGATGAATTAAAGAACGCCTTTATAAATTTTGCCGATACGAGATTTAAAAATTTTATGCTTACCTCCGGCTATAAATCGGACGAAATAGCCGCCGTATTAAGTTCTTCGATTCGCGAAAATTTTTATACGGAGTTTATTAAAATAGATTTTCTTTCAAAATATAAAGAAAACGAAGCAGTTTTTGAATTATCGCAGATATATAAGAGGATTAACAATATTACTTACAAATTTTCCGCCATAACGGTTTTTAATGAAGAAAAATTAACTTTGCATGAAGAAAAACAGCTTGTTTCAGTTTTTAAGAATGTAAGCAAAGATATAGTTTTACCGCTTGCGCAAGACGATTTTAAAACGGTTTTAAGCGAAATGCATAAATTAGTCACGCCCGTGAACGTTTTCTTCGACGGCGTCATGATTTTAGCCGAGCAGGAAGAAATTAAGAATTCAAGGATAGGATTATTAAATAATATACTTAATCTTCTTAAAAATTTTTGCGATTTTTCAAGTTTAGATTTATAATTATTTTTTTTGTTCTAATAACTAATAATACTTAAATATATTTTTATTTATTCGGAGGATGGATTTATGGGTAAATTCGTTTATTTTTTCGGTAACAAGAAGGCGGACGGCGACGGTTCGATGAAAAATTTGCTTGGCGGAAAAGGAGCGGGACTGGCGGAGATGACTAACCTCGGTATAAGAGTTCCTGCCGGTTTCACGATTACCACCGAAGTTTGTACGTATTTTTATGAACACGGCAAAAAATATCCCGATGAACTAAAAGACGAGGTAAAAGAAAATATAAAAAAGATGGAATATGCAATGGGGTCTAAGTTCGGCGATGCTAAAAATCCCCTGTTGGTTTCGGTAAGAAGCGGTGCAAGGGTGTCGATGCCCGGAATGATGGATACCGTTTTAAATCTTGGATTAAATGACGATACCGTTAAAGGTCTTATCGAAAAATCGGGCAACGAAAGATTTGCTTACGATACATACAGAAGGTTTATCCAGATGTTTTCAAACGTAGTTCTTGGAATAGATTCGGGAATTATGGAATCTATTTTAGCAAATAAAAAGAAAGAAAAATCGGTAAAAAACGACAACGAATTAAATGAAACCGATCTTCGCTATCTAGTATCGGAATTTAAAAAAGTTGCGGAAAAAGAAAAAGGAATAAAATTTCCGGACGACCCCGAAGAACAGTTATGGATGGGTATTTCTGCCGTTTTTGAATCTTGGAATGTACCGAGAGCCATTACATACAGAAAGCTCAATAAAATACCTGAAAATTGGGGAACCGCAGTAAACGTAGTTTCTATGGTTTACGGAAACATGGGGGAAACTTCCGCAACGGGAGTAGCGTTCACAAGAAATCCTTCAACGGGAGAAAACGGTTTTTACGGCGAATATCTTATTAATGCGCAGGGTGAAGACGTCGTCGCAGGAATCAGGACGCCTCAGCCCGTTAACGAACTTTCCAAAAAAAATTCCGAAGATCTTTCTTTGGAAAAAGCTATGCCCGCAGTATATAAAGACCTTTTGGAATATGCAAGCCTCCTGGAAAAACATTATAAAGAAATGCTTGACCTTGAGTTCACTATTCAGGAAGGCATACTTTATATGCTTCAGGTAAGGACTGGAAAAAGAACTGCCAAAGCAGCTGTTAAAATTGCGGTAGATATGGTCAAGGAAGGCATGATAGATAAAAAAACCGCAGTTTTAAGAATAGATCCTTATTCTATTGCTCAGCTTATGTATCCGGCGGTAGATCTTAGCGCAAAAAAAGACGTTATAGCAAAAGGACTTCCCGCTTCGCCCGGAGCGGCAAGCGGAGAAGTGGTGTTTTCTGCAGAGGAAGCGGAAGAAGAAGTCAAAAAAGGCAAAAAAGTAATATTGGTAAGAATGGAGACTTCTCCAGAAGATATACACGGAATGAGCGTTTCCGAAGGCATTCTTACCGCAAGGGGAGGAATGACTTCGCACGCCGCCGTAGTTGCGAGAGGCATGGGAAAATGCGCCGTTACCGGCTGTTCGGTTCTTGAAATTAACGAAAAAAATGGCGAGATAACCGTTGGAAGCAGGAATATAAAAAGAGGAGACATTATTACGCTAAACGGATCCAACGGCGAAGTTTATTACGGTAACGTAAAAATGATAACGCCGGAAATAAACGATGATTTCAAAACTATAATGAAATATGCCGATGAATTTAGAAAGCTGAGCGTAAGGGCAAATGCGGATACCCCCGAGGATGCAAAAGTTGCGCGCAGTTACGGAGCCGAAGGTATCGGACTTTGCAGGACGGAGCATATGTTCTTTAAAGGCGACAGAATAAAAGCCGTCAGAGAGATGATTCTTTCCGAAACGGCTGCGGAAAGACAAAAAGCCCTTGCTAAGCTTCTCCCCATGCAAAAATCCGACTTTATAGAATTATATGAAGAAATGAAGGGTTACTCTGTAAATATAAGGCTTCTTGACCCGCCGCTGCACGAATTTCTTCCGAAAACGGAAAAAGATATAAGAGAACTATCGGAAATTATGGGTATTTCATACGAGAGACTCAGCGCAAAGACGGCTTCCCTGCACGAAGTCAACCCGATGCTTGGTCACAGAGGCTGCCGTCTTGGAGTAAGCTATCCCGAAATATATGAAATGCAGGTTCAGGCAATTATGGAAGCCGCATGCGAATTTCATAAAAACGGCAACAAGATTATTCCCGAAATTATGATTCCGGTTGTAGGGATTTATGAAGAGATAAGATTATTGAAAGAATTGGTCGATAAAAAAGCTGCAGAAGTTATGGATAAATACGGCACTAAACTTGACTACTTAGTCGGAACTATGATTGAACTTCCGAGAGCATGTATGGTAGCCGACGAAATAGCGGGCGAGGCTGAATTTTTTTCGTTCGGTACAAACGATCTTACCCAGACTACTTTCGGGTTTTCAAGGGACGACATAGGTTCTTTTTTACCCGATTATCTTAATAAAAATATTCTTAAGACAGATCCGTTTATGGAGCTCGACAGGAACGGCGTAGGCGAATTAATGAAAATTGCAGTACGCAAGGGTAAAGAAACAAGAAAAGATATTAAACTCGGAATATGCGGAGAACACGGAGGCGACCCAAGCTCTATAGAATTTTGTCACAGCATTAATCTTAATTACGTCAGCTGTTCGCCTTACAGGGTTCCTGTTGCAATAATTTCCGCCGCTCAGGCTTCCATTAAAGAGGTGAAATCTTAAGGAATAGATTTGGAACCCTTAGATTTAAAAACGCTTGCCGTTTTTTCTTTAGACGCTGCTTCGTTTATAGAAAAAGAGAAAGGAACAGTTATTTTTTTATGCGATAATTACGTCTCCGCTAAAGATTTGTATGGAAACTTGTCGTTTTTTTCTTCAAAGAAAATATTTTTCTGCGAAGAAATAGTCCCGGTCAGTCTTCTGTATGATTTAAGACAAACCGGCTATGCCGTTATAGTTATGACGCCTCTGTCTTTTTTTTCTAAAGTGCCTGAGCCGGACAGCCTTCTTAACTCATTTATTCATATTAAAAAAGGTTTAAACTTTTCGCGCGACGGTCTTATAGAAACTCTCGCTTCATACGGCTATGAAAGAACGAACATTATCGAAAACGAAAACGAATTTGCCGTAAGAGGGGAAATAATAGACATAAGCAATGCAGATTTTCCTTATCCTATCAGGATCGATTTTTTTGACGAAACCGTAGAAGATTTGCGGTATTTTGACATCAATACGCAGTTAAGTATTAAAAATATAGATGCATTTACCGTATTTCCCGTAAAATCCAACTATTATCCAAAGACTTTAAATATATTGGAATCCGTTCCAAATCCTGTTTTGTATATAGAAGAACCGGAAACCGAACTTTTAGATTTTTTAAATCGCAGTCAGGAAAATAAAAATAATTTTAACCGGCTTTTAAACAATTTAAATAAATTTTATTATTTTAATATTAAGAAATCTTCGGTATATTATGGAATTAAAAACGGTGCAGGCAATAACAAAGGAGAAAAGTTTTCGGAAATAAAATCGGTAAACAACCGTTTTGCCGAAAAGCTAAAATATGAAAACGGTAAATTAAATCTGACCCTGTTAAAAAAAATAATCCTCAATCTTATAAAAAAAGAATATAAGGTAACGATCGTTTCCAAAAACGAAATTCACAGGGAAAGGTTTATAAATATTTTTGCTTCCATAGGATTAAGCGAAGAAGAAATAAAAAACGGATTATTTAAAATTCAGAACGGCAATGTTTCATCCGGATTTATATCTAAAAAAAATAAACTTTTTTTAATTAAAGGAGAGGAACTTTTCAGGGAACATTTAGATATCGTTCCCGAAAGTTCAAACAGGTCGAAGACTTCGGGATTAGACTATTTTAAAAGCATAGAAGAGTTAAACCCTGGAGATTACGTAGTTCACGACGAGTTCGGAATTGCGCGGTTTACCGAAATTAGAAATATCACGCTTAACGGCATATCGTCCGATTATTTTACCCTTATTTTCGAAGGAGGAGATAAACTATTCGTTCCGTCGGAAAAAATTTATCTTTTACACAAATATATATCTTCTTCCGAAGATAATGCTCCGGCTTTAAACAGGCTCGGCAATAAATCTTGGGAGAAAGCCAAGTCAAAAGCAAAAAAGAAAATTGAAGAAATTGCGGAAGATTTAAAAGTTCTTTACGCAAAAAGAATGACGGACAGGGGGTTTGCTTTTTCTCAGGAAGATGAAGAATACCGGGAATTTGAGGAAAATTTTGAATTTGAAGAAACGGAAGACCAGACAAGAGCCATTAAAGAAGTTTTGCAGGATATGCAGAGTAATAAGCCTATGGACAGGCTGATATGCGGAGACGTTGGGTTCGGCAAAACCGAGGTAGCTATAAGAGCGGCTTTTAAAGCGGCTATGGACGGCAAACAGGTTGCCTTAATAGCGCCTACCACTATTTTAGTCGACCAGCATTATCAAAATTTTAAAAAAAGATTCGATAAGTATCCCGTAAAAATTGCGCATATCTCAAGATTCGTTAAGAAAAACGAAGAAAAAGAAATCGTTAAAGGAATTAAAAACGGAGAGATAGATATAATTATCGGAACGCATAAATTGCTGTCGGAAAAAATAAAATATAAGGATATAAGTCTTCTTATTATCGACGAAGAGCAAAAATTCGGCGCAATGCAGAAAGAAAAAATAAAAAAATTAAGATATTCGATAGACGTTTTGGCGATGAGCGCAACTCCTATTCCGAGGACGCTTTATATGTCTATGTCGGGAATAAGGGACTTAAGCATTATAAGCACGCCTCCTTCGGGAAGAAAAAACGTTATAACGGAAATAGTAAGCTACGACGAAGAGATAATTAAGAAAGCGATATTTAACGAAATAAACAGAGGCGGACAGGTTTATTTTATCGATAACCGAATATCTCATTTAGATTCGGTTAGGGACAGGCTTGCTAAAATTATGCCGGATATAAGAATAGGCGTAGTTCACGGGAGGTTAGAACCGGAAAAAATTATGGATATTATGCATATTTTTTACGATAAAGGATACGACGTCCTGCTTTCAACCGCTATAATAGAATCGGGATTAGACAATCCTAACGTAAATACGATTATTATAAATAATGCCGAAAAATTTGGACTTAGCCAGCTTTATCAGCTGAGGGGTAGGGTCGGTAGATCGCACATTCAAGCATATTGCTATGCCGTTATAGGAATGCCCGTCGAAAATATAAGCACTGAACAGATGAAAAGGCTCAGCGCCGTTAAAGAATACAGCGAATTGAGCTCAGGATTTAAACTTGCCATGGCGGATTTAGAAATAAGGGGTGCGGGAAATATCTTGGGAGGAGCTCAATCCGGACATATAAACTCGGTCGGTCTCGAGATGTGCATGCAGATGTTAAAGGAAGAGATTGAAAAAATGCGCGGCATAATATTGCCGGCGCAGATTAATCCGGAAGTTAAAACCAATTTGTCTGCTTATATTCCTAAAAGTTATATAGAAGACGAAAAAACCAAGGCATCTTTTTATAGAAAACTGGCTAATTGCGTGACTATTAACGACGTAGAAAATATAAATAAGGAGCTTGAAGACAGATTCGGCAGGATTGAAGACCCGGTTAAAAATCTGTTAAAAATTGCAGAACTTAAAATTAATATGAAAAATTGCAAGGTCAGCCTTATAGAGATTAAAGACGGCGAGTTTATTATGGAATTTCATAATTCTGCGGCATCCATTTTCGAAAGAATTATAAAATTTATAAACGATAAAGAATCTTCGTCGGAATATATAATTAATTTTATAGATGAATTTAAAATGAGGCTAAGGTTTAAGCATTTAGATTCTAAGCAGGATAAAATAGAGAAAGCTAAAATTATCTTGCAACGATTATACGGCTATGTTAATATTTAATAATTGTATTTGCTTTAAATCAACTTAATTTAACTTTTATTTGTTCAAGAGGGGAAAATGAAAAAGCTCAAAGGTTCTATTTTATTAATCGCCCTGTTTTCGATAGTATTATCGATGGGTCTATACGGATGCGCAAAGAAACAGCCTTCGACATCTTCAAAAGTAATTGCGGAAGTAAACGGCAAACCTATTACGGTAGCAAAATTTCAAGAGGAAATGTCCAAATTTCCACCTGAACTGAGGTCTTATCTCGAAACGCCGACAGGCGAAAAAAGGCTGCTAAAAAGTCTTGTGGACAGGCAGATTTTAGTAAACGAGGCTTTAAAAGAAGGGGTAAATAAATCAAAATCTTATAAAACGCAGATTTCCGATTTTAAAAAAGGTCTTTTAGTCCAGCTTTTGCTTCATAAAGAAGTTGCAAATAAAGTAAAAGTGACCACTGCCGATGCCAAGGCTTATTATAAAAAGCACTATCTTTCTTTTAATCTGCCTTCAAAAATTAACGTAAGCTATATCCAGTTAAATTCCCCGAAAAAAGCTCAGTTGGCATATAAAATGCTTGCTTCAGGCAAACCTTTTCCTGCGGTTGCGCAAAAATATTCGACGGCGCCTAATGCGAAAAACGGCGGTATGTTAGGCTGGATAAAATTTCAGGAAACTACTCCTGCATTTAATAATGCGGCTTTTAGCATACCTAAAGTCGGCGGTATATCAAAGATAGTAAGGGTAGGCAGCCATTACGACATTATAAAATTAAATAACATAGTTACCGGAAAACCTAAACCTTTTTCATCTTTAAAAAATCAGATAATAATGATAATGAAGCAGAAAGAAGCATCGAAAATTTTAAAATCTTTTGTAGGAAATTTAAGAAAAAAAGCTAAAATTAAGTATTTTTATAAAAATTTGCCGGTTGCAAATTCTGCGGTATCTCAGGTATCGCCGGGTCAGGCTAAAGCGGCTGCGAAAAAGTAAAAAAAACAGCTAAAAGCTTTATAGACGCAGCAATAAAATATTTCGATAATTATATACGGCATAAATTATATTTTATGCCGTATTCGCTTATAAGTAATACTAATTACGGAATTATATCCGTTTTATTAATAAAAAAAATGAGAAAAAATAAGATTTTTGTAATTTTAATATCCGCATTTATAACGTCGGTTTTATTTTCCGCCTCAATAAAAAATGCAAACGCAGTAATAATAGATCAGGTAATAGCCGTAGTTAATAAGACGCCTATAACTCTATACGAGTTTGCAAGATTCGACAGACCGGCTTTCGAGCAGTACGAGCAGATGCAAAATGAAGCTTCGCAGGGTATTTTTACTCAGGAAGACACGGCGGTCATGTCTAAGACCAAAGCTGTACTTAATGCGTTAGTCGATAAAATTTTAATCAGGCAGGAAGAAGAAAAAGCCGCTATTTATATTGCGCCTAAGCAGTTAAAAGCGTATGTTAAGGCGGTGGCTCTCGCCAATAACTTTACCGTTAAGCAGTTTTTTAAGTTTCTGGCCAAAAAGGGAATAAGTAAAAAAGCATATCTAAAACAGGTTAAAAATCATTTTATGGAAGTAGAACTTTTAAGAAAAGTTTTTGGAAATAAAATGGTAATAACAAAAAGTCAATTAATAAATTATTACAGAAAAAATATTGAAGAATTTAGAGGGGAACCTCAAGTCGATCTTAAACTTATTTTTTTAGCGGTTCCTCAAAACGCAAATAAAAAAACTAAGGAAGAAATTTACAAAAGGATTTCTGCAATAAGAGAAAATGCAATATCGGGGGCAAAAAGCTTTTCCGAACTTGCGAGAGAATATTCCGAAGATCCTTCCGAAAAAAACGGCGGAAGAATAGGATATGTTTATAAAAATAAACTGTCGCCAAATTTTTCCGATATAGCCTTTAAACTGCATGTAGGGCAGATAAGTCCGGTTATAAGAACTAAATTCGGTTATGCCATATTGAAGTCGGTAGGTAAAAAAATGGGTTCGTTTAGAACTTTTAAGCAGGTAAAGCAGCAAATATTTTCGATTCTCGAAAAAAATAGGACAAATAAATATTTAAGAAAAATTTTAAAAAAAGCAAGAAAAAATTCTTACGTTAAAATATTGATTGCAGTATAAAAAAGTAAAACTAAAATTGAATGAAGAAAATCGTTTTATAGGCATTACTATGGGCGACCCCGGAGGAATAGGTCCGGAAATAGCAATTAAGTCCGTCAAACATTTTATAGACGAAGGCGAATATATTAAACCTGTTATTTTCGGGTCTTTTGAAAATATAGAATATACTTCGCGGAATATAATAAAAATAGATACGCCTATAAATTTAATTAAGCCCGATTCGCTTATAGATTATGCTTATCACACGGGAAAAATAAACGTAATCGATTTAGCTTCTAAATCTTATGCGCAGGTTAAGCATGGATACGTCAACCATACTTACGCAAAAGACGTCGAAAAATTTATAGAGACAGCCGTTAATTTTTCCGTAAAAGAAAAGATACTCGGTTTCACGACTGCGCCTATAAATAAAGATATGATGCTCAAAGGCGGCGCAAGATTCGGCGGACATACCGAGCTTTTAGGGTATTTAGCGGGTTCCGACGATTTTGCCATGCTTTTCTATTCCGATAAACTTATTGCTATTCTTTCGACAATACATATACCTATTTCGGCAGTTCCGGCAAAAATTACTAAAGATCTGCTCAGAAAAATAATAAAAATTTCTTTCGACTGGTTAAAAATAGACCTGGGAAAAAATAGTCCACATATTGCGGTTCTCGGTTTAAATCCTCATGCGGGAGAAAACGGAAGAATAGGAAACGAAGAGAAAGAAATCATAGCTCCCGTTATCGAGGAATTTAAGAATTATAAAGAAAATATTGCCGGTCCTTTCCCTGCGGATAGTTTTTTTGCCGAAAAATATAAAAAATTCGATTTAATAGTCGCTATGTATCACGATCAGGCGCTGATACCTTTTAAACTGCTTTCATTCCATAAGGGGGTCAACGTTACGGCGGGATTAAAATTTATCAGGACGTCCCCTGTACACGGGACGGCTTACGATATTGCCGGCAAGAATAAGGCGGATTGCGGCAGTATGATAGAAGCCATAAAATTAGTCGGCAGGATATCGGAGAACAGAAAACGATGGAAAGAAAGATAGTTATTAAAGGAGCAAGGCAGCATAATTTAAAAAATATAAACGTCGAAATACCCAAAGATAAACTTGTGGTTATAACGGGACTTTCAGGCTCCGGCAAATCGTCTCTTGCGTTTGATACCGTATTTGCCGAAGGACAGAGAAGATATCTTGAATCCCTGTCGTCATACGCGCGGCAGTTTATGGAGCAGATGGATAAACCGGACGTAGATTCCGTCGAGGGGCTTTCTCCGGCTATTTCTATCGAACAAAAATCCGTCAGCAAAAATCCCCGTTCTACGGTAGGCACAATTACCGAAATTTACGATTATTTAAGAGTTCTTTTCGCAAGAATAGGTGTTCCGTACTGTTATAACTGCGGTAAAAAAATAGAGCCAAAAACTATCGACAGTATGGTGGAGTCGGTTTATTCCAATAAAGCCGGCGAAAAACTTATAGTTTTATCTCCCATAGCCATTAACAGGAAAGGAGAGTTTAAGGCAAAATTCGACGATTACTTAAAACACGGTTTTTATAGAATCTATGCCGACGGGAAGGAATATAATTTAGACGAACCGATTAATTTAGACAAAAAAAAGAAGCATAACATAGACTTAGTCATAGACAGGCTGATAATAAAAGAAGAAAATAAAAAAAGACTGTTTGATTCCATAGAACTTGCTTTAAAATTGTCTTCCGGCATATTAAAACTTAAATATGAAGACAGGGAAGAAATATTAACCGAAAATTCTATCTGCTTAGACTGCAATATAAGTTACGGCAAACCGGAACCCGCCGTTTTTTCTTTTAACAGTCCGCAAGGCGCCTGTACTGAATGCGGCGGCTTGGGTTATAAGGAATATTTCGACGAAGACCTGATAGTTCCGGATAAAAATCTTTCGTTAAAAGAAGATGCTATAATTATTTTTAAAAATTCTACTCCCGTATATAAAAGCCAAATTTTTAACTCGCTTTCAAAACATTACGGATTTGATTTATATACCCCTTATAAAGATTTGAGTACAGATATAAAGCAGGCATTATTATACGGTTCGGGAGAAGAAAAAATTAAATTTTTTGATGCGGCGGGCGGTTCTTCCTATCATTTAAGGCAGTGGGAAGGCATAATACCCATGCTTAAAAGAAATATAGCCGAGGGGAATTATCTATTGGATCCCAATAAATTCAAATCGGAAAAGGTTTGTCCCGAGTGCGGCGGATTCAGGTTAAGGAAAGAATCTTTAAGTTATAAAATAAGCGGATTAAATATAGCGGAAATTTCCGATTTAAGCGTAAAAAATGCTCTGAATTTTTTTAATAAACTTGAATTAAGCAATTACGAGATTGAAGTTGCGGCAAAAATTTTAAACGAGGTTAAAGAAAGGTTAAAATTTTTAGTAAACGTGGGGCTTGAATATCTGACTCTTTCAAGGCAGGCGCAGACGCTGTCGGGCGGGGAATCGCAGAGAATAAGATTGGCCTCGCAAATAGGTTCCGGACTTACGGGAGTTTTATACGTAATGGACGAGCCGAGTATCGGACTGCATATGCACGATAACGAAAGGCTTCTTAAGACTATTTTTGATTTGCGCGATAAGGGCAACAGCCTGATAGTCGTAGAGCACGACGAAACTACTATGCTCAAATCGGACTATATAATAGATATGGGTCCGGGTGCGGGAAAGAATGGCGGCTATGTTATAGCGCAAGGAACTCCTGAAGAAATTATGAAAAATCCGGATTCTTTAACCGGCAAATATTTAACTGGACAGTTAAAAATTCCGATACCCGAATTCAGAAGGGAACATTTATCTGGCTACTTAGAAATAAAAGGCGCAAAGATGAATAATTTGAAAAACATAGACGTTAAAATTCCCCTGAATAATTTCGTATGTATAACAGGAGTTTCAGGATCGGGAAAAAGCACCTTAATTTTGGATACGTTATATCAGGCTGTTTTTGCCTATAAAAACGGTTACGCGGCCGATTTTAAGCGGTTTCGGGTTGACGACATTAAGAACGTAAATTATTTCGACAGAGTAGTCAATATAGATCAGTCGCCTATAGGAAGAACGCCAAGGTCTAATCCCGCAACCTATACTGGAATTTTTACTTTAATAAGGGAAATTTTCGCCGGTACTAAAGAATCGAAATCAAGGGGTTACGATCCCGGCAGATTCAGCTTTAACGTTAAAGGCGGCAGATGCGAGGCCTGCAGCGGCGACGGCGTAAAGAAAATAGAAATGCTTTTTATGCCGGACGTTTATGTTATGTGCGACGTATGCAAAGGCAAAAGATATAATGCTCCTACGTTAGAAATCATGTATAAAAATAAAAATATTTACGATGTTTTAAATATGACGGTGAAAGAAGCTTACGATTTTTTTAACGCTATTCCGCCGCTTGCCCATAAACTAAAATTTTTAATAGACGTCGGATTGGATTATATAAATCTCGGTCAGCTTGCAACTACCCTTTCTGGAGGCGAAGCCCAGAGAATAAAGCTGTCGAAAGAATTATCGAGGCCGGGACAGTATAAAACATTATATATACTTGACGAACCGACGACAGGACTTCATTTCGACGATATCAGCAAGCTTTTGACAATATTAAACCTTCTCGTAGAAGCGGGAAATACCGTAATAGTTATCGAACACAATTTAGACGTCATAAAATCTGCAGATTATATTATCGATATGGGTCCTGAAGGCGGTGAGGGCGGCGGCAGGATAATAGCAAGCGGAACGCCCGAAGATATGGCTCATAACGACAGTTCGTCCATAGGCAAATACCTGTCTAATTTAGTGTTTAAAAGGTAAAGCCAAAAAATATATTGACTTTTTGCTTCTTAAGTGATAAAAAATAATATTTAGTGTTTTAAAAATACCGCGTATATTAAGGGTTGAAACCATATGTATAACTAAATAAATTCTTTTAATAAGGGGGGTAAAATGACCAAAAGTTCGGAAGATTCGCCGTCAAGGCGAACTTTTATGACAGTTATTATCGGATTAATTTCGGCCGTAATAGGCGTTGCCGTTGCAATACCTATACTGGGCACAATTTTAAGTCCGCTGTTTAAAAAAAGAGACATAGTATGGGCTGAACTTGGCAAAATTGATGATTTAAAAAAAATCGAGCCCTTAACGCCAAAATTTGTTCCGGTTTATTTCAGAGTGAAAGAAGGCTGGACAATCAACACGCTTCCAAGACAGGTTATAGTCGTTAAAGACATAACCGGAAAACTTTATTTCTTTTCAAATCAATGCACGCATTTAGGATGTCCCTTACACTGGATACCCGCAAGACAAAAGTTTTTATGCCCATGCCACGGCGGTATGTTTAACGTTCTCGGCAAGGTAGTAGGTGGTCCTCCGCCAAGACCTTTATTTCAATGGGTGCACAAATTAAATAACGGTACAGTTTTAATTCAAAATAAGTTTATGGATAATCCAAAGGATAGGGGGGTCTGATGTTTAAAAAAATTCAGGAATGGTTTGACGAAAGAATTGGTCTCACCGAACTAATAAATGAGTTTAACGGCGAAAGAATTCCCGCAAGAGGCGGATGGGCATATACTTTCGGCAGTTTGCTGGCTTTTCTTTTCATAATTCAGGTAGTAACGGGAATGTTCCTTTTGTTTTATTACGTGCCTTATTTCCCCATGGCAAGAAACTCCACTTATTTTTTAAAGCATCATGTTTTGATGGGTAATATTTTGCTCGGCATCCACTTATGGGGTGCATTTACGATGATTTTCATTCTACTTGTGCATATGTCCAGAGTTTATTTTTCCGGTTCGTATAAAAAACCTAGGGAAATGCAGTGGGTTGCGGGAATGGTTTTATTTTCCGTCGTAGTTATACTTGGTTTGACGGGTTATATGCTAGTCGGTAACGAAAATTCGTGGTGGACGATAAACGTTTTAGATAACGTAGCATCCCATGTGCCGTTTATTGGCGGCTTTATAAGAATTTTAGTAAAAGGCGGAACCGAAACCTCGGTTTTAACAATGCAGCATATATTTGCCATTCACGTTTGGCTTTTACCGATTGTAGTTATCATGTTCATACCGATACATATTTTTTTGGTCAGAAAAACGGGAGAGCAGGGTATGGCTTTGGAATACAAAAACAGCAAACTCTCGGACGACGATATTAATAAATGGAAACATCCCGATGCAACCGTTCCTTTTTTTCCGGATCAACTTTTTAAAGATATGATTGTTGCACTTGGCGTATTTGCCGTTATTTATTTTCTTGCCGTTTATTACGGAGCGGCGATAGGACCTATGTACAGACCTCTTGCATTAAATTTTGCGCCGGAAGCCGACTGGTATTTCTTGGCAAACGAGGAACTGCTTAAATATTTTCCGGGTCACGGACTAATAATATTTTCCACGTTTCTTGTTCCCGTCCTTGGTTTCGCTATACTCTTTGCATTGCCTTTTATCGACAGAGGACACGAAAGAAGTCCGTTTAAAAGACCTGCGGCAACGGTACTAGGGATTTTGTTTCTCCTTTTGTTAGTTTACTTAACATTAATCGGCGGCGAACCAAAAGCGCCTGCTACCGTATAAAATAAAAAGAGGAGTAAATACGATGAATTTAGGTGTTATAGATATAATAAATCTATTTATTAACAGGCTAGCGCTAGGATTTATGGCGATTGCCTTTATATCCCAGTATATCGGGATATTTAAAAAAGAAGACAGATACTTCAGGCTTGCAAAACCGCTGATTATGTGCGCCTTAGTTATAGGCACCATACAGACTATTATTTATTTTTATTTTTTGAGTCTCCTTAGAAACGGAATTCCGAATTTTTGGATACTTATGAATAAATTGCAGCCTGGAGTAATTGCTTTATCTATGGATTTTTTACTTGCGTTTCTCGTTCTCGGCGCGATATATTATGCAGGCTTTGACAGAAAAGGCGAGGGAAAGCATCAGGGGTGGAACGTATTTGTCGGTATAATTGCTTTCTTGGCAGGTTTTACTTCCGACGTTTTTTATACCATTTCAGAAAGCTATACTATGGGGCCGACACCGCAGACTGCTATTAGAACACCTATGGTTCTGCTATTAATCATAGAAAAAAATATCGAAATTTTTGCCCTTGCCGGAGCACTGCTTGCTATATGGGCTGGAATAAGATATATAATCTCTTCGAAACAGGAAGACAAAGAATTTTACGACTGGTTAGGTTCGTTTGCCAGCATAATAACCGTTATGTTTCTGGTTACGTATCCGATAGTATATTTCGGATGGTTTAAGCATTTCAGGGCAACGTCTAGTAGTGGCTTTAATAGGATAATGCTCGGAAAATATCAGTGGATAATGTACACATTTTTGGGTACGCTTGGAGCATCTTTGATATTGCAGTACATATACATGCTGTGGAAACTTATTAACGGAAGAGATAAAAGCAAATCGACGGTATCTGTTGGACTTATAGTTTTTCTTATAATAGTCGGGCTTGTTTCTTTAGGCTTTGGAATGCTTCCGACAACCATGGGGATGCTTGGAAATATGCAGCCTGTCAAGTATTTGTCTTTATCAGGGCTTTTTTTAACAGGTTTTTTAGTTCTCGGTTATTACCTAAAAGACCTTACGCCTAATTTTAAATTTGGAAATATTTCTAAATTTCCTCAGATTTTTTTAATAGTAGGTGGACTTTGCGTTGCGGTTAACGTTCCCGTCATGGGATATATGAAAATCGCCGCAAGGGGTACAAACAGGATTATTTATCAGACTATGAACCTAAACGGAACTAAATACGTTCCGCCGGTTGTTTATCCATGGCCCGTTAAAAAAGGGTTCGGCGCTTTGCACGATAAGTGCGTAATATGCCATACGTTAAACAGAGTGGAAAGGTATAACGGAAAAGCATACGGCACTTGGCAACATCTCGTTATTCATCAAATGAAAGATGTTAACGGATGTCCGATATCGACGGCGCAAGCAAAAGAGGTTATCCATTATTTAAATTCTTTAAACATCATAGCATATAATCAGCATTTAGCAAAAGAGCATAAAAAATGGACTCCTCCTGCATCTTTGCCATGGGGAACTCCCGCTAATGCCGCAAAACCGGCTAAAGCGAAAAAAACGAAGCAAGTTTCTAAAAAAGCCGCTAAAAAATAATTTTTAGCAAGGCAGTTTATCTAAGGCAATTTTTGGGCATTTATCGTAAATATATTTTATATCGCAATAAATGATATAATTAAATACGGTAAATGCCTTTATTTATATAAATTATTAATTAGAAATAAAAATGGACAAAGAATTCATAAAACAGATTGCAAGAATGAGCTCTTTGGGATTAAATCTGATTATATCGGTAATAATCGGTATTTTTATTGGAATAGAAATAGACAAATATTTAAATTTTAAGTACCTTTTTTTAGCAATTTTTGCCGTACTGGGTTTTATTGCAGGTATTTACGAAATATATAAAGCAGTTAAAAGAGAGCTTAATGAAAAGCCGTAAAAAATCGTTAAGATTTCAGATTATATCTAAAACCTTTGCTTACGGAGCTATTATTGTTTTAATATCGACGCTTTCTATCAAGATAATATTTCCAAAAATAAACGGTATTGCAGGTATATTAATAGGATTCGCATTATCTTTTTTTTTGTTTACCGATACTACTCTGTATATTTTTAGAAATATTAAAAAAATTAAACCTTTTAAATTAAATTTAAATATAATAAAAGACTTGCTCATAATAACAATTTTTTTTATAATATTAAATAAGTTAATTAATCTTAATTTTGTTTTAATAGCCGCCGGGATTACCGTAACTCCTGTTTCTATAACGTTATTGTTTATCCCTTTCAGGCATTCGCTTGACTACTCGGCTGAAGAATAATCCTAAAGATATGTTAAAAGCCCCAATATTAATTCACATACAAGGAATACCGGTTTACTGGACTATGACCGTCATAGTTATGGCGGGGATACTATTAGCTGCATTTATAGCAGGTAGAACTCTTAAAGTAGTCCCCGGAGGTTTGCAAAACTTTTTTGAACTTATTTATATAATGACGGAATATTTTTTAAAAGAAATCATAGGGGACGAAGGAGCGGTATATTTGCCTTTAATCGCCTCTTTTTCAATATTTATCCTTTTTTCAAATTTGATAGGTTCTATTCCCGGCTTTACTTCGCCTACGGCGACTATAGATACGACTGCGGCACTGGCTTTAATAGTTTTCTTTCTCTCTCACGCCGTCGGTATTAAAAAACATAAAGCTAAATACATAAAAAAATTTTTAGGTCCGCTTTTAATAATTGCGCCGATAATGATAATAATCGAAATTATGTCGGCATTATCCCGTCCTTTTTCACATGCCCTGCGTTTATTTGCAAATATTTTTGCTGAAGAATTTATGGTTACGGTTTTACTATTCCTTCTTCCATGGGCAATTCCCGCAATTATGATGTATATGCAGATATTTACGGACTTTATGCAGGCGTTCGTGTTTTATCTGCTTGCAATTATATATATTGCGCTGTCGTTAGAGGAAGAACATTAGAATTGAACTTATAAAATTAAATTTTAAAAATTATAAAATTAAACCGGAGGTTTTTTTAATTATGAAATATCTTGTTTTTATCCTTACTTTTTTATCTGTTTCCGTTTACGGAGCAAAATGTTTTGCGGCGAAAGCTATAGAGGCTACAGTGCCTGTTCAGCAGCATGCGGCGAATAGTTCCGTATTATTTTCTAAAAGCTTATTTTTTGGCCTTTCTGCACTTGGCGGCGGCTTGGCTATAGGACTCGGAGTTATCGGCGCAGGCGTAGGTATGGGAAACGCGGTAAGGGGGGCGCTTGAATCAATGGGAAGAAATCCCGGCATGGAGAAAAAATTAATCGTCTGGATGATAACAGGTATGGCTATTATGGAATCATTGGCGCTTTATGCCCTGCTGATTACGTTTATTCTGTTTTATGCAAATCCCTTCAAAGGCATCTTCTTGAAATAGAGCAATATTTAGTTTGCGGCATTTTTTCATTATAAAGGGATTTTAAAGGGATTTGCATAATTTAGATTCGTTGAAATTGCATAGATATGCTATATACTATTAATATAGGAGGCATATTAAAAAAATAAGAAAAAATGCCGAAAATAAATGTTAATTCTATAAAATTTAAAATCTACTTCCTATTCATCCTGTCGAATATTATTATTTTTTCGGTCGGAATATTTATAGCTCTCCATTATATTGCGCTATACAGTCGAAAATCGTTAAAAGAAGAGTTAAAATCGAACTTAATGTCCGGCACTATGGCTTTTTTAAGCGAAAGAAATTATATGCTTGAAAAAGCCAACGATATTATAGCCCATAATTTTAAAAGCGGGTTCATCAGAAAGACGGTAGATTATAAAAGAATATCCGACATAATCTTAGTAAAAATAGAAAGCGGAAAAATAGATTACGTTAAAAAATTTGAATACAAAAAATATCCGGAAATACTTAAAATATCTAAGCAATATTACGATAGATTGAAAAGAATAATATCTGCAAAAAACCGTCACATATTTACGGGCTTCGGAAGAGATAAGTCCGACAGACTAATAAATATTACGGTGGTTTACCGCCTGCTGCATAAAAATAACGGTTATTTAATTATTCTAAATAAGCATGTAATCAGTAATTATTTAAAAAATATCCGAATAAAAAGACGTATACATTCAAATCTCGGTATTTATTACGGTTCCGAAAGGTCTGCTATTTCTTTTGTTAAAAATAATGAATATGAGGGTGTGGGGCAGAATCTGACGAAAAAACAGATTCCGGTTTTAGAAAAGGGCATAAGCGTTTATGCATCGTTAAAGGTGAACGGCACGCCTTTTTATGTATATAACGTGCCGATAAAAAATTACGACGGTAAAATTATAGGGGTATTCGGTGCAGGCATAAAGGAATATACATGGCTCAGGCATCTTTCTAAACTATATGCGTCTATAATTTTTTTTATGGCGCTATATGCTTTAACTATACTGATTTTTATTTTAATAAATAAAAGATTTTCGGAGCCTTTCTACGACCTTTTGAAAAGCATAAGAAATATAGACCCAAACAATCCGCAGGAATTAAATATCGCAGACAAATATAAAAACAAGGAAAACGAATTTTACGATTTCGCTAAAGCCATAACCGCTTTAAACAACTCGATAGCGCTAAAGCAGAAAGAAAACAGCCTTATAGTGTCCAGCATAAACGATTTTTCCAAAGCAGTTTCCGAAAAGGACGATTTTAATTCGCTTACGTTTAAACTTATTGACCTGATAGTCGAAAGAATGGGGTATAGTTACGCTTGGTTCGGAGTTTTAGACGAAGACAAAAAAGAAGTGAAGATAATAAACGCTTATAATAACGATTTTAATTACGTGAAAAATTTAATTCTTCAATACGGCGAAAATTTGGACAATCGTGAATATTTGCAAAATTTGACGGCAAAAGCTATAAAATTGCAAAATTACGCCGTAATAAACGACGTAGAAAATGATACGACTATACCCGCCCATTATAAAACCAAACTTTTAGAATTTAATTTTTTGTCGGCAGGCTCGTTTCCTTTAATAATACATGGCCGCGTTATCGGCATAATGGCAATTTATTCAAGCAAGAAAGGCGCTTTCGACGATGTTAAAGGCGGCGCAATTTTTAATCTTGCAAATTATGCCGCATACCTGATAACTTACCTGAAAAATTTGAGAAGACAATCGCTTTTATCTAAAATGGCCGAGAGGCTATTGTTTTCAATGACAAGAAGACAAGAAATAACCGATGAAAACAAAGCTAACGTTAACGGAAATTCAGTTTATTCCAGCGAATCAGGCAATAGAAACAAACAGGAATTAAGCGGAGAAGAGTTTCTGCAAAAATTTTTAAACGACATAGAAGATGATATGCAGACCGATTTTGTGGAATTTATCGTCTTTGATACCATTAAAAGCGAAATTATGAAAGGCATATTTTCTAATAAGTGGGTTTTAAACTTGAGCAAAAGCACTATTGAGCCGGTTCCTACCGAGTTCGTTAAAAAACGTATAATTGAAAACAGGCTTGAAGCGTATAATTATCAAAAAGATGATTCCGCGACGGAATATTTTAAAAATAAAGGCGTAGAAGATATAATTCTTTATTCCTTCGAGGGAACGGAAAACAGAAGATATCTGGCTATAACCGGCGTAATTAAAAGAAAAGCGTCGTTTTACGACGAAGATTTAGAATTTTTTAAAAACGGCATAAACTTTTTAGCGGAATATTTTGAAATTAATACGCTTTTTGAAAAGCTGGATTCTTCGGTAGAACTTTTAGAAAACAGGGAAAACTTAATAAACAAGATGGCGGAGTTTGGTATCGTTTCTATTAATTTAACCGATAAGACGGTTAATCTTTACAACGATTATTTTGCCCGGGCGTTTAATATAGGAAAGTTTTCGACGCCGTTAGACTTAAATGAATTTTACGAAAAAATAAAGGATGCATTTGAAGATAAAAATTTTGCGAAAACAGTATTTGAAACATACATAAACAACAGATACACCGCTACTCTGGAAAGCGTAGAAATTAATCTTAAAAACGGCATTATATTAAATATGAAGTCTAATCTGTTTACGACTAAAGATAAAAGCGTTATAAGGCTTCTTGTATTCGGAGACGTAACTAATCTAAAAAATAATATAAAAAGACTAAATCTGCTAAACAATCTGGCATATAAACTATCCATGGTTTTTACTCTTGAATATGCCATAAAAACGTTTGCGGAAGGTTTATGTTCTATAAAAAAACAGTGCGGCGGCATGGTGGATTCCCTGCATATTAACATATTCGATGCCGCCAATAAAAAAACCGTCACCTCTTTGATTTACGACAGGAAAAAAGTTTCGCCGCCGGAGACGGACAATTCCGAAAATGCCGATAAAATTATACTGAAAACGGCAAATATCGATTACGAAGACTATCTGTCGAACTGCAAACTTTTAAAAAACGAAAAAAATAACGGTCAGGACGACATCGTAAATAATTGCGAATTTAGAGGTACTGCCGGCAGTTATATGTGCTTTCCGCTGAAAATAAGCGATGAATTAGCAGGCACTATTTCCATAGATTCAGAAGATAAGTATTTCTTTACCCAAGAAATTATCGACTTGGTAAAAGAGATAATAAACATAGCATCTCCGGTTTTTGCAAAACTGATATTAATAGAAACGAACAGGGAACTGGCGCTTACGGATTCTTTAACCGGAATACATAACAGAAGATTTATGTACGAGTTCGTAAAAAGAGAAATAGCAAGGGCGTCAAGAAATTCGACGGATCTTTCTTTTGCAATATTGGACGTCGATAAATTTAAAAATATAAACGATAATTACGGGCACAATATAGGCGACATAATGCTGGTCGAATTTACCGGCGACTTAAAAAGCGTTTTGCTCAGAAAACAGGACATAATAACAAGGTACGGCGGCGATGAATTTGTCGTAGTTTTACCGGATACAAGTAAAGAAAAAGCTGTGAATTTAATGGAAAAATTAAGAGTTTATATAGAAAATAAAATTTATACGCCTAAAGACAATTTAAATTTAAATATTACCATATCCGTAGGAGTTTCGGACATAGAACAGTTTTTTCAAGATAAAGGCGGGAAAATTACGGACATAAATTACGATACGGACGAAATATTAAACGGTTTGCTGAAAATTGCGGACGATAATTTATACAGGGCAAAAGAATTCGGAAGAAATAAAGTAGTAGGATAAAAAACTTTGTTGAAATAATTATATGAAGTTTGGTAATATATAACAATGGATAAAAACTTAGAAATTATAGAAACTATAAATAAAATATCCGAAGAAGCAAAAAGGTCTTTAGATTCCGCCGGCGATTTAAGCGAATTGGACGGCATCTTTAAGGCTTTCATGGGAAAGAAGGGCAGGCTTACGGAAATTTTACATAATATCGGTTCATATTCAATAGAAGAAAAAAAAATTATAGGAAAAAAATCGAACGAAGTTAAAAGCGAGATAGAATCGGTTTATAATGCAAAAAAATCCAAACTTTCTTTAGACGAAAATAAAAAATTTTCCGCAGAATATAAATTAGACCTTACCATACCAGGAAAACACATAGAAAGATTTCATAAGCACCCGATAACCGCTGTACTGGAAGAAGCGGCCGATTTTTTTACGTCTATGGGTTTCGAGACAGTCGAAGGTCCGGAAATAGAAACTACTTATTATAATTTCGATGCGTTAAATATTCCGGCGGACCATCCCGCCAGAGATGTATGGGATACTTTTTATCTGCTGAACGGTTTAGTGCCGAGAACGCATACGTCGAGCGTTCAGGCGCGAATCCTCGAAAAAAAAGAGCTGCCTTTAAGAATAATAGCTCCCGGCAGATGTTACAGATATGAAGCCGTGGATGCGACGCATCTTTTTATGTTTAATCAAATGGAAGGACTTTTCGTAGATAAAAACGTTAAACTTTCGGATTTAAAAGGAATATTGGAAGAGACGGTAAAGCATATGCTCGGCGCAAGAAAAACGCGTTTCAGGCCTGCTTTTTATCCTTTCGTAGAACCCGGTTTAGATCTTGATATAGAATGCGTATTCTGCGGCGGAAGGGGCTGCGGAGTATGTAAAAATACAGGCTGGATAGAAGTAATTCCGTGCGGAATGGTGCATCCTAACGTTTTTAAATATGCCGGCATAGACCCGCATGAGTATAAAGGTTTTGCGTTTGGAATGGGATTCGACAGAATAGTTATGCTTAAATATAATATTAACGACTTGAGGCTTTTATATCAGGGCAGCCTCGATATCTTAAACCAGTTTTAGCGTTTTAAAAAATCCGAAATTTCTCCGGAATACGTTATATAAAGTTTTTCTTTAGCTCTTGAAGCCGCAACGTAAAAAAGCCTTATCTCGTCGTCGATTAATATATCGGTTATTTTAAATGCATAACTTGTTTTAAAAAAATTTACGAAAGGATGAATTTTGAAATCTGACGGCCTGCCGCCTCCGGTTAAATTAGCGTTTTTTAAGCGGGATATATTGTCTTTAGACACTCCTGAAATAAATACGATATCGTACTCCAAACCTTTGCCGGCATGGATGGTCGATACTTGGCAAAAATCGGCTAAATTTGGAATAGCCAGAAATTTAGCTTTCTCTCTTTTAGTTCTTACTAAAACCGCAACTTTCTTTCCGGTCTCAAAATAATCCACCGCTCTTTTTGCTATAAAATTTTTTTCTTCGCTTTTATTTTTAAAACCAATGATATCGACCGCCGCATCCATTATTGTATTGTTTTTTGCAATTAATTTTTTCGGATACCCGAATTTTATGTTATTCAATATTGAATTGCAAAATTCGACGACACTCGGGTTTGACCTGTAATTATTTTGGAAAACGAATACTTTGCCTGAAGGAAAAAACAGGTCGAACGTCAGGATATTAAAAAAATCTCCCCCGTTAAATCCGTATATCGATTGGTCATCGTCTCCGGCATACATAACTTTGCCCTTGCCCGCATCTATTTTTTTTATTAAATAATCGCTTAAAAAATCTAAATCCTGATATTCATCGACTAATATATATTTAAACCTTGAGGATATTTCGTTTGCTATATAGTCGTTTTTAAACAGTTTGATTATGTTTAAAATAATTTCTTCGTAGGATATAGATAATTCGTCTGCGTATTTATTATTCGAGACGGACGCTTCAATCTTTTCGTCTGAAATGGAAGGAGCGGATTTATAGCCGAGCTCGCTATAAAATTCTTTTATTATCGAATAGAAAAAACTGTGGTAGGTTGAAATATTTAAAATTTTATCGTTGATAAATTTATTATATCCGTTAATATTTAATTTTTTTGCTGCCCTGTTTTTTATTTCGGATACGGCGTTATTGGTAAAAGTCAGGACAAGTATCGAACCCGCGGAAAAAAAATTTAATAAATATAAGAACTTATCGACTAATACTTTAGTTTTGCCTGCTCCTGCGCCTGCTATTATAAGCTGTGCCTTATTTATTTCTTCTATCGACATTTTTTGAATTTTGCTGAGTTCCGAAGATGACATCTTTTTTTTAGTCGTTCCACCGTTTCTTTTTAATACCGTTCCTTCATATAAATTTTTAGCGGTATTCAAAAATATTTTAATTTTATTAAAAAGCTCTTTTTGGTAAAAGTACATGTCGTATAAATTTGTATTTAAAGCAATTTCATTTCGAGAAACGGAATCCGCAGTTTTTTCGTCCGGCGATATATATTGCGGCGGCGGCGCTATGTTAATATTTACGGCGAATTTTTTTGAATTTAAAAAAATTAAATTTGTATTATTAATTTTAGGATTAAAACCTATAGTTTTCATTTTACGGATAAACAAGTCCATAGATTCGGTGTATCCTTCGTTTTTTTCGGAAGCTAAAATTCTTGTTTTTAAAAGCATTTTTAAACGCGATTTATAAATATCGATTATTAAATTTTCATAATAGTTTTTTTGGATGCGAGGATTGCCGTATAAATTAGTTAAATTTTCTACAGTATTAAAAACCGTTTCCGTTACTATGCCGAAAATAACGCCGTTGTTTAACGTAAAGTCGCACACTGCGTTTAATAAGGCGGCATCCGAAAGCGAATTTACCGTTATGCCGCTTAAAAAAACAGCTTTTGCCGACAAAACGTTTCCGATATTTTTAAAAGGAAAACTTAACGGCGATTCAATTGCGCCGTCGATATTAAAATTTTTTTTTAAATCTTCGAAAGTAAAAAAATTGCAGTTTACATTTAGATTTTCGATGTTTTTAATAAAAAGCCTGCATTCGTTTTTCGAAGAAAGCAGTATTCCTATGGAGTTATATATATTAAAATTGAAATTTTTAAGATAAAGATTTATCATATTAAATTGTCGGTTCGTTAGCGACTCAATTTTAAAAAATCAACTATAAGGATTATTAATAATAATATATTCGGATAATGATTCAAAGTAATATAAATATAAAAACCGGAGGCAGAGGAGAATATTTTTATTTAGATTATTATATTCCCAAAAATAAAAAAATTGCCGCCAATCAAGACAAATTAGCTAATAGCTTGAAATATTCAGACTTAATTTTAAAATATAAAAAAGGAGATTCCGGTGCTATAGCTTTTTATATAAAAATAATAAACAATATTATATATAATTATTTTTATTTTTACGATTTGATACTTCCGGTTCCGCCGAGCAATTCCTATTTAGACTTTTATCCTAATGCTCAGGTATGCTTGTATCTTGCGGCCCTGGGAACTATCGATACCTATGAAAAGGCTATAGTGTGCATTAAAGGACATAAGCCCGGACATATAGAAAATAATATAGATTTAAAAAAAAAGGATTCGAATAATATATCGTTAGAATATAAATATAATTATAAATCAAAAAAAATAATAATTTTCGACGATATTATAACTACGGGGACGACTTTTAAACTTATAAAAAACGCGTTATTAAAAGAAGGGGCAAGCGCAGTAACGGGAATATTTCTCGGTAAAACGCCCATGGAAGCAGATATTGTAAATTTTGCGGGCGGGGATATTTGATGGACGATATTATATGCACTTTAGCTCTTAAAAAAATCAAAGGTCTGCAAAACAGGCATATAATGTTTTTAATCAACGCCTTCGGAAGTCCATGCGAAATTTTTAACGCCGATAAGTCCGATTTTATTAAAGCAGGATTAAAAATCGATTACGTTAAGATATTAATAAACCAAAGAATTATAAAGACGGCTTTTTTCGATGCCATAAAAGAAATTGACGAGGCTTCTAAAAACGGCGTTAAAATAATAACTTTTAAATCTTCTTTATATCCGGCAAATTTACGCAAAATTAAAAATAAGCCTTTAGTTCTTTATTATAAAGGGGCTTTAAAAGAGGACTTAAAATTAGCGGCGGCGGTTATAGGGCAGAGAAAACCGCCTGAATATGCGGTTAAACTGGCAGAGGATATAACCGCGGAACTATGTTCTTCCGGTTATGCTATAATTAGCGGACTTGCTTTAGGGATAGATTCGGCGGCCCACAGGACTGCATTAAAAAACAACGGATATACCGTAGCGTTTCTTGGTTCGGGACTTCTTTCTTCGGTATATCCACCGGAGAACAGGGATTTGTATAACGAAATAATATTTAACGGAGGAGCGCTGGTTTCGGAACTTTCGCCGCACGAACCTGTATCTTCAAAAAATTTAGTGGCGAGAGACAGATTGCAGAGCGGTTCTTCGCTTGGAACTTTTGCTTTATCTTCGCCTTTAAAAAGCGGAACTATGAAAACTTGCGGTTTTTCTATCAAGCAAAAACGTCCGGTTTTTATTCCGGAATATAACTTAAATTTAATGAATTCATATGACAATGAAGGATTGAAATCGCTTTACGGGCAAGTCGGGGTTTTCGGGATAAATCTGCGCGGAGATTTTGTGCCGGATTTAGGCGCGTCTTTAGAAGAAATGCATGACGTCCGCAATAAACTTTACGCGGAAAAATTTGCCGAAGACGACCGCCTGATCCAGCCCGGACTGTTCGACATTATATAGATACGGTGCCAGAATTCAATTCTGGCACCGTCACAAAATGGAAAAGGCCGGAATTCAATTCTGGCACCGTAACAAAATGGAAAAGGCCGGAATTCAATTCTGGCACCGTAACAAAATGGAAAAGGCCGGAATTCAATTCTGGCACCGTAACAAAATGGAAAAGAAATTTAAAATAAATAACCGGAGGAATTAAAATTGAAAGTAAGCTTAAACTGGCTTAAAGAATTTGTTTATTTTAAAACCGAGCCCGAAAAAATAGCCTCTCTTTTGAACGGCAGAACTATGGAGGTAGAAAAAATATTTCCTTATTATTCGCAAAAAAAATCGTTTCAAAACATCGTACTCGGCGAAATAAAAAGCATTGCACCGCATCCTTCCAACGATAAGTTCGGCATTGCCGAAGTTTACGCGGGAGAAACTTTAGGGATGAAAAGGATAGTGTTTACTAAAGAGGGGCTTAAAGTAAAAGTTGGAGATAAACCGCTGATAGCTACAAAAGGGACGGTATTCGACCACGGATTAAAAATCAGGGACAAGGCTATATTCGGCGTGGTTTCCGAAGCCGCCTTCTGTTCGGAAAAAGATTTAGGTCTGCAGTTAAATATAGATTCGATAGCGAAATTTCCGCTCTTAGAAACGGGTATGTCCGCATACGATATTTTTGAACTCGACGATACGGTTTTAGAATTCGATCTTGAGCCGAACAGACCCGATCTTTTCGGAATTATGGGATTTGCGTATGAGTTAGCGGCAATATTAGATAAAAAGTTGGTTTTACCCGAAATATACGAAGGCGTTAATATAAGCGCCGGCGAAAAATATGCTTCCGATATAAACGAATTAAGCGTTAATATAGCCGACGGAGAAATAGCGCCGTCTTATATAGCGGTAAAAATATCGGGTTTAAAAATAAAAGAATCCGATTTACATATAAAAAATAAGTTAATGAAAAGCGGAATAAGACCTATCAACAATATCGTCGATTTAACCAATATCGTAATGATGGAAACTTCACAGCCGATGCATGCATTCGATGCTTCAAAACTCGACGGAAACGCAATTAACGTGCGGTTTGCGTTAAAAGATGAAACCGCCGTTACTTTGGACGGAAAAGAAAGGAAATTATCGGATGAAGATATAGTTATAGCCGATAAAAATAAAATTATCGCTATAGCAGGAATAATGGGTTCAGCTAACAGCGAAATAGATGAAGGTACTACCGATATTATCGTAGAATCGGCTAATTTTCATATGTCTAAAATAAGAAAGACTTCAAGAACTCTTTCTTTAAGAACGGATGCTTCGACGCGTTTCGAAAAAGGAATAAGTCCTGCTTTAAGTATATATGCCGTAAAACGTTTTCTTCAACTTATCCGTAAATATGAGAGCGGCGTCGAAATTAGTTGCTATGCTTACGATATAAAAAAAGATAAAACTTCTAAAACTTACGAAATAGACCTTGGCGCTCTATCGGAGTTTTCGGGCGATTCGGCGGTAAATAAAAAAGCTCAAACAGTTTTATCCAACTTAGGGTATTATGTCGAACCTTCATTAGAAGAAAATAACGCTTTTAAGGTTTCCCCGCCTTATTTTAGAATGGATATAGGCGAAACGGTAAATATTTACGAAGATATTCTAAGAATATACGGTTACGATAATATAAAATCGTCTTTGCCTTTGGGCTTACTTGCTCCTCCGTTAAAAAACGCAAATTTCGAAACATACAGGCTGTATCGAAATTTGTTAAGATATGCGGGATTTACCGAAATAATTTCTCCGTCTCTTACCGGCGGAAAAGAAATAAATATATCGGTTGCAAATTCTTCCATAGACAGAAATTCTGTTTTAGAACTTAAAAATTCTATTTCCGCGGATTACGCTTTTTTCAGGATAAGTTTGATGCCCGATGTGCTCAGATCTGTTCAGCAAAATTCCAGAAGATATAAAAATATTAAGATTTTTGAAATAGGAAAAGTTTATATAGGAGAGAAGACCGACGTTATGCCGGTTAACGAAAAAAACGTTTTATGCGGATGCGTATGCACGGGTATTAAGAGTACAAGCCAAGATCCGGAATTTTATACAGGAAAAGGCATCGTCGAATTTATACTTAAAGAATCCGGAATAAAAAAATTTTCTTTCGATAAAACATCTGCGGCAAGTTTTTATAACGAAAATGCTTCGTTGGAAATTACCGTAGGAAAAGCTAAAGTTGGAATTTTCGGCGAAATTAAGAAAGAAATATTAGACGAATTTAAAATAGAAAGCAAGGTTTTTGCGTTCGAGTTTGATTTGGACCGTATTAAAGAATATATCTCGAATAAAAAAACTTTCATACCGCCGAATAGATATCCGGAGATTGAACAGGACATTTCTATAGTATGCGATAAAAGCATAGAGTATGCTTCCGTAGAAAAATTAATTAAAGGATATTCGTCGTTAATTAAAAACGTAAGGCTTGAAGATGTTTATACCGGCAAGCAGATAGAAGAAGGTAAAATATCTTTTCTTATCAGATACGACGCCATTGCCGACGACAGAACGCTTACTATGGAAGAGGTCAATGAATTAAGAGGCGGATTAATTAACGAACTGAATAATCGTTTAGGAATAATTTTAAGGAAGTAAAAAAATTAAAAAATTGCATTTTTCATGAAAAAAAAATATAATAAAATTAAATAATTTTAAATAAATCCAATAATAAAAAAATAAAACATGTTTGAGAGTATAACGTACAATATATTAGCATTTTTAATAGTAATAAGCATTATAGTTCTTATCCACGAGTTTGGACACTTTATAGTAGCAAAAAAACTGGGTGTAAAAGTCGAGAAGTTTTCACTGGGTTTTGGGCCTAAAGTTTTCGGCAGGCAGATAGGAGAAACGGAATATCTTGTTTCTGCGCTTCCGCTCGGCGGCTACGTTAAACTTACGGGAGAAGACCCGTCGGAAGAATTATCCCCGGAAGACAAAAATCGTTCATACAGCAGTCTGCCGCCGTATAAAAAGTTCCTCATAATATTTTGCGGGCCGTTTTTTAATTTTATTTTAGCTGCTATTATATTTACAATCATTTTTATGTCCGGAAGGCCGGTTTTGAAACCTGTTATAGGCGGACTTATGAAAGGCAAGCCTGCCGTAAAAGCAGGTCTTAAAAAAGGAGAAATTATTACAAGCGTTAACGGTATAAAGGTTCATTCTTGGGCCGGATTAGCAGAAAATATAGAAAAATACGGAAAAAAAACTTTAAAACTTGGAGTGCAAGAAAAAATAGGAAACAAAGTTATTAATTCTTTCGTAAATGTTAAACCTCAATTAATATCGGGTTTTAATATATATAAGCAAAAAACAAATAGATTTATTATAGGAATAACCCCTTCAAATTCAAAAAACGCGGTTTTTTATAGATACGACGGTTTCTTCGATTCTTTTTATTCGGCATTAAAAGAGATATGGTTTATTATTTACATTACTATAGTCAGCCTTTTTTATCTGATAACGGGAAAACTTTCCGCAAGCGATCTGGGCGGGCCTATAATGATAGCTCAGCTTTCAGGACGGGCTGCAAGCTTGGGGATTTCCGATTTTTTTTATTTCGTGGCATTCATCAGCGTTAATATAGGTCTTGTAAACCTCTTTCCTATTCCGGCGCTAGATGGAGGGCATCTGTTATTTTCTATTATAGAAATGATAAAGAAAAGTCCGTTAAGCGTTAAATTTCAGGAAACTGCGGCCAAGATAGGTTTTGCGCTCTTAATATTGCTGCTTCTGTTTGTTTCGTACAACGACATATTGCGCGTCATAAAAACTTAATTTTTTTTATATGTTTTTATCTATGGACAGCTCCAACGGTTATTCCAGCCTGTTGGCAGTCGATGAAAATTTAAATGTTCTTTTGGAATCGATATCGGATTTTCATGAAAAACATTCCGTTCTTATTTTTAAGCAGTTAGACGAAATAATATGCAAGGCCGGTATAAAGTTAACGGATTTTAAAGGAATAGCCGTTATTCTGGGACCCGGTTCCTATACCGGCATAAGGGTTTCTTTAACGATAGCAAAAACGCTGTCTTATGTCCTAAAAATAGCGTTAGTAGGGCTTGGGAGTTTATCTGTTTGTGCTTACAGAGCAGCTAAAGAAAACTCGGGATTAAAAAATATTGTTGCGGTTTGCTATGCATCGAAAGACCGCTACTATGTTTCGGAATTTTCTTCCGAAACAAAATATTTTGAAGGGCAAATTAAAACGGATCTTTTAAATTTAGAAGAAATACGCCTTTTTTTAAAAGATATGGAAGACAAACCGCTTTTGGCTTATGGTTTTAACGATAAAAACGATTGTCATTTTATTGAAGATAAATTAAAAGATGCGGTTAACGGATTATTATTTTTAGACCTTAAAGATACGGCTTATTTTGCTGCTAAATATGCTATAGAAAGCTATAAAATAAACGGAGATGCGGTTTTTTTCGACGAAAAATATACCGAAGAATTGTCTCCGTATTATGTTTACGGCAACGGCCCTTTTTAAAAGTTTTGTAATTTTATAATATAAATAAATCTGCAGGAGGTACATTCATTATGCAATTTTTGGATGAAACGGAAAGAAAAACGGCTGAAATTTTGGCTGAAAAAGACGATAATTTTAAGAAGATTTATAAAGAACATATCGAAATAGAAAAGGCATTGGATAAATTCAGCACAAAGCCTTTTTTAACGCCCGAAGAACAAAAAACCATAAAAGAGTTAAAGTTAAAAAAATTAACCGGCAACGATATTATGAAAAAGATTATTAAAGAAAAAATTGCCTGAGCAGGATAATAAAAATAAAATAATTCTTAAGGATATATATTATGAGAAGCGAAAATATCAAGGAAGGTATAGACAGAACACCCCACAGGTCACTGCTGTATGCAACCGGAATGGCTAAAGGCGATATGAAAAAACCTTTTATAGGAATAGCGTCGAGTTTTACCGATTTAATTCCAGGGCATGTAGGAATAAGAGACCTCGAAAGGGCGGCTGAAAACGGCGTTTACAGCAACGGAGGACATCCTTTCGTATTTGGAATTCCGGGTATTTGCGACGGCGTAGCCATGGGTCACAGAGGTATGCATTATTCTCTTCCTTCAAGAGAACTTATAGCGGATATGATAGAAACTATAACGGAAGCGCACAGTCTTGACGGGCTTATACTGTTGACTAATTGCGATAAAATAACTCCCGGTATGCTTATGGCATCTTTACGCCTTAATATTCCTGCTATAGTCGTAACCGCCGGGCCTATGCTTTCTGGACACTATCACGGAAACAGACTTTCTTTCGTACGCGATACTTTTGAGGCGGTAGCAAAGTTCAGGATAAACGATATTACGGAAAAAGAGCTTAACGACCTTGAAATGTGCGCTTGTCCGGGACAGGGTTCATGTCAGGGTCTTTATACTGCAAATACTATGGCCTGTATGACCGAGGTTCTTGGAATGTCTCTACCTGGCGCAGGCACTGCGCTTGCGGGTTCCGCTATCAAAAAAAGAATAGCTTTCGAGAGCGGCGCAAGGGTCGTCGATATGGTTAAAAGCCAAATTCTGCCGAGAGATATAGTAACTATAGATTCTTTTAAAAATGCGATAGCCGTTGATATGGCTTTGGGCGGCTCTTCAAATTCGGTGCTTCACCTTGTCGCCATAGCAAATGAAGCAGGAATTAAACTTGATTTAAGACTATTCGACGAAATTTCTAAAAATACGCCTCAGTTAACAAGTTTAAGGCCTGCCGGAGAATATTTCCTCGAAGACCTTGATTTTGCAGGAGGAATTCCGTCTCTTTTATATGAACTTAAAAATTTTATAAATACTAAATCTATTAACGTAAACGGTCAGTCCATAGCTGAAATTATTTCCGGCGTAAATTACGTAAATAACGAGGTAATAAGAAAAGCGGACAATCCTTACCGTAAAGAAGGGGGCATAGCCGTTTTATTCGGAAATTTGGCGCCTAACGGAGCTATTATTAAATCCAGCGGCGTAAGCTCTTCGATGATGAAGTTTAAAGGAACGGCGGTCGTTTTCGACAGCGAAGAATCTGCAATGGAAAATATTTCAAAGGGTAAAATAAAAGAAGGCGATGTAGTCGTTATTAGATTTGAAGGTCCTAAGGGCGGACCTGGGATGCGCGAGATGCTTGCACCTACTTCTCAAATAGTCGGAATGGGGCTCGGCGAAAAAGTAGCTCTTATTACCGACGGCAGATTTTCCGGCGGAACGAGAGGTCCGTGCGTCGGGCATATATCTCCCGAAGCTCAGGAGGGAGGCCCTATCGCCTTGGTAAAAAACGGAGATAAAATAGAAATAGATATTCCTAATAGAAAATTAAGTTTAGATGTTTCCGAAACTGAATTAAACGAAAGAAAAAAACAATTTACGAAAAAACCAAAAAAAATAGACTACGGTTATTTGTCGAGATACGCCGAAATAGTATCTTCGGCTGATGAAGGCGCAATAGTAAACAGAAATATAAGGAAATAGTTATGAATCATAACAGAAATAATAATACAAAGAAAAATTTAATGACCGGTTCAAAGATAATTATTGAAAGCCTTATAAACGAAGGCGTAGATACTATATTTGGTTATCCCGGCGGTGCCGTCTTAAATATTTACGACGAGCTGTTAAATTACAAAGATAAAATTAAACATGTGCTGGTAAGACACGAACAAGGAGCAGCTCATGCGGCTGACGGTTATGCAAGGGCATCAGGCAAAGTAGGAGTAGTTTTGGTGACGTCGGGTCCCGGCGCTACGAATACTATAACTGGTATTGCCACCGCAAATATGGATTCAGTGCCTATGGTTATAATAACCGGACAGGTGCCTACCAATCTTATAGGCAACGACGCTTTTCAGGAAGCCGATACCGTCGGCATTACCAGGCCTTGTACCAAGCATAATTATTTGGTTAAGGACATAAAAGACCTTGCAAGAACTATTAAGGAGGCTTTTTATATAGCTTCCACCGGAAGACCAGGGCCCGTATTAATAGACATACCTAAAGATATTACTTCGAGCGTATATGAGTTCGATTATCCGGAAACCGTTCAACTGCACGGGTATAATCCTACATATTTCGGACATCACATACAGATAGCAAAACTTGCTTCGGAAATTTTAAAAGCAAAAAAACCTTTGCTGTATATAGGAGGCGGGGTAATAAGCTCCAATGCTTCCGCTGAACTTTTTGAACTGGCTGAACTGCTTGACCTTCCAATAACTTCGACTTTAATGGGTCTCGGCGGATTTCCGTCCTGCCATCCTCTTTTTTTCGGCATGCTCGGTATGCACGGCACTTATGCCGCCAATATGGCTATATCTAATGCTGATTTTATAGTTGCTATCGGGGCGAGATTTGACGACAGGGTTACGGGAAAAGTCGAAGAATTTGGCAGAAATGCTAAATTTGCCCATATAGACATAGATCCTTCTTCGATAGGAAAAAACGTAAAAATAGAAATACCCGTGGTGGGCGACGTTAAATCGGTTTTAAGCAGTCTTCTCGAAGTATTGAACGGCAGAAACGAAGAAATATCCGAAGCGAAATACGAGAGGTTAGGCTGGCTCGAAGAAATAAACGCATGGAAGTACGAACATCCGCTTACTTATAAGATGAACGACGTAATTAAACCGCAATACGTAATAGAGAAAATATATGAATTAACCGGAGGAGAAGCTATAATAGCCACCGAAGTCGGACAGAGTCAGATGTGGACGGCGCAGTTCTATAAATTTAAAAACCCTCGGACTTTACTGACATCCGGCGGTCTCGGAACTATGGGCTTCGGATTTCCAGCCGCTATAGGCGCACAGATGGCGCATCCGGACAAGATTGTTTTCGATATTGCAGGCGACGGCAGCATTCAGATGAATATTCAGGAGCTCGCGACGGCGGTACAGTATAATCTTCCGGTCAAAATAGCCATAATAAATAATAATTTTCTCGGCATGATAAGGCAGTGGCAGGAATTATTTTATCATAAAAGATACTCTTTTTCCGAAATGAACGTTAATCCTGATTTCGTAAAACTTGCCGAAGCATACGGAGCCGTGGGGTTAAGGGCTAAAGACCCGGACGACGTAGTTCCCGTAATCGAAAAGGCGCTGTCTATAAAAAGACCTGTAATAATGGATTTTATAGTCGACAGGGAAGAAAGCGTTTATCCTATGGTTGCGCCCGGTTCGCCGATTACCGGCATGCTTTTGGTTTAATGTCTGCATAAGTAAAATAGCGGAAAAAGGTGTCAGATTTAATAGAAGGAAAAGGTGTCGGATTTTATTTTCCGCATATGCAAAAAGTAATTTAATTATGAAAAGTTTATTGCGGAAAATTAATCTGACACCTTTTCCGAATAAATAAAAATAAGTAAATAAATTTAATACTATATACGAGTATAATTATGGAAAAAACACATATTCTTTCTATTACCGTAGAAAACGAATCCGGCGTGCTAACAAGGGTGGCCGGTCTTTTTTCTGCCAGAGGGTTCAATATCGATAGTATATGCGTAGCAAAAACTTTAGAAAAGAACGAGTCCAAAATGATAATAGCCACGTCGGGAGATGCACAAATTTTGGAACAGATAGTTAAACAGCTTAACAGGCTTATTAACGTAATTAAGGTTCAGGAATTTACTGACGACGATTCCGTATTAAGGCAGACCGTTCTAGTTAAAGTTAACGCTGATGAAACGACTAAAGGCGATATTTTCAGGATAAAAGAAATATTTAACGGCAGAATTATAGATGTTTCAAGAAATCATTACACTCTTGAAGTTACAGGGTCGGAAAAGAAAATAGATTCCCTCATAGACATTTTAAGGCCGCTTGGAATCAAAGACATAGTTAAAACAGGCATAATAGCTTTAGCCAGCGCTAAAAAAATAATATAATAATAAATATATATAAAAATTAATAAATTAAATAATAAAAATCTGATTGAGGGCGAAATGCCGCCGTCTCTCTAAATAAAGGAGGATTTAATGAATATTTATTACGAAAAAGATGCCGATTTAAGATTAATTCAATCGAAGACAGTAGCTATAATAGGCTACGGTTCTCAGGGGCACGCTCATGCCTTAAATTTAAAAGATTCCGGCGTGAAAGTGATTATAGGTTTAAGACCGGAAGGCAACTCTTTTTCAAAAGCTAAAAATGCCGGTTTTGAAGTGTATCCGGTAAAAGAAGCAGCAGAAAAAGCAGATGTTATAATGGTTTTGCTTCCCGACGAAATTCATGGAGAAGTTTATAAAAACGATATAGAACCTGGTTTAAAAGCCGATAAATATCTTGTTTTTGCTCACGGTTTCAGCATTCATTTTGGACAGATAGTTCCTCCTAAAGAAGTAAACGTTTTTATGGTTGCTCCTAAAGGTCCGGGGCATCTCGTGCGCCACGAATTTGAAAAGGGAGGCGGCGTACCGGATTTAATAGCCGTTCATAACGATTATTCGGGCAATACGAAAAATATGGCATTGTCTTATGCGGCTGCAATAGGCGGCGGTAAAGCCGGTATATTAGAATCTACGTTCAGGGAAGAAACGGAAACCGACCTTTTTGGAGAACAGGCGGTTCTTTGCGGCGGTTTATCGGCTCTTATGACCGCAGGGTTTGAAACCTTGGTAGAAGCCGGATATCAGGAAGAAAGCGCATATTTTGAATGCATACATGAAATGAAACTCATCGTCGATCTTATATATGAAGGCGGAATAGCAAACATGAGATATTCAATAAGCAACACGGCGCAATACGGAGACCTGACAAGGGGTCCTAGAATAGTGGACGAAAGAGTAAAGCAGGAAATGAAAAGAGTTCTTGAAGAGATTAGAAACGGAAAATTTGCTACCGAATGGATGCTCGAAAATAAAGCCAATAAGCCTTCTTTTAACGCTATGACGAGAAACGGCGAAGAGCATCAGCTTGAAAAAGTCGGGAGCAGATTGAGATCGTTAATGCCTTGGATAACAAAAAACAAAATAGTCGATAAATCTAAAAATTAAAACATAAATTTTTACATCGGGGCAGACTTATATCTGCCCTAAGTATTAAAAAAATGAAATATATAGCGAAAGAAGGTATTCAGTTTATATCAGTTGCATTTTTCTGTTCGCTAATTTTTTTAATATTTGGCTTATACGCAAAAAATATAATTTTGGAATATATTTTTTTTTCGTTATTTGCGCTTTCAGCCCTTTTCTTTTTTTTCTGCATATATTTTTTCAGGGACCCTGAACGAAAGCCGGATTCTGTTTTAAAAGAAGCCGAAATAGTTTCTCCCGCCGACGGTAAAATAATATTTTTACAGAGAGTTTTGGATGAAAGGTTTTTAAATGAAGAAGTTTTTAAAATTAGTATTTTTATGTCTCTTTTTAACGTGCACGTCAACAGGATTCCTTTTGGGGGAATAGTGGAAAAAATAGTTTACAATAAAGGCAAATTTTTTTCCGCAAACTTAGATAAGGCATCTTCCGAAAACGAGTTTAATGCGATAATTTTAAATACGGGCGGAGTTTTAAAAGAAAAAAATGGAAAAATAGCGTTTGTTCAGATAGCCGGCCTTATAGCAAGACGCATAGTATGTAAAATTAAAGAAGGAGATACCGTAAAGTCAGGAGAAAGATTCGGTTTGATTAAATTTGGTTCCAGATTGGATATATATCTGCCTTTAAGTTTTATTCCTTACGTTGAAATTGGAAGTAAAGTTTTTTCAGGCAAAACAGTACTCGGTAAAATAAATGATAGCGTCGAATAAACAAAAAAAGAATTATTCCCCGATAAAAACCGCCTTAAACAACAACGAATTATACAGAAACAGTATGACTAAAGGCGTTTTTCTTCTTCCCAATCTTATAACCAGTCTTTCGCTTTTATCGGGATTTTACTCGATAATTAATTCAATAGAAGGCAGATACTGGATAGCGGGCTGGCTTATAATAGCATCTATATTTTTCGACGGAATAGACGGCAAGGTGGCAAGGCTGACTAATACAAGTTCTAAATTCGGAATAGAATACGATTCGCTGTCAGATTTAATCGCTTTCGGAGCGGCGCCGTCCATTTTGCTGTTCAAATGGTTTTTTATGGATATGGGAAGAATAGGCTGGGCGGTTGTGTTCGTATATCTTCTTGGGGCGACGTTAAGGCTGGCAAGATTTAACGTGCAGGTAAATTCGGTCGAATATAAAAAATTTACCGGACTTCCGTCTCCGGCGGCTGCAGGAACCATAGTTTCTACGCTTTTTTTTATTACTAAATTTTCAATACGCACATTGCTTATAACTAAAATTATGCTTATTTTGACGGCGGTAGTCGGACTTTTGATGATAAGCAACATCGGATACTTTGCCATGAAAGATTTTTCGGTTTTTAAACGCAGAGCTTTCGAGTTTCTGATATTGATATTATTTATTTTGATAATTATTATAATAAAACCTGTAGAATCTATTTTTACTATTTTCATATTATATTCATTCATTTCTCCGCTATTGTATTTTTATTTCGTTAATGTTAAGATAAAAAAAAATAATAAAGAAATTAAATAGGTTTTTAGCAGGAGGTTTTTTAATGAGCGGCGACGCTTTTAAAAAGATAAAAATATTCGATACGACTCTTAGGGACGGCGAGCAGTCCCCAGGCGCCAGCATGAATATAGACGAAAAGCTGAATTTGGCGAGGCAGTTGGCAAGGCTCGGAGTCGATGTTATAGAGGCCGGTTTTCCTATTGCTTCCGAAGGCGATTTTGAAGCCGTCAGCGCTATAGCTAAAGAGATAAAAGGTATTGAAATAGCAGGGCTTGCAAGAGCAAACGAAAAAGATATATACAGGGCGTATTCAGCGGTAAAACATGCCGAAAAACCCGTTATACATACATTCATAGCTACTTCGGACGTGCATCTTAAATACAAGCTTAAGATGACTCGCGAAGAATTATACGAACGCGCAGTAAATATGGTGAAATATGCAAAATCTTTCATAGAAAATGTAGAATTTTCCGCCGAAGACGCTTCAAGGTCCGATTTGGATTTTTTATGCAAAGTAATTAAAGGAGTTATAGACGCAGGCGCTACTACCGTTAATATTCCTGATACGGTTGGTTATGCAACGCCTTTTGAATTTTTTAATTTTATAAAAAATATCAGGGAGAGAGTCGAAGGAATAGAAAATATCGTTTTAAGCGTCCATGTTCACAACGATTTAGGTTTGGGCACGGCTAATTCTTTGTCTGCGATACTTGCAGGTGCAAATCAGGTCGAATGTACTATAAACGGTATCGGCGAGAGAGCTGGAAATGCGGCGCTGGAAGAAATAGTTATGGCTTTGGAAGTCAGAAAAGATATATATAATGCAGTAACATCCATAAATACATCGGAAATATTCAGAACTTCGCAGCTTTTAACTCATATAACGGGCATATCGGTTCAGCCTAATAAGGCTATCGTCGGCAAAAATGCTTTTTCGCACGAAGCGGGAATTCATCAGGACGGAGTACTTAAAGAAAAAACAACGTATGAAATTATGACGCCGGAAAGCGTCGGAAGACAGCCTGATGAATTAGTATTGGGCAAACATTCAGGGAAGCATGCGTTTAAAGAAAAACTTAATTCCCTCGGTTATTTGTTAAACGACGAAGAGATAGAAAAAGCTTTTATAAAATTTAAAAATCTTGCGGATAAAAAGAAAGATATTTACGATGAGGATATAGATTCCCTTGTGTCCAAATCAAATCATTTAGAAAAGTACGAATTGAAATACGTAAACGTCGTCTGCGGAGATACGGTTTCGCCTCTTGCAATGGTAAAACTTAAAGTTGACGGAGAGTTAAAACACGATTCTTCCTGTGGAAACGGTCCCGTAGATGCGGCGGTTAACGCTATAGAAAAAATCGTAAATTCTAAGGCTAAAGTTGTCGGCTATGAAGTTAAATCCATCAGGGGAACGACGGAAGCACAGGGAAATGTTTCAATTACTATAGAGCATAACGGTGCGAGTATTACCGGAAGGAGCGCTCATACCGATATAGTTACCGCAAGCGCCAAGGCTTACGTTAACGCTTTAAATAAGTTGTACGTTCATAATAAAAACGCCGCAAATAAAACAATCTGCGAAATTGAAATTAATGCTTAATCAATTTGAGACAATGCCTTAATGAAATTCCGGCATTGTATTTAAATAAGGAGAATAAAATGGCAAAACCATTAACCATTACCGAAAAAATTATTTTAAATCATACCGATTTGCAGGAAATATCTTCGGGAGACATAGTAAACGCAAGAGTGGATTTAGCTTTAGGGAACGATATAACCGCACCTATAGCAATAAAAGAGTTTTCGGCTATAGGCGTAGATGCCGTATTCGATAGAAAAAAAATAGCTCTTGTTCCGGACCACTTCGTTCCCAACAAAGACATATTGAGCGCAAAACAGGCGAAAATGATGAGGGAATTTGCAAAAAAATTCGATATAGAAAATTATTTCGAGTGCGGAGAAGCGGGCGTCGAGCATGCACTTCTTCCCGAAAAGGGCATAGTCCTTCCCGGAGATTTAGTGGTTGGTGCAGATTCGCATACCTGCACGTACGGAGCGCTTGGAGCGTTTGCTACCGGAGTAGGTTCTACAGATTTAGCCTATGCTATGGCATTCGGCGAATTATGGCTTAAAGTCCCCGAGTCGATAAAGGTTATTTTTGAGGGCAAACCTAAAAAATGGGTATCAGGGAAAGATTTAGTTCTTTATCTAATAGGTCAGATAGGGGTAGAAGGCGCAAACTATATGGCGCTGGAATTTACGGGAAGCACGTTTAAACATCTTGGCATGTCGGATAGGCTTACTATATCCAATATGGCTATCGAAGCAGGAGCAAAAAGCGGAATATTCGAGCCGGACGAAATTACCGAAAATTACGTCAAGAGCAGGGCAAAAAGAGACTATATATTCTATAAGAGCGACGAAGGCGCGGAATATGCGAAAATATTAAATTATAATACCGAAACTATAAATCCTCAGGTTGCCTTTCCGCATCTTCCCGAAAACAGCATCGATATTAACGAAGCGTCTGCAAAAAATATAAAAATAGACCAATCGGTTATAGGTTCCTGCACAAACGGCAGGATAGAAGATTTAAGAATTGCGGCGGAGATATTAAAAGGCAAAAAGATAGCCAAGTATACAAGGCTAATCGTAATTCCTGCTACTCCCGATATTTACAGAATGGCTGAAAAGGAGGGGCTTATAGATATATTCATGGATGCAGGGGGAGTCGTCAGTGCACCTACTTGCGGACCTTGTCTCGGCGGATATATGGGAATACTTGCCGACGGCGAAAGGGCGATATCTTCGACTAACAGGAATTTTAAAGGCAGAATGGGCGACGTTACAAGCGAAGTATATCTTGCAAATCCTGCAGTTTGCGCAGCTTCCGCCATATTGGGCAAGATTGCGGGTCCCGACGAAGTAGTATCTTAATTTAAGATTTTTAATATTTATAAAGGAGCATTATTTATGATATTCAAAGGAAAAGTATTTAAATTTGGGGACAACATAGATACCGATGCTATAATACCCGCAAGATACCTGAATGATTCTAGCGAAGAAAATTTAAAAAAACACTGTATGGAAGATGCCGACGAAACATTTTCTTCCAAAGTAGCAAAAGGCGATTTTATAGTCGCCGGAAATAATTTCGGATGCGGATCTTCGAGGGAGCATGCTCCTATTGCCATTAAATCGTGCGGCGTTCCCATAGTAATAGCTAAAAGCTTTGCCAGAATATTTTACAGAAATTCCTTTAATATAGGACTGTTCATTCTTTCAGCCGATACGGACGGAATAGAAAACGGCGATATACTTGAAGTAAATACGGATACGGGAGAAATTAAAAATCAAACTAAAAATACCGTTATCAAAGCCAAACCTATTCCTAAATTTATGTCTGAATTAGTTAATGCGGGCGGCTTAATTGCATATGCCAAAAAAAAAATCAAGGAGGGTAAAAAATAGTTATGATAAAATTAGCTCTTTTCGCAGGCGACGGAATAGGAACAGAAGTTGCCGAAGAAGCCGTTAACGTATTAAAATTTTTACTTGATTTACACTCGGTAAGATATGAAATAGAAAAAGGTCTAGTCGGCGGCGCATCGTACGACGAATATGGGAAACCTTTAACAGAAGAAACCCTTAAGATAGCAAAAGATGCCGATGCCGTAATTTTTGGAGCTGTAGGCGGTTATAAATGGGAATCGCTTCCTATTGAACTGAGACCGGAAAAAGCTCTCCTGTCTTTGCGATATGAACTTGGGCTATATGCAAATTTAAGACCTTCTAAAATTTACGACGAACTTATCGACGCTTCCCCCTTAAAGAAAGAGATAGTCCAAGGAACGGACATGATGATAGTAAGAGAACTAACGGGCGGTATATATTTCGGTCAGCCCAGAGGCGTTTTCGACTTGGAAGACGGGCAGAAAAAAGGAGTAAATACGCTTGTTTATACCACTAAAGAAATAGAAAGAATAGCAAAAATAGCTTTTGAAATTGCAAGAAAAAGAAGAAAAAAAGTGTTGTCGGTGGATAAAGCAAACGTATTGGAATGCACGGAATTGTGGCGCAACGTAGTAGCGGAAACAGCCAAAGGATATCCGGATATAGAACTGACCAATATGTACGTCGATAACTGTTCTATGCAGTTAATCAGGCAGCCGAAAAATTTTGACGTTATAGTAACTACCAACATGTTCGGCGATATTTTGAGCGACGAATCTTCTATGGTAGCCGGTTCTATAGGCATGCTGCCTTCCGCAAGCCTTAACGGCAAAAAAGGTATGTATGAGCCTATTCACGGAAGCGCCCCTGATATTGCAGGACAGAATAAGGCAAATCCTTTAGCCGCAATATTATCGGTCGCAATGATGCTGAAATATAGTTTCGATATGGACGATCTTGCCGACAAAATAGATAAAGCCGTAGAAAAAGTAATAAAAAACGGTTACAGGACTGCCGATATTTATTCAAAAGTTCCTGGAACAAAACTTGTCGGAACAAAAGAGATGGGACTTGCCGTAATCGAAGAATTAAAAAAATAAAAATTAAGCGCAAAAATACGGATAAAATTATATGAAAAAAGAAAAATATAATGTTGCTATAACGGGAGCTACCGGTCTCGTAGGCAGGGAGTTTTTAGAGATACTTGAGCAGAGAAATTTTCCGGTAGGAGAGCTCTATCTTTTCGCATCGGAAAATTCTATTGGGGAAACTATAGATTTTAAGGGCGATGAATATATAGTCGATGCCTTAAGGGAAGATTCTTTTAAAAAAAAGAATATAGATATAGTATTGTCTAGCCCTGGAGGACAGATAAGCGCCAAGTTTTCGCCTATAGCCGCTAAAGAAGGAGCGGTAGTTATAGACAATACTTCTCATTTCAGAATGGACAAAGACGTTCCTTTAGTCGTGCCGGAAGTTAACCCAGACGATATAAAATATTATTCTAAAAAAAATATAATCGCAAATCCTAATTGTTCGACCATTCAGATGCTCGTTCCGCTTAAACCTATTCACGACAAATATAAAATAAAAAGAATAGTAGTTTCGACTTATCAATCTACTTCGGGAGCAGGCAAAAAAGCAATGGACGAACTTTTTTATCAGACGACAGGCATTATAAATGCGCAAGGCGATATATTTCCTGAAAAATTTCCCGTGCAGATAGCTTTTAACTGTATTCCCCAAATAGACGTTTTCGCAGATGACGGATATACCAAAGAAGAGATTAAAATGGTAAACGAAACCCGTAAAATAATGCACGACGATAATATAGGCGTGTCTGCAACTACGGTTAGAGTTCCGGTTTTCTTCTCGCACGGCGAATCCGTTAATGTAGAAACGGAAAAAAGTTTCGACATTAAAGATATAAAGAAAATGCTTTCGGAAACTAACGGAGTTAAAATTATAGACGACGTATTAAGCGAAAATCCCGAAGAGCGTTATCCCTGCCAGACTAACGTCGCAGGAAACGACGACGTATATGTCGGCAGAATAAGAAAGGACTTTTCCGTTTCCAACGGCATGAATTTATGGATAGTTGCCGACAACGTCCGAAAGGGAGCAGCTCTCAATGCCGTGCAGATAGCGGAAATTTTAATTAAAAAGTATCTTTAATACTTAATAATGTCTTTAAAATTACGAAACCATGAGATAATTAAAAATTTATCCGTAGTTTCGTTTTTTACTTTAATAAGCAGAATTTTGGGCTTACTTAGAGATGTTTGCATTGCATACTTTTTTGGCGCAGGAATAACTACGGATGCATTCTTTGTAGCATTCAGGATACCTAATCTTTTTAGAAGACTTTTTGGAGAAGGAGGTATATCCGCTTCTTTTATTCCGGTCTATTCGGAAAGTTTAGTCAAAAAAGACGAAACAAATTCGGAAGATCTTTTCCAAACCGTTTTTGCTATACTTTTTTTTATCCTTTTATTCCTTTCTATTATAGGATTTTTATTTTCGTTTGTTTTTGTAGCCGTTACCGCTCCGGGCTTTCTGGGTAAGCCTTTTGAACTTGATCTTGCGGTTATTCTAACTAAAGTCATGTTCCCTTATATTTTTTTGATAGGACTTACCGCTTTTCTATCGGGAGCCTTAAACGTTCACGGTTCTTATGCTCCAGGCGCAATGTATCCTATAATATTAAATATAACGCTTATATTATCGGCACTTTTTTTAAAGCAGTTTTTTCATCCGGCTATTTTTGCGCTTGCGACTGGCGTTATGATAGGAGGAGCGCTTCAGCTTGCATCCCAGATTTATTATATTAAAAAAAAGAAAATACGCCTCGGCTTTAAGTTTAATTTTAAAAGCGCGGACGTAAAGACGGTTTTTAAACTGCTTACTCCCTCGCTTTTAGGTATGGCGGTAATTCAGCTTAATCTTATTTTCGATACGCTACTTGCCTCCTTTCTTCCTTCCGGCAGTATATCTTATCTCTATTACGGCGACAGGCTTTATCAGTTTCCTCTCGGAGTTTTTGCAATAGCTATGCAGACCGCTATTTTTCCGACACTTTCAGCTTCGTTTGCAAAAAATAATATAAAAGAAGTTGACGGAGCTTTTAATTTTGCGTCGTCGCTTATGTTTTTTATAATAATACCGTCAAGCATAGGGCTAATACTTTTAAGAAGTCCGCTCGTAAAATTAATATATATGCACGGGTTGTTTAATTCTGCGGATGCGCGAAAAACGGAAGGAGTCCTTCTTTTTTTTATAGTAGGTTTGTGGGCATCGGCGCTTTTAAAAACGGTAGTTCCTGTTTTTTATTCCATGAAAGATACGAAAACGCCGGTTAACGCGGCGATAATTTCATTGTTTATAAATATAGTATTTGCGGTTATTCTTATGCGGGTAATGGGAGTATACGGGCTTGCGCTGGCTTCCAGTATTTCTTTAATTTTTAATTATCTGTTTCTTTTGAGAAAACTGCATCGCAAGAAAAGTATAGGATTAGGAACCATTTTTTTTAAATCTTTACTTAAAACGTTAGCGGCAAGTTTAGTTATGGGGATTGCAGTTGAATTTATAATAGAGGTTTTAAGTAAAATGTATTTAGGCTCGTTATCGGTAGTTTTAATTTCTATAATCGCAGGATTAATTATTTACTTTGTCGCCTCGTTAATTTTTAAGAACGATTCTGCAAATATATTAAAAAAAATAATTGCCAAAAATCATTAACTTTTCAGTTTCTTATTTTTCTTATTCTTGGTTTTTTCTACAGGTTGTTTTGTTCGTGCCGTTATATTGGTTTTTATTTTCGGCGTAGTTTTTAGCGGCATTCTAATTTTTTTGCTAATAGTAGCGCCCGTTATGGTTACTATAGTTCCATAGCCTATCTGTTTATATAACAGAAGCGCATCTTGCTCCGAAAGCTCGATGCATCCGGCAGATTGAGGAAAGCCGTAATATTTGCGATGCATATAGTGAAGAGCCACGCTTTTATGGAAATAGTCTATATATTTTATTCCGGAATCGGAATAATGAACAAGTTTGACCGGATGTCCATCTAAACATTCTATGTTTTTAAAGTGTTTTGATTTTAAAGACTCATAAAGTTTTTTAGTAATAGGTACCGGAAAAAGTCCTGTCATAGTGGTGTCTGGAAGCCTTAAGAAAACATACCAGGTGCCGTCCGGCGTTAATCCCAATATTCCTGTATTTACCGGAAAAGAAAAAATTATTCGGCCGTTTTCGTATAAATCGGCTTTCTCGTTAGTTTTCGACTGGTTTACCAATACCCAGTCCCACGGTTGTTTGTTGAATTGTTTTTTTTCTGCGCTTTTTTCGAGTTCGCACAGCAGTTTGTCGTTTATTTCAGGTTCATCGTATTCTCCGTCTATAATTCTGCCGGATTCGTAAAGGTATTTTGCAATTGCGCCTATAATCAAAGGGTTCTGTTCGTTCCAGCCGTAAGAATAAGCAATTTTTTTAAGATTTTCCGGTATTGAGAAAGAAAATTTATATTTACCTTTATCGGTCAAAGAAATAGGAAGATACTTCAAGTATCGCAAATATTTTACCGTGCAAAGGAATATGTTAAGGTTTGTGCAATCAAGCGGTTTAGTTAAATCCGGTTTATAAACTTTTTTTTTAACTTGTTCTTTTTTTTTAGAAGGTTTAGATATTTTTACTAACGAAGGTTTTATACCCATAATTTGATTAAAACTCGGTTTTTTTATTTTTATTTGTTTATTTCGCGTTGCAGAAACCGATAGCGGAAAAAATATGAATTTCATCGAAAAATATGAGCCTGCGATCAAAACCGCAATCAGTACCGTTAATAAAAATATATGTTTTCTGTTAAGGTTCATTTGACCTATTCCATTTCAGTTTTGCGTTCCATTTTGCAATAGTGCCCGAATTTAATTCGGAAGACGCAATTAGTTAATTTTTGACTTTTTTAACAATAATGTTATAATCGAAATAAGCGGGTAATTTTTTAAGTCATTATAATTATACAATATTATATATAACATTGTATAATTTTTTATATATATTTTTAAGGGGTAATTAAAAAACAAAATTTGCGCAAACACGATAAAAGTTTAAAGACCGAAAGCAGTTCTTTTGCTTTGACAAAGCATGATAAGAGCGATGCCGAGAAGATAGAGCTTGAAGATATGGAGCTTTTTAATAAATTTTCAAATCCTTCTTCCGGTATTAAAAGTCTCATAGAATCCGAATTCGACGTCGATATGTCCGTCAGGGGCAATACGGTTATAGTTAAAGGTTTAAAAAAGAATATACGTACGGCTAGTTTTTTTATAAAAGATTTAATTAGCATTTTTAAAACAAGCCAAATCGTAACCAACGAGGATTTAAAAAGACTGGCAAAATTAAAAATGGGCAATCCGGAAATTAATGTTGCCGCACATTTATATCCTTCTATTCTTCTAACCCCGAGAAAGAAAAATATTACGCCGAGAACTCCAAACCAGAAAAAATACACGGATGCAATTTTTAAGAACGACGTAGTTATCGGTATAGGTCCTGCAGGAACCGGAAAAACTTATCTTGCAATGGCATGCGCCATATCTTTATTTCAGAATAAAGTTTTCGACAGAATTATTTTGACGCGTCCGGCAGTGGAGGCGGGCGAAAAATTAGGTTTTCTGCCCGGAGATATAGCGCAAAAGATAAATCCTTATTTGCGTCCGCTATACGATGCCCTGTATGAAATGACGGAGTTCGAAAAAGCAATGAGGCTTATAGAAACAGATGTTATCGAGATTGCTCCAATAGCCTTTATGAGAGGAAGGACTCTAAATAACTCGTTTATAATACTTGATGAAGCGCAAAATGCAACAAACGAACAGATGAAAATGATGCTGACAAGAATAGGTTCCGGCTCTAAGATAGTAGTAAACGGAGATATTACTCAGACGGATTTGCCTTCCGATAAAGATTCGGGACTTATAAAAGCAAGTAAAATTTTAAAAAATATCGACGGCATAGAAGTGGTAAATTTCGACGAAACAGACGTCCTGCGGCATAAATTAGTCCGAGATATAATAAAAGCATATGAAAAGAACTAAATTTTTAGAATTTTTAAAAAATAATTCAATTGAAATTAAGAGTCGTTATTCCCTCATTTTAATAATTCTTTTGATATCTTCGGTATTATTGACGTTTTTGCTTTATAACGGTCTGGAATTTATAAAAAATAAATATAAAGCGGGAGAGATAGCTACAAAAACGATAATAGCCAAAAGAAATTTCAGATACGTTAATACCAAAGCGACCAACGCAATTTTAAAAAAGAAAATAGCCGAAAGTCCGAATGTTTATCTGTATTATCCCGAAATTAAAACAAGTTTAACAAGGAAAATAAAAAAAGCTTTTTCCGTAGCAAGAACATATAAGGACGAACACAAGCCGAATAAAGAAAATCAAAATATTACGGAAAATATATTCGAGTCTAAATTAGGAGTAAAATTAAACAAAAACGTTCTTGACGAATTTTATTATTTGAATTACAACAAAAACGTAGAAAATTATATTTTAAGAATAGTTTCTAACGTTTATAAAACAGGGGTTTTATCTAAACCGCCGTCGTCCGGCAAAAACATAGAAATAAAAAACACGGTAACAAACACCCAAAAAATAGTAAACTATCCTCAAATTTTTTTTACTTCTAAAAAGGTAAAAAGTTTTGCTTATTATTATACAGTAAAATATTTAAATTTCCTGCCGGATTATATGCGTATGGATATTTACGATATTACTTACGGCATTATAAAACCTGATATTATTTACTCAAAGTATCTTACGTTAAAAAAAATAGAAATAATTAAAAAAGAAAATAAACCTATTTTTATACGCGTCAACAAAGGCGCGATTTTGATAAAAGCTGGAGAACTTATAACCAAGTCGAAAGCTCTTGAATTAAATACGTACGATTCTAAGTTTAAATTAAAAAATAATATACCGTCGCTAATAGGATTATTTTTAGTAATAAATATACTTTTGTCGCTGTCCTATATTTTTCCTTATAGATATATAAAAAAATTCAGGACTACGTTGGATTTTAAAAATATATTTTTTGTAATTACGATATTATTGTTTTCCATATTATTGATAAAAGCCGGCATTATATTTTCTAACGCGCTTTCCTTATATTTTCCTTTTATCGATAAAAGCGACTTGTATTACTTGATTCCATTCGCTTTTGGGCCAATGCTGGTAAGGATAATTTTAAATTCGGAAGTTTCGGTAGTTTATATAGCTCTTTTTTCTATATTGACGTCTATAATTTTTAAAAACTCTATTTTTTTTATGATATATACTTTTGCAGGAAGTTTTATAGCATCATACGAAGTTTTCGATTTTTCTTCGTGGGGAAGAGTAATCAGAGCCGGCGTCATTACCGGTTTTATAAATGTATTAATGGTATCGGCATTTGCGTTGATAGGTTTTAATCTTATAAATGTTCAAACCCTTTATACCGTAGTTTCGGCTTTTTTATCCGGCGTAGTTTCTTCTGTTATAGTTATAGGGCTTATTCCGATTTTAGAAAGCCTGTTCGGGTTTACGACCGATTTTAAACTGCTGGAACTTTCAAGTGCCGGCAACCCTTTACTCAGGCAGTTTTCTATAGCTGCTCCAGGCACATACCAGCATTCGATAATGACTTCTACTCTCGCGGAATCCGCCGCGACTGCGGTGGGAGCCAACCCTCTTTTGGCAAGGGTCGCCAGTCTTTACCACGATATAGGAAAAATAGCCAAGCCTAACTATTTCATAGAAAATATAGTAAATTCCGAAAATCCGCACGACAAACTGTCCCCTACCATGAGCAGTTTGATTATAGCTTCGCATGTAAAAGATGGACAAGAACTTGCAAAAAAATATAAACTCGGAAATAAAATAGAAAGCATAATCGCAGAACATCACGGTACTTCTATGATAGGGTCTTTTTACGAAAAGGCATATAACGAAAATAAAGGCGCTAATATTTCGAGCGATGCTTTCAGATATGCAGGCAGAAAACCTCAGACTAAAGAGGCCGGAATAATTATGCTGGCAGATTCCGTAGAAGCTATATCCAGGTCGATGTCGAATATATCGCCGTCAAGGGTTGAGCAAATGGTCAGAAAAACCATAAATAGAATTTATACGGACGGACAGCTTGACGAATGCGAATTAACGCTTAAAGATCTTCATATTATAGGCGATGCTTTCGTAAAAGTTTTAAATTCCGTTTTTCATCAAAGAATTCCATATATAGACAGGCAGACCGGAGGCGAGGATAAAAGTGAAACAGGCAAAAACGATAATAAATATAACGGATATTCAGAGAAAATTCAAAATAGACCAAAAGTTAGTCCGCTATATCGTTAGAAATTCCATTAATCGCCTTTATTGCGGTTCTTATGAAATAAATATAATTTTCTGTTCCGAAAATTATATTAAAAAATTGAACAAAACTTACAGGAATAAAAATAAAGCTACCGACGTACTTTCGTTTGAAATTAAAGAATGGGAAAACGGCGTTTATCATCTTGGCGAAATATATATATCGCCGTCCGTTGCACAAAAAAACTATCTCAAAAACCGCGAATTTTGGGAAAAATCCGAGTGGATATCTCAAAACAACGATAAAGAAAGCCGTTCCCTTTATTATTATAGAAAAGGTTTTCGCAGGGAGATTGCTCTGCTTGTTATACACGGTATTCTTCACATTTTCGGATATGTTCACGACGAAGAACATAAGTTAAATTTAGACGAAGAAGATTACGATAAAGATATGAAAAATATGCAGAATTTTTTATATAAAGATTTAAACGGGAAACTGTAAATATATGAAAAAAAACTCCCAGAGCCGTTTGGAATCTTTTAACGCCGCTATAGAGGGCATTATTTTAGCTACCAAGACCGAGAAAAATATGAAAATACATTTTTCTATAGCTCTTGCCGCTATAATTCTTGCGCTTTTTTTAAAAGTATCGAAAATAGATATTTTATTTGTTTTGATTGCGGCTTTTTTTGTTTTATTTGCGGAAACTCTTAATACGTCTATAGAATATCTTGCGGATTTTATATCTAAAGAGCATTCGGAGGAAATAGCAGCAGTAAAAAATTTAGCCGCAGGCGCAGTGCTTTTGTCTGCATTCGGTTCATTCGTAGTAGGATACATAATTTTTTCCAAATACCTTTATTATTTGATATACTATACGATAAATATGATAAAAACCCAAGGTTCGGATATATCCGTAATAATTATATCGATTGTTTTCGTGGGAATTATAATAATAAAAGCTATGTTTAATAAAGGCACTCCCCTAAGGGGAGGTTTTCCGAGCGGTCATGCCGCCATAGCCTTTTCTATATGGCTTATAGTATCTTTTTTAACTTTAAATCCGGTAGTTTCGCTCCTTACGTTTATCCTTGCGCTCTTAATAGCCTTTTCCAGGATTAGCAGTGGAATTCATACCAAAATAGAGGTTTTAACCGGAAGCGTTATAGGAATTTTAATTACCGTACTTATATTTAAACTGTTTTATTTTTAATAATTGTAAAAATTTTAAATAAGGGGAATAATGACTGCAAAAGAAAAACAAAAAAACGATAAATTTGGCGAACTTATAAAAATAGTTAAAAAATTAAGATCGGAAAGCGGTTGTCCCTGGGACAGGAAGCAGACCGAAGAAACGCTAAAACCGTATGTAATAGAAGAAGCATATGAAGTCGTAGAAGCTATAAGTTCCGGCGATAAAATAGAAATAATGGAGGAACTCGGAGACCTTCTCCTTCAAGTCGTTTTTTTATCGGATGTTTATGCAGATAAAAAAGAGTTTTCTATCGGCGACGTTATAGGGACGGTAAACAAAAAACTTATAAGAAGACATCCTCATGTTTTCGACGAAAATTTTTCTTTAAAAGAGGGCGAATGCCTTGAAGACGCTATCCTTAGAAACTGGGAAAGGATAAAAGGGGAAGAAAAAAAGGAGAAATCGAAAAACAAGCCGGACGTTCCAAAAAAACCGTCCGTATATATTTCGGAATCCATGCCGTCTCTGCACAGGGCATATATGGTTCAGGAAAAAGCTAAGAGACAAGGTTTGGATTTTGCGGACGCCGAAGATGCTTTAAAAAAAGTATATGAAGAAATAGAGGAATTTAAAGAAGAACTAAATAAGAACGGCAATGCCGATAAAGACGGAAATAAAAATAAAATAACAGAGGAATACGGCGATATTTTATTTTCTATAGTAAATCTGGGAAGGCTTTTAGACATACATCCCTGTTCGGCTTTAAATAAATCTACTGATAAATTTATAAAAAGATTCGGATATATGGAAGAGAAATCTGTAAAACCGCTGTCTGAATTAGATGCCGCAAGCTTGGACGAATTGTGGAAATCATCTAAAAAGGAATCGCAATAGTGATAGTGAAGGATATTCTACTGAACGATAAAATAAAGAATCTATGTTTAGCCTGTTTATCCGGTGTTATAACAGCTTTATTGTTTCCGGTTTTTAATCTTGAGTTTCTCGCATGGATTGCTTTAATCCCTCTTTTATACGCCGTATATAAATCTAAGGGTTTTAAAGAATCTTTACTATACGGTTTTATTGCCGGTATAGTTTCATACGTAATTATACTTTACTGGATAGTTTATACCGTAAGCAAATTCGGTGCTCTGCCATACTATATAGCGGTTTTTGCGCTGCTTCTTCTTGCTTCGTATCTTGCTCTTTACGTGGCTCTGTTTGCCGGTTTTTCAAAGATTATATTAAACCGATATAAAAAATTAAGCTTTATTCTAATACCTTCAAGCTGGGTTTTTTTCGAGTTTTTGAAATCTAAGCTGTTAACCGGTTTTCCATGGGAAAACTTAGGCTGTTCGCAGTATTTAAATATACCTTTTATACAAATTTCAAATATTATCGGCGTTTTTGGGTTATCTTTTATAATAGTCCTTGTTAATTATGCAATTTTCGGCTTTATTTTTTTAAAAAGCAGGCTTTCAAAAAAACAGGCATTATTTGAACTGTTTTTCGTTGTATCTGTTTTTATTTTAGTAATATTATACGGTTATTACAATATATATTCGGTAAATAAACTCGTTAAACATAAAAAGCCTTTAAGGGTCGCCCTTATTCAGGGGAATATAGGGATGTTCCAAAAATGGAAAATTACGAAAAAAAGAACGACGCATATATATCTTAAATTGACGAAGCAGTCTTTAAAATATAAACCTCGGCTGGTTATATGGCCTGAAACAGCGCTCCCGTATATTATCTCGGTTTATCCTTTTTACTGGAACAAGGTTATGGGATTTGCCGAAAAGCATAAAATAGATTTAGTTTTCGGCGCGATAGGGTTTAAATTTTTTAATTTTACGTATCATTATTATAACAGAGACTATATGTTTACCGATAAAGGAAAGTATTACTATTACGACAAACATCATTTGGTTCCTTTCGGAGAATATATACCGTTAAAGAAACAGCTGCCTTTTTTGGCGCATATTTTAAAGGGAGCGGGAATAGGAAACTTTACTGCCGGTAAAAAATTCAGAATTTTAAAAAACGGCAAATTAAAAATAGGCTCCATGATATGCTATGAAGCATATTTTGACGGATTAGTAAGACATTTTCCAAAAAACGGAGCAAATCTTTTCGTAAGTATTACGGACGATGCATGGTACGGAAAAACGTCGGCTCCTTATCAGGATATGTCTATGACGGTTTTTCCGGCGGTAGAAAACGAAAGGTATATCGTTCGCTCAGGAAATACCGGTATAAGCGGAATAATATCGCCCGTCGGGAAAATTATAGGCGAAACGCGGATATTTAAACGGACTTATATGATAGGTTACGCTAAGTTAATTAATAGAAAGACTTTTTTTGCATTATATGGTAATATATTTGCTTATATATCGGATATTGTTTTTTTAATTTCAATGTTATACGCTTTGATATTAAAACTGTTTCCCACGTTAAATATTTATAGAGAAAAATAAAGTTAAATTTTAAAAAATATACTTATCCGGAGGTTTTTAAATGTCTATAGCTTCAACTCAGGGCGATTCACTTTTTAACGTAAGTCTTTTGGAAAGAAGCATAAAAACTCTCGAAGAAAAATTAGAAAAACTGCGGAGGGCGCTTTGAAGTCGATATTTCCGCAAAAAGACTTGAAGAAATAGAAGAAATTTCTTCAAAAGAAGATTTTTATAAAGATATTAATTATTCCAAAGAAATATTAATAGAAAAATCGGCTATCGAAAATAAGATTAAACCTTTTTATTCCGTTTACGAAGAGTTTAAAAACATAAAAGATCTATACGATATTTCTATAGAAGAAAACGACGAAAAAATGCTTGAAGAAATTTTCGCCGGCGTAAAATCTTTAGAAAAAAACGTATCCTCTTTAGAAATGGATGCTACGCTTTCCGGAAAAGACGACAAGTTGGACGCTATAGTAGAAATTCATGCTGGATCAGGCGGCACGGAATCCATGGATTTTGCAAATATGCTTTTAAGAATGTATCTCAGGTGGGCGGAGCGCAGAAAATTTAAAACGGCTATAATGGAATTTAACGCAGGCGAAGAAGCGGGAGTCAAAAGCGTTACTTTTACCGTCCACGGTAAATATGCCTACGGCTATCTTAAGGCGGAAAGCGGCGTTCACAGGTTAGTAAGGATTTCTCCTTTCGACGCAAACAAAAGAAGGCATACCTCTTTTGCTTCGGTATTCGTTTATCCCGAGATAGACGATTCTATCGACGTCGTTATCGACGAAAAGGACGTTAAAATTGACACTTACCGCTCCAGCGGAGCAGGCGGACAGCATGTTAATACAACAGATTCTGCAGTAAGGCTGACTCATATTCCTACGGGCATAGTAGTCGCCTGCCAGAACGAAAGGTCTCAGCATAAAAACAAAGATTCGGCATATAAACTCTTAAGGGCAAGACTTTACGATTATTATAAAAAAAAGCGGGAAGAGGAGGAAGACAAGGTTAATAAAACAAAAAAAGAGATATCTTGGGGTTCTCAGATAAGGTCTTATACGTTAAATCCAAACCGCGTTATTAAAGATCACAGGACGGGGGTTACCATATACGACGATAAAAGCGTCTTCGACGGCGACATCGACGAATTTATAAGCGCATATCTGTTGGGCGTAAGAACATAATATATTACGGTGCCAGAATTCAATTCTGGCACCGTCACAAAATGGAAAAGGCCAGAATTCAATTCTGGCACCGTCACAAAATGGAAAAGGCCAGAATTCAATTCTGCGTGTATTAGTCATTGAGATCGGTAGCCAAGCAACCCTTTCGTTTATAAATTTGTGATTAGAAAAAAATGACAAAGGAGATATATAATGGAACAGGAATTAAATATTTTGGAAAATAATCGCTTGGATAAATTAAATAAACTAAAAGAAAAAGGAATTAATCCTTTTTCAAACGATTTTAAAAAAAGGGAAAATATAAATAACATAATAGAAAAATTCGGCGTCAACGATAAAGATTTTTTTGAAAATAACAGAATAGAAGTGGAAACCGCCGGAAGGATAATTATTATAAGAAGTTTCGGCAAGGCGGCTTTTTTCAGGATAAGAGACGGCTTTGGAGAATTGCAATGCTATATACAGAAAGACGGGATGCAGGAAAAAGATTTCGAGCTGTTTAAGGAATATATTGATACCGGCGACATTTGCGGCGTCAAAGGACATCTTTTCAGGACTAAAACCGACGAATTGACTATCAAAGTGGAAAACATCCGGATTCTAACTAAGTCTTTGCTCCCCCTTCCTGAAAAATGGCACGGACTCAAAGATATCGAAGTCCGATTTAGAAAAAGATACGTCGATTTAATAGCCAATCAGGAAGTCAGGGAAATTTTTAAGAAAAGAGCCGAAACAATAAGATTTTTCAGATCTTTTTTAGACGCAAACTATTTTCTAGAAGTAGAAACTCCCATGATGCAGGCTAACCCTGGCGGAGCCACCGCAAGACCTTTTAAAACGCATCATAACGCTCTTAATTTAGAGCTTTATATGAGAATAGCCCCCGAATTATACTTAAAAAGGCTCGTAGTAGGAGGGTTTGACCGTGTTTACGAAATCGGCAGAAATTTCAGAAACGAAGGAATATCCGTCCGGCATAATCCTGAGTTTACGATGTTGGAATTTTATACGGCATACTCGGAAAACAATTCTCTTATGGAATTCGTCGAAAAAATGATGTCGGAACTTGCGTTAAAAATTTGCGGCAATTACGAAATAGAGTACGGAACGGAAAAATTGAATTTTAAACCGCCTTTTAAAAAAATTAAACTTAAAGACAGTCTGATAGAAGTCGGCGGATTTAAACCGGAAGAAATAGAAGCCGCAGAAAAAGTTTTCGATATTTTGACGAAAAGAAACACTCAGGGCATAAGTAAAACCGACAGTCTCGGAGAATTATTAACTGTTTTATTCGACGAAACGGTAGAGCCTAAACTTATAAATCCTACTTTTGTTACAGATTATCCTGTAGAAAGTTCCCCGCTTGCGAGGCGAAACGATAAAGACGGTTCGGTGACCGAAAGATTCGAGCTTTTTATAGCAGGAAGAGAGATAGGCAACGGGTTTTCGGAATTAAACGATCCGCTCGATCAGGAAGAACGCTTTAAAATGCAGGTAGAAACTAAAATTAAGGAAGGTTTGCCGGCGGAAATGGATGACGATTATATAGAAGCTTTAAAGCAGGGACTTCCGCCTACCGCGGGATGCGGGATAGGCATAGACAGAGTAGTTATGCTGCTGACTAATTCTAATTCTATAAGAGACGTTATATTATTTCCGTTGCTTAAACCCGTTAAATAAATAAAATATATGCCGTCCAATCTCTATATCTTTATGATTAATTAAATTGATAGAATAAATAATGAGCTTTCATACTAAAATAGCCCTGCATTATTTAAAACCGAAAAACAATTCTTTTATATCACTGCTTAGTTTAATATCCGTATTGGGAATAACTATAGGAGTAATGGCTCTTATCGTGGTTATATCCGTAATGAGCGGTTTCGACCATGCTTTGGAAAAAAAAGTAATAGGAATAGAGTCGCAGGTTATAGTTTTAAATTATAACGGTTTTGTAAACAATTATCAAAGCGCTATAAAAAAAATACGTTCGGTTAAAGGCGTAAAAGACGTTTCTCCTTTTATTTACACTGACGTTATGATAACTTCGTCAAGCACCTCTGCCGGCAGCGTGTTAAGGGGTATAGACGTAAATTCCGAAGAAAAAGTTACCGATTTAAAAAAATATTTGATAAAAGGCAGTCTGTCCGGTTTAGACGCTAAAAACGAAAACGAAATAGTTCTCGGTAAAGTTTTAGCTCAAAATCTTGGAGTGTCGGTTGGAGACAGGGTTAGTATAATTTCGCCGGAAGGGCGTATTACTCCTTTCGGCCTTATGCCTAAGACTGAAAGATTTATCGTTTGCGGTATAATAAACAGCGGAATGTATAATTACGATTCCACTTTTTCTTTTATATCCATTAAAAATGCCCAGAATTTTATAGGATTGTCATCAAAAACCGTTACAGGTTTGGAGGTAAAACTAAACAGGTTAGGTTCTGCAAATTATCTTGCTAAAAAAATTGCGGATAAATTAAACGCAGGAACCACCTCATCTTCTTATTACGCTTTAAGCTGGGAAGAATTGAATAAAAATTTATTTTCTGCTATAAAATTAGAAAAACTTACAATGTTCGTGATACTGTTCCTGATAGTTTTAGTGGCGGCGTTCAATATTATCTCGACGCTTATAATGGTCGTTATGGAAAAAAGAAAAGATATAGCGGTATTAAAATCTATAGGTGCTTCGTCCAAAGATATTATGATTATTTTTATTGCTCAAGGTCTTATTATAGGATTTATAGGTACGGCTATAGGGCTTATATCTGGATTTTTAATAGGATACCTTGAAGAAACCTATCATATAATAAGTCTGCCTTCGTCGGTTTATTATATAACCGCTTTGCCGGTAAGGATGACCGCCGGAGAATTTGTAATTATAGGGTTTTTCTCAATATTTCTAAGTTTTATAGCTACGCTGTACCCTTCTTATAAAGCGGGTAAAATAGACCCCGCCGAGGGTGTCAGATACGAGTAGCAAATGTAACTGCTGGGACGGAATTCAAGTCTGTCCCGTAACAAATTGGAAATTATGAACATACAAAGCAATACAGCCGTTTCATTAAAAAAAATAGTCAAGATTTTTAAAACGGGAAATGAAACCGTAAATATTTTAAACGAAGCCGATTTTGAAATAAAAAAAGGCGATACCGTTGCCATTACCGGAGAATCAGGGACGGGGAAAAGCACGCTTCTGCATATAATGGGGACACTGCTTAAACCCGATTCGGGCAGCATTGAATATTTCGGTCAATCCGACGTTTATTCTCTTTCCGACGAAAATCTTGCCCGTTTCAGAAATAAAAACATTGGTTTCGTTTTTCAATTTCACTATCTTTTAAACGAGTTCAGCTGCTTAGAAAATGCGGCGATGCCTTTACTGATAAGAAAAGAAAGCAAAAATACGGCGTTTAAAATTGCAAAGGATTATCTTTGTGAAATGGGTCTTGAAAACAGGCTTAATTTTAAGCCGTACATGCTTTCCGGAGGAGAACAGCAGAGGGCGGCTATTGCAAGAGCGCTCGTATGTTCACCCGATATTATATTAATGGACGAACCTACGGGCAATCTCGACCCGCGGCATGCAGGAAAACTTCATGAAATAATTATAGGGCTCAATAAAAAATACGGGAAAACCCTTGCTATAGTTACTCACGATGCAAACTTTTCCGCCATGATGAGCCGTAAAATTAAAATTTCCGGTGGATTAATAGAAGAAGTCAAGTTGTGATATCGTCAGTCGTTAAACTCTTTTGAAAGCTATACGCAAATCGGCATAGAAGAGGTAAAGTTGCAATGTTGTCAGTGAAAAATTCAGATTTTATTTTTTTGAAGGGAAAAAGGTGTCAGATTTTATTTTTTGCATGTTTACCAGTCAATTAATATTAAAAATTATTTGCAAAAAATTAATCTGACACCTTTTTCATTCGATGGTGCCAGAATTGAATTCTGGCTTTCCAAGTTGTGATGGTGCCAGAATTGAATTCTGGCTTTCCAAGTTGTGATGGTGCCAGAATTGAATTCTGGCTTTCCAAGTTGTGATGGTGCCAGAATTGAATTCTGGCACCATAATATAATAATATAATATGAATTGACATAATCGCTAATATTTGATAGTTTATTAAAATGAAAATCTTTAAGCAAATATTTTTAGGAATTATTATCGGCTGTGTTTTAATTTTAAATTCGATTAACGCATATGCGGCGCTGAACAATAAGAACGTCTGGACAGGTTTTTTTTATCATAAAAGATCTCTATCCTTAACATCCATAAAAAAATCTTTTTCCGAAAGTTTTAAAAAATATTTAAATTCGGGAAAGCCTTATTTTGTTTTTGCTTATACTAAATTAAAAACCAAGCCTTACTTTAACTATAACAAAAAAATAAACTTAGTTCGAATAAAAAAACTCGGCATAGTTTATCGTTCAAATTATATTGTAACCGGAAGCATTTCTAGATTCGGCTCGAATTTTACTGTTCATGCTATGTTTATAGACGTGTCGAACGTTTATAAGTCTAAAACCGTTAATTTATCGGGAAACGGTACAAAGCAGTTTAATAAAGACATCGATTTATTATCGTTAAAAGTATCCAATTTTATATACGGTAATATCGAAAGAAGCAAGACGTCTAAAAAGGCTGCTTTTAATAGAATTATATATGCCGTAAGAGTACAAGGAAACGTCAGGGTCGGCAAAGGTTTTATAATGGACCGCATTGAAGTTAATAAAGGCGGAGAATATTCTATTAAAAAAATTAACGACAGCGTAAAAAAACTTTACAAAACCGGGTATTTTAAAAATATTTTAGTTAACGTTAAGCCCCATGGAAATCAGCTTATAATAACTTTTATAGTATCGGAAAGACCTCTTATAAAGTCTATAAAATACACTGGAAATGGTTCCGTAAGCGTAAAAAAGATTAAAAAAATTATAAACGTTAAGTCCGGCAAGCCTTACAGTTCATATGAAATCAATAAAGCGGTAAAAATATTAAAATTTATATATTCTGCCGAAGGCTATTATAATGCTAAGGTAAAAGTTAAGAAGAAAATTCTTCCGGGAAACTATGTGTCCGTCGATTTTGTAATAAAACAGAATCAGCCTGTAATGGTTAATAAAGTAGAATTCAAGGGGAATACGTCGTTTTCTTCAGGCAAGCTTGCATCGATAATGGGCATTAAGACGGTTAATCTTCTTACATGGATAACGGGAGCAGGAAAATTTAAAAAAGCAAGATTAAATACGCAGATTATTAAACTTTTAAGTTTTTATTATAATCACGGATATATTGAGGTCAGCGTAAAAAAACCCCTGTTTATATTTTCAAAAGATAAAAAATACGTAACTATAATTATAAGGATTGTTCAGGGGCCGCAATTCAGGGTTTCCAAGGTTAAGCTCATAATAAAAGGAGACAAGAAAAATTCCAAAGAATATCCGGCCGTGCAAAAACTTATAATAACCAAGCCGGGGTCGATATTTAACAGGAAAAAAATAGAAAAAGAAATTTTAAGCATAACTAAATATTTCACCTATAAGGGTTACGCTTTTGCAAACGTTCAGCCGTCTATTAAGATAAAACGTAAGACCAGCTCGGTATTAGTATCGTTAATAGTCCATAAAGGTAAAATTGCCAAATTTGGTAAAATTACTATCACCGGAAACGATATTACATATAGTTACGTTATTTTAAGGGCGCTCGTGCTTTTCCCAGGCGAGAAATACAATCCTAAGCTGATAAAAATATCGAGGCAAAACTTAAAGAACTTGATGTATTTCAAACATGTTACCATAACTACCGAAAAAGTGCCGGGCAGGAATATATTAAACGTTAAAGTGCATGTAAAAGAACAGAGTACAGGTAAATTTACCATAGGAGGCGGCTACAGTTCGGCCACGTCTTTTATGGCTATATCGTCTATATCTGAATCTAACCTGTTCGGAACCGGAATTTCGGCGTCTTTTAACGTTCAGGCGGGCGGTCCTTATCAATCGTACAGTTTTAATGTGCTTCAGCCGTATCTTACGTATATTTTCGCAAGACCTCTGTCGGCAAGTCTGTCGTTATACGATACGTTTAATTCCCTTTATTATGAGTTTGCATACCGTTCGGTCGGCGGTTCGGTAACTTTCGGCTATCCTTTATACGGAAACGTATTGACTGAATACTTCAGATACCTTATAGAACAGGATAATTCGGTTATAATACAAGGGCTTACAAATATTTTGCCGGAAGGAAAGGTAACGACGAGCGAAGTTTCTTTGACTACGGTTTATAATACGTTAAACAATCCTATAGTACCTACCGCAGGCGATATGGACAGTTTTAGAATAAGTTATGCAGGACCACCTATAGGCGGAAACGACGATTTCGTTAAATACGTAATTCAGGCAAACCATTACATTCCTTTATGGTGGGGAACTTCTTTTATGCAGGGGGCGCAGTTGGGTTATATAACCGGAACCAACTCTTCTTATCCGCTGCCTATTTATCAAAGATTTTTCGTCGGCGGCATAACGAATAACTATCCTCTTCTCGGTTTTATGTATGATACCGTCGGTCCTTCGGAAGAAGGAAATTTAGTAGGCGGAACTAAAATGTTCACCGTTCAGGCAAAATATTTTATACCGATACTTAAACAGATGAAATTTTACGGATTTTTGTGGTGGAATGCCGGTAATGCATGGCTGCAAAGCGAACCAGTGTTCCCGATAAGTTTGGTTCAGGCGGCAGGTATAGGTTTTAACTGGTATTCTCCGTTCGGTCCTATAACCATTACTTACGGAAAGATACTCGGTTCGCCTATTAACGGCAATAATTCTACCAGAATACAGTTTAGTCTTGGAGAAGGGCTTCCGGGTATTTAGCGGCGTTTAAATAATTAGAAAATAAAAATATAAAAGGCACCGAATATTATAAAATTAAATTATAACAAGGAGATTTATTTATGAAAAAAATTATTTTAAGTTTAAGTTTAGGAGTATTTTTAATACTGGCGGCAACTATGATGTTTGGTTCCGTCAAAGCAAATGCGGCTGGTTCAAGCATTGCAGTTGTTAATATGCAGAAAGTAATAGCAATGTCTAAACAAGGAAAAGCTGCTAACAGCGAATTAAAAGCATTGGTTTCAAAATATAGCGGAAGGCTTCTTGCTATGAGAAAAAAAATTGCGGCAATTCAGGCTGATTTAAAAAATAACGGCTCTATAATGTCTGCCGCCGAAAAAACAAAAAAAACAAAAGAATTTGAAACGGATATATCAAACTATTCCGCTCAGGAAAAACATATACAGGGCGTTATGTCAGAAAAAAGATTTAATTTGCTACAAGGAATAGTCAATAAAGCTACGGCAATTATAGATTCTATTGCGAAAAAAGACGGATATATTTTAGTTATTGACAGACCCAGCGTAGTTTATAGGGCTAATTCCATAGATATAACTAATCAAGTTTTACAACAGATGAATGCAAAATAAATAAAAATAAAATCTTAACTATTTTTAGAAATTTATAATATTTATTTATTTTATGCTTTTAAAAGATATAGTTTCTAAGCTATCCCTTAACGCTATCGGGGATATCGATAATTTAGACGTTTCCGGAATAGGTTCGCTTAAAGCGGCAAAAGAGAACGAAATCTCTTTTGCCGCCGGACACAAATATGCAAAACAGCTGCTTGACACTAAAGCCTGCGCAGTAATAATGGACTATGAATCTTTAAAGGCCGAATTACCGTCCGACGTTAAATTCGTCATTTTGGATTCTAAAAATCCATATCTTTCATTTGCGGAAGCTACACAGATTTTTAAAAACTATTTAGACGATAAAAATAAAATCGATTTTAATAATTTTGGAGAAAATTTCCAAGATAGATATTATATAGGGAAAAGTTCAAACAAAGGGGAAAATACACTTATTTTTCCTGGAGTTTTTATAGGGGAATACAGCTCTATCGGGGCTAATTGCAGAATAATGTCCGGCGCCTATATAGGAAATAACGTAATTATAGGAAATAACGTGCTGATATATCCCAACGTTACGATTTACGATAATTCTAAAATAGGAAATAATTGCATAATACATGCCGGCGCCATTATCGGAAGCGACGGTTTTGGTTTTGCAAGAGGCAAATCCGGTTACGTTAAGATAATTCATACGGGATATGCGGAGCTTGAGGATAACGTAGAAATAGGCGCTAATACTACTATAGACAGAGGCGCCATAGATTTTACCAGAATCGGAGCGGGAACAAAAATAGATAATTTAGTTCAGATTGCGCACAACGTGATAATAGGCAAAAACTGCGTTATCGCGGCTCAAGTCGGAATAGCCGGCAGTACGGAAATCGGCGATAACGTTACTATGGGAGGACAGGTCGGAATAGCAGGGCATATCGAAGTCGGAAACAACGTTATGATAGCTGCTCAGTCCGGAGTGTCAGGCAATATAAAAGACGGCGAGATTTTATCTGGGTCGCCCGCTTTCGCAATAAAAGATTGGCGAAATTCGGTAGTACTTTTTAAGAAACTTCCGGAATTATTTAAGAAATTAAAGGAAATTTCAAAAACTAAGGATTGAAAAAATGGAAAAAAAAGAAGAAAAGAAAAGCGTCTTAAAAGACGGCGAAGTAATCGGCATAGGAGAAATTTTAAATCTTTTACCGCACAGATATCCTTTTCTTATGATTGATAAAGTCGTATCTTTAGAAAAAGGCAAGTCAATTACTGCCGTTAAAAATACAACCATAAACGAACCTTTTTTTCAAGGACATTTCCCAGGTTATCCGGTTATGCCGGGAGTCTTAATATTGGAGGCTCTTGCTCAGGCGGGCGGTATTTTGGCTTATAAAACGGAAGAAAACGACGATTTACGCGATAAATTAACTTATTTTATGGGAATAGATAAGGCCAGATTCAGAAAACCGATATTGCCCGGTTACTCGGTATATTTAAAAGTCGAACTTATTAAAAGAAAACAGTTTGTGTGGGTTTTTTCAGGTAAAGCCGAAGTAGAAGGAAATCTCTGCGCCGAAGCCGAACTCATGGCGACTTTTATATCTAAATAAATGTAGTGCCTGAATTCAATTCGGGCACTACAACAAAATGAAACAATAAAACGTAATACGAAATTGAAATATGATAGATAAAACTGCCATAATTTATCCTGGAGCCGTAATAGACGAATCGACCAAAGTCGGGCCCTATACTATTATAAAAGACGGCGTGAAAATTGGAAAAAATAATCAAATTGCGTCGCACGTCGTGATAGAGGGCAATACGACCATAGGCGACGGAAATAAAATATTTCAATTTGCTTCTATCGGTTCCGTGCCGCAGGATCTTAAGTACAAAGGCGAAAATACTAAACTTATTATAGGCGATAATAATATAATAAGAGAATACGTAACTATGAACCCTGGGACTATTACAGGCAACGGAGTTACAGTAGTTGGCGACGGAAACCTATTTATGATGCACGTGCACATTGCTCACGATTGTGTTATAGGCAATAGAAACATTTTTGCGAATAACGCTACGCTTGCAGGACATATAGAAGTGGAGGACTTTGCGATACTCGGAGGTCTTTGCGCCATTCATCAGTTCGTCCGCATAGGCGAATCAGCTCTTATCGCAGGAGGTTCTATGGTCGTACAGGATATTCCTCCGTATTTAGTGGCTTCGGGAGATAGGGCTAAAATTTACGGTATCAATAGAATAGGATTGGAAAGAAGAGGTTTTACCAAAGAAGAGATAGAACAGATAAAAAATGCATATAAAATTGTTTACAGGTCTAAAGCTACAGTTAAAATTGCCATAGAGAGAATAGAGAATGAAATAGGAAAAACCGAAAAAATAAAAAAATTCACTTCGTTTATATCCGATTCTAAAAGGGGTATTACCAGATAAAAGCAGTTAACATGACAGTCATTTAGGAGCAGCGGACGGAATTAGACGAAGCTCGTTGATACTGTTTCAACAGACGATTAAGCATCAAATTTAAATATGGAAAATAAAAATATAGGCATAATCGCAGGTTATGGCGAGTTTCCGCTACTATACATCGACGAATTAAAATCGGCGGGTTATTCGGTGAAGGTTTGCGCAATAGAAGAAGAAGCCGATAAATCGCTTTCCGAACGCGCGGATAAAATTATTTATATCAGCGTCGGACAGCTCGGCAAATTGGTTAATTTTTTTAAATCCGAAGGCGTAAGCGAAGTAATAATGGCCGGTAAAGTCAGAAAAACATTGATGTTTAAAAAAGTTAAACCGGACATCAAAGCAATAACCTTATTCTTATCCCTTAAAGACAAAAAAGACGACACCATACTTAATGCTATTTGTAAATTTTTGGAAAAAGAAGGAATAACCATCGTTCCTCAGACGAAATATATCTCTTCCGTTTTTTTACCGTCGGGGGTTGCATCCAAAAGGCCGCCTAATAAAAAAGAAAAAGAAGACATAGAGTTCGGAAAAAATGCGGCAATGCTTATCGCAGGGGCGGATATAGGTCAGACGGCGGTCGTTAAAGATAAATCGGTAATGGCTCTGGAAGCCATAGAAGGCACGGACGAGGCGATAATAAGAGGCGGAAAACTTGCAGACGGCGGCGCCGTAATAGTAAAAGTTAATAAACCGAATCAGGATTTAAGATTCGACATACCTGCCGTGGGACTTGATACTTTAGATGCGATAATTTCGGTAAATGCTACCTGTATTGCTTTTGAGCAAAACACAATAGTTATTAGAAAAGACGAATTTATCAAGAGAGCCGACTCCGAAAATATTGCCGTTTATGTTTTTTAAGCCGTCGTTTTTAACTCCGCAATATATGTTAATCCTTATATCGTTCATAGTTTAAAGGTTGCAGTTATAAACAAAAATCATGCAAAAGCATAAAATACTCATAGTTTCGGGCGAACCTTCCGGCGATGTTTTTGCCGGCGGTTTAATATCGTCTCTTAAAAAAATTGAAAAGATTAAGAATCTTGACGATAACGGCGTAACTACCGATATTTATGCGATGGGCGGAAAAAACAGCGCCGATGCAGGCGCCGAGTTGATAGCCGATATTAAAGAATTATCGGTTATGGGCTTCACCGAAGTGATTTTAAAGTTAAAAACTATAAAAAAAGTATTAAAAAATATATCTTTATGGATAGAGTCCAACAAACCCGACGCAGTTATTCTAGTCGATTTTCCGTCCTTTAATTTTAAAATCGCAAAATTTGCGGCTAAGCTTAAAATACCGGTAGTTTATTTTATACCTCCTAAAATATGGGCATCCCGATACGGCAGAATAAAATTTATTAAAAAATATATAAAATTCGTTATAACTATTTTCCCTTTCGAGCAGGATATTTATAAAAAAGAAGGCGTAGAATCTTATTATTTCGGCAATCCTTTATATATATTAAACAAAAAAGACATTTTATCGGCTGATTTATCCGAAGATGTCGAAACGCAAAAACTCTTGAACGGAAAATATCCGATTATATCTTTTCTACCCGGTTCAAGGAAAACAGAACTTAAATATCATTCGCAAAGGATAATCGATTCCGCTCTAAAGATAAAATCGGCTTATAAAGATGCTTTTTTTATCTTCCCGTTCAGAAAAGAGATTGATTTTTCCTATTTTAAGGATGCGGTAGAAAACAACCCCGGCTTTAAAAAAAATATGTATTTGTTTGCTGATTCCATAAGTTTTGCCCTGTCGTCGAGCGATTTAATAATAACGGCAAGCGGTACGGCTTCTCTGGAGGCCTGTTTTTACGGCAAGCCCGTAATAATATTTTATTATTTAAACTATTTAACCTATATTATTGCTAAAATATTGGTAAGAATAAAATACGCGGGCCTTATAAACATACTTGCCGGAGAAGAGGTTGCTCCGGAGCTCATAGAATCAAAGTTCAACCCCGAAAATTTATTTACGGAAGCCGATAAATTTTTAAAAGACGAAGAATACAGAAAAAATGCGCTTAAAAAAATATCCGCCGTAGTTTCTACTTTAGAAGATGCGGGCGTCGATCCTTTTGATGCCGCGGCAGGTATAATTTATGATAAAATAATAGCAACAATACAATAATGTCCGATAAAATTAAAATGTTAAATAAGAAAAATATAAAAAAGGATTGGCCGGTCTTAAAAAGACTTATCCCGTATATTCTGCCGTATAAGAAAAAGCTCATTATGGCGGTAATAAGCATGGCTATAGTGTCCGCACTGACGGGAGCCCTTGCTTACATAGTAAAACCGCTCATAAATAATATATTTATTACTAAAAGCTATACCGAACTCATACTTATTCCGCTTCTCGTCATATCGATATTTATAGTAAAAAACGTTTTTTACTATGCGGAGTTTTACTATACGGGGTCGGTCGGGCAGAATATTATAAGGTCGCTCAGGGACGAAGTTTATTCGGTAATAGTAAAACTGCCGGTTTCAAAGCTTAATAAAATACCGACGGGCGTTCTTATAGCGAGAATAACCTACGATATAAATATCATTCAAAGAACTGTGTCCGATACAGTCAGCGCCGTAATGAAAGATATTCTTACCATGATAGTTCTTTTAGCCGTCGTATTCTATATGGATTTTTATCTTGCTTTAGCCGTACTTGTCCTGTTTCCTTTAGTTATTTTTCCGGTAACGCTTCTCGGAAAAAAAGCCCGCAGAACCAGTACCGATACGCAGAACGAAATGGGAAACATCACTAAGTTTTTAGACGAAACAATTTCCGGTTTAAGAATGGTTAAAGCCTATAATATGGAAGATTTTGAAATAAAGAGGTTTAAAAAGCTCTCCGACAATCTTTACAGATTCTTTATGAGAATGACGAAAATCAGGGGGCTTACCGTACCTTTCGTCGAACTCATAGGCGGGATTTCGGTTGCAGTTATAATATTTATAGGCGGACTTCAGGTTATAAAATTCGGATATACGCCAGGCGATTTCTTTTCATTTTTGACGGCTATACTTCTTCTTTATGAGCCTGTAAAGAGTTTATCACGTCTTAACAACAGCCTTCAGGAAGGCATAGCCGCCGGAACCAGAATATTCGGCATATTAGACGAAAAGCAGGAAGAAACGGGAGGAACTAAACCGGTTCCTAAAGATATAAACGTACTCGAAATAAAAAATCTTTATTTCAGCTATGATTACGGAGGCGGACAAGGCGATACCATCGATAGCGTCAATAACGGCAAAGATAATGCGGAAGACGGTAAGAAAGACGGTATTTCCGGCGCTGCAAGCGAAGAAAAAGAAAAAGCCGGCGAGCGTTTCGATCTTAAAAATATTAACATAAAAATAAATAAAGGCGAAATAGCCGCCGTAGTCGGTTTTTCCGGAGCCGGCAAAAGCACGATATCAATGCTTATTCCTCGTTTTTACGAACCTTCTTCAGGGGGGATAGCCATTAATGGAATAAACATAAAAGAGTTTAATTTAAAAGAGTTAAGGGATTCTATATCTTACGTTTCTCAGAACGTAGTTCTTTTTAACGAAACAGTGAGGTTTAATATCGAATACGGAACGAGCGGCAAGAGTATGGAAGAAATTATAAATGCGGCAAAACTTGCATTTGCGGACGAATTTATTAAAAATCTTCCGCAGGGTTATGATACTATAGTCGATGAAGCGGGATTAAGGCTTTCGGGCGGAGAAAAGCAAAGAATTTTAATAGCGAGAGCGTTTCTAAAAAATGCTCCTATACTTATACTCGACGAAGCCACTTCTTCTTTGGACGGAGAATCCGAAAAGAAAATCCAGAGGGCTCTCTTCGGATACGAAGAGAGCGGCGGCGGCACGAATGCAGATAGCAAAACTTTAAACGCAGACGAAAGAACGGTAAATGAAACATCCGGCGCAGGAAAAGCAGATTCTCAGAGCGGTTTGCCTGCAAGATTATCCTGCGGCCTGTGCAGAAACAAAATCGTCCTTATAATAGCCCACAGGCTTTCGACCGTTAAGCAGGCAAATACGATTTACGTCCTTGAAAAGGGCGAAATAGCCGAAAGCGGAAGTCACGAGGATTTAATAAAAATGGACGGAATTTATAAAAATCTTTTATTAAAGCAGATGGAATAGCCTTTTTATATATAATAATATGGAAAAAGCTTTATTTACCGTTTATAATATTATTTTACTGTTTTTATTTCCGTTTTTTTTTATAATTTTAACTTTTTTTAACCTTACTAAAAATAAAAAAAGCGAAGGCTACCTGTATAAATTTTTCCCTGCCGCTTTTAAACCTTTAAAGAAAGTGTCTTTTGACGAGGGCGTCTGGATTCATGCCGTGTCTTTAGGGGAAATGAGGGCTGCGGTAAAATTTATCGATTTATTGCAGTCTGAATATGGCAAGAAAATCTATCTTTCCGCTACCACCAAAACGGGTTTCGACTTTGCGGATAATCTTTATAAAAGCAGTGATAACGTTTTAACGTTTTACTTTCCTTACGATTTTCTTTTTTCCGTCCGCGGAATTTTGAAACTGATAAGGCCGTCTTTGTTTATTTCGATAGAAACGGAAATATGGCCTAATTTATTTAATGTGCTAAATAAAAAAAATATTACTATAGCGTTAATAAACGCAAGAATATCGGAAAAGTCTTATAAAAATTATATCCGTTTCAGATTCTTTTTCGGTTATATCTTTAAAAAGATAGACGCTGTTTTATGCATATCGGATATTTATTGCGAAAGATTTGCGGCGCTCGGCGTTAAAAAAGAAAATATGCGCCAAACCGGCAATATAAAATTCGATATGGACGCATCACTGGTAGCGGAAGACATAAAAGAAAAGAGCGAAATTCTTAAAAGATTCGTAGAATTTAAAACTAATAATAATTCGGAAACAGTCGATGCTAAAACCGCGAAAATTATAGCGGCGGGAAGCACGCATAAAGGAGAAGAAGAGGTAATTGCAGATTTGGTGATAAAATTAAACAAAACGAACGATAAAAATAAAATTTTCCTCTTCATTGCGCCGCGCCATCCGGAAAGGTTCGACGAGGTTTACAAACTGTTAAATAATTACTTGCCCGAAATAGAACTTTACAAGCTTTCTTCGATTTATGATTCTTATTATGATTCCAAAGGTATTAAAGATAATAACGGTTACGGTCTGTCCGAAAACAAAGCCGTCGTAGTTTTAGTAGATATTATAGGCCAGCTTTTGACCGTTTACGGCGTATGCGGCGCCGCTTTCGTGGGAGGAAGCTTAGTTCCGTCGGGCGGGCATAATCTTCTCGAACCTTTGGCCTTCGGAAAGCCGGTAATTTTCGGCAGATACGTTCAAAATTTTTCGGAAGCGGCGGAAGAGATTATAAAGAATTCCGCCGGAAGACGGATTGATTCCTCTTTGGAATTATATGATGCGCTGACCGATTACCTGTTTAACGATAAATCGGCCGATTCGGCCGGAAAAAACGGTTTAAATCTTATAGCCTCTAATAAAGGCGTTTCTCTCAGAAATCTCGAATATTTGCATTACAAGGGATATTTGCGGTCGGCAAAAAGCGTGGATAAAAAAATCTTGGGTAAAAAGATCGATAAAAAAATCGTTGACAAAATAATCAAAACCGATTAAAATTAATAATTCAAGTTTGTATGTTTTTAATTTTCCTTAAATTTTTAAGCTAAAGAGGATTTGTTATGAGTAAAGAATATGCCGTTATTAATACCGGCTCAAAGCAATACGTCGTTTCTCAGGGAGATATCGTAAGAATAGAAACGGTAGGAAAAGAAAAAGGCGAAGAGGTAACTTTTACGCCTATAGCGGTTAAAAACGGCGATGTTTTGGTTACCGATAAAGATGCTTTGAAAGATAAAAGCGTGAAAGGAACGGTCGTAAGAAACGGCAGGGCAAAAAAAATAGTAGTCTTTAAAATGAAACGCCGTAAAGACGAAAGAAAGAAAAGAGGCCACAGGCAGAATTTTACCGAAGTCAAGATAACGGGCATAGCATAAATTTTAAACTTTAATTTTATATATTATTTTTTAAGTAAAAGGTGATATTATGGCGCATAAAAAAGCCGGCGGAAGTTCCAGAAACGGCAGAGACAGTCAGGGACAAAGAAGGGGAGTAAAAAGATTCGGAGGACAGTTGGTCAAACCGGGCGAGATTATAGTCCGTCAGGTAGGGTCATCTTTTCATCCTGGAAAATTTGTTAAAGAAGGCAAAGACTACACGCTTTATTCTATAGTAAAAGGTTTCGTAAAATTTCATATAGGAAAAAATAACAGAAAATTCGTCAGTATTATACCTGCGGAATAAGTTAAAATATTGTATTAGTTATTTACATATAAATAATATAGGCATAATATTATAAAGCTATAAACTTGTAAAGTGAAACCGATAAATTTATAGCGATAAAGTTACTACGTTAAAATATTCCGCAGCGATGCCGATATCGGCTCTATCAATTCCTTTCTTTAATTATTTACGCAAACATATATAATAAGACCTCGTTTTTTTAAATACGAATAGAGAAAGTATTATTCTCAAAATTAACGCTGCAACTATCTTCAATAATTCAATAGCTAAATAATAAAATATTTAAAAAACCGCCGTTAATAACGGCATATAAAATTTCGGTATGAAATTCGTCGATAACGCTATAATAACTATTGCTTCCGGAAGCGGCGGCAGGGGCGCCGTCAGCTTTAGAAGGGAGAAGTTTATCCCAAAGGGCGGACCTGACGGCGGCGACGGAGGAAAAGGCGGCGACGTTATATTTAAGGCTTCGCATAACATAACCAGCCTTCTTGATTTCAGGTATAAACCGAGGTATATCGCCGAAAAGGGCGGAAATGGACAGGGAAACAACAAAAAAGGCAGAGACGGAGAAGATATCGTAATAACCGTGCCGGTCGGCACTACGGTCATAGATATTGATTCCGGCGAAGTAATGGCAGACCTTACTAAAGACGGCGAAGAAACGGTTTTGCTCAGGGGCGGTATCGGCGGTAAGGGTAATACTTTTTTTAAGTCTTCCACGCAGAGAAGACCCCGTTTTGCACAGCCAGGCATACCGGGCGTAACCAGAAAAGTCCGCCTTGTCCTGAAAAGTTTGGGCGACGTAGGCTTAGTAGGCTTTCCAAATGCAGGCAAGTCCACTCTCATATCTAAACTTACCGGTTCTCATGCAAAAATAGCACCGTATCCTTTTACGACGAAAACCCCCAATCTTGGCGTTTACACAGGAGATAATCAGGAAGAATCCGCCAAAACCTTAACAATAGTCGATATACCGGGTATAATAGAAGGCGCTTCGGAAGGCGCAGGACTAGGGCTTAAGTTTTTAAGCCACATAGAAAGATCCAATATACTGCTTTATCTTATCGAAATTGGAACGTTTAAAGAAATTAAGGCTTCATACGAAGCGTTAGTCAAAGAAATAAAGGAATACGACGAAAATATTCTCAAAAAAGAACGGATAGCTGCTGTAAATAAGACAGACATAATAACGGACAAAAGGAAATTAAACAAAATTATTAAAGAAACGACCAAGTTTTTTTCCGAACAAAATATTCCCGTGTATTTTATATCGGCGGCTTACGGCACGGGGATAGACGAACTTAAAAACGAATTAAATTTAATTTTAAATAAAAAAAATATTGCGGTATAATTACAAGATATTATAAAATTATCATATTGTTATAATATAATAAATTAAACAAGCAATTGCAATTAGATATAATTATAAGTATATAATTGAAAAAAAATAACGAACCTACCGAGACTAAAGGAATTAAAGGCATACAGGATAATTTTAAAGAATATCTCGATTCTAAAAGAAGAATAGTTATAAAAATAGGCACTCAGGTTCTTTTGGACGAAGAAGGAAAACTGTCGCCTTATTCTTTTAAAAGAATATGCGCTTTCGTTAATTCGCTTATATCGCAGGACAAAGAAGTCATACTTGTTTCTTCTGGCGCTATAGCCGCCGGAAAAGATTTGCTTGACATAAAGCCGGTAACCGGCAGTTTTTCCATTCCTCAAAAACAGGCGTTTGCCGCATGCGGACAGCCCGTTTTGATGAAAAATTACGATTCGGCTTTTAAAAAATATGGACTTAAAACGGCGCAGATTCTTTTAACCAAAGAGGACGTTTCCGTCAGGAAAAGGTTTACCAATGCGCGAAATACTATAAACGAACTGTTGGGTAGCGGGGTTATCCCGATAATAAATGAAAACGACACCGTTTCTTACGAGGAGATAAAATTTTCGGACAACGACTATTTGTCGTCGCTTGTTTTGAACTTAGTTTGCGCCGATCTGTTTATAGTTCTTTCGAACGTAAACGGGGTTTTCGATAAAAACCCTTCCGTTTATTCGGACGCAAAACCGGTTAAAATTATAAACGATATAGAAAATTATATAAAAAATTTTAAAGACGGGTCTAAAAGCGCTCATGGAACGGGAGGTATGAAGTCTAAACTTTATGCGTCTTTTATCGCCGCAAGCGCGGGCATAGACACTGTTATAGCTTCCGGCAAAGATAAAAAAAGCTTGGATTCTTTGGCAAAAGGCAGATTGTGCGGAACGCTGATAGTTTCTTCGCGCGGCAATAAAATCAGCAAAAAAAAGCACTGGCTATTATTCGGGATGGAAAAAGCCGGAGAGATAATCGTCGATAAAGGAGCCGTAGAAGCCATTACGCATAAAAACAAAAGCCTTCTTGCAGGCGGTATAATTAAAATAAAAGGCGATTTTAAAAAAGGAGACGGAGTTTACGTATTGGACGAAAAAGGAACGGTTTTGTCCAAAGGTATAACAAATTTAGATTCGGACGATATTAAGAGAATAAAAGGATTAAGCTCCGAAGAGATAGAAGCTAAATTTGGGAAAGACAAAATTTCTTCCATCGTCGTGCATAAGGACAAGATGGTAGTAAATATATAAGGGGTGAATATGACCGATAACCATACAATAAACATGGATATAAATAAAAATAACGGTAAAACCGTTTCTATAGAAGAAATAGCTAAAAAGGCGCATGATGCCGCCGGCAAAATAGCGGAAGCCGGTTCCGCCGTAAAACTTAGCGTTTTATCGACGCTTAAAGAACTTTTGATAAAAGACAGGAAAGCAATAGAAGCAGAAAATGCGAAGGACATAGAAAACGCAAAGGCGGCGGGATTAAGCAAGCCTATGATAGACAGGCTGTTTATAAGCGATAAAGTATTTTCTTCGATGCTCAATTCTATCGACGATGTAATGAAGATTAAAGACCCTGTAGGCGAAATAGAAAATATGTCGATAAGGCCTAACGGACTTATGGTCGGCAGGATGAGAATACCGCTGGGCGTAATAGGAATAATTTACGAATCGAGACCTAACGTTACCATAGATGCGTCGATTCTTTGTCTTTTGTCAGGCAACGCGGTGATATTAAGGGGAGGTTCGGAAGCTATAAATTCCAATAAAATGCTTGCTTCCATAGTTTCGGAAAGCCTCGAAATCAACAATCTTCCACCCGAAGCAGTGTCCATAATTCCTAATACGGACAGGTCTGCGATTACGGAACTGATATCGCTTAAAAAATACATAGACCTTATAATACCTAGGGGCGGCGAAGGGCTTATTTCGTTCGTAACTGAAAATTCTAAAATTCCGGTTATAAAACACGACAAAGGAGTCTGCCACATATACGTCGATAAATATGCCGATATAAAAAAATCCATAGACGTTATAATTAACGCGAAAGTTCAGAGACCTTCGGTTTGCAACGCTTTAGAAACGCTTTTGGTCCATTCGGATATTATCGGAGATTTTATGCCTGCAATGCTTGACGAACTTAAAAATAACGGGGTCGAAACAAGGGTTGACGGCGAGATAATGAATATTTTCAAAAGCAGGTTTAATTTTATAACTCAGGCTTCCGATGCCGACTGGGATGCAGAATACCTGAGCCTTACGCTGGCGGTTAAGACTGTTAAAGATGTTGACGAAGCTATAGAACATATAAGACTTCACGGCTCCGATCATACCGAATCCATAATGACGGAAAACTATACGAGAGCGCTTGAATTCATAAAAAAAGTAAATTCATCCTGCGTACTCGTAAACGCTTCCACCAGGTTTAACGACGGTTTCGAGCTCGGGCTTGGAGCTGAAATAGGCATATCTACTTCTAAGATTCATGCGTACGGACCTATGGGAGCAAAAGAACTTACGACGACTAAATTCGTAGTATTCGGTAATTATCAGAAAAGAACTTGAAATGTAATAAAATTAAGTGAAGGCGAAATAAAAATTTAAATTATGAAAATAGGAATTTTCGGAGGCACCTTTAATCCTATACATTACGGTCATTTAAGGGCGGCAGAAGAAATCGCCGAAAAATTTTTAGACAGGGTTATATTCGTTCCTACAAATATAACGTCCAACAAAAACATAGACGCCGAAGCTCATCCGCAAAAAAGACTCGAAATGGCGGAAATCGCTATAAAGGGCGAACCAAAATTCAAAGTTTCGGATATAGAAATTCAAAGAGGCGGATTTTCATATTCTTACGATACGATAATCGAGTTTAAAAAAAAATATAAAAACGACGATTTATATTTCATAACAGGAGCCGATGCTTTTTTAGGTTTAAAAAATTGGAAAAATGCCGAAGCGATATTGAAGACGATAGATTTTATAGTAGCAGGCAGGCCTAAATACGGTTTTAAGAATTTAGTAAAGCTAATAGATTTTTTACCAGATAAATTAAAAAGAGATGCGGAAGTTGATTTAAAAGAAAGAAAAATTGTTATAGACGAAAAAAGAGCAGTTTATTTTTTAGATACGACTAAGCTCGATATTTCTTCTACCGCTATAAGAAATAATTTTAAAAATAATATTTCAAACCTCTTTTTGTTGCCAAACGATGTTATTAATTATATAATAAAAAATAAACTGTATGAATCAAAATAGAAAACCGCTAAAAAGAACAAATAAAGACGTTAGGGCTATAATAAATTTTCTTTTGGAGAAAAAAGCCCGCGATATAATAGTTTTAGACGTTAGAAAAATTTCAAGCATTACCGATTTTATATTCGTGGCAAGCGGTTCTTCGGACAGACACCTTAACACTATAGCCGATAATCTGCTGTCTTCTTTCAAACAAAAACCTCTAGGGCAGGAAGGAATTTCTACGCCTGGCGCAAGATGGATAGTCATAGATTACGGCGGTATTATGGTTCATTTAATCCATGACGACTTAAGAAATTATTATAATATAGAAGGTTTGTGGCCGGAGGCTAAAGAATTAATTGTGGAATCTTCTTTCGGCGAAACCTCAAACGTTAATTAAAAATATAAAAGTAATAAAATTATAAAGTTATTTTTAAACGTAAACGAATAAAGGCTATGAGCGTATATGCGGAAAATAAACCATAATAATATGATATATAAATATATATAATAAAAGGCAGACGTCAAATATGTATATAATAACCGTCATAATAGCGATACTTGTTTTAGTCGCATTTTTTGAATACCTTTATGCCCTTAATCCTCAGAGGGTTCCTCTGCATTATGCCCCCGGAAAACTTTACGTTATCCATAATTATCTTATAATTTATATCTTCGCCGCATTCCTTATAGGTATAGCTATCATTTTAATTATAAACGTTTTAAAAGATTCTATAGTTCAGATAAAAAATATATTTTACAAAAGAAAGCAGTATATAAAAACCGAACTCGACAATTCCGTAAATAGAGCGTTTGAAGCGTATGTTAAAGGACAGTACGATAAGGGAATAGATTTAATAAAAAAATATCTGATTAATTATCCGAATAATATAGGAGCGTATCTTCTGCTTGTAAAAATATATAAGCATAAGGGAAATATTAAAGAAGCGGAAAATGCCTTGAATAAAGCTTTAGAAATAGAAAAAGAAAACGTTACGGCGCTAAACGAAGCAGGAAATCTTTATAAACTCACCAAAGATTACGATAAAGCCGTTTTTTATTTTAATAAAGCGTTTGAATATTCGTCCGACGACCTTTATGCCATATCGCAGTTAAAAGATATTTTTATAAAAAAAGAGGAATGGAAAAACGCATACAGAATGTCCAAACTTTTTCTTTCGCAGTCGAAAGATAAAGACATAAACAAAAAAGAAGAACAGGTTATGCTGGGTTTGAAATATGAATTCGGCAAATATCTTCTCGAATCCGAAAACGATACCGTAAGGTCGATGAAACGTTTTAATCAGGTGCTTAGCCAGGACAAAAATTTCGTGCCGGCTTATTTATCCTTAGGAGATGCTTTAATAAAAAAAGGAAAAATAAACGAAGCTTTCGAATTGTGGGAAAAAGCTTTTCTTAGAACGTCTAATTTAGCTATTGCAATAAAAATAGAAGACGTTTCGATAAAGACCAATCATCCCGAAAATATAATAAGATTTTATCAGGAACTTATTTACGACAATCCCGAAAGATGGGAATACAGGCTTTTCCTGGGAAAATTGTATATAAGGTTAGAGATGATAGACGATGCTATAGAAATTTTATCTTTAATTCCCGCTAATATTTTTAAGGATAACACCTTAAATTTACTGCTTGCGGAATGTTATTTCAAAAGAGGAAAATATAACGACGCTTCCGTAAACTTTAGAAAAGCGTTAAAAAGCAGCTATCCCGTTAAACTGCCTTTTGTATGTTCCAACTGCGGTCATACCTCTTATAATTATTCGTCTATATGTCCTTCATGCAATAAATGGAACACTTATAATATTAAAACTGCCGGCACGCTATATGAAACCGCCGCTAAAGACGATGAAAAAAATATTTCCTCTATTCTGAGATAGCCGTTAGTTAAATTTTCAGGCAGCGCATATATATAAATATATATTCTTAATAGGTAATAAATCAATGTCAACGCAAAAATTGAAAAAAGCCGTTTTGATAATAATGGACGGTTTCGGCATATCCGAAAAGATTAAAGGAAATGCAATAGTAAACGCTAAACCGAAATTTATAGAAAAACTTTTCAAAGATTATCCGTACACTACGTTAAAGGCGCACGGGCTCGACGTAGGATTGCCCGAAAATACTATGGGTAACTCTGAGGTAGGGCATTCCAATATAGGCGCAGGACGTATAATAATGCAGGATTTAACTAAAATAGACCTGCTTATAAAAGAAAATAAACTGAAAGATAGCGATGTTTTATCGGAATTTATCGAAAAAATAAAATCTGTAAATTCTACGGTTCATCTTATGGGCCTTCTTTCCGAAAGCGGGGTTCATTCAGAGTTAAGCCATTTATTTTACTTAATCGATATTTTTTATAAAAACGGAATAAAAAAAATTTATATTCATCCTTTTTTGGACGGCAGGGATTCTCCGCCGCAAAGTTCACCGATTTTTCTTAAAAAATTAACGGAACATATAAGTCCTTATTCAGGTAAAGTATTTATTTCGACGCTTTGCGGAAGATTTTACGCTATGGACAGAGATACGCGCTGGGACAGGGTTGAAGTTGCGTTTAATTTGCTGACTCGGCTAAAAGGAGAAAAATTTAGCAATCCTTTGGAAGCCGTGAATAAATTTTATGGAGACGGCATTACCGATGAATTTATGCCGGCTATAGTAATCGACAACGGAGAACAAAACGACGGCAGACTCAAAGAAGACGATGGAGTTGTTTTCTTTAATTTCAGGGCAGACAGGGCAAAAGAGATTACTATGGCGCTTACTTTTGCCGATTTCAATTATTTTTCGAGAGGGCAGTTTAAACCGGTCGAAAATTTTATTACGATGACTAAATACGACGATTCTTTCAAAAATAAATATATTATAGAGCCTCAAAATTATTTAAATATTCTGGGTGAGGTTGTATCAAACCTCGGTTTTAGCCAGTTCAGGATAGCGGAAACCGAAAAATACGCTCACGTAACTTATTTTTTCAACTGCGGAAGGGAGGAACCTTTTAAAAACGAGGAAAGAATGCTTATACCTTCTCCGAGAGAGTTTAAGACCTACGATTTAATACCGGAAATGAGCGCTTTTAAAATCAAGGATGCTCTTATAGAAAAAATTAAATCCGGCAAATATGAATTAATCGTATGTAATTTTGCAAATTGCGATATGGTTGGGCATACCGGCAATTACGATGCGGCTATAAAAGCGGTGCAGACCGTAAATTCGGCAATTAGCGAGATAATTCCGGAAATTTTAAGCATAGGCGACTGCGTGTGCGCTATAACGGCGGACCACGGCAATGCCGAAACTATGATAGACGATGACGGCAAACCTATGACTAACCACACGCTTAATCCGGTACCGTTCGTCATAGTTTCTAACGATTACAAGGAAATTCATCCTTTAAAACCAGGAAGGCTTGCGGATATTGCGCCGACCGTTTTGAAGCTTATGGGATTAGAAGTGCCGGCCGAAATGACCGGACGCGTTTTATGGGAATAGTTTCGTTTATTTATTATGGTCAGGCAGTAAGATTGGATATCTTTTTATCCTCAAAATTTTCCGATAAAACAAGAACTTTCATTAAAAAGCAGATTTTAAACGGTGCCGTAAAGGTTAACGGAGAAGCGGTAAAAAAACCCGCATATTTATTAAAAGACGGTAATTCCGTTGTTTTTGACGAACCCGATCCTGTTAAGCCGGGCATAAAGATATTAGACAGAGATATTGAAATAATCTATGAAGACGAATATATTGCGGCAGTAAATAAACCTGCAGGTATTTCGTCCCACCCTGGTAAAGGCAACTATGACAATACCCTCGTTAATATTTTAATGGGGAAGATTTCCGATCTGTCGGGTATAGGCGGGGTAGAAAGGCCGGGAATAGTTCACCGGTTAGATAAAGATACTTCCGGCATTATGCTTATAGCCAAAAACGATTTTGCGCATAACGCTCTTGCGGAAAGTTTTAAAAACAGGGAAATTAAAAAGACTTATTTTGCGGCGGTTTACGGTATTTTGACTCAAAAAAGCGGATGCATAGAAGGCTATATAAAAAGAGACGCCAAAAGCAGGGTTAAGATGTCAATGGATAAAAAAGAAACTGGAAAATACTGTCTTACCCGCTTTGAAAACATAAAATATATAAGAGGTGTGGCAACCCTTCTTAAGGTTTTGCCTGAAACGGGAAGAACGCATCAAATAAGGGTTTCCCTTTTTGAGATGGGCTATCCGATAGTAGGAGATAAGCTGTATAAAAGAAAAGATATAGAAAACAGATATAGAAGTTTAAATTTCGTCAAAAGACAGATGCTTCATGCATATATGCTTGAATTTCCTCACCCTGCGAACAAAGAAAAAACGATATTGAAAGCTAAATTTCCCGAAGATATGTTATGGCTGTTAGACGATTACGACGATAATGATAAAGATGTTCTATTATGATTTATAAATTAGATAAAAAAGAGTTAAATCTTGACGAATTTGGAATAAAATACGGTTTTATGGACGATTCTATCGATTTTAATCCGGCTAACCCTGCAGGTAAATCGGCAAGAGAAGAGTTTTTAGACATAGTCTCCGAAGATTATTCGTATGAAATCAAACAGAGCCACGGCGCAAATATTAACGTTTTAGACGAAAAATTTAAAGAAAAAGCAAAAAATAGCCCCATTTTTTTTGATAACGCCGATGCGGACGGAGTTTTCACGGGAGTTAAAGGCATAGTTTTATGCATAAGGACGGCAGACTGCGTTCCCGTGCTTTTCGCCGGCTTTAAAGGTAAAACAGTTACCGCCGTTGGTGCTGTGCATTGCGGATGGAAAGGAGCATACGGAGGAATAATAAAAAATGCGGTATCCATACTGGCAAAGGGGTTTGATATAAATGCCGGTTCGATTTTGGCGGTTATAGGACCTTCCGTCTGTAAGAAATGTTACGAAGTTAAAGAAGATTTTGTAAATTTATTTTTAAAGCAAAATAATTCAAATATAAATTTTTTTCAAAAAAATAACGATAACGGGAAGGACAAAATCTTTTTCGATTTAAAATCTTTTATTAAAAATGAATTAATTTTTAATGGATTAAACGATAAAAACATCTTCGATATAAATGAATGCACTATGGAAAACGAAGATTTTTTCAGTTATAGACGCAATAAGACCGACAAAAGGCAGGTTTCATTCATTTCGATAGCAAATAAATATCATACCGGAGTTTTATAAATAAATGATTAAAATAGGATTGACCGGCTCTATAGGTTCAGGCAAAACAACGGTGCTTAATTTATTTAAAAATTACGGCTTTTTAACCGTAAACCTCGATGAAGAGGCAAAAAAAATTTATAAAAAAAACAACTTGGAATATAAAAAAATTGTTGATTTTTTTGGAAATAAAATCTTAAATAAAGATAATGATATAGACCGTAGGATTCTTGCCGATATAATTTTTTCGGATATTTCAAAAAAAAAAGTTTTAGAAGATATAGTTTATCCTGCTTTGCGGCAAAATATAGACGTGTTTCTTGCCGAAAGAAGCGAGAGCGCCGCCGTTATAGAAGGAGCAGTTATTATAGAATCGGGATTTTATAGGAATTTAAATAAAACAGCCATAGTAACCTGCGATTTTTCAAAAAGACTTATACGGTCTTATAAAAAATTCGATATAGAAGACTTTGTCAAAAGAGATAAAAATCAATTAAACCAGAAAGAAAAAATTAAAGAAGCGGATTTTATAATAAACAATAATTTCGGATTTAAATTTTTAATTCCGCAGATCGAATTTTTTGTACAATTTTTAAAAACTATATACGGAGAGAAACTTAAATCTATTCCGATAAATATACCTGTTTCGCAATAAACGGCAATATTTAAATAGTCATTAATAAATAATAAATAAAATTTAAAAAAACTGCATAAAAATAGTATAAATAATAGACATATTCGGCTTTTAATATAATTACCCGATAAAAGGAGGCATTATTTTATGGAAGGGAATAAAAATTGCGAAGATATAGGATATAAGTTAATAGAAGAACTTATGGAGTTTGCTTCGCAAAGAAAAACTGCGGAAGAGGTTATGCATTTTGTAAATATTGCATTCGAATATTCTTTCGGGGCAACTGCCATTATGTTTTTGCATAAAAAATACGATGCAGGGGAAAGCGTTAAAATATCCAGAGGCTATTCAAATTTTTTTATTAAAAAAATCAACGAGAATCCCCCTTTTAAAATTATCGAAAAATTAACTCATTTAAAAGGAGGATTATTTATAGATTTTAAAAAAGAAAAAGAAAAATATGATGAATACGGTAGTTTATTCGAACATGAAAATGTTTCGGAACTTTATGCGTATGAACTTAAAACGCCCTATTCGGACTCGTATTTTGTAATAACGTATTCCGTTAAAGGTTTTAAAAATTGCTGTTTCGATAAAGCTAAGGTTTTTGATACATTTTTTTCAATACTGGCATATATTTTAAATTCGGATAGATCTATTCAGGTAATGAGGGACTGCTCTCAGATAGACTATGTGTCGGGACTGAATAATTTTAAATACTTTCATGAAAAACTTTTTCAGGAGATGCAAAAAGCGGCAAAGGACGGCAGTAAGTTATCGGTCGGATTGATTTCCATAAACCAGCTAAATAAGTTAAATTCGGTCAACGGACACACAGCGGGAGATAAAAATATTTCAATAATAGCAAATATAATCAAAAAAAATATAAGGGCATTTGATACAGCATCCAGATACGGCAATAAGTTCATAATATTATTTCCTAACGTAGGAAAAGAAGAAGCCAAAACCGTGATTAAAAAAATATTCGACGAAACAGAGGATTCTTTTAAGAAAGATGGACAGAATATATTGTCGTTAAACGCCGGAGTTTCGGAATTTCCATGCGACGGCAGCAACGAAAGAACTATTTTGGACATTGCGGAAGGACGAAGAATAGATGCAAAAAGAGAAAAAAGGTGGGCTGTTATATAAAAATAATTTTTAAAGGAGTTCTTTATGAACATTAAGGAGTTATCGGCAAAAAAAATTAACGAGCTGCTGCTAATAGCGAAGGATTACAATATAGAAGGCGCATCCGGCATGCGCAAGCAGGATCTTATATATGCCCTGCTTCAAGCGGAAACGGAAAAAAACCAGCAGGCAGAAAAAAACGGATTGATTTCGGGGGAAGGAGTTTTAGAAATCCTGCCGGATCAATACGGATTTTTAAGATCGCTTGAGGCAAATTATCTTCACGGACCGGACGATATTTACGTGTCTCCGTCGCAGATAAGGAAATTCGGTTTAAGAACGGGGGATACTATACGCGGAATTATCAGGCCGCCAAAAGACAGCGAGAGATTTTATGCGCTTTTGAAAGTAGAAAGCATAAACTTCGAAGATCCGGAAATTGCAAAAGAAAAGATATTATTCGATAATTTGACGCCTTTATATCCCGAAGAAAAAATAAACCTTGAATTCGATCCGAAAAATATGTCCACGAGGCTTATGGATTTATTAATTCCTATAGGAAAAGGACAGAGGGGGCTGATAGTCGCTCCTCCGAGAACGGGTAAGACCATGCTGCTTAAAGATATTGCCCATGCAATAAATACGAACCACAAAGAGATTTTTCTTATGGTACTTTTAATAGACGAAAGACCGGAAGAAGTTACCGATATGCAGAGATCGGTTAACGGAGAAGTTATCAGCTCCACTTTCGACGAACCGCCGCAGAGACATATTCAAATTGCGGAAATAGTTATAGAAAAAGCGAAAAGATTGGTAGAAACCGGAAAAGACGTAGTTATTCTGCTTGATTCGATTACTCGTCTTGCAAGGGCGTATAACGTTACTATACCTTCTTCCGGAAAAGTTTTATCCGGAGGCGTTGATTCGAATGCATTGCATAAACCCAAAAGATTTTTCGGAGCGGCAAGAAATATAGAAGAAGGCGGAAGTTTGACTATTATTGCTACGGCTTTAATAGATACCGGTTCGAGAATGGATGAAGTAATTTTTGAAGAATTTAAAGGAACAGGCAATCTTGAAGTTAATTTGGATAGAAAACTTTCGGAAAAAAGAATTTTCCCTGCAATAGATATAAATAAATCCGGAACGAGAAAAGAAGAGCTCCTTGTCGATAAAGACCATTTAAAAAAGGTTTGGATATTAAGAAAACTCCTGTCAACTATGGACACTCCCGAAGCAATGGAGTTTTTGCTCGATAAAATAAAAAATACAAAATCCAACGCCGACTTTTTAAACTTAATGAATCAGTAATTGAAGGTAGTGCCAGAATTCAATTCTGGCACTACCACAAAATTGATAGGGGATGGAATTCAATTCCGTCCCCGTCACAAAATGGAAATCAGGAGATTGTTTCGCAATGACCGAATAACGGCTTCCGCCGCAAAACGGAAAAGTATGGTATATTATAAATATGCATAATAAATATAACGATATGCCGATAAATGCCGTCGATATTTTAGATAATATAAGCGACGGCGTTATCGTTATAGACGAAAATTATAAAATAGTTTATGCAAATAAGCGTTTTATAGACGATTCGGGCATGCCGTCTTGCGAAATAATTGGAGGATACTGTTATAAGGTTAGTCATTTTAGGGATGAACCTTGCGATCCGCTGCTTGAATCCTGCTCTATAGAAGAAGTTATTAAAAAAGGCAAGACCGTAAAAGTTATACACGGACATTACGGAAGATACGGCAAGGAAATTGCCGTAGAGATAAATTCTGCGCCTTATATGAACGAAAAAACCGGAAAAAGATACGCCGTAGAGGTTTTGAGATGCCTCGGAAACGGTTCCAACGCCCATTTAAAATTCAATCTTTCCCAGCGTCTGTCGGAAGTCGGACTTCTTGCTGAAGGCATCGCTCATGAGATTAACAATCCGCTCAACAATATTCTGGCATCTATAGACATGATAAAAATATGCGCCGGCAATTCCGAACTTATTCAAAATAAGGATATAGCAAATGTAATGAAAGAAGGCGGATGCGATATAAAGAAATATTTTGAATTAATGAAGAACGAAATTGAAAGATGCAAAGATATTACAAAAAAACTTCTTACTTTATCTCGTCCGGTTTCCAATTCTTCCGATATAGTTAACGTAAACAATTCAATAGAAGAAACGCTTGCGCTTATTTCTTTTACCGCGGGTAAAAAGAATATTATGATAAAAAAGAACCTTGCAGCCGATATACCGCTTATAAGCTTTTCCGAAGCCGGACTCAGGCAGGTTTTATTAAACATAGCTTTAAATGCCGTACAAGCCGTCCGCGAAGAAACCGGAATAGTATATTTTATAACAAAAAAAATAAAAGATTATATTTATATAATAATAGTTGACAACGGCTGCGGTATTGCGCAGGAAGACATTAAAAAAATTTTCGACCCGTTTTTTTCTAAAAGAAAAAACTCTGCAAGCACCGGACTCGGCCTGTCTATATCTATGAGCATTATTAAATCTCTGGGCGGGTGCATAGAGGTTAGGTCAAAACTCGACTACGGAACCAAATTTACTATAAAAGTTCCAATAAAAAAAAGTTTTTCGGAAAATAAAGAAATTTAATATAATTTAATATAGAATATAAATAAAGATGGACAATCACTCGGTCTCTATACTTATAGTCGATGACGATATCAATTACAGGAAAATTCTCTCCGATTTTTTAAAAAACGAAGGCTACGACGTAGATTCCGTAAATTCTGCCGAAGAAGCTATAAGCAGATTGGAAAAAGATTTTTTTAATATTATTATATCCGATTTAAAACTTCCGGGAAAAACCGGCATAGAACTGTTAAAAATCGTAAAGTCGAGGTCGGAAGATATAGAAATGATAATTCTTACGGCATTCGGCAGCGTAGATTCGGCTGTATCGGCTTTGAAAATCGGGGCATGCGATTATTTAGTTAAACCTTTAAGCTTAGAAGAACTCAGCATAACCTTAAAAAAACTGGTCGAAAAATTACAGCTTAAAAATTATGCCTCTTATTTTAAGAGAGAAATCTTTAAAAAATTTTTTATAGGAAAATCGAAAGCCGCCGCTAAAGTTATCGACGATATTACCGTAGCGGCAAAATCTAATTTAAATGTTTTGATATCGGGAGAATCCGGAACAGGCAAGGAACTTAGCGCAAACCTGCTCCACAGACTCTCTTCGAGGAGAGATGAACCCTTTATAATAGTGGATTCTTGCAATTTATCGGAAAATCTTTTCGAATCCGAGCTTTTCGGTCATGAAAGAGGCTCGTTTACCGGAGCGGATGCCCTTAAAAAAGGACTCCTTGAATATGCGGACAAAGGAACCCTGTTTATTGACGAGATAGGCGAAGTAAGCAGTATAATACAGGCAAAACTTTTAAGGATAATTGATACAAAAAGTTTCAGGAGAGTAGGTTCGTCTAAAAATATTTTTATAGATACCAGAATTATAACGGCAACTAATAAAAATTTAAAAAAAATGGTAGAAGACGGAAAATTCAGGGGGGATCTGTTTTACAGGATAAGCGGTTTCACTATAGAACTTCCTCCCTTAAGAGAAAGGAAAGAAGACATTCCTTATTTGGCGCACTATTTTATGACCAAAGAAAATAAAGTTCAGTATTCTAAACCTATCTCTAAGTCTGCATTAAATAAGCTGATGGATTATGCCTGGCCCGGAAACGTCAGAGAGTTGAAAAACGTAATAGAAAGGTCTATAGTTTTATCCGAAGACAAAGAAGAAATTACGGACGATGCCATTCAGCTTGAGATTGCCGGAGGCAAAAATTTAAACTGCGGAGACGAATTTGAAATGTTCGAAAAAAAAATACCTATTAAAGAAATAGAAGAAAAATATATAAGCTATCTTCTTTCAAAAGGACATACGAGAGCCGAAATAGCCGATATTATTGGCGAAAGCGAAAGATCCGTTTACAGAAAGCTTGCAGGTATAAAAATTTAACTAATTAAGTTTATTTATTGTTTTAAAAGATAATTGTAACATATTTTTTTTTATTGGATTAAAATAAATCAAATAGCTGTTTTATTAAAATAATTTGTTATATCCGAAGGGGGAGCGTATCTGTATGAATTTATCTATAATTAAAAAGACTTCTATTAAAACTAAACTTATTTCGTTGATTATAATAGCGGCAATAGTGGTTTTGTTTGCGCTTACTTATTATGCATTGTATTTTCAAAATAAGATGTCTATAAAAACTACTTCTTTAGATGCGGTAGTTACGGCAAAAACAATGCTTTCCAGTTTAAACGCAATGATGCTTAACGGCACCATTGCAAATAAATCAGACAGACGCCAGTTATTCAAAATATACAGAAAAATCAAGGGAATTAAATATTTTAAATTAGTAAGAGGTAATCCCGTCAATAAAGAATTTGGGCCGGGTTTAAATCAGGAGATGCCCAAGACTAAATTCGACAAAGAAATACTTGCCTCAAAAAAAGAGATAATAAAACCGTTTGAAAAAAACGGCCAGAAATATTTGAAAGTCGGTGTGCCTTTCGTAGCAAAAAAAATGTCGAGGGGCATAGACTGTCTTATGTGTCATACCGTTAAGCGGGGAACCGTTTTAGGCGGCGTCGAACTTGTGTATTCCCTAAAAAACACGGTTAATGCTTCGCATATTTTTATGAGGAACATGATTACGATTTCAATTATTTTTATTATACTTTTCGTATTAATTACTTATATTGCCTTAAAATTAATATTTGAAAAGCCTATAAAAAAACTTTATGATAAACTTAACGAAATTGTGAGGGGTGACGGCGATTTAAGTAAATTAATACAAATGGATTATCTAAAAAGTAACGAAATTAAAAATAAAAGAAGCAAAGCTTGCAAACTCGATGAAAATGAATTGAAAGATAGATGCTGGGATGTTCATCAGGACAGATATGGAGAAGAAGGTAGTAAAATCTGTACCGATTGTAATGTTTTTAAAAATTCTGTTTATGATGAAATAACGGCAGTAACCAATAAATTTAATAAATTTATTATAGATATAAGGGAAATAGTAAAGTCAATTACCGAAGAAGCAATGACTATAGTTGACGTAAGCACTACCATAGAGGGACACGTCGATGAAATAAGCGGTAAAGCGCAGGAGCAGGCGGAGCTTGCTACGCATGTCGCCGCGGCTTCGGAAGAGATGTCGCAGACCATTAAAGAAATTGCGAAAAATACGCAGAATGTTAGTTCCATCGCAAAAGAAGCATCCGACAGCGCAAAGAGCGGTTTCGACATAGTAGAAAAATCGATATCCGGCATTAAAAACGTAGCCGTGCTTACCCAACAGCTTGGCGGCTTGATAAACGGATTAGAGCAAAGTTCTTTTGAAATAGGAGAAATCATATCGGTTATTAACGATATAGCCGACCAGACTAATCTGCTTGCTCTTAATGCCGCTATAGAAGCGGCACGCGCCGGAGAATCGGGCAGGGGATTTGCCGTAGTCGCCGACGAAGTAAGAAAATTAGCGGAAAGAACCGTTAAGGCTACAAAAGAAATTGCGGCGAAAGTTCAGACTATGCAGCAAAGCACCCAAAATACCAAAACTTCTATGGATAAGACTTTGAGCGAAGTAGATTTATCGGTCGGTTATGCTTCAAAAGCTGGAGAATCTTTAGACAGTATCGAAAAAAATATAGTCGTTTTAACCGACCAGATAAGTTCGATAGCTGCCGCTTCGGAAGAGCAGACGGCAGCTACCAACGAGATTTCCCAAAATATAGAGACTGTATCCACTCTGTCGGTGTCTAATTCCGAAAAATCTTCTAATACGGCAAAGGAAGCCGCATCTATTTACGGAGAACTCGAAAAATTAATCGGTATATTAAAGAAATTTAAATATTAATTTAATAAAATTCAATTTACTTTATGGGGGATTTGCTTTATGAGTACTTTTGATAGTCTTTCTCAGGAGAAGGATATATTTTTTCCTTCAAAAGAAACATTAAAAAACAGTTATGTTGAAGATTATGAAAAACTTCATGAATATTCCATAAAAGAAAACGAAAAATTCTGGGACGAGACCGCAAAGCAGTTGTCATGGTTTAAACACTGGGATAAAGTATTAGATCAATCAAATCCTCCTTTTTATAAATGGTTTACGGGAGGCAAGACCAATATAGCCTATAATGCTTTAGACAGACATATAACGACGTTTAGAAAAAATAAGCTGGCAATAATATGGGAAGGCGAAGACGGCGCTGAAAGGGTTTATACTTATTTCTCTTTATATAAAGAGGTAAATAAGTTTGCAAACGTCTTGAAAAGTTTTGGAATAAAAAAAGGCGATACTGTTACTATTTATCTTCCAAACATACCCGAAATAGCTGTAAGCATGCTGGCATGCGCAAAAATAGGGGCAATACACAGCGTAGTTTATGCAGGTTTTTCGGCAATGGCTTTAAAAGACAGAATACTTGATGCTCAGAGTAAACTTCTTATTACCGCTGACGGAGCTTTCAGGGGCGGTAAGGTCGTAGAGCTTAAAAAAATAGTTGACGAGGCGGTAACTAAAGCTCCCGTCGTTCAAACCGTTATCGTAGTAAAAAGAACCTGCAAAGAAGTTTCTATGGATACATCAAGGGATTTTTATTACGACGAACTTATGAAACTGCCCATAGCTAACCCTTATCTTAAAACGGAAGAGCTCGATGCGGAAGATCCTCTTTTTATACTTTATACGTCGGGAACTACCGGAAAGCCTAAAGGCATATTGCATGTTCACGGCGGATATTCCGTAGGAACGTATATAACTTCTAAATACGTTTTTAATATAAACGATACCGATACTTACTGGTGTGCAGCCGACCCGGGCTGGATAACGGGACATTCTTATATAATTTACGGACCTTTGATTAACGGGGCTACTACACTTATGGTAGAAGGTTCGCCTTATTATCCTTATCCTGACAGATGGTGGAGGATAGTCGAAAAACACGCCGTAAATATATTTTATACTTCCCCAACAGCTATTAGAGGCGTTATGAGGTACGGCGAAAACTGGCCGAACAGGCATAATCTCAGTTCTCTTAAAATTCTCGGAAGCGTCGGCGAACCGATAAATCCTGAGGTTTGGCGCTGGTATCATAAACATATAGGCAAAGAAAGATGTCCTATTATGGATACCTGGTGGCAGACCGAATCCGGCATGTTCCTTATAACGCCTGTACCGTCTTTGCCTCTAAAGCCCGGTTCATGCGGAAAACCTTTTCTTGGAATAGATGCGGATATTTTCGACGAAAACGGCAATAGCGTCAAAGAACCCGACAAGGGTGGTTATTTGGTAATTAAAAAGCCGTGGCCTTCAATGATGAGGACTATTTATAAAGACGAAAACAGATATAAAGAAACTTATTTCTCTAAATTTAACGGCGTATATCTTGCCGGAGATACAGCAAAGAAAGACAAAGACGGCTATTTTTACGTTATGGGCAGGATAGACGACGTCATTAAAGTGTCGGGATACAGGTTGGGAACTGCCGAGATAGAAAGCGCATTAATTACGCACGAAGCTGTTGCGGAGTCCGCGGTTATAGGCAAGCCTCACGACGTTAAGGGAAATTCTATAAAAGCATTCGTAGTGTTGAAGCCCGGCATAGATAAAACCGATGCTATTATGGACGATATTAAAGCTAACGTCGGGAAAACGCTTGGCCCCATTGCAAAACCGGACGAAATAGAGTTCGTCGATTCTCTTCCTAAAACGAGAAGCGGTAAAATTATGAGAAGGGTTTTGAAAGCAAGGGAAATGGGCATAAGCGAAGGTGATTTATCGACCATCGAAGAAGATTAGTAAAAAATAAAATTAGGAGGATAAAAATGAAGTTTAAAATAACGGATTCAATCGATAAAAATTTATCCGAGAGCAAATCAGACGAATTAAATCATATTTTTGCTTTTGGAGTTTTTCATGGAGAAGAAAATAGTTTTTTAAAATCAGGAAATTTTAAGAAGTTCGAATTCATTTATAAAAGACTTAAACGTTTAGATTTTAAAGCAAAAAAAGGAAAGAGCGTTCTTATAGAATCTCCTGTTTATTCCTTAATTTACGGATTAGACAAAAAAGACAAATTTAATTACGACTCTTTAAGAAGTTTTATTGCGGCCGCCGCAAAAACCGCTAAGACAAACAAGGCAAAAGAAATAACGGTAGTAATTCCGGAATTAAACGGCGAATATTATATAAAAAAGGGATTGTTTTATTCGGCGGCGGCAATATCGGAGGGAGCGGAATTAGGTTTGTACGAGTTCAAAAAATATATGTCTGCTGCTTCAGATAGCAAAGGAAAGCTTAAAACAGATAAAGACGAAAAATATCCCGAAGTTATAAATATACATTTTAACGGTTTAAAAGTAACTAAAGATAATGTTAAAACTGCGGACGAAGGTTTTGATTTCGGTAAAAAAACGGCTTCTGCGGCAAATTTTGCGCGCGATATAGTAAACGAACCCGGTAACGTCGTAAACCCTGAATATTTAGCTGACTTAGCAGCGAAAATATCTAAAGAGAGCGGTATGGACTGCGAAATATTTAACGAAAAAGAGATAGTAAAAAAAGGAATGAACGCTTTTTACGGCGTAGCGCGCGGATCTAAAAATCCGCCCAGGTTTATTCATTTAACATATAAACCGAAAAATAAGTCTAAGAGTAAAAATATCAAAAAAATAGCTTTAATCGGAAAAGGCATTACTTTCGACAGCGGCGGACTTTCTTTGAAGCCGGCTGATTTTATGACTACCATGAAAAGCGATAAATCGGGAGCTTGCACCGTGCTTGCTATTATGAAGTATATTAAAAATTTCGATGTAGAATTGGAAGTACACGGTATTATTGCAGCTTGCGAAAATATGCCCGACGGCGGAGCCCAAAGGCCAGACGATATAGTTAAAGCTTTAAACGGCAAGACTATAGAGATAGATAATACCGATGCGGAAGGCAGGCTGACTTTGGCGGACGCTTTAAGTTATACTAAAGATTTAGGCGTAGATGAAATTATAGATTTGGCGACGCTGACCGGAGCATGCGTTATCGCTCTTGGAGAATACACTTCCGGAGTTATGGGAAACGATAAAGACCTAATATCCAATATAATATCGACAAGTCAAATTACCGGAGAAAGAATGTGGGAACTTCCTTTCGACGATAATATGAAGGAAAAACTTTCAAGTCCGATTGCCGATTTAAAAAACGTAGGTAACAGATACGGCGGTGCGATTACGGCAGGAATGTTTCTGGAAGAATTCGTTCCCGATAAGGCTAAATGGTGCCATATAGACATAGCAGGACCTGCTTTTACCAAAACCGGTTTTAATTATAACCCTAAGGGCGGTACGGGGGTTGGTGTGAGAACTTTACTTTATTATTTAAATCAGCATAAATTATAATAGTAAATATAAATATATGCATATGTATATATTTATATTTATTTAAATTTTTTTATAAATTATAATTTTATAACTTGATTTTTGAGTATATCATATGATATACTCAAAAAGTTTAGATTAATAACATTAAACTATATTACATTAACTATTAATTAAATGAATAATAGTATAAACAACAACGGTTTAATTTCTTTTCTGCCAATATTTATAATGCTTGTTATAGCAATCATATTTGCTGTCTTTACCATTTTAATATCTAATTTTATAGGAAAAAAGACATACGAATCCGGCAAATTAAAAGCATATGAATGCGGCGTCGAGCCTACCGGCGAACCCCACGTTAAATTCGACGTAAAGTTTTATCTAATAGCTATATTTTTTCTTCTTTTCGACATAGAAGCTCTTTTTTTATTTCCTTGGGCGGTTATATTTTCGCACCTTGGAATACTCGGTTTTGTCGAAATGTTTTTATTTATAGTGATATTGGTAATAGGTCTGCTTTACGTATGGCTAAAAGGAGCGCTTAAATGGGAATAGAAGAGCATCTCGGAGACAATATAATTACAGCTTCATTGGATAAAATTGTTTCATGGGGCAGAAAGTGGTCTATATGGCCTGCAACTTTCGGGTTGGCATGCTGCGCTATCGAAATGATGACTGTAGCATCGTCAAGATACGACTTCGACAGGCTCGGACTTATATTCAGGTCCAGTCCTCGACAGTCCGACCTTATAATAGTGTCCGGCAGGGTTTCATATAAAATGGCACCGATGGTTAAAAGAATTTACGACCAGATGCCTAATCCTAAATGGGTTATTGCCATGGGCGACTGTGCATGTTCGGGAGGACTTTTTAATGTTTACAGCATTGTTCAGGGAGTCGATACTATTATTCCTGTCGATGTTTATATACCAGGCTGTCCTCCGCGTCCAGAAGCTCTTATTTACGGAATAGTAAAACTTCAAGAAAAAATAGAAAAAGGCACTTTGAAGCATGAAGAGCCGCCTAAATTACATATAGACAGCAATAAAAAATATTAATTAATATAATTAAATACTAATGAAAGCCGACGACATGGATATAATGTTCGCATTAACCGTTATTAAAGAGTCAATGCCGCAATCCGTTATAGCTTCGGACGTTATAAACGGCGACACTCATATAAGAATTAAAAAAGACGATTTGCTAAAGTTTGCTTTATTCCTAAAAAACGATGCAAGATTAGAATTTAATATGCTTTCGGACCTGTTTGCGGTCGATTACCCAAAAAGAGCGGAAAGAATAGAAGTAATATATAATTTTTATTCCATAAAAAATAACTTCAGGGTTTTTATAAAAATTTGGAGCAAAATAGACGAACCGGAATATCCCAGTTTGACGTCGGTTTATAATTCGGCAGACTGGTTTGAACGAGAAGTTTACGATATGTTCGGGCTGAAATTTAAAGGACACCCGGATTTAAAAAGAATTTTAAATCCTGACGACTGGGTCGGACATCCGCTTCTTAAAGATTATCCTTTAAGGAAGAGACCCGAGCCTCACGAAATTGAAATGGATGCTCCAGGTTATATCGATTTAGAACAAATTAAATAATATTTATAGATAATTTAACTATGATTGCGCAGAAAGATTTTCTTATAGAAAACGATAAGTTCGTATTGAATATAGGTCCTTCGCATCCGGCTACGCACGGAGTTCTAAGGGTTTTAGTTCAATTAGACGGAGAAACCATAATTCATGCAGAGCCTATAATAGGTTATTTGCATACCAGTATGGAAAAATATGCAGAATATAAAACTTATCACCAGGCTGAAACTATTACCGACAGAATGGATTACGTAGCAGGCGCATCAAACAATCTCGGCTATATATTGGCGGTAGAAAAGCTTTGCGGAGTTAAAGCGCCTAAGAGGGCTGAATATGTACGCGTGATTTTAGCCGAATTTACCAGGATAAGTTCGCATCTCGTCTGGCTTGCGACGCATGCCGTAGATTTAGGCGCATTAACCGAGTTTCTATACTGTTTCCGCGAAAGAGAATTAATATTGGATATAATAGAAACAGTTACGGGTCAAAGGATGACGCCTTCTTTTTTCCGCGTAGGCGGTCTTGCAATGGATTTTCATAATGATTTCATAGAGAAAACCAAGGATTTCATAAAGATTTTTCCCGAAAAGATAAATGAATATGAAGCGCTTCTTACTAAAAATAAAATATGGCTCGAAAGAACAAAAAATTTAGGAATAATTTCAGCCGAAAGCGCGATAAATTTTGCATTGACGGGACCTTCTCTTAGAGGCAGCGGAGTTAAATATGACGTACGTAAAGTAAATCCTTATTCCAGTTACGAAGACTTCGATTTTGAAGTGCCGATAGGAGATAACGGCGATACATACGACAGATACGTAATAAGGATAGAAGAAATGAGGCAGAGCCTTAAGATAATATCGCAGGCTGTAGAAAATATTCCCGAAGGCGAATATTTAAGCCATGACGAATATCCGTTATACGTTAAACCGACTAAGAAAAGGGCTTTGACTACCATGGAAGGTATGATTTTTAATTTTAAATACGGGATGGAAGGAATTAAACCTCCAAAAGGAGAAGCTTACGTTTCTATAGAAAATCCCAGAGGAGAATTAGGTTTTTATCTAATTTCCGACGGTTCTGCGTTCCCATACAGAATGAGAGTCAGACCGCCGTCGTTTTGCAATATAAGCGCTCTTAACGAAATGGTTAAAGGACATATGGTAGCGGATTTAATTGCAATTATGGGGAGCGTCGATATATTACTCGGCGAAGTTGACAGATAAAAATAAATTAATTATGAAAATAATAGATAAATTAAGCGACAGGTTAGATCTGAATTTTTTTGAACGTTCGGGTCATAAAAAAATATCGTCTGTATTAAATTGGACGGGCGTAGCTTTATTGGACGAAAAAGACAATAAGGTTGATCTTGCAAGATGCTACATGCAAGAATTGCAGAAAATATCATGCGGCGTGTGTGTTCCTTGCAAGAATGGAACCGACGTAGCTTCGGAAATTTTAGAAAATATCTGCATAGGAAAAGCTATAATTGAAGACATAGATAGGTTAAGAAACCTTTGTGATTGGATTATGTCGTCTTCAAAATGTACCGTGGGAACTATAGGACCTTCTTCCGTAGTTGAACTTATCGATAATTACAGGGAAGACTTTGAAAAAGTTATAAAAAGTAAAGAAATAATAAAAAGAGGGGATTATATAGCTCACGTTACCGCTCCCTGTATTAACGGTTGCCCTTCAAAATTAGATATACCTAACTGGATGGAAAGAGTCAGGGACGGCAGATATGAAGACGCTTTACAGTCGGCAAGAAGAAACACTCCGCTTGCAGGAATATTAGGAAGAACTTGTTTTCACCCGTGTCAGGATAACTGCCGCAGGGCAAATATAGATGATTCCATTCAAATTTGCCTAATAAGAAGATTTGCGGCAGACGAAGTTTTTTATTCCAATTATAAGCCTGATTTTAAAATAAAAGATAATAATATTAAAGTTGCTATAGTAGGTTCCGGTCCGGCAGGTTTAAGCTGCGCTTATTATTTGAGATTAATGGGGTATAAACCAGTTATATTCGAAGCTCTACCCGTTCTTGGCGGCATGATGAACGTCGGAATTCCTAAATTCAGGCTTCCAAAACATTTTTTAGATGCGGAAATAGGTTATATACTTTCCACCGGAATAGAATATAAGTTAAACAGCAGACTCGGGAAAGATTTTACTATAAAAGACCTTTTCGGGCAGGGATTCAAAGCAGTATTCCTTGGAATAGGAGCACATTTAGGACAGAATATTAATCTGCCCGGCGAAAACGATAATTTAAAAGGTTTTTTCGACGGAGTCGAATTTTTAAGAAAAGTAAATCTTGGACAAAAAATTGATATTGGCAAAAAAGTTATTATAGAGGGCGGCGGGAACGTCGCTATAGACTGCTGCAGGACTGCCGTAAGGTTAGGGTATAAAGACGTAACGGTAGTTTACAGAAGAAGTAAAGAAGAGATGCCGGCTGCATACGACGAACTTGAAACGGCGATTGAAGAAGGAGTTAAGTTTGAATTTTTGACGAATCCGGTTGCTATTCTTCATGAAAACGGCAGAGTTACTGGCGTAAGATGCAGAAAAATGAAACTTGGTGAAATAGATGCAAGCGGAAGGAAAAGTCCGGTAGAAGTGCCGGATACCGATTTTGACATAGAAACGGATGATTTTATTATGGCTATAGGACAGGTGCCCGATTTCGACTGTCTTAAAGACGTACCTGAAATAAAAATAGTGAAAGGAAAGACTATTTCTGCCGACAAATTTACTTTTATGACCGATATGCCAGGCGTTTTTGCCGGAGGCGACGCTTTAACAGGACCTATCAGCATAGTTGATTCAAATAGGGACGGAAAAAATGCTGCAAGAAGAATAGACCAGTATATAAGAACAGGAACGTTCACTCCTACGGACGACTGTCTTTTTGAAAATCTATTTGAGGCTATAGGCGTTTACGATAAAAACGAAGTAATTAAAAATGCCGATATGCCGCCGGGAAATTTCGCACCAAAACAGATAATTAAGCCAGTTAAAGAACGTATAAAAAGTTTTGAAGAAGCAGATAAAGGGTTTACGAACGACGATGCGGTTTACGAAGCGACGAGATGCATGAGATGTTATTATCTTATGCTTGTTAAGTTTGAGGATTAGGACATCATTATGGATATAGAAATCACTATAAACGGAAAAAAAATTATAACTCAGTCAGGATTGACTATTTTAGAAGCTGCCTCTCAAGCGGGAATCAAAATACCCGTTTTGTGCTATCTAAAAAGAATCAAACCGATAGGTTCCTGCAGGGTTTGCGTAGTGGAGGTTAAGGACTTAAAAAATCCGCTGCCTTCCTGCGTCGCCAAAGTTAAAGAAGGATATGAAATATATACCGAAACGGAAAAATTATGGGAAATAAGAAAAGAAGTTATTTCGCAACTGTTATTGGATCATCCGCTTGACTGTCCGGTCTGTGACAAATCCGGAGACTGTCTTTTGCAGGATTTAACGTTTGAATTTGGGGTAACTACTCAGAAAGATAAAAAAATTTGTCCAGACAGGACTAAAATTTTTAAAAGCGATTTAATAGAATACAACGCAACAAGATGCGTTTTATGTTCTAGATGCATCAGGGTTTGCGGCGACATGTACGGTAATCCGTTTCTTCAGATGAAAGACAAAGGGAATAACGGTTATATAGGACTTAAAACAGACACTAAAACACAGCTTGGTTCTCAGCCTGCGGAAGGGTGTTCTTTTGAAGAAATTTCAGTTGAACCCGATCGTTTAGACTGCTATTATTGCGGTAATTGCGTTGAAGTATGTCCGGTAGGCGCATTAGTTTCGAAGCCTTCAAAATTTAAAGAAAGATACTGGCAGGAAAATCCGTTTTCGTCGATTTGCGATAAATGTTCGGCTGCCTGCAGAATAGAATACTATAGATACGCGCACGATGAATCTTTAGTGAGGACGAATGCTCCTTTTGGAGGATATCTTTGCAAATCCGGTTTTTTCTATCCTGCAATTAGCGGCGATTGCGAAAGCTATTATATTGCTAATCCATATATCAAGAAAAAGTCGGCCTTGGAAGAAGTTACGCTGGAAAAAGCCGCAGAAGAGTTTAGTTTAAGAATGAAAGGTATTCAAGCTGATAATGCCGTAGAGACTTCGGCGGTTTTGATTTCGCCGAATATTTCAATTAACGGAGGTAAAGCTTCTTTAGAATTTATTAAGAATACTTTAAAACTAAAACATTTTGATATTGCCGCTTCCGAATTATACAGAAAAAATTTTTTAAATTTTAAAAGATTGTTCTCTTTCGAGGAAAATTTCAACATAAATGATATTAAAAATTCCGAAGTCATGTTGTATTTTGGCAGTATAGAAGACGAGATTCCTTTTGCGGCATACGATATTTTAAAAACGCGCAGAGAGCATGGAGGAAGGCTTTTTATAATAAATCCAAAAACGGGAAAGGCAGAAATGGTTCGTTCCTTTTCCAGATTTGAAGACATTGCCTGTTCTAAAAAAGATATAGATGCATCATTTTTTGAAACATATTTAAATAAAATGCGGATGACCCTAAATAAAGAACAAACCGATTTAGACGATGTATGCAAATCAATTATAGAAGTAATTGCGGATGCAGGCTGTATTTCCTTTATAATAGGAGATTCGATAATGTCTGCTATACATATGAATAAGGATTTTTTAATATTGCAGGAAATTGTTCAATTTTTGCGCAAGCAGGAAAAAACGGTATATTTATTTCCTCTCATGAAGCCGTCGAACTATAGAGGGCTTTTAACTGCAGGCGTTTATCCTTCGGACGATGCCGTCGGTTTTAAAGAAATAATAGCCGGCATGGATACAGGCAGAATTAAAAATCTCATATATATCGGAGATTTACAAGACGACGATTACGGAAAAGAAATAATACGCAACAGTTCCAATCTAGAATTTTTAGCCGTTTTTTCATCTAAAACAAGCCTTTTGTCGGCTATGGCGGATGTTGTTATACCGGTTAAAGACTTTTTGGAGGAAGAAAATACGTATTATGAAAATTTTGAAGGCAAAATTATAAACGTAAATAACGAATTTAATTTTGGCATTTACAGATATAGTTTAACCGACGTATTCACCGAAATTTCGTTAAAAATTAATAGTCCATATAATTTTAAAGAAACAGAAGATTTTTTAAATTCCGTTAAAAGCGGAAACGTGACATATTACAATAAAATTAAAGGCAGAAGCAAATTTTACTTTAACGATAGAACAAAACTATATTATTAAAAGGTAACATAAAAATGCTCTTTTGGCTTATTGCTGAGGTTATTAAAATATTAATAGTGTTTGCAGGACTGCTGTTGTCGGCCGCTTATTTAACTCTCTTAGAACGCAAAATCGCAGCCAGGATACAAAACAGAATGGGTCCTATGGAAGCAGGATTTCACGGGTTTCTGCAGCCAATAGCAGACGGCATTAAACTATTTTTTAAAGAAGATATTATACCTAGCGAAGCTAATAAGTTTTTATTTATTTTGGCTCCTATATTAGTAGTAATACCGGCTTTAACTACTTTCGCCGTAATACCGTTCGGAGCGCCTATAAAAATTATGGGGCATATCGTACCCCTTCAAATAACGGACGTAAACGTCGGGATACTTTTTATTCTTGCGCTGACTTCTTTAGGCGTTTACGGAGTAGTTATAGGAGGTTGGGCATCTAACAGCAAATACTCTCTTCTTGGAGGCATAAGGACCGCCGCTCAAATGGTAAGCTACGAAATTGCACTTGTGCTTTCTATTGTAGGTATAATAATGATTGCCGGAGACCTAAGCTTGTCTAAAATAGTTTCCGAGCAATCTCACATATGGTTTGTTGTTTATCAGCCTGTCGGGTTTCTTCTTTATTTAATAGCTTCAACAGCGGAAATGAACAGGGTTCCTTTTGATATAGGCGAGGCGGAAGGAGAAATCGTCGCAGGTTTTCACACGGAATACTCCAGTATGGAATTCGCTTTCTATTTTATCGGCGAATATGCTCAGATGGTGGTAAACAGCGCAGTAATTACGACTTTGTTTTTAGGCGGCTGGCAGGGCCCTTTTTTACCGCCGGTTATATGGTTTTTGATAAAAGTATTTTTTGTAATACTTATTTATTTATGGCTGAGATGGACGTATCCAAGACTTAGATACGACGAACTTATGGATTTCGGGTGGAAGTTTCTGCTTCCGATAGCTCTTGCAAATATTATAGTAACAGGATTCGTAATGGTTTTGCTTAAAGGATAACAAATGAATACCCAAAAACAAGAAAAGTCGATTTTGGAGATTTCTAAAAATTTCTTAATAGGTCTTAAAACGACTATTAAAACTTTTTTTCAAAAACCCGTAACGTTTCAGTATCCAAAAGAGCATCTAAGGATAGCCGAAAGATTCAGGGCTTTTCCTCATCTTAACGTTAATCCTGACGGTTCTTTAAGATGCGTATCTTGTATTTTATGCGAGACCGTATGTCCTTCCGAAGCGATAAAAATAAAAACCGGTTACGTGGACTACGGAATAGAACACGAACTTACGGAAAGACAAAAGCAAAATCACAGTTTAGATAATTTGAACAAAGGAATCTATAACGACGGAAGACGTCATCCGTCTTCATTTGAAATAGATTTATTAAGATGCATCTGCTGCGGTTACTGCGAAGAAATATGTCCCGAGGAAGCTATCAGTCTTGGAGCCGATTACGAGGTTGCATTTTATACGCGGGATGAAGGCATTTACGGCATAGATAAATTAATTAAATCTAGATAAAACTTGAGGTATTAATCGTGGAAGCACTTTTCTACATTTTTGCGTTTATTGCTATTTTTTCTGCGTTGATGGTTATATCTATGAAAAATCCATTGACTTCCGCGCTTTATTTAGTACTTTGTTTTTTTGCGCTTGCAGGTTTTTACGTACTTTTAGATATGCAGTTTCTTGCAGTAATGCAAATACTGGTTTATGCTGGAGCGATAATGGTACTTGTAGTATTGGTTATAATGCTTTTAAATATTTCAAGATTAAACGCCGTCAAGACTGATTTTCATCAGAAAATTATAGGAATAATTATTGCAATAGTTTTGTTTGGGGAAATAGTTATATATACGGTAAACGGAATGACTAAAAAGCCTACCGGTATATTTACTCACTCTGTAATAAATAAAATCGGCAATACGCAGGTTATAGGGAATTTTTTATTTACTAAATATACTCTGTCTTTTGAAATTGCTTCTATACTGCTTTTTGTAGCGATTATAGGTGCATATTTATTTGCCAAGAAAAAACTTTAAACGTCTTGAAAAGTCGGGTGATAATATATGAATAACTATTTAATAGTGGCTGGAATTATTTTTTGCATAGGTGCCTTGGGAGTTCTTATGCGAAAAAATTTAATAATTGTTTTTATGAGTTTAGAGTTAATGTTTAATGCCGCAAATCTCGGCTTTGTAGCGGTATCGAACCGTTTAAATCTTATTTCGGGCGATATATTCGTCATTTTCGTAATGGTTGTTGCTGCAGCAGAGGCCGCTGTGGCACTCGGTATAATAGTTGCTTTTTACAGAGAAAAAGGAACTGTCGACATGGATAAAGCAAACGAATTAAAAAATTAATATAAAAGGTAGTTAATAAAATGGATTTCAAAACAACTATTACATGGCTCATTCCTTTATTTCCGCTTGCAGGGTGGCTGTTATGGGGTTTATTCGGAAGATATCTTAAAGGGTTTTCCGGATATTTAGCCAGCGCTTTTATAGGAATATCCTTTATTCTGTCAGTTATTCTGTTTTTTATAGTCGCATATTCTCACGGCTTTACCGATACTCTTTATCCATGGGTGCATGCGGGAACGTTAAAAGTAGGAGTTTCAGCCGTTATCGACAGACTTTCCGTAATCATGCTCGTTATGGTGACAGGTGTAAGTACGCTGGTACATATATACTCCATAGGATATATGCAGGACGATAAGGGATTTTCAAGATATTTTTCATTTTTAAATCTGTTCGTGTTTTCGATGATAATGCTCGTTATCTCTAATAACGTGCTTTTACTATACGTATTTTGGGAAGCTGTCGGATTTTGTTCATACATTCTTATAGGATTCTGGTATGAAAAAAAGTCTGCCTCGGATGCAGGCAAAAAAGCTTTCATAGTAAACAGAGTCGGGGATTTTGGTTTTGCAACGGGAATATTCCTTTTATTTATGACGACTAAAACTCTTAATTACGAAAAAATATTTGCTATGGTGCCTACAATGCCGACACTGACCGTAACCGTGATAGCGCTATTGTTGTTTGCTGGAGCTGTAGGTAAATCGGCGCAATTCCCTTTGCATGTATGGCTGCCGGATGCAATGGAAGGACCTACTCCCGTCAGCGCATTAATACATGCAGCAACTATGGTCACTGCCGGAGTATATATGATAGCAAGATTTCACGTGCTCTTTTCTTACTCGCCTACGGCTTCCGAAGTAGTTCTTATAGTAGGAACGTTTACTGCATTTTTTGCGGCGTTTATAGCTCTTACTCAGTATGATATAAAAAGAATAGTAGCATATTCTACCGTCAGCCAGCTGGGTTATATGTTTATGGCGGTTGGCATTGGTTCATATACGGCAGGTATGTTTCATCTTATATCCCACGCTATTTTTAAAGGACTGCTTTTTTTAACGGCCGGCAGCGTTATGCATGGGCTTTCCGGAGAATTGGATTTAAGAAAAATGGGCGGACTATACTCGAAAATGAAAACTACCGCAATTACTTTCATAGTAGGCGGTCTTGCACTGTCGGGGATACCTCCTTTTTCCGGATTTTTTTCTAAAGATGCTATATTAGCGGATGTTTATAATAAGGGTTATTATTTTGCATGGGCTGTAGGAGAGGTAGCGGCATTAATGACGGCTTTTTATATTTTCAGGCTGATATTTTTAGCTTTTTTTGCAGAGTCTAAAATAGATAAAGGTTTGCATGTGCATGAGTCCCCGAAAATTATGACAATTCCTATGATAATAATGGCTGTTTTAGCTTCTACTATAGGTTTTCTGGGAATACCGCCTTTAAATCATTCTGTATTTTATAAATTCCTGCATGTAGATTTTCAGAATGCAAAAAATTTTGCTCCTATAGTAAATAGTATGCCTTGGTATGTTCTAAGCTCTATTTCCGTAGCTGCGGGTTTAATCGGAATATATATAGCTTATTTATTGTATATTAAAAAGGCTATAGATCCTGAAAAAATAAAGAATATGTTTAAACCGGTTTATGAACTTTCTTATAATAAGGTTTATATAGACGAAATATATGATTTTCTAATCGTCAAACCAATGCTTGTTTTTTTTGGTTTTCTCTGGAAAGTCGTGGATATTAAGATAATAGACGGCGCCGTTAACGGGATTGCCGGAGCGTTTGGAAATTTTTCCGTAAAAGCAAGAAAAATTCAAAACGGTATGCTGATGAGCTATATTTTGACGCTTTCTATAGGCGTTGCGGCGGTTCTTTTTTATTATTTTATAAGGTAACGCTAACATATAATATATAAAATTAACGCTATAATGATAACGTATAAACTATAAAGGAAATAAAAATGGCTTTTTTTATGAAATACATCTTAACAATTCTGATTTTTTTTCCAACCGTCGCCGTATTGATATTACTGCCTATAAATAAGAAAAACGAAGGATTGCTAAGAAATGTTGCGACGTTACTGTCGCTTATCGAGTTTATCGCCTCATGCTATCTGTTTAGATATTTTAAACCTGATACGTATAAGTTTCAATTCATAGAAAAATTTAACTGGATTCAGTCGTTCGGAGCATCTTATTTTTTAGGCATTGACGGCATAAGCCTTTTTTTAATTCTTTTGACGACTTTATTGACGTTCGTTTCTTTGCTGTCAAGTTACAGATACATAAAAGACCATGTTAAAGAATTCGTTATCTTAATGCTTCTGTTGGAAACATTTATGTTAGGTACTTTTGCCGCGTTGGATGTTCTGTTGTTTTACGTTTTTTGGGAATTTATGCTGATACCAATGTATTTTATTATAGGAATGTGGGGCACCGGGAAAAGAATATATTCTGCGGTAAAGTTTTTTCTTTATACCCTTGCAGGATCTTTAATAATGCTATTCGGCATAATTTATATATTTATAATACATTATCAACAGACGGGCAATTTTACGTTCAATTTAATTAGGCTGTATAATACTAATATTCCGGTAAATTTACAAATACTGCTGTTTATAGCCTTATTTCTTGGATTTGCAATTAAAGTCCCGATTTTTCCGTTTCATACATGGCTGCCGGATGCTCATACGGAAGCTCCTACCGCAGGCAGCGTTATACTTGCAGGAGTTTTATTGAAGTTCGGAATTTACGGATTTTTCAGGTTTGCGATTCCTTTACTGCCTGATGCAGCATTGATTTTAGCTCCATATATCGTAGTAATAGGAGTTATAGGAATTTTATACGGAGCATTTGTTTCCATAGTTCAGAAAGACCTAAAAAGATTAGTTGCGTTTTCAAGCGTTTCGCATATGGGCTTTATAATGGTAGGATTGTTTGCGTTTACCGCTATAAGCATAAATGGAGCCGTTTACCAGTTGTTAAATCATGGGGTAGATACCGGAGCCTTATTTCTTTTTGTCGGTATGATTTACGAGAGGATGCATACGAGACAGATTAAAGATTTAGGAGGAATAGCAAAAAAAGCTCCTATATTAACTGTTTTATTTTTAACTTCCGTCCTGGCATCCGTCGGTTTGCCCGGATTAAACGGTTTTATCGGTGAATTTCTGATTTTAATAGGCTCGTTCCGTTCATACCCTGTTTTGACTATTATTGCAACCAGCGGTATTATTTTTGCGGCGGTTTACTTATTGTGGATGTTTCAGAGAGTCATGTTTCAAGATCCTCATGATCAAATCGCGCCGTACGATCATCATCTCGAGTTTTTCGACGATATGAACCTCCGAGAAATTATAACCGTCTTGCCTTTAATAATATTAATGTTTTTAATGGGATTTTATCCTGCTCCCTTTTTAGACAGAATAGATCCCTCGGTTTTACATTTTTTAACTATGCTGAATCATCACAAGATTTTTTATAATGCCATAAAAATAAAGACGGGGTTATCCAATGCATAATATAATGCCTGCAATATACGGATTAAATTCTTTAGAAAAAAGCATGCTTAGTATTATACCGGAAGCGGTAGTAATATTATTTGCTTTTATAGTACTATTTTTAACGTTTTTTGAAAAAATAGCAAAAAGTAAAAATTCGTATTATCTGTCTTTAATAGGTATAGCGTTTTCTATTTTATACGTCGTAATGCTGTCGGGTAGAAATCTTACCGGATTTTACGGTTCCGTTGTGTTTAACGGCTATGACGTATTTTTATTTATCGCTATATTGCTGTCCGGTTTTTTAACCGTCCTTGTTTCTAAGGATTATATAGAAAATTTTGATCTACCTTATCCCGAATTTTACAGTATTATTCTTTTCGGAATATCGGCGATGATGTTTTTAGTGGCATCGAATAATTTGATAATGGTCTTTATATCATTAGAATTTATGTCTATTTGTTCTTATATACTTACGGGATATATAAGAGGAAATGCTCGGAGTACGGAAGCGGCGCTAAAATATCTGATTCTGGGAACTTTTGCGTCAGCCTTTTTAATTTTTGGGTCTGTTTTTATTTATGCCGCAGTCGGACACCTGAATTTAAATTCGATACATACGTATTTGGAAAATATTTCTTACGGTAATAACGGCAGCGCTTCAATTTTAAGCGGTATGGGCGAATATCTTTCTATCGGACTTTTATTGTTTATGGTAGGACTAGCCTTTAAAATGTCTTTATTTCCTTTTCACGCTTGGACTCCCGACGCTTATGATGGAGCGCCGACTCCTATAACTTCATTTATGGCGACGGGAATAAAAATAGCGGCTTTTGCAGTATTTTTAAGAATTTATGTGCTAATTTACAATATTAACGTTATTAATTTTAACGATATTCTCTGGGTACTGGCAGTTTTATCTATGACTTTCGGGAACATAGCGGCAATTTTATCTGCGAACGTTAAAAGACTGTTAGCCTATTCTTCGATAGCTCAGGCCGGTTATATACTTATAGGAATAATAGGCGGCGGTTTTTACGGTTATTCTGGGACCCTTTTTTATCTTTTTACGTATATTTTTATGACGGCGGGAGCTTTTGCCGTAGTTATAATATTTGAAAATTCAGATATAGCTTCTTTAGATATTAAAAATTTATCCGGCATAGCTTATAAATATCCGTTTATTTCGGCGGCTATGGCTCTTTTTATGCTGTCTCTTGCAGGAATACCCGTAACGGGAGGATTTATGGGAAAATTTTATGTATTTTCTGCTGCAGTAAAATCAGGTTACTACTGGTTAGTTTTTATCGCATTGCTTAACAGCGCTTTTGCTGCATATTACTATATTAAGATAATTGTTAAAATGTACATGCCAGTAAAGGAAGATTCCAATGTTTCTTGTATAGCCGGCGAAGGTAAAAATTACGGTATTGTTAACGGAAATATAAGCGAAGGAATAATACTGGCCGTAATAATATGCCTCTTTTTTACACTGATAATGGGTGTTTATCCTCAAATATTTATTAATTTCGCCAATTATTCTGCTGCTTCTTTAGCTTCTTTATGAAAGATATAGTTTATTTCGCTCCCGCCAAGGTTAACTTTTCTTTAAATATCGGTAAAAAAGAATCATGCGGACTTCATAAAATAGTTTCACTTATGAGAAAAATTAACCTTAAAGATAAAATAACGTTTAATTTAACGGATGGACAGTATAAAATTAAAACGACTGCAGGTTCAAATTTAAAAAACAAAATTTCGGAACGCGAACTCCAATCGCTCTCCAACGAGGATAACATAACTATAAAAACTGCCAAGCTTTTTTTTAATTCGCTAAATGTAAGAAACAAAGGAATTGATATATTAATAGAAAAAAATATTCCCTTTAACGCCGGCTTAGGCGGCGGTTCAAGCGACGGAGCAGGACTTCTATTAAAATTAAACGAAATTTACGGCAACCCATTCGATAAATCGGAATTAACGAAAATAGCATTAAAAATAGGGTCGGATGTCCCCTTTTTTCTTACCGAAAAAGATGCGGTAGTATCAGGTTTCGGCGAAAAAATAGAAGAAATTGAATCGGGTGTTCTTGCGAAGTACTATATAGTTTTAGTTGTCCCGGATTTTGGAATAAGCACAAAAAAAGCATATGACGATTACGACGATTTTTTGTTGACAAATAAGTCAAATTATTATAATATTCAATACTTAGGCTTTAAAGAAATAAACTTAAAAAACGATTTCGAAAACGTTATATTTGCAAATTATAAGGTTATAAAAGAAATTAAAGAATCTATGATTTTAAAAGGAGCGGAAATTTCTCTTTTGTCAGGCAGCGGCTCAGCCGTGTTTGGAGCTTTTAATTCTGAATATAGCGCTAAAGATTATGCAGATAAAATAAAATCGTTTAATTTTAACGACATAGTGCATTTTATTTTTTTGACGGAAACTTTATAAATTATTACTCAACCGATTTCATTTTGGAGGGATTTTTATGCAAGTTACAGAAGTTAATGTTTTTCCTGTTAATGAAGAAAAATTAAAAGCCTATGTTACGATTACGTTTGATAATTGTTTCGTAGTAAGGGACCTTAAAATTATTAACGGAAAGGACGGTTTATTTGTCGCTATGCCAAGTAAAAAAAGAAAAGACGGAACATTTAAAGACACCGCTCATCCGCTTAATAACGAAACAAGAGATATGATAGAAACGGCAGTGCTTGCGTCGTATGAAACTGCTGTAAGCAATCAGGAATAGATTATAGCCGCTATTAAAGATTATATAGCTTTGCATAGTTTATATTTTAATTTGGGGTGTCGACAAGCGGCAAGTCACAGGATTTTGATTCCTGCATTCGGAGGTTCGAATCCTCCCGCCCCAGCCAGCAGAATAGAAATAGAAAAGATAGAAATTAAATTAACAATAAAGTTGGGTATGCGATCACGACCGAAGGGAGTCATCCTCCCGCCCCAGCCAGCAGAATAGAAATAGAAAAGATAGAAATTAAATTAACAATAAAGTTGGGTATGCGATCACGACCGAAGGGAGTCATCCTCCCGCCCCAGCCAGCAGAATAGAAATAGAAAAGATAAAAATTAAATTAACGATAAAATGACATATAAATTAAGACTGTTTACCGGAAATTCAAATAAGGATCTTGCCGCAAAAATGGCGGATTACTTGGGTATATCTCTTGGCGATGCGGAAGTTTATAAATTCAGCGACGGTGAAACTTTCATAAATATCAACGAAAACGTTAGGGGATGCGATATTTTTCTTGTACAGTCCACATCTAATCCTGTTGACAAAAATCTCATGGAATTATTGATTATGATCGACGCTATGAAAAGAGCTTCGGCATATAGGATAACCGCCGTGGTTCCGTATTACGGTTATGCAAGGCAAGATAGAAAAACTGCCTCGAGGGTTCCCATTACGGCAAAATTAGTCGCCGATATTATAACGACCGCCGGTGCGGACAGAGTTTTGTCTATGGACCTGCATGCAGGACAAATTCAGGGATTTTTTAATATACCGGTGGATCATTTATATGCGGCGCCTGTTCTTCTGGATTATATAAAAACTAAAAATTACGATTCATCAGATATCGTAGTAGTTTCTCCAGACGCAGGAGCCGTCGAAAGAGCAAGATCTTTTGCTAAACATTTAGGCGCAAATCTTGCCATAATCGACAAAAGGAGAATAAAAGCAAACGTTGCCGAAATAATGAACGTTATAGGGGACGTTAAAAATAAAACGGCAATTATGCTTGACGATATGATAGATACTGCCGGCACTATTGCGCAAGGCGCTTCGGCTTTAGCGGACAACGGAGCCAAGGAAATAATTGCAATGGCTACCCACGGCGTTTTATCAGGCAGTGCCGTAGAAAAGATAAATAATTCTCCTATAAAAGAACTTATAATTACCGATACTATAGACCAAAAAAATAGAAACGATTTATCAGGCAAATTTAAAATATTAAGTACGGCTAATATTCTCGGAGAAGCAGTAAAGAGGATTCACGAAGAAGATTCCGTAAGTTCGTTGTTTATATAAATATAAATAAAATTAACTCATTGTAAAAGGAGATTTTAATTGGACATTATTAATTTAAATATTGAAAGCAGAAAAAAAGAAAACAATCTTAAAACATTAAGAAAAAACGGCTTGATACCTGCGGTACTGTATGGAAAAAAAACAGGATCCCGCATTATTCTTATTAACTACAAAGAATTTCTTAAGGCTTTTGCAAAACATTCGATATCTTCGTTCATCAATATATTGAGCAATGAAGCCGACGTTAACGGTAAAATGGCCGTCATAAAAGAAGTCCAGAAGGATCCCGTAACCGACGGCATCATTCATGTCGATTTGCATGAAATATCCATGGATGAAAAAATAGAAATAGAAGCAGTTATTCATTTTAACGGAAAGCCCGAAGGAGTTAAACTCGGAGGTATTCTTGAACCGTTAATGAGACATATAGCGATAAAAGGTTACCCTAAAGATATTATAGATACGATAAATATAGATGTGTCCGGACTCAATATAGGCGATATTATCCATGTCGGAGATTTAAATTTAGGCGACAAAATTGAAATCATAACGGAAAAAGATGCGGCTATAGTTACGGTTGCAGAACCTACGGTTGAAGAAGTTTCCGCTTCTGCCGGCGGCGCTGAAAGCGAAACTGCGGCGCAAGCGGCAGCTCCTTCGGCGGCAACTGCGCAGCAAGATTCTAAAAAGTCTTAAAAATTTTATAATCGTAAAAAGATGCCGGAAAATATATTTATTTTTGGACTTGGAAATCCGGGCCGCGAGTATCAATTTTCAAGGCACAATTTTGGATTTACTGCGGTAGATTCTTTTTCTGCAGAAAATAATTTCCCATGTTTTATTAATAAAAAAAATTATTTAATTTCCGAAAAAATTATTTCCGAAAAAAAAGTTTTTTTGATAAAACCGCTTACATTTATGAATTTAAGCGGAAAAGCCGTAAAAGAAGTTCTAAACAAAAACGGCGTTTTTAAATTACTGGAAAATTCAGATACTCAATATCCAAGTATAATATTGATTCACGATGATTTAGATCTTGCTTTCGGAGCTTACAAAATAAAGCTTGGAGGCAGCGGCGGTTCTCATAACGGCGTCAATTCGGTTATAAATTCCCTGCAAAGCAAAAATTTCGTACGGCTGAAATTGGGCATTAATTCGTTGGAAAGATTTAAATTCGGCAGTGGAGCGGATTATGTTCTGTCTAATTTTTCTAAGGAAGAGCAGAAAATATTGCCCGAAATATTGAAAACGACAAACGAAATTTTACTTTCTTTGATAAATTGCGGTCTTACTAAGACCATGAATATTTATAATCATAAATAACTAAAATATATTATGGGACTTAAATGCGGAATAGTCGGACTTCCAAACGTCGGTAAATCGACTATATTTAATGCTATTACCGCCGGCGGCGCCGAGGCGAGCAACTATCCGTTTTGCACTATAGAGCCTAACGTAGGTATAAAACCGGTAAAAGATATCAGGTTAGAAAAACTGCGCGATATATTTAATCCGGAAAAATTTACCCCTACGTATGTTGAATTTGTTGATATCGCGGGATTAGTAAAAGGGGCATCGTCTGGAGAAGGTCTTGGAAATAAATTTTTATCCCACATAAGAAACGTCGATTTAATTATACAGGTAATAAGGGTTTTTAAAGAAAGCAGCGTAGTTCATGTAGAAGGAGGAGTAAATCCGGCAAGAGACCTTGATATTATAAATACGGAGCTTGCCCTCAGCGATATAGAAATTCTTTCCAAGCATATCCAGAAGCTTGAAAAAATAGCAAGAAGCGGAGATAAAACTGCCGCCTCCAATCTTGAATTTTTAAAAAAAATTAACGATAAACTTTCCGAAACCGGTTATATAGATATCGCCGAATTAAACGGCGACGGGAAAATTTTACTGAAATCACTCGGCATAATATCCGCAAAACCCTCCTTATACGTTCTCAACGTTGACGAGGACATGCTTGCCAATGATTTTTTAAATAAAGACATAGAAGATATTATGAATATAGCAAAGCCAAAAAATATACCGGTTATAAGATTATGCGCAAAATTAGAAGAAGAACTTGCTTCTTTAAACGAAGAAGACAGGCAGGCTTTTCTTAAAGATTATGGTATAGAATCTTCAGCTTTAGATACCGTTGCTTCGGTCAGCTTTCAACTTCTCGGTTTAATCTCTTTTTTTACCGCAGGCAAGCAGGAAGTAAGGGCATGGGAAATAAAAAACGGATGGAAAGCACCGCAGGCTGCGGGAACAATTCATACAGATTTTGAAAAAGGTTTTATAAGAGCCGAAGTTATTTCTTACGAAGATTTTATCAAAGCAGGCTCCGAAGCAAATGCCGCTAAAATGGGACTTTTAAGGCTTGAAGGGAAAGACTACGTAGTCAAAGACGGCGATATAATGCATTTTAGGTTTAACGTATGATTTGCGGCAGCGCCGGAATTTAATTTCGGCGCTGTTTTTAGGAAGAATGTATGCTTTTCATATAAGTTATTATGGTGTTTATTACTCCTACCCTTATCATCATTACGGCGTATGCGGCAAGTAGAAGCGCTGCAAGTTTTCCTGCGGCGTTCGAACCGTTTTTTCCTAGATATCTTAAAAATAGTCTTGTGTTTTTTAAGACGACGTAAACAATTAAAAGGTTTACTATAAAAGCAATAGTGACTACTACATATCCGTATATTCCGGTAATTATTAACAGCGTAGTTAAAACTCCCGGACCTACTATTAAAGGCACGCCTATAGGAACTACTCCTAAATCGGCTTTGTCCGCCGACGAATAAAGTTTGCGTTTTTCGGCAAGAAGATTGTTTATGGATATTATAAATAAAAGAACTCCGCCTGCCATTTCAAAATCGTATATCGAAATTCCCATAACCGCAAAAAGAGATTTGCCCAGCAGAAGAAATCCTATTCCTACGCTGAAAGCTGTAATTAAAGAATTTTTTCTAATCTTTTTTTCTTCATCGGTTTCAGTATCTTTAACGAAATCTAAATAAATAGGAAGAATTCCAAAAACGTCTATTGCGACGAATATGGGAATTAAAGCAAGAAATATGTCTTTAAAAAAAATTATGATAATATTTTGCATAAATTTAAAAGTAAAATTGTTTTAAATGAGTATAATATATATAATATAGCATTATAATAACATACAATATTATGAATAACAAAAAAAATAAAAAAGACAAATTTAACATTCTTCATATAGATGCTTTTAAAAATTTCGGCGGAGCGCAAAACGACATAGTAATTCTGCTTAAATTTTTGAAACTGTATCACGGTGAAGAATTCAATATATACGTTATTCATAATAACAATGAAAGATTAAGGGATGAATTGGATAGATGCGGTATTCCAAATTTTTCCGTAAGAATGAGGAATTTTATGGATATTTTTGCCTTATTGAAAATAAGGCGATTTTTAAAGCGATACGATATAGACATCATAAATTTTCACTCATCGTTAGACCATTTTTTGGGCGGCGTTGCATCAGTTTCTATTTTTAAAAAAAAGATTATAAAAGTTTTAACGCGGCATGTTGCATACAAAATAGATTTTTTGAAAGGATTTCTAATATACAGGTTCTTGACGGACAGATTTATAGTTATATCGGATTTTATTAAAAAAAGGCTGATTAACGACATAGGAATAGACGAAAGTTTAATCAGGACTATTTACAGTCCAAGGATCTGCAGAGATGAAAATAAAACTGCCTCTTTTTACGAATCCGAAAAAGCCGAAATAAGAGAAAAATTCGGTATTAAACCGGACGAAAAAATGATTTCTCTTATAGGAAGATTATCCGGCGAAAAAGGGCACGAAGTATTTATAAAAGCGGCAGAATTAATAATAAAAAAAAGACGGGATTTAAAATTTGTTATAATAGGCGAAGGAGAATTGTACGGTTATATCGTCGGTTTAATTAAAACGAAAGGGCTTAAAGACAATTTCGTCGTAAGCGGTTTTAAAGAAAATATCGAAAAATTTATATATGCATCTGACTTAATTACCGTTCCTTCCGGACTAGAAGGAATGGGAAGCATCATAATAGAATCATGCGCCTTAAAAAAAGCAGTTATAGCTTCGGACGTAGGGGGAATTCCGGAGATAATTAAAAATAATGAAACAGGGCTGTTGTTTAAAAACGGAGATTTTATCGAGCTTGCGGAAAAAATAATGTATTTAATAGATAAATACGATTTAATTGAAAATTTTGCTGTTAATTGTTATAATGAAGTCGTAAAAAAATTCGACGTCAAAGCGGTAACGTTCCAAACCGCCGAATTTTATCTTGAGCTGCTGAATGGCGTGAATAAAATAAATAAATAATATATAAAATATCAAAAATGAGTATAAGTAGCTATAAATTTTTTAAAATTTTAGCAATTTTTTTAATTATACTGTTTTTAGCCTATTCTATTTTATTTTCTTTTAATATAGTGGTTTTATCAAAGAGCCGTTTAAAATTAAAATTAGTTTCGTTTTTAAAATATTCGTCAGTAAAACCAGAATTTTTAAAGTTTGTAGATTTTAATTTTAATACGTTGACTTCGGATTATTTCTGGACGCTTTTCGTTCAGGAGGCTTCATCCTTCAGGCTGGCAAAGGCGCACTACCCGTATATGTATAAAATTTCGTTCATAACGGTTTCTTTAAATCCGAATTTTAATTACGCTTATCAGGCGGGAGGCACGCTTCTTGGACTGGCGGGCAAACCTGAAAGAGCCATAAAACTTTTAAAGCTCGGCATGGCTCATTTAAAAGGAAATTGGAATATACCGTTCCTTATATCTTTTAACTATTTTTACAATATGGGGAATTATAAAAAAGCTGCTTATTATCTAAAATATGCCGTCGATATGAAAGGCAGTCCGAAATATTTAGAATTTTTATATATTAAACTACTTAATAAATCCGGAAGCCTTATAAAAACGTTAAGTTTTCTTGAAACCATGCATAAAAACAACAAAAATCCTTACATTAAGCAGATAATACAATATAGGATAGATGCCGTTAAAAAAGAGATAGCGCTTAAAAAGGAACATAAAAAATATAAAATTCCATATTCTTTAAAACTTTTTATGCCTCAAAAAAGAGGGTGAATTATGATTGAAATAAAAAACGTTACGAAATATTTCAGGGTAGGTTTTTTCGGGACGCGGAAAAATGCGGTCGAAAACCTTTCTTTAGACATAGACGGAGGAAAAGTCACAGGTTTTTTCGGTCCTAACGGCGCAGGCAAATCTACGACCATTAAAATGATAGTAGGGCTTATTAAGGCATCGGGCGGAAGTATAAAGATTAACGGATACGACGCGTCCGATTACAGGGCAAGGCTTAACTTAGGTTATCTCCCCGAAAACCCAAGCTTTCCGCGCGGACTAAAAGGCATAGAAATTATTAATTACTATTCAAAACTTTTGAATAAAAAAATAAATAAGGACGAAATTTACGATGCTTTAAAATTAGCCGGCATTTTCTATGCTAAAAATATCCATGCTCATAAATATTCCAAGGGGATGACTCAAAGACTGGCATTGGCGGTTTCTATTATAGGTGATCCGGAAATTTTAATATTCGACGAACCGCTGTCCGGACTCGACCCAATAGGGCGCAAAGAGTTTAAAGATATAATATTTAAACTTAAAGAAAGAAAGAAAACTATATTTTTTTCGTCTCACGTGCTTGCCGACAGCAAAGAGCTTTGCGACAGAATAGCGGTTTTAGTAAACGGCAGATTAATAAAAAACGAAAACCTAGAAAATATAGAAAAAGAAGCGGCTGAATATGCCGAAGAAAAAAAAGAGGACCGTTTGAGCGGAGAATATAACACGCCGTTAGAGGTTTATCTTTACGATTTAATGCTTAAAAACAGGAAAAATTAGCAAATTAGCGGGGTAATTAATGAAAAATATTTTATACGGAATAATGTATTCTTTTAAAGAAATAAAAAATTCAAAAATTTTTTATTCTTTTTTAATCTTTGCCCTGATACTTATATCTGGCAGTTATTTCGTTTCGCAGACCAGTTTCATCAATCAGGGAAGAATTATGGTGGATTTTTCTATATTTGCTATATCTATTTTCAATATTTTTATAGGAATTTTTATCGGATCTTCAGTGGTTTACGATGACATCGAAAAGAAAAGTATTTTTCTAAGTATTACAAGACCGGTTAAAAGAACGGAATATTTAACCGGACGTTTTCTTGGACTTGCCGCTGCGATAATTTTTTCTACGGTTATAATGATGTTTATTTTTTATTTTGTGCTGCTGATTATGCATAAATTTATAGTGCCTGTAGTACCTAATGCCGGAACCGTTGTTTCAGGGGTAAAGTCTGTTCATAACAACGTTAATTTGCAAAAAGGTTCCGCAGCTTATTCCAGATCCAGTCATCCGTTTACCTTTTATATGCTGCCTCAGCCGCTAATAATTCAGGGGTTGTTTATAATAATCGAGTCTATATTTATTTCCGCCGCCGCTCTTCTGTTTTCTTTAGTAACTTCAAAAGCTTTGGCATCTATTTTTGCGATTCTTGTTTTTTTTATAGGCAACGTTTCGAGCCGCATGAACGACTTAGTCAAACCGGTAAAAAAGATTATTAAAGGCAAAGTAGTAATAGTGCATCAGGCTAATCATATATTGACTTCCACAGTCCACTTTATTTATACCGTCCTGCCTAATTTTTCCATATTCAATATAAGTTCCGAAGCTGCGTATAAACTGGATATTTCCTCAGGCATAATATTTTACCGCCTTATATACGGAATTTCTTATACCGTTCTGCTGTTTATAATATCCTCTTTGATATTTTCAAGAAAAGATATAAGCTAATCCTATGACTTTTATTGAATTAAATGGCTGTATAAGAAATAGCGTTTATTTATGGCGGAGAGAGAGGGATGAGCGTCCTTTGGACGCTAAATGCGACGAACCCCCTTGCGGGCTGACGCCCTACGGGTGTTCGAATCCCAAGTTTTGCATTGAATTAAATGGCTGTATAAGAAATAGCGTTTATTTATGGCGGAGAGAGAGGGATTCGAACCCCCGGATGTTTTAAGCATCAACGGTTTTCAAGACCGCCGCCTTAAACCGCTCGGCCATCTCTCCTTATAGAGTTTATTATTATATTATAAATATTGATTCCTATTATTGCAATATAAAACTTGCGGCATCGGTATGGTTTGCATGCGCAAGACGGCAATCTTTTTAATTTATCTTAACTAATTATTATGAATTAATCAAACGTGCCGGTTTTGCTAAACCATAATGCGTGCGAATATTTCCGAAGATAAAAGCATACCTTTTATAGTAAGCGAAATATTGCCTTTAAAATTTTGCATTAGTCCTTCTTTTATGAATCTATCTATAATTTCATTTCCGGCTAATTCCCTAAGTCTTTTTTCGTTAATTCCATGCGACGTTCTTAGCGACAGAAATATTTCCTCGTTTATTTTATCGTTTTCCGTGAGGATTTCTGCAAAATCTACTTCGTTTTTATTTTGCCCGCTATTCCGCTTTTTAATCAGACTGCTTTCGTCTTCGCAATTATCTCTTGAAATATTCCTAATATATTTTTCTAAATCCGGAACATTCGTTTTTCGGACTTCTTTTCCGTCTTCCAGTTTTAAAAAAGATGAAGCCGAAGGCCCTAATCCCAAATATTCTCCCCTGTTCCAGTAGTTTATGTTATGCCTGCTTTCATATCCTTTTTTAGCAAAGTTGGATATTTCATAATGTTCGTAAAATTGTCCGCTTAATATTTCGCATAATATTATATAATAATCCGCAATTTTTTCTTCGCTTATAAATTCTGGCGATTTATGAGCGGGAATACAGTTTTTATCGTTATAAATTTTATAAAATAAGCTTCCTTGCTCAATAGACAACATATAGGCGGAGATATGTTCGGGGGCAATGCCAAGAATATGATTAATATCGTCTAAAAATATATTTTTCGTCTGTCCGGGCAACCCTATTATTAAATCGAGCGATATATTGCCGAATTCAGCTTTTTTAGCGTTGTTAACGGCGCTGTATATATCGTTTTTATTATGTATTCTTCCGGCGGTTTTTAATACGCCGTCGTCGAAACTCTGCACTCCGATAGAAAGCCTGTTAAATCCGAGCGCCTTTAATCCATATAATTTTTCTAAATCGCAGCTTTCCGGATTTACTTCCGTCGTTATTTCCGCATCGGCAGCAATTTGAAAGTTTTTTTCTATAAATTCCATTAAACCGCTAAAAAAAACGGATGGCAAAGCGGAAGGAGTGCCCCCGCCGAAATATATGCTTTTTATGCGGGCATTTTCCAAATGATATTTTTTTACGTTAAGTCTTATTTCTTTTATTAAAAATTCACGATAAAGTTCGGCGAAGTTTAAGCCGTATGTTTTTTTTAATTTAGTTAAAGGTATTGAATAAAAATTACAGTAATCGCATTTGCTCTTGCAGAACGGTACATGAATATATAAGCTCAATTCCCTCATTATTATGCGCTCTATAATACATCATTTATTTATGGTTAAATTTGTGCCCGATGCTTATCCTTAAAATTTATTATTATATATGATATAATATTTAAAACGTAATTTGTAAACATTAAATTGAATTTATATAGACCTCATAAACTTATGGCCTTTATAAATCCGTTAACATTTAAATGGGAGGTTAAAATCTATGGATAATAATGCTAACAAAAATATTTTATCTCAAAAAGCGGTAAAAATTAAGGACGGAGTATATTATACCGGAGCATTCGATCCGGATCTTAGGGTATTCGACATTGTAGTACCTACCGCTAACGGAACAAGCTATAATTCTTATTTTATTCAGGGAAGCGAAAAATCTGCACTTATAGATACCGTCAAACTGAATACTAAAGACCAGCTTATAAATAAGCTGAACTCGGTTACCGATATTTCTAAAATAGATTATATCATTATTAATCATACAGAACCAGACCATTCGGGCGCTCTTCATATAATTAAAGAAATCGCTAAAGACGCTACGCTGGTTTATTCAAAAAACGCCCACCATTTCGTACAGCATATTATAAAAAAAGATTATAATAATATTACGGTAGGCGACGGCGATTTTTTAGATTTAGGAGGCAAAACCCTGCAGTTTATAAGCGCTCCGTTTCTGCACTGGCCGGATACTATGTTTACATATCTAAAAGAAGATAAAATACTTTTCCCATGCGATTTTTTTGGAGCTCATTATTGCGACGCCAATATTTTTAACGATTTAATTACGGACAAAGAAATGGCTTTCGAGGATTTTAAATTTTATTTTACCCATATAATGAGGCCGTTCAAAAATTATTCTTTGAGCGCGATAGAGAAAATTAAGAATTTAGATTTAGACGTTATTGCGCCGTCGCACGGTCCTGTATTGAGGGAAAATTTAAAAAAATATATAGACTGGTATCTCGAAGCTAGCAAGCCTACTAATGTAGATTCTACTCTAAAGAAGATTGTAATAGTTTATACTTCTGCTTACGGTAACACCGAAGAAATGGCAAAACACATCGCTAAAGGTGCGGCAATAGACGGACTTACGGAAGTCGCATTAATAAATTTAGTTGACCGCGATGCCGATTACGTAGTCGATGAAATTGAAAAAGCTGATGCGGTAATAGTCGGCTCGCCTACGCTTAACGCTAAACCCCCAAAACCTATATTCGATATGATATCTTCCTTAGTTATGCTTAACGTTAAAAATAAAAGAGCTGCAGTATTCGGATGCTACGGATGGAGCGGCGAAGCGGTACAGATGATACAAGATATTTTGAAAAGTTTGAGATTTGTTATAGCGCAGGAAGGCTTAAAAATTCAAATGACCCCGTTCGAGGAAGATTTGGCTAAATGCGAAAAATTTGGAATGGATTTTGCATATAAAATAACGCAGGATTCATAGTATTTTCATCGCATTATGTATTATCGATATGCCGTTATATTTTTTTCTATTTTTTATTTTTAAAATAATAAAGAATATAAAAATGAAAAATTATTTATATCAATAAAAAAATAATTAATAAGATAGGTTAAATAAGATAAAATAGGTTATTTATAATGGGTTATCATAAAGAGACCAAAAAATCATTACCTTTATCAGGCGGCAAAAGCATCGAATCCGCAGAAGCAATAGAAGACAGGGGCAAGTCTTTAATTTGGGAAGATAACGATTTTAATTTTTATACAAAAATAAACGGAGAAGATGTTTTTATAGGGAGGGGAATGAATGTTCCGTTTCCTTTAGAGGAGGGCGACTGCTGGTCTCTTTCGGACGGTAAAACTTTTGTATATGAAAACGGAATTATAAGCAAGGTCGAATTGTTTAATAAAGACGGAAACATGCTGAAATTGAAAGAATGTCTCGAAGACTTGTATTCCAAGTTCGAAGAGTCATATCTTTATTCCGACCCTCTTGGATTCGTTCATAAATTCGATGATGTTAAAGATATAGAAATAGCCGGTTTTATTGCGGCGGGATTTGCTTTCGGCGGCGTTCCGCAGATTCTTAAAACATTAGATAAAATAGACGTTATAACAGGACATAAATTTTACGAGTTTACTTTAAATTATAATGCAAAAGACGGATTAAAATTATTTAAAGGCTTTTATTACCGTTTTATAAAAGAAAAAGATATTGCCGCATTGTTTCTTATTTTAAGTGAAATAATAAGGCAATACGGTTCTATAGAAAATTTTTTTCTTATAGGATATAGTCCGTCCGATATAAATTTAAAAAAAGCTATCGAAAGTTTTTGTGAAAGAGCTTTGCGTATTGCCGATTTTTCCTCAATTTACGGAACAAAAAATCTTCCCGAAGATTCAATGGTTCGTTTTTTCTTCACTTCCCCAAAAGATAACAGCCCGTGTAAAAGAATAAATTTATATTTAAGGTGGATGGTCAGAAATTTGGACAATCTTGATTTCGGTATCTGGAATAAAGGCATTCAGCCTTATCAGCTCATTATGCCTGTAGATACCCATATAGGCAGGATAAGCAAGTATATAGGTTTAACCAAACGAAAAAATCCGTCTTTTAAAATGGCTGAAGAAATAACGGACAATCTTAAGAAATTAGATCATTACGACCCTATAAAATACGATTTCGCAATTACAAGGCTTGGAATATTGGATATATGCAAAAAAGGGGGCAGCGGGACGGATTGCGATAAATGTGGCATTTATGCGATTTGTAATTTTAAAGGCTGATTTTATATTTATACAATATATATTATATATGCATATATGCTTACTAACCTAATTAAATTTTTAAATTAAAAAAGGATTGCCATCGATGAAAAATAAGAAATTTAAATCTGTTTTGTTTTTTATGTTTTTAACGGTATTGTTTACGGCATTTTTGAATATAACAAATACGCATCCTGCGTTTGCTTATAAAACTTTAAATAAGAAGTCCGTTGCAGTTAAAAAAATTAAAGGGAAAAATATTGAAAAATCATATAAAAAATACGGAGCGTATATAATAAAAAAAGACGTCGTATTAAAACTTAATAAAAATTACGAATTACGGGAGTATGTCGCAGAGTCTTTAAAAATACTTTCCCAAAGAGGTATAAACAAATATTCGGAAGTTATTATACCTTTTTCGACGAAATATCAAAAAATTAAATTTTTATACGCCTATACTCTGCTTAACGGAATGTTTAAAATTCCTATAGGCAAACAAGCTATTAATATTGTATCTCCAGGTTTTGCGGTTAATTATCCTGCTTACTCGGATATAAAATATCTGACTCTTTCTATGCCGGCTGTAGAAGACGGCTCTATAATAAACTTTTCTTATGAAATTAATAATTTTAAACCGCTTATTAAAAACGGAGTTTTTTATACTAACTATTTTTCGTACGGTATTCCCGTTAAAAAAATAAATTTTTCGCTCGTTTATCCTTCGAGGTTTAAGCTTAATTTGTATCTGCATAATATAAAAAAATCTTATTTATTAAGAAAAACAGTTTTACTTAAGAATAAAAAATTTACGGAATTAAGCATTTCAGCAAATCATGTTTCCGCTATAAAAAAAGAATCCAATATGCCTCCGGAAAAAAGTTTAAGAAAATATATATCCATATCGACTTATAATTCATGGCGGATTCTTTTGAATAAAATAAATGCAATGTTTGAAAAAGCCGAAAAACCGGATAAAAATATAGTAAACTTCGTTAAATCCGCAATTAAAAAATATAAAAGCAAAAATAACGGCGGTATTGTAGAAGAAAGAAAAGAAACTGCAGCTATATACGATAAGTTTGTTAAAACTTTCAGATATTCAGGAATCGGTTACGGAATAAACGGTTATATGCCGGATGATGCTTCTGTTGTTTTTAACGACGGATATGGCGATTCCAAATCTTTGGCGGCTCTGCTTATAGCTATGCTGAAAACGGCAAAAATAAACGCTTATCCCGTATTAATCACATCTTTAAATACGGCAGATTTTAATAAGAGAACAATTTCGCCTAAGCAGTTTGATTCGGTTTTGGTTGGTTTGACTTTTAAAGAAAACGGACGCTATGTCCGTTATTATCTGTATCCTGAATCATCTTCTTATAAAGCTTTCAGTATTCCATTCGAATTGTCGGGCAGAAAAGGCATTGCTATTTTAGGCCAAAATAAATTTAAATTTATTAAAACTCCTTCAGAAAAACCGAACCAAAACGAAAAAATATTTTTGTTCAAAGGAAAAATCAACAAAAACGGGACGCTAAGCGGAACGGTATCAGTCAAGTATAAAGGGGTTTATTCCAATTATGAAAGATCTTCGCTAAAAAATATAAATCATTACGAAAAAAAAATTAAAGTTTATAATTCTTTATATAATTTTTTACCCGGTGCGCAAATTAAAGATTTTAACTTTAATAATTTAAGAAATATAAATAAAAATTTAAAATTGATAATCAAAATTAAGGATAAGAATTACGGAACTAAAAATGCAGACAAATTGCTGTTTCATTCCATATTGCCGGTCGATTCAGGATTACTCGGCCTTGTTTTAAAAGGGAAAAGGCGGTATAATTTAATCATAGGTTATCCTTTTGAACATAAGGGTTTAATTGTAATTAAACTTCCGGCAAAATCTAATATATATTATATGCCCAAAGAGTTAAAACTAAAGGGGAATTCAAGTTCTGCATATTCTAAATGTAAATTTTTAAATAACAAAGCAGAATTAATTTGTTCATATAAATTTGAATCCGAAAAACCGGCTATTTCTAAGGAAGAATATAAGAGATATAGAAAAATTATCAGGTCGTACTTACAGTATATGAAAAATTACTTTATCGCGGTTTCTAACGTTTATTTTTATTAATTATAATAAAAAATCAAATAAATTTAAGGAGATTTAATTATGAGAAGCATGACTGAAGAAGATTTAAAAGCGGCTTTTGCAGGAGAAAGCCAGGCACACGTTAAATATATGATTTTTTCTGAAGAGGCGGAAAAAGAGGGAAAACCAAGGTTAGCAAACATATTCAGGGCTATAGCCAGAGCGGAACTGATACATGCAAAAAATCATTTGAGGGCTCTCGGAGGCATTAAAAAATGCGGCGAAAACATTTTAGCTGCATATAACGGAGAGAATTATGAAATTGAAGAGATGTATCCCGTTTTCAACGAAACCGCCAAGTTCCAAAACGAGAAAGAAGCTCAGCTCTCGACTCATTACGCTTTAGAGGCTGAAAAAATTCACAGGGATATTTATAAAAAAGCTAAAGAACTTTTTGACGCGGGTAAAGATTTTGACGGGGAAACTGTTTATATATGCCCTGTATGCGGACATACACACGTAGGACCTGAAGCTCCGGACAAATGCCCTGTATGTGGATGCCGTAAAGATAAATATATTAAATTCAGCGCATAAAATAATACAATTAGAATATCGCTTAAATAAACTCTAGTTAAATTGTATATCTTTATTAAGTATAATTTTAACGATTTCAGCTAATCTTGCCGGCAAAAAATTGTCGGTAAGATTTGACAATATAATTTTTTGTGATATTATAAAATATATATATTATTTATGAATTAATTATTTAAATATTTTAAATAAAGGGGGTAATTAAAATGGTTCAGGGAATTAATTCAAATCCTACGGCATCCCAGCTATTTCAAAGCAATCAAGCAAATGCCAATAAAGGACAATATCAGAATATTTCCGGTCCTAACGACGTAGCGGATAAAACCGCCGCATTAACGTTAAATACCGTAAAAACTTTGAATCAGGGTTTGGTAAACGCGCTTGCTCAAACTACTGCAAACCTTAACCAGAATATTCAAGGTCTTCAGGCTGCCGGTAATAACGGCGGAAAAGTTGCAAATCAAAATCAGTATAATAACAACGGACAGGCCGTTACTATCGGAACGAACAAAACCGGAAACGTATTGAGTAAAATCGTTTAGAACGATATTTTAAATGCAAAAAAAATTAGACGATTTAATAATATCGGCGAAATCGTTTAAAGTCAAAAGAGCGGCGGTAGTAATTGCAGAAGACGATTTCGTCATTGAAGGGATAGTTTTAGCTTATAAAAAGGGTATTATAATACCAAAGCTCATAGGCAATAAAAATAAAATAATTTCTCTCCTTAAAAAAAAAGAAAAAAGTATTTCCGCGAATGATTTTGAAATAATCGGTGCGGACAACGATGTAGATGCGTCTATTGTTGCCGTTAAATTAGCTTTAGATAAAAAAGCAGACGTAATAATAAAAGGCCATATACATACCGATATATTAATGCATCAGCTTATCCGTATGGATAGTGGATTAAGGACTAACAGGTTTATTTCCCATATATTTTGTATGGAAATAAAAACTTATAAGAAATTAATCTTTATAACCGATGCAGCTATTAATATTAATCCGGACATCGTTCAAAAAGCGCAGATACTTCAAAACGCTATAGATATATGTAAAATTATTGGCGTTAAAAATCCTAAAGCGGCAGTACTTTCGGCGGTGGAAACAGTCAATCCGAAGATAGCTTCTACTATTGATGCCGCAATTATTTCCAAGATGGCTCAGAGGGGTCAAATTACCGGCGGCATTGTTGACGGACCACTTGCTTTTGATAACGTTATTTCAAAAAAAGCGGCGGAAGAAAAAGGATTAAAAAGCGATGTATCCGGCGATGCCGATATAATATTGGTACCTAACATAGAATCCGGTAATATTCTTTTTAAAGATTTGGAATATCTTGCAGGAGCGAAAGTGGCAGGAATAGTAGTCGGTCTTAAAGTGCCGGTAGTGCTTACTTCAAGGTCCGATAACGCAGAAGCAAGACTATACTCGGCGGCGTTTGCTTCTATAGTTTGCGAAAACTATTCTAAATTTTTGGAATACAAAGCATTGGTATAGGGATAGGTATATAAAATGCAACAAAAAGCTATCGAAGATTTTATTAAAATGAAATTAAACGGCGAAAAAATAGTAATGATAACAGCTTACGATTACGTTCAAGCCGGAATAGCGGAAGAGGCTGGAGTCGATATAGTATTGGTAGGCGATTCTCTTGCAACTACCGTTCAGGGAAAAGATAATACTATAAGTGTTACGTTGGAGGAGATGATTTACCATGCTAAAATAGTAAGGACAGGTTTAAAAAATACTTTTTTAGCATGCGATATGCCTTTTATGTCCTACCAGGTAAACTCAGAACAGGCTTTGACAAATGCCGGCAGAATACTGAAAGAAAGCGGAGCAAATGCCGTTAAAATGGAAGGCGGAGCTAATATAGCCGGCACCGTTAAAAAACTTACCGAAAGCGGAATTCCCGTAATAGGTCATATAGGCCTTATGCCACAGTTTATTAATGTTTTGGGCGGCTACAAAGTCCAAGGCAAAATAAGTTCGCAAATCGATAAACTCGTCGAAGACGCTAAGGCTCTCGAAGACTCAGGCGCATTCATGATAGTATTGGAGGCGATGCCGGAAGACGCCGCCGTAAGCGTAAAAAAAAGCATAAATATTCCTACTATAGGAATAGGAGCCGGAAAATATACCGACGGACAGGTGCTTGTATTTTACGATGCGGTAGGAATGTTGGCTCAAAAACCTCCTAAGTTCGTTAAAAAATTTGCGGAATCCCGCCCTATAATAATCGAAGCATTAAAAACATACGGCAGAGAAGTCAAAAACGGCTCTTTTCCGGCGGAAGAAAATATCTATAAACAACAGAAATAACACAAATTAAAAAATATAAATATAAAAATTTAGACTATTATTTTTAAAACGAGGTGAAATAATTCATGAATTACCTATCCTACTTTAAGTTTAAAGGCACTTTAAATAACGACTCAAAATATCCCGCACTTTCTCTTATAGCTTTTATATTAAAAATAGCAGCATTAATTTATTTGATTGTCGGATTAGTCGGTACTTTTATAATGTCCTTTGTGTGGGCAGATCAGGCGGGAAAAATGCCGGAGATGTTCGGAAGAGGCGGATTTAATTTCGGTTCGGCTTTATCGTCGTTTTTTTTCTCGTTAATAGGCGGCACAATAGTAACGATAGTTGTATTTTTATTGTTATGGGCTTATGCGGAGTTAATTTTAGTATTAATGGATATAGAGCACAATACTTCTAAAAGAAACGAAAATTAATTCTTTGCTTTTTAATATTGATTAATGATTTCAGTCTATTTTGGAATAATGAATTAATTTCTATTGAGAAATTACGCTTTTATTTCTTCCGCTATTTTTGGCTTTATAAAGTGTATTATCGGCTCTTTTTATAAATGAAGTTTCGTTTTCGTTTTCCATAAGTTCCGCAATGCCGGAACTTAAAGTAATCCGTATACCTTTATACGAAAAATAATGTAGTTCTGCCTGAACCCTCAATTTCTCGGATAGCAAGTAGGCATTATTTAAAGAAGCGTAAGGCGCTATTATCAAAAACTCCTCACCGCCCCATCGTATTAAATAATCCCCGCTTCTTATGTTTTTCGTTATAAGCGAAACGATATCTGTCAATACCTCGTCGCCGGCTACATGTCCGTATTTATCGTTTATTGCTTTAAAAAAATCTACATCGATCATTATGGCGGAAAGAGGATATTTATATCTTTTCGCTCTATCGATTTCTTTCCCGATAATCTCTTTATATTTATTTCTATTGTATGCTCCGGTTAAAGGATCTACTTCGGATAATCTTTTAAGTTCTTTTTCCAATTCAACCCTGTCCGTTATATCTCTTGCAATACATACCCCTATAGGGTATTGATTTTTATTTTTATAAATGCGGCTGGTAACTTCAAAAGGAATTATCCTTCCGTCTTTTGTTTTAATTTCCGTGGTATAAGTCATCGTGCCTTTTTCAAACAAAAGTTTCATCATATTTAATATATCTTCATTGGTTGCATTAATAATATTTAGATGGCTTAATTTTAAAAATTCATTTTTAGAATAGCCAAGTTTTCTTAATGCCATGTTATTTACCTCTATAAAGTGTTTAGGAACGGCATCGCCGGTAAATTCCGTAACGTAAGCAAGATCGTATATATTGTCGAATATTAAATTAAATTTTGTATAAAGATTTTCAATTTCCTTAGTTTTTCTTTTTGAATAAAAGATAAAAAAAAGTATGGATGCAAATATCAATAACGAACCTGCTAAGTAAATCAGATTAACATAGTTTCGTATGATTCTTTCACGCTTTATTGTTTTATCAACTGCTTTTATGGCAAACGGCGAAAAAACGGGGGAATCTTTATAAAGGGCAAGTTCTACCGGCGTAAGAAATATTTTTTTTGAAATTAAGCTGTGATATTTTATAATCCTCTTTATTATCGGCCTTATGAGGTTTATATAATTAAAATATGATTTATTTACGTAAGGTAAAATAGTTTTTGTTCCAATTTGTGAAGTTTTTATATAATGTTTTACAATTTTAAAATCTTTATCCGTTAAGGACATTAATGCTTCAGCCTTAATTAAGGATGTTTTGAGCTTTTTTTTATCGTTTGATTTAGAATATTTTATTATTGAAGCAGACTCGATAATCAGATTATTTAAATCGGTAGAAAGTTTAGTAGTATAAAGCGCAAGATCGGTAGATTTTTTAACGTAAAGGTCGATTTCATTTTGTAAAATCACATAAACTAACGAGGCGATAATTGAATATAAAATCAGGATAAGTAAACCGGTAAATATGATTTTAGAGACACGGGATAAAGGCTTTATATTTAATATACTCATAATATCTCGACAATTATTACATTTTACAATACTTATAGGTTATCTGCATGCCTGAAGAAATGTCGTAAAATGCTTTATTTCCTGCTGTTTTGAGTGATGAGCCGTGCGGGAGTAGAACCCGCGACCGCCTGATTAAGAGAGAATCTCAATAACCTTTAACAAACCGACTTTCCGCCTGCAATTATAGAATTTTAAAGGCTTTGAACAATTCTGACAATTCCGCTTAATACCCCATATTTTGTCGTTTTTTTAGATGAAGCGTTGCAAAATCGTTGCACCGTTTTTAAATCATTATAACTTTAAAATTTTAAAAAGTTAAATTATAAATAATAAAATAATTATAACATATTTTATTTTTTTTATCCTTTTAAGGATATTTGATTAATTTCTATATCGTAAATATACAAAGATAGGACTTTTTATTATCGTTGCAAGCATGTATGGGCCTTTTTCGGTGAAGGCGGTCGGAAGCTTTACTTTACCGCCTTTTTTTATTGAAGTCGAAAATTTCTTTATACCTGTAGTGTATAATTTATACACTATGTCTTTTATACTGCCGAGTTTTTCCGTAAACGAATATAATTATTTATTTAAGTTCTTCCGCAAGTTTTAAAAAATTGGATAAGGCTTTTGTCATCAGCGTATCCCTTCTTCTTATAAATACAGTCGTCATTTTACCTCTGTCGTCCGAAAGCGGTATTATTTTTAAGTTTTTATTTCCCTTTTCTTTTACGACTGACCGAGGCAGCATGGTTACGCCCATTCCGGCGGAAACGCAGGCAAGTATGGCTTCGATAGAGCCGAATTCAAATATCTTATAAGAAAATATGCCGTGGCTTTCGTAAAATTCTTCAAGCCTTCTTCTGTAAGCACATCCCTTTTTAAAAACCACTATATTTTTATCCGTTAAATTAACAATCTGTTCATTTGAAAGTATTACGAGTTCTTCTTCGAATACGGAATGCTCTTCGATATCGGGATGTTCTACCGGACCTCCGACAAAAGCTCCTTCGAGTTCATAATTTAAGACTTTTAAAAGCAATTCTTCCGTTGAACCGCTTACAAGTTTTAAAGCGGACCCCGGGAAGTTTTTATTGTAGGCTATAAGGATAGGCGGCAATCTCACGGCGGCAACGGTTTCCATAAAACCGACGGCAATGCCGCCATTGTCGCCTGAAGTTTCTTTTACCGCTTTTTCCGCCTCTTTTTCGATATTAACTATCTTTTCTGCAAATGAGAGCAATATTTGACCCGCAGGGGTTAGAACAATTCTTCTTCCCGTCCTGTAAAAAAGAGGTACGCCAAGCTCTCCTTCAAGCTGTTTTATTCTTGCCGAAACGTTCGACTGGACATAATTGAGCTTAACCGCAGCTTTTGTAATGCTTTCTTCTTTTGCAACCGTGTAAAATATTTTTAAAATATTTAAATCCATATAAAATTATTGTTCATTAAAAGTACAGGTTTAATTATATTTAATTTAATTATCATCGCTAAAAATGATTAATAATATCAATAATAATCGTTTGTAATAATAAAGTCAATAGTATATTCTATATTAAGTCCAGATTGCAGCATTCAAAATCGGGATTTGAATTTTTGTTTCTAATCCAAGATTCTGAATTATTAAAAACTATATAAAAATGGATATATTATGTATAAAATATTAGCCGCCGGAATAGCAAGCTTAATGATAGCTTTAGGTATAAGCAGGTTTGCTTTTACACCTATGCTGCCCCTGATGAAGTCCGATTTGCATATATCGAATATTTTGGCAGGAAATCTCGCCTCGGTCAATTACGCCGGATATTTTGCCGGAGCGGTTTTATCCGCTGTTTCGGTAAGATATAATAGATATAAAATATTACTGGCAAACTTGTCGATAAATGTTTTAACGACTTTGGCGATGGGTTTAACTTCCAGCCATTTATTATGGTTTATCTTGAGGTTCTGTTCCGGTTTTTCTTCCGCGTTTATTTTTGTAGCTGCATCGGTGCTTGTTTTAGATAAGCTTATAGAAATGAAGAATATCCATGCGTTCGGATATATATACGGCGGGGTTGGAATAGGGATTGTTATGACTGCCGTTGCGATACCTGTTTTTAATTATATGGGCGGCGTTTATGCGTCATGGATTGGGCTTGGAATACTTTCTTTATTTCTCTGTATTTTTCCGATTATGTGGCTGAAAGAAGATACTTCCATCCGCGATTATGCCGCATCTGACGAAATTTTACCGCAAATAGTAAAAAACAGCGGCGAAAAAATAATCCAAAATACCGGCTTTAAAAAAGTTAATTCAGTCAAATTCGATAGTAACACTATAAAGCTTATGATTGCGTACGGACTTTTCGGAACGGGCTATATTATAATGGGAACATTTATGGTAGCGATGATGCAGGAAATAACGCATAATTTTTATTTTGGCATAACGGCATGGCTTGTGGCAGGCATTGCTGCAACTCCTTCCACCGTTTTTTGGAGTATATTAGGCAAAAGTTGGGGTAATTTAACAGCGCTTAAACTTGCTTTCGGTTTACAGATAGCCGGATTAATCATAAGCCTTGTTTCCAAGAATTTAACAATGTTATATATCGGCGCTTTCTTTTTCGGATTAACCTTTATGGGCATAGTAACGCTCGTGATGAACTTAGGGAAGCAATTATATAAAGGACACAACACAAAATTGGTCGGCTATCTTACTGCTTTTTTCGGTTTAGGACAAATTATAGGTCCGGTTTTGGGAGGCTATGCGGCAAAATATTTCGGAAACTTCAAAGACATGATGATAGCTGCCGTTATTGTATTAACGGCAGCGCTTCTTTTGCTGTTCGATATGAAGGCTGATACATTTAATTAAGGAAGAGACGGCCTAAAATTATAAATCTAAGCTCCGGAGAAGAAGGGCTGTTATGGGATATGCGAAGCTTGCTCGTAAATAATATTTTAATAAAAAGAATTTATAAATAACGAACGGCAAAGTTTTGCTTAATCTTAATGAAGATAGGAAAATACGTTTGCCGAAAACGGTAAACTAATTTAAATAGTTCCGATATAATCGGACTATAAGGAGGAAACAAACCGTCTTTCTTGCTTTTAGATAAGCTTGTTAGATTTAATATTACAAATTAACAATATTTTAACAAAATAAATCAAATTAACAAATATGTTCACGATACTTACAGTGAACATTATACCAGGAGGAATTATGAAACGCGCTCTAATCGTTATAGACGTCCAGAATGAATATTTTACAGGTAAACTGCCGGTATCTCATCCTTCAGGCAGTTTTAACAATATCCTTAAAATTATGGACGGAGCAATGGAAAATAAAATAGCTACGGCGGTTATCCAAAATTCCGCAATATCACCCGAATCGCCTGTCTTTAGGAAGGGAAGCTATGAATGGGAACTTCATCCTGAAATTCTAAAGAGGCACAGAGATATTTTGATTGAAAAAAACTTTCCCGATAGCTTTAAAGATACTCAATTAGATAAATGGCTTAAAGACATAAGTGCGGATACCGTTACGATAATCGGATATATGACCCAGAATTGCTGCGATTCTACGGCAAGGAGCGCATTTCATCGCGGTTACGGCGTGGAGTTTTTGTCCGACGCTACCGGAACTCTTTCAATGACAAACTACGCCGGTTCCGTTACCGCCGAAGAACTGCATAGAGCTATATTAGTCACTCAGGTGCGGTTCGGCAGGGTAATAGGAACGGATGAATGGCTCTCAGGCTTAAAAGGCTGAATATATGATAAATTTTAATTAGTCTAAATTTAAAGGATGTCTATAAATATGCTAAAGCGATAGACCGAGTATTGTTCGGGCTTCATAGAGTGATTGTTTAGGTTTGCTTGTTGATTTACGTCATGCTATAATTACTCACACAGCCGGTTGAATTAAACAAATAATTTTGGAGGGCTAAATTGGAAACGGATGCTATATTTATCAGAACGCAGGAAATAGAATGGATACCCGCAAGCTCTATTTACGGCGAAAGCGTATTGCATGACGGCAAAGAAATAGTTTTTGTAAAACAGCTGACCAACAGACTTGAAAACGGGAAAGGAGCAGCCTATTTAATTAAATTCGTTCCTCCGGAAGGCAAAATGATTAGAACCGTAGCGGTTGCCCGTTCCGACGAGCATGTTTATATACTTGAAGGCGGACACTGTTACAGGAACGGAGAACAGAGATTATTTCCAGGAGATTACGTATTGAATCCCGAAGGTCATCCCCATGCCAACCTTGTTAATATCGAAACCACGGCGCTCGTAATATGCACCGGAGCTACGGACGAAGTAAAAGAGATAACGGTAATAGAACCGAAAGTTTAACAATATTTATCTTAAATCAGTTTTTATATTATGAACTCTGTCAAAGAAGTTGCATTTATATTATTTCAAGATTTTGAAACGCTCGACGTTTTTGGTCTGGCAGAAATATTAGGACGGTTAAAAGATAACTTTCATGTTGAATTTTATTCCGTTAGCGGCGGAATAGTTTCAAACATGCATAACGTTTCGGTATTTACTAATAAAGCATACTGGACAGAAGTTCTTAAGCTGATGCCTGACTTGCGTTTTGAGTTTATCTCCGTTTTGACGGGGGGGGGATTGACACTGTTGTTATTTATTATAAAGGAGATAGAGGACGGTTTGCCGCCGAAGTTTTTATTTCAATCGGAACGGAAAGATATACAAGGCGATTGCCAATTACTCTTAATAAGCTATCGTGCCGTTATTGTTTTTAACGAAAAATTATTTAACTAATATTTTTATTGTAAAAACAAATATATAATGTTTAAATATAGCAACAATGATAAATACCAATAACAAACTAAAGATATATTGATAATAAATATGAAATTCGTCCGATTTATATTTTTTTTATTTTTATTTCCTTTCACATGAATATACACTTGGTTATATGTATTATAACAAAGAATTAATACCGGAAAAATGGATGCGGAAACATTACTGGTACAGATATGCAATCAATCAGGAATATAGTAAAATTGTTAAGACTGAAATAAATGACGCTTATGAACATAGCTATATGCTGGATGCATATAAAAAAGCAGTTAAATGGTATAATCTGTCGGCCATACAAAATGACGCATGCGCGCAAAATAATTTAGGACTCTGTTTTTTTGCGGGACACGGCGTTAAGCAAAATTACAGAATAGCGTTATTCTGGTTTAATTTAGCAGCGCGTCAGGGTAATTATACGGCGGAATATAATTTAGGCAGAATGTATTATTATGGAAAAGGGGTAAGAAAAAATTATAAGTCGGCTGTTTATTGGTTTAAGTTTTCTGCAAATCAGGGAGATTCATCTGCACAGGCGATGTTAGGATATGCTTATTACAAAGGCAACGGGGTAACAAAAAATTATATTAAATCTCTAAATGGTTTATTATTGCACGCGCTCACGGTTTTGCATTCAGTAAAAAATACTGCCTGTTTAATAGAGCTTTGAATGATTTGCTTAAACGCCGCCTGAACGCAAAACAGATAAAAATAGCTGTTAACGAAGCTAATAAATATTGCCCGAAATATTAAAAAATTCCTTTATTTTATTACCGATGCAGCCGCATAATTTTTAGATTGTTTTTTTAACTATTTATTGAGATAATAACCTAACAATAAATGGATAGTTACTAAATGGGACTCCTTGACTAAACTTGTAGAGCTGTCCTTTAGCATGTAATATAGCATAGTTCTATAGTTAATTTATTCTGCATAAAAACATTTAAAATAGATCTGATAACCGTATCTATAATTTTTTACAAAAAAAGGAGGAACGATATGAAGAAAATGTTTGTATTAATAAGTATATTCATGAGCTTAGCTTTTAGCACCAACGCATTTGCAGGCAGGCTGTTTTTGCCTGGATTATGGCAATATACTCAAACAATAACGACAACCGTTGCCGGACTTGCGTACTCTGCGCCGCCTATGACTTCTACTTATTCAACCTGTATCGGCAATAAATTTAAACCGCTTTTACAGAAGAATCCCGATATGCCGGCTGACTGCCCAAAACCCGTCGTAACTATTAACGGCAAAACAGTAATAACACGCTTTGAATGTTCTGTTAAAGCCGGCTCTGAAATAAAAGAACTTATATTTGAGTATTTTCCTAACGATAAAACAATGCATATGCATGGACATATCAACACTATTAACACATATCAAGGCAGGACAATGAATGCTAATTCAAACATCGAACTTACCGGAAAAAGAATCGGCGCATGCAGCGATAAAAAATGAAAACAATATTAAAAATATTTAACTTTTTCAAACAATTTCTTCATTCACATATACCGTCGATTACGCAAAAGGATTGCATTTATTAACAAGCAAAGAGGATACTTTCAATCAGATATGGCATTTGCCGACATTTAGCCCTGCGATTAATTTAAAAACTTTTATTGAATTTGTTGCAGGCGAGTTAGGGGTTAATCCTAAGTATTCGGTTTTGAAAAAATGGATGGTAAAATCGGCTGGAATCCGGCGGCAAGACAAAACTCGTCCGGACAGAATTAAAAGGAAATAATTATTACGAAAACGACAATATCGTTTTTTATTCCACCGAACAATTGAAAGCCCTGCTCGAAGGGACAGTAAACGACTTTCATAAACTTGCAATCTTGATAATGTACGAAACCGGCGCCAGGGTCGAAGAGGCGAGAGATTTAAAATTTTCTGACGTGGAACCGGGAACCGGCAGGGTCAAAGTATTAACGCTAAAACAACGAAAAACTAATAAAACATACCGTTATTTGAAAATATCCGACAAACTTCTGTCTTTAATCTTAAATCACCGTATATCGCATAAATTAAACGATAACGATTTTATCTTGTCTAAAAAAACCGGCGGTCCGGCAATAGCCAGAAAGAGTATAAGTTATATCTTGAAATATAACACTTTAAAGATTCTCGGTAACTCTTTTTTAGATAAAGCCCATCCGCACGCTTTAAGACATACAAGAGCCGTGCATTTGTTGGACTCAGGCATGAATATAATGCTCTTGAAAAACTTTTTAGGGCATAGTAATATTAGCAATACGTTGATATATCTTAAATATTCGAACAAGGATTTGGCTGAAGCGATAGGCAGAGCAAATAATATTCTTATTTAACCGTCCGCAATGCGGACTATAAAAAGGAGCTATTATGGCAAGTCTCATTATATTAATTTATATAGTTTTTGTGGTTTGGGCTTTAGCTAATGCTTTATCAGGAAGATTCGAAAACGGCGATAAAACTGCATGGGTTATTACTATTATTTTCGTGCCGTTTTTAGGATCTATTTTATATTTTTTGATAGGAAGGCATCAAAAGATATAAAATGGCAATAATAAATGACGGCTTTAAGCGGTTCAATCGAAAAATTAGACATGTATAAATTAAAATTTTCATAAGGTCGATATATTTCAGGAAATGCGTTGACAGGTCGATACCGGAAGTTCTTTTTCAGGGAAACTTCGTTATATAAATAGTAAAATAATGGTATGTTTTGAAAGCGGCAAAACAAATTAAAAGAAGCTATTAATATTTTCCAAAAAAAAAGGGGGAGCTTTTTATGAAAGTTAATACGGCTAGAGGCGAAAGAATTGTCAGAATTATTCTTGGAATAATCTTTCTAATAGTTGGATTTCTTATTTTATTCAAGTTAAATTGGATTTTTGCGTTAGCGATGTTCTTAATAATCTTTGGTATTTTTACTTTATTTATTGGAATTAGCGGGTTTTGCCCCGTATATGCCTTGTTTGGAATTTCTAGGGCAAAGAAAAAGATAGAAGTCAAATTAAATATTTAATTGTCAGGGCACTAAGCGGAAATCTACTAAATATCAGCATAAAAAAGATTATTGTAATAGATTTGTAACAAAAATTTAACCGTTTTGTAAGAAAACCGTCATAATTCCGTAAATAGTAAAGGAAGGCTTAAATCAAATTATTAAATAGATTAATAACGGCGTCTTATAGAAATCTTTTTGCACAAATTAGGGCACAGTCGAAAAAATTAACTGCTTTTAATATACTGTAAAGCTTTGATTTTACTGGTGAGCCGCGCGGGAGTCGAACCCACGAACACCTGATTAAAAGGCTAAATAAGGCAAAATCAACAAATCGACTTTCCGCCTGCAGTTATAGAATTTATAATGTTTTCAGCAATTCCGACAATTCCGCTAAATACCCCATATTTTGCCGTTTTTTTAGATGGAGCGTTGCAAAATCGTTGCACAGTTTTTAAATCGTTGTAGCTTTAAAATTCGAAAAAGTTAAATTATAAATCGTTGCGTAAATAATTTCAGGAACTTTAATTTTTTGTTTTATCAATGTCAATGTCTTTAATAGTTTTTAAAGTTAATTCATTAATATCTTTTACAAATATCTTTGCCTGGTCGAGAGATGATTCAATCTCTTCTTTTGTAAACTTCACAAAGCTTCTATAGTCTCCTGCTTGTCTTTGTTCAAAAGCATTATCAAGTATTTTGTAATATTTTTTATCTACGAGCCCTTTGTAAACAAACTGCCTATTAAACTCGCCTTTTAGTTTTCCATGGTCTTTGAATGATAAATCATTCGTTAGCATTAATGCTTCAACTGAGTAAAAACATGCGTAATAAATTCTGTTTGAAGCCGTAAACATATCTTCAGCTTCAAACTCTCTTATTGCCGCTTTTAATGCCAGTTCGGACATTTCTATTTTATAATTTATAAGAGCCAGTTTGTCCTTTTTTTGCAAAGTCATAACTCGACTCCGTCACGGTTGACATTTTGATACCAAGGTTCAATTCCGGCAACACGGGTGTTCAAATAACTCTTATATTCTGCGTGCCAATCAATAAAAATGCCGTATTTTAGTTCAATATCTACTATGATGTCTAATATTTTTTCTCTAATATCTCCATTTATACGCATAAAATAGCGATTTTTTAGTTCTTCAAATGAAACATTTTTGTCTATTTTGTAATCGTCGCCAATCACTATAAGCAGATCTATGTCGGAATCCCGATTGTAATCCCCCCTTGCCTTAGAACCGTAAAGAATTAATTTTACAATAGGATATTTTTCTGCAACCTTTTCTTTTAAGTCGAGTAGGGCATTCCTTTCATTGTCCGTGAGATAATTCAAATATTTTGTTGTTTTTGCTATATTACTTCTCATAATAAGATAATTATAACATATTTTATTTTTTTATTCTTTTAAGGATATTTCATTAATTTCTATATCGTAAATATACAAAGACATGGAATCCCTAACTTTTTGCCGATAAAAAAACCGCCGTATTTGCGTTTTAAAGCCGGTTAAATATAATTTAGGTAATTTATAATACTATTGACAAGTTAGCAAACACGCCTTATTTTTTATCTTAGTGGATTTTTGCCGATAATAGCTCCTATAATATTAACAGCGCATACCTAATATCTTGAGAAAAGTTTATGCTGCCCTCATTTCAGGCGGATATTTCTTAAGTTCTTCGATTAATTCATAAACTGTCACTGCAAGCTCTCCTTTTTTTTATTTCTTTCCCTTCTTTACCGTATGTTTTACTTTTATGACGGCAAGGTTTAGTTCGAGAGTCGTTTCGCTGCCTGTCG
>JAJZBN010000045.1 GCA_021798875.1 bacterium | reverse complement strand
ATCCGCGTGGTAGTACTTGGTGGAAGTGAAAATCAACAGGACAAAAATAGCCCATATATATTAAATTATATAGAGACTATTTTAATTTATAAAATAACTTAAACTAACTTACATTTAGTCGTCGTCAAGCCCTTGATTGAAATCCACCCTTTTATTGAGTTTTTCTAATTTTTCACAATCCGAAGCAAAGTTAGGCGAAGCAAGCCAATTATTATCCCAAAAAGTAATTGCTGGAAACGAATCGTTTATATCTTTTTCCCACTCGTGCTTTACAAAAAAATTGGGCTCCAATGTTTTTACATGACAAAAATTACAACTCCTAACACATCCCCTTGAAGTAAATGAAATTGAATAATTTATTTTGCGGTCAAACGTGGTTGTGTAATCAGGAAAACACGATTCTGCGCTTTCAAGAAGACCGACATGTGGCTTTATTCCTGTTTTAGAATATACATAATCTGGAAGAAGCGAAGCAGCAATACCACCAATAATAATTTTTGAATCTCTAAATTTGTTCTGATAATAACGCGCCGAATTTATAACTTTATCTATATCCCATGTAAATAAACTTGTAATATAGATAGAATCTGGATAATGAAGTCCTTCAGGGATTCCGTTTCCAACCTGCGTAAAAACAAAACAATCTTTATTAGTTTGCTTAAGCATGGACGAAATCTTCATTAGACCTAGAGGGGGATATGGAGTTTTTGCAACAGGTTCAACTAGTAAGAATTGTTTTTTAAAACTTATTTTATTAATCATAAAATATTCGCTTTTTGACCGCTGATTTCTTTAATTTTATCCGTGCAAAAACAAAAAATTATTAACGATATATTACTTATAATAATATTAAAAAAATCGCCTAAAGTAAAGAAATCTCTTGTTTTATTTTAACCCCGCATTATTTTTTTTCATAGTCTCGTCAACGCTTGATATTCTGTTGTTATACATAAAATCTTCGATATCGGAAATTTTTATTAAAATTTTTGAACTTATTTTATAAAAAGGTATCTTCCTGGACTTTATCATTCAATAAATTTGCGCTTTGCTAATATGCAAATATTCCGCCGCCTCATCGTGAGTTTCAAAATCAACGGAATATATCGTAAACTTTTTAATAAAATAAAAACGCTCTGTAATATTAATAAAAACTAACAAAATAAGAGCAAATAACGATATGTATAAATATATCATAATAATATTATTTTTTAATTATTCTAACAGATTTATTTAATTTTTTCTTAGAAATATTAAAATGTGGAATAAACATTAAATCTTTTTTAAAAGATTTTGCTTTGTGCCGTATTAAATCTTTTTTAACATATTTTTCTATTGCTTTTTGAATGTCCATAATATTTATAATAGTAGATTTATAATAGTGTAATATTTTTTGCGGTTAATAATTTATTTCAAAAAACTCCGTTAAATTATTTATCTTATTAACCGGCTCCGGTAAAGCATTATCTTTATAGCCTCTATTTAGCCAATACGCCTTGCAATCCGGACAATTTACCTCTATATGATGAATAACGGCGTTGTAATCGTCTATGAAATATTTTATTCCAAGTTCCGAAATAATTCTATGTTTTTCTTTAGCGTCGGCGTAATATACAGGAATATCTTTATTAAATATTTTACGCAAATTGACTTTTCTTAAATGCAATATTTCTTCGTGGGATGACGTGATAAAACATTTAATATTCTTAATGTAATGCTTTAAATTTTCAATCTCCGGATAAATATCCATATCGGAATAGTCTATATTTGAACGTATTAAAGATAACTGCTCCTGCGTTATTTTATATCTGTCCGCCATATTGTATATTTCGGGATGCTTAATTGCAATATTTAGATTAAGCCTAGCGGCTTGCTTTAAAAAGGTCTTTTCATAATCGAATATAACGCCGTCAAGATCTAATGCTGTTTGCGATAACATTAATTATGCCTCTTGTTTTATTGTTTGAACATCTTTTTTAAAATAGCCTCTTATATCCAATATCAGCAATATCGCATTAAGAATTAACAAACTCCATACGTTATCGATATAAGCGATAGCTATCCAGAGAATACAGCTTAATATGGATATTAGAAATCCTATTTTATATTTATGCGACGAAAAGAACCAGACGGCTAATAGTGTAGCCAATAAGCCGGAATAATTTAATATTTGAAATAATATTTGATATAACATTTTCTACTCCCCCGTCGAACCGAAGCCTTTATCTTTTCTTACAGTATTTTTATTTACTTTTCCTACCTGTAAGGGCTTACCTGTCCAGACCGGCATTATTAACATCTGGGCTATCTTATTTCCTGTTTCCAATATTATAGGCGATATTGATTTATTTTTAGCTAACACGATCACCTCTCCCCTATACTCGTGGTCTATCACACCGGCTTTAATTTCAATGCCTTTTAAAGCCAATCCGGATTTTTCTTTTATAATAGCTGCGTAACCTATAGGAAATTCTATTTTAACGCCTATATGCGCTTTAGTTAAAACATTAGGTCTTAAGACTGTCTTTTCGCAAACGCATAAATCTAATCCGGCGTCTCCGTTAATACTGCGGATAGGCATAACGGCTTCGGGATGAAAAAGTTCAATGTTTAAATAAAAGTCTTCAAACATATAATGCTCCATTACAAAAAAATAAATTTAAATATTGTTAAATTATTTTTTAACTCTCCCGCCAAGAAGTCCCCGTCCGTTAGGGCGGGTGATTGATGTATGTCTAATTGCCTAAGTGCCTGAAACAAGCCTGCCTGATTTGCCTAAGTTGCCTATGCCTAATTATATTATTTTATCTTTCAACATTATTCGCCCTATCTATCGCTTCCGCCATATCTTTATTTGAATATTTTAGATATATTAGCGTATTGACGATATTGGCATGTCCTAAAAAGTTTTTCAATAACATTATATTCATTCCGCTGTCTAATAAATGAATCGCCCTCGTATGTCTTAAAGCGTGCGGATGAGCTTTGTCTAAATTATTTTGTCCTAATAATTTAATAACATATGATTTAAACATAAGACTTATTCCTTTTCTCGTTATAGCCTGTTTGCCGGAAGTCTGCGATAAAATAAAATCGTCGTCGGCAAGTTTGTTAACGACTCTATGGTTTAAAATTAAGGATAATAATTTATCGGATATTTTTAAATACCGGTAGATTTTATTTTTTTTGCGCTGCTTTAACGTTAAAACTTTAACTCTTCCGTTTGACGTGTCTATGTCGGAAAATTTTAAGGCTCTGGCTTCTTCTATTCTCGCTCCGGTTTCATACAACAAAAGGATAGCGAGCTTATGAAAATGGTTGTCTATGCCGTCTAAAAGAGTTTTAATCTGCTGGGTCGTAAAGAAAACAATATTATCATTCTCATAATAATTATTCGTTTTTAAATCGGTCTCTACAAGCTCGGTCTTTTTGCCGTTCTTGGTAATCGGAGTTTCGGTATATATTATTATTTCGTTATTGTTGTCCATTTTGCTTATGATTAAAAATTATGCAATTTGATTAAGTTAATAATTTTTTTAATTAATAAAATTTTAGTCAACAGGATTTGCGAAATCCTATCCACAAAAATTGTTTAATTATTTTTCAAATTCCTTAAATACTATTATAGGAATTTTTCAACAAAAAATCAATATAAAAACGATAAAATTTTATTCTTTTTATATCCGGAAAGATTGGTTTACTTCCGATAATAGATTATTTTAGGAAGTGTGAAAATTAACTTATTGATTTTTTTTTAAAAACTTGCAAAATAAAATTTATATGGTAAGATTTATTTAATTTAAGTTTTAGTTTTATTATTTAATTATAATGCGATAAGAATAATGCTTTTATTTTAAATTTAGATAAGAGGTAGATATTGTCTTTCTGTAATAAAATTAAAATTCTAAACAAGAAGTTAAAGCAAAAATTGAAATCTCAAACTGGATATAATTATCCACATCCTCAGTCTCAATCAATATTTATGGAATTAGCAAAATATAGCCGTAAAATCTCTCCTTTAACCGCCGAAGTATTGAAAATTATATCTTTAACTACAATTTTATTAATTGGATTGGGGTTTTTAGATTTATTAATTTATACACAAAAAATAGGAATCGTATTTCCGCAATCTTTTCTGAGTTCGCAGAATTTAATAGTCTTGATAATGATACCCGTATTAATAACACTTTTGGTTTTAATTTTACCGTTCTTTGTTGCTATAATAGTGTATTCAATGTTAAATGATGAAAGTTATAATCAATATTTTAAAATAATATTAGCGTTAGTTTATTCACTTTCTTTGATTTATTTTCCTTATTTATTTTTTCATGTTAGTAATAATGTTATTTGGTATATTATTCTTCTATATATAGCAATAGTGATTATATATTATTTATACTTAAAAAAAATAAGAAAAAATGAGTTAATTAAAAACAATGAAGTATCATCTTTTCTTATAATATTATCTTTTATATTTGCTTATGCAATAATCTTAGTTGATAATAATAAAGCTAATTATTTATTTGCTGTATTATCTGCTATTTATTTTTTATTTGCTGTAATGCCTTTCAGCCTTTATATTCCAAAACATTTTGATAAATCGTTGTCATATAATAAAGGTAGAATTATATTATTGTCTTTATTTATTCTTCCATTATTAGTTTTTGTGGCATATTTTATAATAAGCAAATCCTCTTTGCCATTTAGGGTGTTAAAAATCGGAGGTAATATTCAAGTCAAATTACTAGTACCTCAAAAATATTTTAACGAATTAATTGTTAAAAATAAAGCATCAAAAGAAAGCAATAAACCAAATAAAAACAATTTATCAAAGCAAAAGAATTTATATTATCCTAAAAATAACAATTTTAAATGGCATCAATTTGAATTGCTATTAAAAACACCAGATAATTATTATGTTGAATATGTCAAAAATAAAAAAGAATTTTCAATTCCTATAAAATATATTCATTCGGAAAAAATTATAACATTAGCGAATAAAAATAAATCACTGTCGCAAAAACACAATAATAAAATAAAAACAAAAGAAAATAATAATAAACTGAATAAAAGTGTTATGACAATGCAAAATCAAACATATTCCTTTAATGTGCCGCCTTGGATATTGTCTTTAATAGCAAGTGTCGTAGGCGGTTTAATTACTGGTCTATTTATGATGTGGCAAAATAAAAAAAATTATAAATATAATCTAAAACTAATCGAACAAGAAGACGAAAAAATAGAAAAAGCCGTTTTGCAAGCTATAGAAACAGAGATAAAAGTAATTTGGGAAAGATATGAAAATTTTATAAAACCCTCAATTGAAGAATTAGTAAAATCAGATTATAGCAAAAAATTCACTGATATGAATAAATACATGGAAGATTTAAATTATTTTCATGTATTGTTGTCATATAGAGTTTCAATATCACAGGATTATTTTACTATTTATAATGGCAATAGTTCTTTTATAGGTAAAATTAAAAACGAAAAACTCCGTAAAGAAATAGTTTCGGTTTATACAAATATTAAAGGATTTATAGAATTAATTTCGCTTATAAATAAAAATCAGGATAAAATTGAAAAAGTATTAAAAGACGACTTAGAATTTGCTCGTACGCTTATGCCCAAAAATATAGAAGCGGCAGCGAATGTTATGATGTCGGCATATAAAGCGAGACTGAATAATGTTGTCGAATATTTAAAACAACTTAAAAAACAGCAAGACGATTTAGATATCCAAATTAAAAATTTACTACAATCACTTGATAAAGAAATAAAAATATAAATATAAAATATAGAGGTTTTAATTTTGCTATATCAATCATCAGAAGAATTACAAGAAGCATTTAATTTAAATATAGAACAAATAGGCAGTATTAATAACCTTATTTTAAATCCAGTTTTTACAGGTGAAAAAATAGATTTTAGGTATATGAACATAGGCAGGACAAAAACCAATATCCCTATTTTTTCTTTGATTATTAAAAACTCTTATCGCGATAGATTTGAACAATATATATTTAATCTAAATGATTCTAATATGAGCTATGTAGATTCAAATATCGGCAAATTTTTTTTACATTTAGATATTCATAAACTTTATATAAATATTGATGATATTGAAATAGGGAAAAATAAAAATATAGGGATAGGAACCTCCGGATTGAAAAATATAATAGAACTCTGTAGAATTATCGGTTGTGCAAATATCACAGGATATATCGTTGATTCTTATTATAATGACAAAAAAGATACTGAACACGGCGAAAGATTAATGCATTTTTATAAAAAAAACGGTTTTGTTCTAATACCTTATAATGATGGAGACAAGATATATAAAATAGAATGGAAAAACTCTGTTTTGTCAATAAATAAAGAGCATATTTCAGATGCCGGTTCAATGAAAGACCCTAATTTTTTTAATAACGTTATTAACTATTGTAGGAATGATAAACCTAAAATTGAAATATTTAATGAATTAAATGGTAGACGAATAATAGAAAATACCTTTAGTTGCGCAGACCCGCAAGATTTAAATAGATTTATAGAATACTTAGATTCTTACTACGAGGTAGATATATAATGGAAAACAATGAATTTAAATGGTTGAGTTTTAAGGTTGAAGATGATTATTTTGTTCATATTTTATTAGATAATGCATCACAAAAAATACTATCTGAAAGCAAATATTATAAATTTAAACAATATTCAGCCAGATGCGATAGTCCGCACTCTAATAATGGGCAAAAACATCTTCATTTTTATGTTAGAGGTAATCAATTATTTGCCTTAAATAAGGACGGCACAGCTCATGACGGAAAATTATCACATAAAAAAAAGCATACCCAACGTGGTTGCAGATTTTATCCGTAATGAATTTCCGGATATTAAAATTCCCGCAAATAATTTAATGGAAAATACTACAGAATCAATGAAGCTGTTATCTAAAATGCAATTACTAAATGAATAATAATAAATATAATAGGTAATAATTATAACAATAACAAAAAAAATTACGGAGGTGATTATAAGTGAAAAATACCATGAAAATCGGTGATGTCGTAAAATTAAAATCTGGAGGACCAGCTATGACAATCATCGCAGATGTTAATGAAAAACATTTTGAATGCCAATGGTTTGATAAAGATGAAAAACTGCAAAAAGCGGTTTTTCTTAAAGAAGCTTTGTATTTAGAAGAAGAGGAAATTAACGATGGTTTAAAATTATTTACAGAACTTAATAAATAATAAACTTTATTATATTTTATGAGGATGACACATGAGTATAATGCGCTATTATCCCGTTCTTAAATCCAAAAGAACATCTTTTTTCGCTATTAGAGATTTAAAAGAAGAAACTAAAACAAAAATTATACATATTTTTGAAATCATTCCTGAAGAAGAAACTAAAAATTATAATAAAATTATCTCTAATTTAAAATCATATTTACCGGAAGAAATGCCGGTAATCCTAGATTTTATATATTTAGACAATGAAGATTGCGATTTAATCGATATAATTTCCGGGGTTATAGGCAATTGCAAGAAAGAAGGCTTTAATGTTATCCCTATGACAGGTATCGGACGATCGGAAGGATACGAAAAAGCAATAAACTTAACAGTAAAAGAATTGAATCTTAATGATGTTGCAATTCGCATTCCGTTGGATATTATTACCCCAGATGTTAATATTGCGGATATATTAAATGTTATGATTGAAAATATAGGTTTGAAAAAAAATAAACTACATTTATTTCTGGATTTAGAAAATATTGATAATAATGTTTATTTTTATGCCGCTGATTCTGTATTATCGCAAATAGCAGATTCGCATTATAAAACTATAGGTATTATCGCAGGCGCTTTTCCGCCCTCTGAAAAATTAAAGGACTTAAAAGGCGAGTCTATGGAAGTTGAAAGATTTGATTATACTATATGGAAATCGTTAAAAAATACTAAAAAACCCTTTTCTGCAAATCTTGTTTATGGCGATTATACTATCAGAGACACAGATTTGCCGTATACAGGAACACCGAAATATATCATACCAACGCTACGCTATACAAAAAACGATCATTATTATATATGGAGAGGTTTCTCTACAAGGGATAATTCAAGGGGAATGAAACAATTTAACGATGGTTGCAACATCCTTTGTCAGCAATCTTTTTTTAGAGGCAAAGATTTTAGCACTGGGGATCGCATGATATTTGAGAAAGCCAACGCTCTAAATTCTTCTTCCGGAAATCAAGCGACTTGGGCGCAGATCGGGATAAACCAGCATATCGAGTTTGTTGTCCATCAACTCGCCAATTTAACCTATTTTTAAGCTTAAATCTTACAAACTCTTGAATTTTTTCTAAAGGAATATTATCTGCTATTTTTCCCCAGAGTATTTTTATTGTTTTATTAGATAGGCCTTTTGACAGATTATATTTTGCTAAAAGTTCAAGGGCTTCATTTTTCCATAATAACTGTGAAACAGAATAAGCATCGACAAATTTATTATCTCCGGCTTTGCGTATTTTAATGCAGTCTTTTATTTCATTTTTACCGCCGACAACCTCTATGACTCCCCACCATTCCGGAACTAAATTTACTATTTCATCGATATAAACTTTTCCGCTTATTATAGTAACGTTATTAAATACTTTATTATAAAGTTCTATTTGTTTGGGTAGTCTCTGTAAAGTATCGCTATCGCTTTTTATTTCATAACCGTTAATACTTCCATTTATTACCGCTACGTCTATTCTTACATCTCCGCGGCAAATATCGAATTCATTTATTATTTTTGTATTAGAATCATTTTTGTATTTTTTAAGAATAACGGAATTTAAAAAATTCCTGATATCAATATCTTTTGTTTTCATAAAAAATTCCTAATTATAGACATTTTAAAACTAATCGACATATAATTATAAAAATATAACTGCTTAATTGCAATACATATATTTATTCGTTAATTTATCTATTTTTTGCACTTTATATTTAATATAAAAATCTTCTTAAATTATTAATTTTTATTTATTCCCCGCTCAAACTCTGCTAAAATTTATCAACAGCATTAGTCGCCGCATTGCTTATCACGCTTGACGTCTGTTGTTCTATGCTATTATAGAAAGCCGACAAATTAATCTTTGAAAAATTAATCGCCTGAAACTGTTGCGTTATCCGTTATACGGTATATTGTAATGAAAAGCGTTGCCGAAATACAAAGATATTATAGATAAATAATTGAAAAATATTAATATTCCCACGGCTATTAAAATAACCCCGCTTATAACCGATATAGTCTTTATAAAAGGTCTTATCTTTTTAAACGCCGATAAGAATAAATTTAACGATACAGAGCTTATAAAAAAAGGAACGGCGAGCCCCATAGCGTAAACAAACAACAGTTCTGCTCCCGCCGTAGTATTGTGCATGGTTGAAGCGATGAAAAGAATAGACGCCAAAATAGGACCAATGCACGGTGTCCAAGCTGCTGCGAATACAACGCCTACAAGAACGGAGCCTATTAAACCTAACGGTTTATTTTTGATATTTATATTGGCGTCCGCGTTCATAAAAGACAGAAATTTTATCTTGTTAAAAGCCCCCAGAACAAACAATCCCATAATTATTATAAAAATACCCGCTATTCTCATAAGCCATATTGAATGAAGCAGGCTCCCCACGGCGCTTGAAAATACGCCTAACAGAACAAATACTATAGTAAATCCCAAGATAAACATCAATGAATGTTTAACCGCCGTAAATTTAATTTTAGGCTTGTCTTTTGACGCTTCTTCATCACCCGTCAATTCTTTAACCGACAAACCGGATATATAAGACAGATAGGACGGTATTAACGGAAAAACGCACGGACTTATAAAAGAAAATAACCCCGCTAAAAATGCTACCAAAAATGACACATTAGGCGTAAATAGTGAGTTCAATTTTTATCTCCTGTTAAATTTTTCGTAATATAGCGTATCAATTCCTTTTTCTCTATCGTTATAAGCTACTTTTTTAAGTATAAAACCTGATTTGTTTAAAGATTTTATAATCGGAGCGTTTAAACTCCAAGTTCTTGTCATAGTAATATCTGATTTAAACTCCTCCGGCAATTCATACGTTAATAGTCCGGTAGCTATCCCTTTATGCCTGTTTGCCGGTCTGACGCAAAGCGTCGTATAATAATTGCAATTAACATTAAAATGCTTGTCCGTGACGTTTGTTAAAAAAGACATGAAACCAACAATATATCTATCGTCCATAAAAGCGATAAGGAACCGCTGTTTTATCATAGCCTTAAAATATAGATAAGGTTTTTTGTCCGATGTTTTAGCGTGGCAATTCAGAACAAGCAATCCGTTCTGAACTTTTCTCACGGATAACGGAGGATAGAACTCTTTATCGCATTGGCAAAGAATATCCCATATGTTATTACGGATATTAATATCGGAAATACCGTCAAAAAACTTGATTGTGATTGAATTATCCATGCGGCTTAATCAATCGTATTATCTTTAGAAAAATTATTTAAAGTTTCTTTGATCTTTATTTTATTAATTTTCTCTTTTTCTTTCTGATCCGTAATATCGGATTCTGATTGATATTTTCTAATATACGAATTGACGTATTCGTCTTTTTTAGGATTGTAAGGCTTGACGATTCTTTTAGTTTTCATAATCACTCCTTATAAAATTATTATTTTTTAAACTATTCAAATAATAAGCCACGTATTTAACCTGCTTATTTGTTAATATTTGAGTGCAATAAATATCCGCTTTGCAATTTCTAACGGCTTTTTCGGTTTGCTTAAGCGTTAAATGCTTATCTCCCCAATCCGCAAGACTTATAACTCCGTCTATTCTTTGACCTTTAATAAATGAATGGCAGGCATAACATCCTGATTTAAAGACTATTTGTTTTCCTTTTAAAATAAGCAGTTTTTTGTTCGTCTTAACCGATAATTTTGTTAAAGCAGCGCTGTCCTGAACCGTGTTGAGCAAAAATATTATCGTGAAAACAAGCAGCGACATCGTGAATATTCTTTGAAAATGAACGAACATATTTAATTAGCCTGACTAAAATTATAGCTTCCTATGGCGCCTGAAGATGTTAACCCCTGCACCCAGGCTTCATTTAGTTTATTTAATGTTTTAATTTCATCGTCCAATTTAGTCAAATAGTTTTTACGCAGGGCTTGCAATTCCGTCCCGACGCTTTTTAGTTTTGATTTCATTATGTTAATCATTAAAACTTTAAGCTTTGTTTTGCTATTTAGATTTACTCTCGCCGACGAATCTAAATTCAGACCGAAAATTAAACCGTTAAGCCAGCGTTGTATAATAGACGTGGCTATCAAGTCTGAAGCGTTTTGTATTAACGACGGTTCGTCGTTGACATACGCCATTTTTACAAGCTCCACTACAGGGATAGGGCTATTTTCCGTCAACGCCGTCATAGTTTGCGAATCAGCCGATAGAACGGGCTGCGAAGAACCGTCGCCGGAACATACAGACGAAGGAACGTCGCCGCCGGTTGTTCCAAATTCTTGTTCTTCCATGCCGTATAAATAAGATTCTATAATCGGAGCGGCTCCCACAAAAGGAGTATTGGTTTCTTTAATTAAAGTATTTAAAGCCACAGGCGTTGTAGTATCCGCCGCCGTCCAATCAACCGTTTCATCGGCTAACTGTCCGCCGTTGATAAAAATAGTCAACGGATTGTTTATGTCCGTGTTTGTAGTTTCCGAACCGCAAGACATCCCCGATGTTTGCATAGCGGCAAGCTGTTCGTTTGAAACCGGCGGATTATATTTTAACGTCGGTTTA
>JAJZBN010000044.1 GCA_021798875.1 bacterium | reverse complement strand
CTTCGCCCCCTCTAACCCCCAAAGACAATATAAATATAATTTAATATAAAATACTAAAACATACTTTTAACTAATCCACCTGTGTGGGATTAAAAAAATGTATTGACAAAGGGAACAGTTTAAACTTTCTTCTTTCCAGTCTAAACCAATTATAAACAAATCAGGTAAATTTTTGATTTCAGACCTGTCTAAACCCAGCGGAGATAATATTTCTCCTTCAGACAAAAATCTTTCTAAAAACGCTGTTAAACCAGCTCGAAGCAATAGAAATTCGGAGCCGCAACGGAATATACCGGCGCGGCATAAACGGATAAATGGGGCTCCCACGAACACGCAGAAAGCCGCTTCTAATTTTGCTTTTAAAGTTCCGCCGATTTCGTCGGAAAGCATGAAGAGCGTATTAAAATTTAATACGGAAATCAATAAGCTCAAAGAGCAGGCTCAAATTGCGCAATTAAGACAGCAGATTAAAACTCTTACAAATTCTTCTTCTATTGCCGGCGCAATAAATTCCGGTAACCCGAATAATGTTTCTCTTGTCGGTATATCTAAAAATCAGGCTATCGTTAAATTCGGTAAGACGGACGTTACGATGAGCGTCGGCGGCAGTTACGACGGATATACATGTCTTATGATTAAAAATACCGGCATCGTTTTAGAAAAAGGAAATAAGGCGATAAATTTAAACTTTTCCATGTAGTTATGATTGCAATAATTTTAAATATATTTTTTTTGATTATGTATGCAGGTTATTTAAAGAATTACTATACGAATTACGCATACGATTCTATATTTTTTATTATACTTATTAACGCTGTTTATATTCTTAAATTACGCAGGGATAAAAAGATACTGATGGATAATATAAACGAAGAGTTTATCAGGGCTTCGAAAGCGAATAATAATTCTATTATCGATCCGCTCACCGGGATTTACAACAGAAGGCATTTTGACGCCGTTTTAGATAAAATTTATTCGGAAAATAATGCGGGCGGCGCTTTTTCTATCATGATAATCGATATAGACCATTTTAAGAGATTTAACGATACTTACGGGCACGACGTCGGAGACGAAGTATTAAAGACCGTCGTAAATACCGTAAGAAAAAATATAAGGCATAATCTCGATATGTTTTTCAGGTTCGGCGGGGAAGAGTTTATTATTATTACGTCCGACGATAAGGACGGCTCCATTAAACTTGCCGAAAAATTAAATAAACTCGAATATAAAGCGGTAGAAAGGGTTACTATTTCTATCGGGGTTGCCGTATATCAAAAAGGAATTTCTAAAACCGAGCTTATTAAAATTGCGGATAATAATTTATATAGAGCAAAAGAAAACGGAAGAAATCAGGTAATCTATTAAAAAGTAAACAGGCGGGCTTTGATATGGAAAACGAAAATAATATATTGGAAATAAAACCGATAATGAAATTCTACTCCAAAATATACATGGAGGAAGTATTCGGCATATGGAACGGCGGCTGGCTACACAACGGGATGCACATAATTTTTTTCTACGAACAGGACTTAGCGAAAAAGTTTCTTGAAATAGCCGGCACGAACAATTTTAAAGCCCAGCTAAAACGAGCCCATGTCAACACGCTTAACCTGCTCAACCTTTATGATTTTAAACCGGCGGTAATAACGACCATCGAAAGGCGCAACAATCCAACGATCAAATACGACAAGTCAAGCAAGGAAATAGAACATATTTTAATTAATAAAGAGGATTTATCTTAAAAGGAGTCTTGATGAGAAGCGTTAAAATCGGCGGAAAATATTATTACGTAGGTCTTGAATGGGAGACTCTGTCTTCTACGGAAAATATAAAAGATAAACTGAAAGAATACAGGACCGGCTATTACTGCTTCCGTAATCTTTCAGGTATGATTAACGTGTCGCATGCGGAAGAATTAGACGGCAAATATAAGAAATTGCCTTCTTTGGCTTCCGCGGTAGCCAACGCAAAAAAAGAACCATGGTGCGGTTATTTCAAGGCTGAAGAAGATTTATATTGGTACATAGCGGTAAGAGACAATCAGGCTATTATAAGCGAAGCGATAGGAACTGAAGAAGAAATAAAGAAAATATTCGAAGATAATTTATCTTTAGGCTGGGACGACAGATTCGAAAACGGTACCGAAGAAGATATCGTAAATTTAATAGAGGGAAAATCTTTATCTTATGTTTTAAGGGTCAATAATAATTTATATACATATATAGCCGTTATAGCCGGTATATCCATATCGTTATTTATTTTATACCATATTTTTTATAAGAAGCGGGAAATTAAGCCGGTATTCGTGCCTAAGGTTTTTACTGCCAAAAAAGTAGTAAAAGTTCCTGGTTATAAATTACTGCCTGAGCCTCTCAAAGTTTTTAACGCATGTAAAAAAGCTTTTATTTCTATTCTCGCCAATTATTCGGGATGGAAAATTACGGATTTTAAATGTTCGGATAATAGGATTATTTATTCTTATACAAAGCAGAAATTTGCAAATGCTTTTATAGCTCCTGAGGGAAAACTGTCGATTTCCGGTACGACTATAACCGGCAGCCGCGTTTTGAATTTGCATAAACCGGCACGTTTTAGAAAATTATTAAGCAGGCAGAAACTCTTAAAAGTTCTTTACGGATATATGCAGGATTTTGGAATTAAAGGGCAACTGACGGTCATGGGTAATAAATTTAATTTAAATCTTAATTTAAATAATTTAGATAAGTTGCCCGTATTTTTTAGTATTCCAAGTTTCAGGGTAACCGGTATGAATTTTTCGAATTTCCCGGATATAAAAATTAATGTTAAAGCCGAGGCCTGGTATGATTGAAATTCCTTTAGAATTAAAATCTTGTATAAGGGTACAAGAGGATAAAATTTATGTTTTAAGCAATTACAGGGCGCATCCTTTATTTCTGTCTTTTAAAAAGAAATATGAGGAGAACGGGAAAGTTACGGTTATTCCCGTTGCGGCGGAAGAACTGTATAATATTGCCGGCGATAATGTGCTTAAAGACCCCGATGCCCGCGCCAGAGCGGTAGAGTTATATTCGAAAATGTTAAAAAGCGCAGCATCGCGGCGTGCAAGCGATATTCATATTGTTCTTTATAAAGAAAGTCATGCTAATATTTATTTTCGTATAGACGGTAAATTAACAAGAGCGATGCAGATAACTGAAGATGAATGTGGGGCTATAATGCGTTCTATTTATCAGACTATAGCTATGAGCGATGTTTCTTATAGAGAGAAGGAGTATCAGGCTGGACAGATTCATAATTTCGATACCTGCGACTTACCGGAAAATATCCATTCTATCAGAATTCAGCGCGGTCCGGTTATGAACGGGCTTTATATGACCTTAAGACTTCTGTATAAAGACGAAGGCAAAACGAAAGGTTTGAAAAAAATCGGAGAAATTCTCATAGAAAAAAAATTTATAACCGAAGAGACTTTGGGCATTGCGTTAAATATACAGAAAGATTTAAGAAATAAAGGCCAGTATGTTAAATTGGGCGATATTTTGATAAAAAACGGATTTATTACTAAAAATATTTTTGAAGAAGTTCTTCATTCTCAGAAAGGTTCGTTAGAGTTTGGAATTGAAACGTTTAAGAGTTACGGTTATACGGAAGAACAATCTTTAGTAATAGTGAAAGCGGCAAGGCAGCCCCAGGGTATGGTTATTTTTTCTGGACCTACTGGGTCGGGTAAGTCCACCGCATTAAAGTACGCTTTGGAATTTCAATATATAATGTATCCCGACAAATCCATATATACTATCGAAGACCCGCCTGAATATCCGATTAACGGCGCGAAACAGTTATACGTCTTAAATGCCAATACGGACGACATGAGGGAGTCTAAATTTGCGGAGGGTCTAAGGGTAGCGATGAGAAGCGATCCAGATATTTTAATGGTAGGCGAAATAAGGGACGCCGCTACGGCTAACGTGGCGATAGATGCGGTAATAACCGGACATCAGATGTGGACGACGATTCATGCCATAGATGTTTTCGCTATCATATCAAGGCTTTTAAGATTCGACATAAACAAAGATGATTTGCTGGATGAAAAACTTCTTAACGTTTTAGTCGGTCAGAGGTTACTGCCCAGGCTTTGCGATCACTGTAAAATAGATTTTGCATTAGGTAACCTTGATAACGATTTGTTTAAATTTTTATCTAGTGTAGATAACGGTAAAATAAGATTAGCTAATCCAGCCGGCTGCGAAAAATGTAATAATACGGGAATTTCCGGCAGGGTCGTCGCCGCCGAAGTTTTAGAAGTTACAAGCGAATTAATAGAAGATATTAAAAATTTAGGTTTACAGGCTGTTAGAAGAGAATTCAATGCTACGGGTATGACTATAATGAGACATGCGTTATCGAGAATTTTAAAAGGCGAAGTAGATATAAGGGACGTTATTGCTACCTGCGGAGATATAACTAAAGAGGCAAATATATATGTTTGAAAAAGAATTATATTTATTGAGTCGAAAGAAAATAAAACACGGCATTTATGAAAAGTTAAAAGTTCAGCTAATTTATGGCGTGAATTTGAAAGAATCTATTGCGGAACTTTTAAAAAGAGCTAAAAAAAGCGGCAGAAGTATAGAATTTATGATTTTAACGGATATAAAACATAATATCGCTTTAGGTAAAACATTTTCGGACGCCATGAAAAAATGGATACCGCAGTTTGATTATACGATTTTGGTTTCGAGCGAAAAGAGCGGTAAAATCGCCGAAGCGTTGGAACTAATTATTTCATTAGATAATATGAAATCCGAACTTATGAGCGATTTTTTAGGCGGAATGATAAATCCTTTTATACTTTTTTTAGCTGTTTACGGATTTTTATATTATCTGGGAAAATATGCCTTAAAACCCATACTTTCTATGATACCGACAGGTCATAAGGTTACAGGAGCGGCCGGTATTTTAATTTTGATGTCGAAGTTTATAAATTCTCCGTGGATGTATTTAATTCCCGTATTATTTATAATTTTATTAATTTCAATTTTTCTATCTTTTCCAAAATTTACGGGGAGTATTAGAAAAAAAATGGATAGATATTTTCCGTATTCGGTTTACAGGAAGTTTACGGGAAGTATATGGCTTATCGGATTTTCGTCCTTGATGTCGGCGGGAATTAATGAAACAAACGCTTTAAAGGAGATGGCAAGATATTCGAATGCGTATTTGAAAGAAAGAATTACTACTTTTTATAAAGGTCTTCAAAACGGTATGAATCTGGGAGAAGCTATGAATATCTCAAAATATGGGTTTCCGGATCCTGAAACGGTCGAAGATATCGGAGTTTTTTCTAATTTTCCAAATTTTGACGAGAGATTAAGGTTGATAGCGGAACATAACATTAAAAGCATGAAGAAATATATAAAAGTTTTATCGAATTCGTTATCTTTGATAGCGAATTTGTTTTTGTATGCTATCGTTATTTTTATTGCGGTAAGCGTATTTTCTTTAATGAATAATATAACTAATTCACTACATTTAATGTAGTTTTAGGAGGTTTTTATGGGTGGGATACCTAGAATGTTAGCCATTATGGCTTCTATTATTTTAACCGTTATAGGTCTTGCATTTCTCGCAGTCTATATAACCAGCGCTTTTAGCGGAACTAAAGCTTCTGAAGCTTCAACTCAATTATCTACTATAATCAGTAATGTGCAGGGGTTATACGCCAATCAACCTACTTTTACAGGATTAGCCGAAACAGTAGCGGTTCAGGGTGGAGTGTTTCCAAATAACATGATAGATACTACAAACAACACGGCATTCGACCCGTGGAATGGGGCAGTCACGGTTCAAGCAGGCAGCATTCCTACTGAGTTTACCGTAGAATTTGACGATGTGCCGCCGCACGCCTGTCAGAAACTCGCTATGAGTTATAATTCGTCTAATTTAGTAAGTCTTACGGTTAATGGTAATAGTATGAGTTTGCCGGTAGTATTAAATACCGCTTTAACAACGGATTGTACCACTAACAGCACGTTAATATGGACGATGAATTAATATGGAAGATTTCTCTACTATGTGGTTGTATCCGGATAAGGCTCTGATTAGACCGAAGGGCAGTAAGAGTCTCGTTCCCGTTAATGTGCCTTTCGGTCTTTATAGCGAGATAGAGACTGTCGGTAAAAATAAGATAGCTTTTAAATATAAACTTTTAGGGGAACCGTGCCGCATCGAAACGGTAAATTCCGTTAACGGTAAATCGTTCGTAATAAGAAAATTGATGCATAATTTAAAAAGTTTAAACGAGCTTGGCATGTCTCCCAAGATAATAGATAAGCTTTTAGAACCTAAATTATCCGGGCTTGTTATTTTTGCAGGACTTCAAGGCGTCGGAAAAACTACATTTGGGTCCGCTTTATTGCTTGAAAGGATTATTCGTTTCGGGGGTTCGGCTCAGGTGTTGGAAGACCCTCCGGAACTCGATTTAGATAATGTTTACGAAAACGGTATTATTCAGCAGATAGACGTACACGAGAGAAATTATACAGACTTAAGGTCTAACGAGGAATTAGGTTATTTTGCTTCGAGAGCGTTAAGGGCGGATACCGATATAGTTTATTTGGGAGAGGTTTTAAGGTCGTCTGAAGCGAAAGAAGTAATAACCCACTCCGGAAACGGCGCTCTTATAATTACTACTATACACGGCGGGAATTTATCCTTGGCGATAGAAAGGCTTGTTAATCTCGCCGGAACCGGTTCCGAATTTATGCTTTCTACGACACTTACGGCAGTTATATATTTAACCCTAAAACCGCCGCTGTCGTCCGGCAGAAGGGTGGTAGAAATATTGCCTTTATTTTGCAGTATGCCTGCAATAAGAGCGGCGATAAGAGAGAAAAATTTTAATAGTTTAGAATCTTTTGCGCAGCAGCAGGTAAGTCAAATTCTGATGGAGAAGTGAAAATGACTGGAATAAGCAGTTTGATAGGAGCGATAATAGCGATAATCGTCGTAACGGCGGTCGGTATAGGCGTAGCTAATTATTATAATACCGCCAATAGAAATCAGAATATTTTGCTTTTAGCGCAAGAAACTGCGTATTATGATAGTACGTTCCTTCAAGCTTTAGATAGTTATACTAAGACCTACTCTAATAATACCGGTGGACAAATAACTTGTAATGATTTACAAACCGCTGGTTTCTTAAGTAATAATTATGATTGTATAGACCCTTTAGGGGAAACTTTAACAGGTTATATTTCTTCCCCTTGGGGATTTCCGCAGACATGGTTCATGACCATAGATTCTTTTCCTTCTAATGCTAATGCAGAATTGGCAAAATTCGGCATCGATACGCAGCTTGAATGGAAAGCTTTTGAGTATCAAGTAGCGCAGGATTTAACGGATAGTAATAATTTAGGCGCAGTATTAAATGCCGGTAATTTTACCTTGCCGCAAACCGATACAAGCAGTAATTTATCTGCATATTTTCCTACAGCGGCCGTAAATAACCCACAAACCATCCCTGTTTTGCCGTATTACGATGCTTTTAATATAATAGCCGGTAATTTTCAATTAGAACCAGGTTATTGGATAATTCAAGCCCAAGAAAACGATAGTTATACGTCAGCTTCTCTTGATATGGTTAACTTAGGTTATTCCGCAGTTTGCCCCTTGTCTTCTAACGGTATTTTGCCTACGAGTATTCCGTCCGGCAATATTTTATCTCAGGCTTCTATTTTTAATATGGAGGGGGGAGGGCCCGGCTGGGGATTCTTGGGAAGTGTATATAATATTTTTAATTTTTGTCTTCCTGCTACCCAAAATTTAGTTAATTCTTCATATGTTTTCCCAGATGCATCTAATACAGATACCAATTTATCTGATAATAATAATTATCCCTGTTCTCAAATTAATTTTGAACTTACAAACGGTTCATGGGAAAATGGATGCAGCGCTAATTCTTCTCAGACTGCAATAAACTATATAGGCGTTCCAGTCCAAGGCGAAAGTTGGCTTCCTCAATGGGACGGAACATATGCTTATCTTGAAGCAACTATTCCTGATTTAAACGTATATTATGACATTACTATAGGTAACGCCACGTATATTTTGATAGTTTCTATGGGAAATACATCAGGAATCGTAGGTTATAATTACGGAAATTGGGAATCTTATATTAGTGCGACGATATGGTATGGAAATTTAACTGGTAATATTTATATTAATCCTTTAGGTATAGTAAATACGACTTTTTCAAGTTCAAGTGAAGCGCCTCTTATTAACTATAATTTACGTAATATGGGAACTTTTAACTTTTAAAATAAAATTATGACGAATATTATAGCCGCTATTATATTTATAATTATATCGATTGGAATGATTTCTATCGGTAGTAATGAATTTCATTATTATTATAATAATCAAAATAGGAGTCTTTATATAAAACAGGAAGCTGCAGAACTTACTCAATATTCTAATGCGGTTTTTAATTATATTACTGCGTACGGACTGCCTTTGTCAGAGTCTAATTTGTCAGTTTTAAATTTAAAATCGGTTGGTTTATTGCCTTCTACTTTTCCACCTACGACCCCATTTGGACAAACATTTACCGCAAGCTATAATACCGATTCAGTTAATCCTAACGTCGAAGATGTTTTAATCAGAACTACCGGAAATTTTAATAGCGATTTAAGCGCTAAGGTTGGTTTAAATGGAACTTTGGGATACACGTTCGTCGCGTCCAATGTAGATTCCGATATAAATATACCTCCGTATAAAAATTCTACCGGAACTTATATCGGATTTTTAGAATCTAATATATTTACATATGCCGGACAACAAATAAATATGAGTCTTTCAGCCAATAATACCGAACCGGGAATCTATATAAAAGCTCCAGACCAATACGGTTATTGGTTAATAAATTTTTCTGATGCGCAATATAGTTATAGTTATGGTTATGCTTCTCCCGTCGGCTCAAATTTATACATTTCTGCGAATTTGGGTGGTTATAATATTATATCTCAAGGGTGGTATAATAATTGTCCATTATATGCCTCCCAGGTAAATTCTAATGTTTTATATAATTCTCCTTTATTTCAAAAAGCATGGTACACTTATCCTTTTAATGAAAATCAAGGATTGTATTGTATTCCAGCTTATAAAAATGAAGTAAGCACTTTTAATATTAATACTAATTTTCAATATTTCGGGTTGAATTCTCCTGCCGTCACTGCCGAAAATTTGACTGGTAATTCTAGCAATAATTATAATGACGGCTTAGGAGGAACGGCGACACGTTATTTGTATCCTACTACTAATTATTATATTAATCCATCGCAAATTAATGGATATATTCGTCCTTTATATGGTATAGAAGAACTCGTTACGGGTACATGGGACGGACCTTTACCGATGAGTAATTCTGCTTATTTTTTGCCTCCTTCGCCTGTGTATAGTTTTGTAGCTGAAAGCGGTTTTCAATTGAATTTGGTTAATCCAGCCGGACAACCGGTTACTTATCAAATTGCTATTGCAGAATATTCATTAACGACGGGAGTCGGATGTTATGACAGCATTTTATCAAGTGAAGCCGGTTTTCCTGTATATTACGGCGCTAATAATTCGACGAATAATAATCCGGCTGCTTCTTGTTCTGCAAACGGACAGAATTTGAACTCAATGGGAAATTATGCTTTTGGCTGGGCTATAAATATTAATCCTTCAAATCCTAATAGTTATACCTTTCCGGCAGCCGGCAATAGTAGTTTTCCTGAATATGAAGATGCGGTTAATGGGAATTTTTATACAGTTCCTCTGACAGTGGATACGAGTACATCGTATTGATTAAAAATTAAAACTAAATCCGAGAGGTAAATAATGTTCAATAAACTTGAAGCAGCTGGCCAGAATTCCGACATCGATGTAGAGGAATTTATCAAATTTTATTTAGCGCTTGCGAATAGAAATTTAAATCATCTCGGGCGGCATAGCGAGAACGTGCAAATCATCTCCGATGCGATAGCGGAAAATTACGGTATAAAACCGCCGGAGCGGCAAATTCTTAAATACGGCAGCCTGTTCCACGACATCGGCAAGATGTCCTTGCCGTCGGAGATTTTAAATGCCGGCAGGGCGCTTACCTCGGTCGAGTTTGAAATAATCAAAACGCATACGATGTTCGGTTGGAATACCTTGGATTTTTTCCATAGTCTGCCTACTGAAATAAAAGCGCTTGCCATGACGCACCATCACAGGAACGGACATGGATACCCTAAGCAGTTTATCCATAAGATAGACATAGACGCGCTTTTAGTAGATATCTTAACTGTATCGGATTCCTTCGCCGCCATAATGGAGCCCAGGGTATATAAAAGACCCTTAAACGAAGCTCAGGCGCTCGCGGTAATTAACGACCCGGATAATGATAAAAATGCCGGTTTAAACCGCGGGGTCTTGGAAGTGTTGAAGCATCTCGTGGACAATAAAAAGATAAGCCTTAACAGCTTTTTTTAGACCTAATGTATTACCTGCCGGTTATTCCGGAGAATTTTACAGATCTTGTGAAATTAAGCCCGCGACGTCAAGAAAACAAAAAATGGTTTTAAATAAAATTAAAAAGTTAATCAAATTGCGAAATTTTTAGGCTGGATATAATTCACAATAAATTATCGTCTTTTACCCGCCGGTTTTTGGAGGTTCTGGATATTTTATAAATCCTTCTTCGAAGACGTCGTTTACCGCTTTTTTCAGCGTCTCCGGCACCAGGTGGCTATATCTTTTCGTCATCTGCGTCGTCCTGTGTCCCAGAAGTTCCCCAGTGATATAAAGCGACGTCCCCGACATAACCATCTTCGAGGCGAAGACGTGGCGCAAGTCGTGGATTCTTAAGTCCTTTAATCCGGCATTTTTACAGGCGGTCTTAAATGAACGCTTAAAATCGCTCAATTTAGCCCCGTTTCTTTCAAAGACGTATAAACTATCCTGATTCCTATTTATACCCCTTAGGACGCCTCTTAGAGCGTCCGAAATCGGAATATACCTGTCATACTTGGTTTTAGTTCCCTTAATCGCTATTACGTCGTTCTGTAAGTCCACGTCGTCCCATCTAAGGTTAAGCGCCTCGCCCTTACGGCAGCCAGTATAAATTAAAAAGGTTATTAAGTCTCTTGTCAGTTTATTCGTGGCGCCGGCGATAAGTTTTTGGATGTCAACGTCGGATAACGTTTTAAGGCGGGAGAGTTCGTTGAGTTTTTTAATGCCGGAAGCGGGGTTTTTGTTTATAAGACCTTTCTTAATACAAAAACTAAAGAAATTACCTAAAACCTGTAATTCGTGATTAATTTCTTTAAACGATATCTCCGGCTCCCGCTTGCCTGCGTTTTTCGGCATAGCCATTATTTCAAGTTTTCTTTTAAACTGATAATTTCTTAAATCTAATTCCGTAATATCATGTAAATTTTTTTCGGAAAATATATTATTAAAATGCTTACTCCTCGATAAAGTGGGTTTTAAGGTAGATTTTGCCACATTGTAAGAATTTATATATTCGTTCCAGACTATTTTAAAAGTCTTTTCGGCTTTATATTTCACTGGTATGTCGAATTTCTTCCTGATAACGTCGGACTGCAGAGCGGCCGCGACTTCTTCGGCGAGTTTTTTGTCCTTCGTCTTGCAGGAGAGCTGATAACGCTTGTTATCGACTATAAATTCCGTCCAATACGTGCTTCCGCGCTTATAAATTCTCATAAAAAAGTGCAGTGGTTTTTGTAGGGAAAATTTGCATAATTTTGCATATTATTACACATTTTTTGGATTTTTTTGTCAAGAGGAACTTTATTCGAAATGTCTTAAATACTGCGGTTTTTAATGGTTGCGGGGACAGGATTTGAACCTGCGACCTTTGGGTTATGAGCCCAACGAGCTACCGGACTGCTCCACCCCGCGATGTTTTTGTAGATTAATAATTATATAATTTATTTAACCCGATTGCAAGTTTATTTATCGGCGTATCAT
>JAJZBN010000043.1 GCA_021798875.1 bacterium | reverse complement strand
AATATAGCATTTCACGGACTAAAAAGGCAAGTAAAAATTTTAATATGAAAAACTGTAAAGCCTTGATAGTATTGATTTAATAAGGCATTTGCAATAATAAAAGCATATGCCTCTTAATCAGTAGGTCGTCGGTTCGATCCCGACACAGCCCACCACTAAAATCAAAGCTTTACAGCATATTAAAAGCAGTTAATTTTTTCGACTGTGCCCTATTTTGTGCAAAAAGATTTCTCTATATCATTTAATCAAAATTTAATTTTTAAAAGCTATACAGTTTTGGGTTAATTTGAATAAAGAAACCGTTTAAAATTTGATATCAACTTTAACGCGATAAATGGTAAGAATATAATCGATCGCCGAACTCCTTTAATATCCGTTCTTTCCTTGCCTCTATTTCAGGAATAAAATCTTCTTCCAACGCTTCTTTCAAATTTATAACCGACCGTCTTTCTAATTCTAATTTTCGCATTTCTTCCGATATCGCCTTTTCTTTTTCGATAAGATAAATAAGAAACGTTACTTCCGCCGCAGCAAAAATCAATTCTACAATAAACATTGATATAACCTCCTTTTAATTAATATAAATTCGATTATATCAAAGAAATGTTACGGGATTATGACGGTTTTGTTACAAAACGGTTAAATTTATGTTGCAAATATATTACAAATCGTAGTAAAATCAACAAAATAAAGGATTTCAAAGTATATTGTATTATTTAGATATTTTTATCTTTTTTTAATTCTCACGCAAGACATATTAATTTGATAAAGTGGCTGTTCAGCATGTTTATTTAAAACAACATAACACATTGCCGAAGTTTGCGGGTCGTAATAACGATAAATATAAAAGTTTTTATATGATGTTTCTATTTTTTGTTTTCCTTCAAATCGCATATGAAAAGTTTTAAAATTTATTCCTTTAGGAGTTCCTCCCGCCATGGCCACATTTGGCAATACAATTATTGCTACTGCAAATAATAATAAAATAATTTTTTTCATAATTAAATCTCCTTTAAATCTTAAAAAAATTCAAATTAGCCTGATTATAGCATTATCTAAATCTTTAGGTTTTTTTAAAGACGTTTCTTTTAATACCGAATTTTTGCCTTTTTTAATTTCTTCGTAAGATATAACGGATTCTTTCGTAGTTATTTTTTAATCATAACGAGCCTTACATATTCGCAAGAACTGTATATACCATTATAAAACTTTAAATTTATGCAAGCGTTTGCCCCTGACGGAGCATTTTTATTTATAAGCCTGAAAGTTGTTATCGCAAGATTCGGGCGCGTGCTTAATAGCCATTTTATATAAGAATGTCCATTGATATCGGTTATTAATACCTTATTGGTATCGTGATGGTTAATCGTGATAAATCCATAATCTTTTGAAATCTTATAACCATGTATACGAGAAAGCGTCGACAAAAAAATACCGTTTTCCGCCGAAGCCCTTTGAACATTGCCGAATAAAAATAAAAAACCGGCAATTAGAAATAAAATCATAAAAGTTTTTTTCGATTTTAACATTTTTCAAATCCTCCTTAAAATTAATTTAAAAAGTTACATTTAATTATAATGTAAATATTTATATAATTAGCGAAGTTAAAAAGCAATAAAAAAATTTACAATTCAATCTATTATGTAAACATTTTCAAAAAACCTTAAAAAACCGCCTTTTACGGCGGATTAAAAATTAAGCAATTTGATTAAAGATGTGAAATTTTTAAAATTTCAGTTTTAATTTCTCTGCTTCTCAAAAACTTATCCACAAAAACTGTCTAATTCTTAAAAAACGAAAATAAAGCCTTTAATTCACTTTTTAAGGCGTTTTATTGTTTTTTTAATATAATAAGACCTAAACTAATTTCAACAAGCCTTAAAAGGCAAATATGAAAGCCGTTTTTTTACTTATTAAAAAAAGAATTTGCGTTAAACTTATTTAACACTTCTTTAATATACTCCGAATGAGTTTTGTTTTCAATTTGCTTCAGCGCATATTTTAAATCGACGTTTCCGTAAACTATGTAAGCTTTGTCGCCTATCGTGGTAAACGTCTGGGGATTATAATCTACGTCATAAACTAAAGCAGGAACGACTTTTATATTATATTTAGACGGTATTAAAGGGTCTATGTCGACGTGAACATCGTAATAACCGGACTTACCTTTATATTTAATAAGGGCTTCAATATACTTTATTGTCGGCATAAAATATCTGCCGTTATCCGAACCCGGCAATAATCCCCTTAAAATCATTTGAACAGGTAAATTATTGTCAACTATCTGAAAAACATAACGCCTTAATGTTTTAAAAGGAATTGAACTCGATATTACTAAAAACAATCTATGCCCGCCTATCATATCGAAAGGCTTATTATTTTTTAAAACTTTAAGATAATTTTCTTTAATAGATTTTGGCACGTATTTGCCAAATTCTCCTTTTCCGAGCATCTGTTTTGCAAAAAAAGTTATTTTGCGGTTAAACGATTTAGTCGCCAAAGTATTTAAAGTAGATTTAACCGCCGCATTTACTTCAGGGCTTGGTTTTGAATATTTTACTTTCTTTTCTTTTTTTTCCTGCTTTTTAATATTTAATAATTCTTTAGTCAAGTTATTCATATTTACCGAATAATGCGGCAAATTTATAGTGCCTTTATATTCAGGATGTTTAGCTTTGTCTATCCACGATTCTGAGGCAAAAGCCGAAAAAGTTAAAGTAAAAAATACGATAAAAAATGAAAATACAAAAACTATTCTTTTAGGCATAACGGGACTCCTTAAGAAATTTTACGACTTCTTTTAAGGATTCGATTTGATTATAAAGATCCGACTTCTCGCGTTTGGTTAAGTCAGGCAAAGTAGAATAATCTTTTAAGGCCTCAACAATATTATTTAGTTTTTGTATCCGCATTGCTGCTAAATCCGCTATTCTGATAACAGTTGCTTTTGAACTTTGATTTATAGACATTGATATTTTTTTCTCCTTTTAAAAAATCTTTTTTTCGGCAAACAACATATTATATAATACAAGCATTTAGTACAATTTTGTTCTTCTCTGACAAAATCGGTTTCTTTTGAAATGCAAAGTTCGCCTTTTGTTTCTTTGCAATCTTTGATATAAACTTTTGGTTTGTCCGAACCTAACAAAATATATCGCATAGTTTTTATTGCCTTTCTTTATTATCTACTTTTTTATAATGGTTAATATTGATAGAAAACGTTGACTTAATATCAGCAGGATCAAAATAGTCGTACATTATAGAAAAAAGAATATCGATTAATTTTATAAAAAATCTGTCTTTAACTGGGACAGTTGCGTTATTTTCTTCTGATGAAATTTTCATAATTTTTACCCTCCCTTTTGATTATCCGTTATACGGTATTTTATAATGAAAAGCATTGCCGAAATATAAAGATACTACCGATAAATAATTAAAAAATATAAGAATACCTACAGCTATTAAAATTACCCCGCTTATTACCGAAATAGTTTTTATAAACGGCTTTATCTTTTTAAACGCCGAGAAAAAAAGACTTAAAGATAAAGAACTTATAAAAAACGGCAAAGCTAATCCCATTGCATAAACGAATAGAAGTTCTGCACCGAGAATAGTTTTGTGCATAGTCGAGGCGATAAATAAAATAGAAGCGAGTATCGGGCCGATACAAGGCGTCCAAGCGGCGGCGAATACTACGCCTATTAAAACCGAGCCGATTAGTCCTAACGGTTTATTTTTAATATTTACGGCGACGTCTCTTTGCATGAAAGAAAAGAGTTTTATTTTATTGAAAGCGCCCAATATAAATAAACCCATAATAACGATAAACATACCAGCTATACGCATAAGCCATATAGAATGTAGCAAAGAGCCTACAGTAGTAGAAAATGCGCCTAAAAGGACGAATATTAGAGTAAATCCCAATATAAAAGCTAAAGAGTGTCTAACGGTAATTTTTTTAGCCTGTCTGCTTTTGTCTTCTAATAGCTTATCCATAGACAAACCAGAAATATAAGACAAATAAGACGGTATTAACGGAAACACGCAGGGACTTATAAAAGAAAATAATCCCGCTAAAAAAGCGACTAAAAATGATACGTTAGGCGTGAATAATAAATTCAAAATATCTTTTCTCCTTTAATCTATTAATCTATTAAATTATCTTTAGAAAATTCTTTTAAAGCCTGCTTAATTTTAATTTTATTAATTTTTTCTTTTTCAGCAGGGTCTATATTGCTTTTTTCGATATAAGGATTAATATAGCCTTCTTTCTTTTTAACGCTATGATTTTGAAAATTTTTAATCAAACTTCTTTCTTCTGACATAAAATAAACCTCCTATTTTAACGAATTAAGATAATAAGCAACATATTTAACCTGTTTATTTGTTAAAATTTGCGAACAGTACGGATCCATTCTGCAGTTTCTGATTGCTTTTTCCGTCTGTTTAATGGAAAAATGCTTGTTTCCCCAACCGGCAAGAGATTTTATATTGTCAATTCTTTTACTTTTGACGAAACTATGACATTTTACGCAACCGCTCTGCATAACTATCTGTTTGCCTATTTTTATATTTTTAAGGCTAAAGGCGTGTGCTGTGTTTGAAAAAATAAAATAAAAAAGTAAAAAAAGACATATAAAAAATAACAGTAAGAACATCTTTTTGATTTTTGCGTTGATTTTATTGCGCTTTCTCGATAATAATATATTGACGCTATAAGGATACAGCGAATCGCTTCTATTCTGCCTTGAATACATCTTTATTCTCCTCTATTACCTTTATAGCGAATTTAACAACCATAGGGTCAAACTGCGTTCCTGCATTTTTCTTTAATTCATCGACGGCATATTCGACGGGTTTCGGCTCTTTATAAGACCTTTTAGTTAATATAGCGTCTATAGTATCGATAACGCTTATAACTCTTGCGCCGAAAGGAATATCTTCTCCGCTTATCTTTTCCGGATAACCGGATCCGTCGAATTTTTCGTGATGATATAGAATATAATCCGAAATATGCGAAAATATACTGATATTTTTAAGCATATCGCGCCCGATTACAGGATGTTTTTTAATTTCGTCAAATTCTTCGTTTGTCAATTTCGACGGTTTCAATAAAATGGCATCGCTTATGCCTATTTTTCCTATATCGTGAAGTTTCGCCGCTAAAACTATTTTCTTAATCTCTACCGGCGAAAGTTTTAATTCTCTGCCTATTTCCCTTGCAAGAAAAGAAAGCCTGTTAGAATGTTCTTTGGTATAGGCGTCTCTTGCGCCTAACGCCATGAGAAATACCTCTACGAATTGATTTTGAAGTTCCGAATATTCCATGTTCTTTTGTTGAAAATCTTCAATAAAATTAATTAAAGTTGAGAAATATTAAATTTCTTTTTCATTATAAACATTTTTATTTATAGCAAACATAACGACTGCCTCGCCTTTATATCGATACATTATACATTAGAAAGCACAGCAGTCTTGCTCGGTAAATGTCGTAAATACATAATTGCCGCCCAAAGCGGGCAAGTCTTTTAACATAGTCCAAGCAACGCCGGTTTGCCCTATAGGCTGAACTACCGGCTCCGGCACGGGCATCGACAAATCATATCTAACTGCCGATTTTATCCATATAGGGTCGGGATAATCCTGACATACGCCCATATAAGTAGGCGGGCCGACAGTGCCGAATTGATCCAGATATTGGTGCATTAAAAACTGCGTCTTGGCGGCTATTCCCGCCGCATTCTGAACGGGGTCGTTTGAACCGCCTATATCTCCGTCTATCGGAAAGACTCCGCCCCACGAACCCATACACCAGAACATCGGGTCTAACGGCTGATAAATTTGAGCGGCTGCGGAATCGGCGGCGCAGGACATCTGCGCTATGGGATTTGCAAAAAGAACGGCTTCTGGACTTCCGAAAGTAGCCAGTATGTCCGACTGCCACATAGGGTCGGGCTCTGATATAAAAGGTATATTAATATTAGAACCATAAGGCGACTGCAAGCAAATTAAATCCTGAGCCAGACCTAAAATATTCAGTATAGGGAAATTATAATAATGAGCCTGATAAAACGAATAATGTTTCGGATGTTTAGACTGGTCTCCATAACCGTAAACTCCTGTAGGGTTAGGAATTGCTACACCAAACGCCTGAAAGCAAAATGGCTCTTGGACGACTTCGGTAATATGCGCCGGCTGCCACATAGAAAATGTGATGCCTGGAATAGGCGGGACAGGCGGCGGTAACCTCTGGCAAAGGCAGACGGGCGGTAAATAGTCTTGAGCATCCGGTATGCCGGGAACGACAGGCACGCCGCCTACCCTTATCGGAAATATTCCCGCCCAATCGACGGACGTAAAAATTCCTGCAGGCGGTTCGGTAAAAATCGTATCTCCTATTTTGCATACTCCGGCGTAAGCTTTTAGACTAAAGTTAAAAAATATAAAAGCAATTAATAATATGATTTTAAAATATTTGAACATAACGCACCCTACTTGTAGTTAGGATTTAGCAATCCTGATTCTTTTAATATTTTGCGAGTTTTATTATCCTTTTTAATATTTTTTATAGCCTGATAAACCGCATTTTTTCCGTATTGTTTTACGTAAATAGTCGTGCCTTTCTGCCAAATAACGCTTGGGACGGCTTTTAATTTAAATCTTTTTTGCAAAGCTTTCATATAAAAATAAACCGGAATGCCAAGCTTTTTTTCGAGTTTATAATAATCGCCTTTCGTTATTAAAAGCATAACCGCTATATTATTTCTAAATTTAGAATGTCTAAACCACTCTACCTGTTTTTTGGAGTCGCCGTTTATTACGACTAAAAAATTCGGCATATAAACATAATCAGTAATCTTATACCTAAAACCTTTAGGGTAGATTATATTGCCCTTAGAATCCCTAATATTAAACTTTAGCGTATAATACATAGACGGCTCGAAAACTTTTGTGTTTAATGCCGTAGGCAATGAAACTTCCTGATTATAAGGCTGATAATTTTCTACCTGCCTTTTAATATGAGACCGCTTTATAACCGCCTGCCAGTTTACTTTCTTTGCTTTGTTTTTTATAACGGAAAGCAGGTTCTTTTCTCTAAACCTGTAAGTCTTGCCGTAAACGCCTAAATTTATCGTTTCTCCTTCAGCGCTTCTTATAAGATTAACGATAATAAGCGCAACTATAAAAGCAAAAAAAATAACGGTTACTATCAGATTTAAAGTAAAAACCGTTTTCTTGACTACCTTACCAGCTTTTTTGGCTTTTTCTTTAATATTTATTTCCATAATTAAGTTTATGTTTTACGAAAGCTTCGTAATCGTAAAGTATATTTTGTTTTATTTTAACCTGCGTCCTTAATCCTATCGTAACCGGATAATGCGATAATTTGCCGTCCGAATGCTTATAAATCATTATTATTTCCGGCAATTTTATAACGCCCATTCTCTTGACTTCGTTAGGATGGTTTTCGGCATTAACTTTCGTGTAAAAAAAACCGTATTCGTTAGCTACGATTTTTAACTGCAATAATTCCTGCAAAGAATAAGGATCGCTCGGATTATAAAATAAAACGAGCCCCATTCTTTTTCTTAATTTCTTATAAATTTCCATTTTTTTGTTATGATTAATCTGATAAGAAATTATATTTCTATATTGAGAAGAGCCGCCTACGTGGGTATTCATATAATTCAAAGACGGATGTTTTGCCATAACGTAACGCCACATATAAGCATACTGTCTTGCCCTGTCGCCAGCTACCGACTGAACTTTTATATAATTATAAACGTTTTGCTCTGTCGGATAAGAAATAGATTCATATTTAAATTTTTTTAAAAGTTTTTTAAACTGCTCTGCCGGCATAGCCATCAGGGTTTTTGAGGAAGGCAATTTTAAAGTCTTTTTTATCTTATTTTTATTCTTGTTTTTTTTAGGTTTCTGCTGATACCAAAACCAGCCTTTACCTTTATTTCCGCTAAAATAACCTTTCCCCATAGAGAAAAAAGAATAAGCGTTAATTGGCGCAAATAAAAATATGACGATAAAAAGAATTGATATATTTATTGTTTTTTGCATAGTAAAAAAATATCATTTTAGTAAATTATTGTCAATACAAAATTTAATTAAAAAGAATAGAAGAAAATACTGAATTTTTCAATTCGCCGAACAAATTAAAGAGCTTCCCGCTTTATCCAATACCGATAATTCTACCATTGCCGGAGCAAAGTTATTATTATTGATAGTGCTTGCGTCAGTGCAGTTAGTTTGTATCGTATAACCGCTTGGAACAGGACAACTCCAAGTAGGATTATTAACCGTCCCCGTATTCGTGCAATTTAAGGTTTCGGTTTTAGTCTTAGTATCGGACGACGGCGTATTCTGCGTTGCGGTAGTCGCTTGAACCGAACTTGAAACGGAAGCGTTAGTAGTCGTTTTCTGAACTACGCATTCCTCTTGCGTGGCATTATTTACCGTATTGTTAATTGAGATATTATTATGCTGGTTGCCGTTTACGCCGGTATAAGAAAAGGCGGTATTATTGCTATTCATAGACGCTGAACCCGTAACGGCGGTTTGCTGTTTATTCATAGCGGTAAAATTATAAGGCGGATTACCGGTGCATTCGTAAGTTTCGGTAATGTAAGGATAGTCGTTGCCGCCCCCTGCCGTAGAAGTCGTAGTGGCCAGAGTGCCGTAATTTATCGTATCGTTAGTTTCCGACGGCGTAACGTTAACGCTCGTGCCGTTCATATTAATAGTCCACGTTAAAGTGGATACTGGCTGATTATCGTCCGTCTGTTCGTAAGTCCAAACAAAATCGGGCGGAGTGCCGACTGGATTTGAATTAGAAAGCGTGGTAACGCAATCAGTATCGTTTTCGTTGCAAACCTGTTCCGATACTAAAGAGCAGTTTGAATTTTTTATATAAGTAGAACAAGTATTAACAGGCTGAGAATAGACGGGATAATAGACATTATCGTTTAACGAAAAATTATAACTTTCACTTGGCGCCCATCCAGCGCCATCTCCGACGGTGCTTACGTTAATAGCGTTTGAACCCGTCGCCGCCTCGGTAATATTAAAGCCGAATCTTGGAGCGCAAGAACCGCTGTCGGGGCAATTTATCGTGCCGGGGGCTAATTGATTATTAGACGCTGGAATACTACCCGAACAATAAAATAATCCGCCGCTTGTTTGTGCGGTTACTCCTGAAGAAGAAATGCTTAACGTAATAGAACCTGACGGACCGCAATCTGGACCGCCGGCATAACTTATACTTTCAGATTGATTAATTATAATATTTCCTCCCGAATTACTTATAGTATAAGACGCGCCTGTATGAGAACCGCCGCCCGACCACGATATAGAATTAAACGGAGCAAATACGGCTTTCGCTAAAGATGTAGTAGTATTAAAACTTACCTGATTTTCTATATTGCACGCTCCGCCGCTCATACCCCCGAAAGAATTGTTTTGAACGGTCGTAAGCATAGAACTCGGAGTAGAGGTAAGCCCTAAAGCCGACTGCGTGTTTGAATTAGCGGTGGAAACTTCCGAACTCGATACTTCGCTGTTTAATGACGAGCCGCCCTGATTATAAAGCCCTTCTAAATTGCTTGGAGAGTTGTAATTAGAGCTGTTGCAAGTCCCGCCGGAATAGGTTTGAGAATAGGGAGAGCTTGCCGTATTTTGAGTTACTCCGCCTATTATATCGCTTGAACCATGCCCTACGGCGGAAGATACCTGCCCGCCCAAATCGGTCAATACCTGCTGGACTTCGGTAACGGACGCGGGAGTAGTCCCTTGAGAATCGTTAATAGCGATACAATTAGCAAGACCGCCTGTCGTTTGAGTAGATGTTACAGTAGATACCTGCGTGCCGTTTAAAGGGACGTTTACGCTTGTTGACTGCGGAGTTCCCATTATAGCCGAGCCTAAAGACTCTAAAGAAAATCCAGTGCTTGGGCTATACGTAATAGCGTAATTATTGCAGGTAATACCGTTCCCATACCACTCGCCCGCCGGACAAGATATTATGCCGTTGGAACAGACGCCAGATATTAAAACAGGGATAGAATAGGAATAGTTATAACCTGAACCGTTGTTTGTATTCATCTTAATTACGGCGTTAATATCGCCGGTAGATGTTACGCTGTATTCAACGTTTAAAAAATTTGACGTATTAGTGCATCCGGACGGAGTTAAAGAGATATTATTTTTGCCGTAGCTTATAAGACCGCTTAAAGAACCCTGACCGCCGTAAGCCCCCGCCGAAGCGGATGCCTGAGCTGCAGAATTGACGTCTGCATGAGACGTCTTAACGATAACAAACGTCATCGTTAAAATTATTAAAATAAGCGAAATCCAAGCTAATAGCTTTATAAGTCTATACTCTTTGACTATTTTTTTTGAGTATTCGTTATAATCCTGAACGCATTTTTCTATTTTTTCCTGCATATTACACCACCTCTATTATGGAATAGTTCCGTTTAACGCCCCGCCTGTTTCTAATTGATTTATTTCGTTGCCGATAGAATTAGTAGTATTGCTTATTTGCTGTTGTATAGCCGACGTAGTAAGCGTATTCGTAACCTGATTTTTAATAACGTCTATATATTCGGTTAAATTCATATTTGAAAAATTAAGTTCCTGAAACTGCGTAGGCGTAAAACCGGAGCAGTCAGGGCTTTGAACCGAACCCCAAGATAAAGGATTTTGACCGTTTGCAAGCTGCGCTCTGCCTTGAGCTTGAATTAAAGTAGCAAGTAAACCTTGAAATTTGCAAAATACGTAAGTATGCGCCAAACAAGTGCCTACTATCGGCAATTTATAAGAACAGTAATCGCCTAAATAAATCGCTTCTCCTTGCTGACCGCAGCCGTTAGCTATTGCAGACTGAGAACAAGACGTAATAGGGGCGGTATCCATATCGCCTGAGCCAGAATAGACAGGGACGGGCGGAGAATATTGATTATCGTAAATAATAGCATCGGAAATTATTTGAGAGTTAGAACTGCAATTGCGTCCGCCTAATAAGAATTTAGACCTCGAACAGCAGTTTTCGCCTAAAGCAAAATTCCTCGTGCATTGTAACGCCTGACCGGGGAATATGTAAATTGAACCTTGGCAGCCTTTACTCGTTACCGTGCCGTTATTCGTCTGCGCAGGGGGCATAGTTTCTTTGGTAGAAATAGGCGTATTAGTCGTATTGTTATAGCATAAATTCGGACTGCAATAATATTGAGTACTGCCGGACGGCTCAACGCAGGTATAATTTTGTCCGGGGGCAGAACCTTGAGGCGTGCCGTTTAGAGGACAGGAATAAGAGACGCATTGATTATTAATAAGCGTCGTGCCGGAAGGGCAGGTAGGAGAAACTTGGCTCAGATTTGGATTGTATGATATCTTTCCACCATAGCCCCAATTATCCCATAAACTGAGAGAATTGCCAGAGGCATAAATTTCAACTTGTTCATTACCATTAGAAGTGTTCCATTGAATAGAACCTGAATTTAAATTAACTGGACCACCATTTTCATACCCAGCACCGTTATAATATATATCACTACCAGAACCATAAATATCATGGGCGCAATATCCTTGACCACCAGCACTACTACATAAAGAACCACTAAAACTACTACCGTTATAGTATATTTGCCCTGAAGCATAACCTCCGCCACAACCATTGGAATAAATATATAAATAATCTCCTGAACCATATACTGTATATACAGTACATTGGTCAGACCATGAAAAAGAACCAGAAAAACCTGTTGGAGAATTAGATAAACAAGTGTTATTCGATAAACTATACCCGCTCGGACAAGACGGCGTGCTTGTATTTTCGTTGCACTGCGTCTGTCCTAACGGACATAGATAAGCAGAGCCGGACGGTAAAATAGAACCATCCTCGCAGTTTTGATAATTAGTCCCGTCCGTGCAGGCGAACGTCGAAGTCGTCCCCGCATCCGTATCAGATACGCAAGTCCCGCTTGATAAAGTATATCCCGTAGGGCAGGTTTGCGTCTGTAACATAGAAATAGAACCGCTTGAACTGCCGCCGGATATATTAATATTAGAATTAGAACCAGACAGCGTAAAAGAACCGCTTACGGTTTGAGAGCAGGTATCTCCCGATAAAGTATAACCGCTTTCGCAAGTCAAATAAGCCCCAGACGGACAAGTGCCGCTCGTCGGCGTTGAACCGTCCGAACAGGTAGCGGGAGTAGTTAAATTTTCGGTTAAAGATAAAGGAATAGAACCCGAAAAAGTGTTAGCGGAGCTGTCGTAGGTAATGCTATTGCCGTTATAGCTGATAGTATCGCCTGAACCCAATAAAGTAATATTCCCGCTTGAATTTTCTATCGTAATAGAACCGCTGAATGCCCCGTTTGAATACGTAATA
>JAJZBN010000042.1 GCA_021798875.1 bacterium | reverse complement strand
CTGACACCTTTAATTTAAAAAATTCTTATAATTAACGGCGATTAATTTTTATAGGCCTTCCCTTCAAAACCTACGTTTTTTATGCTTTAACTTGTCCTGCAATTTTCGAAATAGGTGTTCAGTGAAACCGAAATACACATTCATCTCTTTTTTATTATAAAATAAAATAACCCGAGCAAATTTTTATAAGCTGAAAATGCAGTCGGGAGTAAGCAAATAAATAAATCTGGCACCTTTAATTTGCACCTTTAATTTAAAAGTTGCCCGAGAAATAGCAAACGGGTTAAAAGAAAAATTTAACGCAAAAAGCGGTGAATTTGAGTTCTGAATCAACATTGCATTATTTTCTGATTTCTGATTTCTGATATTATGAAATCATACTTTTATCGGAGGTTGAAAAAAAATAAAATGCAGAAGTCTATATTTACGGCATAGATAAAATCCAGAGGTCAGCTTACTATCCGATAATTTTTTTTTGCTGATTGAAAATTTGATTTTCAATTTGACATATTAATTTATCATATGTTAAGATAATAAATTATGTTAAAAAGAACATTATCCGAAAAAATAATTAATCTGTCAAAAAAATTTCCCTCGGTTACTATTACTGGACCTCGTCAATCAGGAAAGACTACTCTCGTAAAAGATATTTTTAAAAATTATCAGTATATAAGTTTAGAAGACCCTGATGAAAGAGAATTTGCGATTTCAGACCCTAAAGGTTTTTTAAAAAGATTTTCTTCGGGAGTTATACTCGATGAAATTCAAAGGGTTCCCGTTTTATTATCATACATCCAAGGAATTATAGACAAAGAATATGCACCCGGAAGATTTATTATTACCGGTTCTAACCAGTTTTACCTGATGAAAAATATCACTCAGACGCTGGCCGGAAGAACTGCTATAGTTAATCTGCTTCCGTTCAGCCTTACGGAACTATTGGAACAACCGGCTATAAATATATTTGATTTAACCGATATAAAAGATTTAACCGATATAACCTATATAAACTATTTAACAGATATTTCCGGTATTGAAAATATTGACGACAAATGTGACAATAAATGTGACGATAAATGCAACGGCAAATATGACGAATCAGCTAAAAGAAAGCGTTGCAAACCGCCCCTAAAATTAGAAGAATATCTTTTTAAAGGTTTTTATCCGCCGATATACGATAAGCAGTTAGACCCTAAGGATTGGCTGTCCGCTTATTACAGAACTTATGTGGAAAGAGACGTAAGAGAAATTACAAACATAATAGATATAGAAACATTTTATAGATTTATTCAATTATGTGCGGGAAGATGCGGACAGATACTCAACCTTTCATCGCTTGCATCTGACGCCGGAATTTCGCATACTACCGCAAAAAATTGGATTTCGGTGCTTCAAGCGAGTTTCATAGTACATGTTATGCCTCCTCATTTTTCAAATTTTTCTAAAAGAATAATTAAAAGCCCTAAGTTATATTTTTTGGATACAGGACTGCTATGCTATCTGCTTAGAATCAGAAATGCCGAAGACATTTTGTTTAATTCTATGAAAGGACAGATATTTGAAAATTTCGTTTTTTTAGAATTTTATAAATTCTTTGCCAATATAGGCGAAATACCGCCTTTATATTTTTGGCGCGACAGAACCGGTCACGAGATAGACTTTATAATAGACGCCGGTAAAAAACTTATTCCGGTTGAAGCAAAATTTGGAGAAACGATAGTAAATTCTTTTTTCGACGGACTTAATTATTTTAAAAGTCTCGATAAAGACGAAAATATTTCAAAAACAGGCATACTTATAAACGGCGGAGACGCGTTTTATATAAGAAACGGAAACTTAGCCCTGCCTTGGTATTACTTATAATATCACTTACTACGCTCTTAAATATGGAGAGGCCGTATGAACGAGGAAACCGTTAGTGAGTGGATTAAATATGCCGACGAGAGTTTAAATTATCAGCCATTTCCATAAAGGAACGATATGAATTTTTTTACCGTTTGCATCTATTTCCTTTTCAACTTCTCCCGTAATAAGATAACTCTCGCCTATATTAAAAAAATCCATTGCTTCCGAAAGACCTTCGATTTCTCTTTTTTGAGCGGCGGAACCGGAAATATCGTAACTTACGTTTATCAGTGTATGTTTACCGTTCAGCCTGCAATAAAAATCGACCTCGCGTTTTCCCTTAAAATAAAATATATCTTTAGATATCTTACGTAATTTCAGATAGACTATGTTTTCATATATCTTACCTATATCCGGAGAAAACGAGCCGTCCATTATTTTTTTTATCCCTATATCTACTCCATATATTTTTCTTGGATTTCTAATTCGGTCTTTAAGCGTGCCGTAAACGGGAACCGTAAATACGGCAAAAGCGTTTTCCATATACTCTATATATTCGTAAATGGTGTTCTTGGAAATAGCTAACCCCTGCGATTTAAAATCGTTATAAATTTTATTTATGCTGAATAGCGAGGATATATTGGAAAAACAATATTTAATTAAAAATTTAAGAAAAAAAGTATTAGAAAGGCGGTATCTTTCAAGTATATCTTTATATATTATAAGGTCAACGTAATCCTCAACTATTCTGTTTGACAATTCTTCGTCAGCGTTTATTATTTCAGGAAATCCTCCTTTAAGCATATATTCCGAAAAGGCATTTTTTATCAAAGATACGGATCTGGTTGAATTTATGTTTATTTTAATATTTTTTGCCGAAAGAAATTCTTTGAAAGATAATGGAAAAATCTCATAGGTTATAGTTCTTCCTCTGAGCGACGACGCTATTTCCCCGCTTAATAAGGTCGATGAAGAACCGGTAATAAATATCCTGCATTTTTCAGAGTCGTATATTCGCCTTATAAATTTTTCCCAGTGTTCTACATTTTGAATTTCATCAAAAAAGAAAAACACCGTTTCGTCCTTTTTAGCTGGATACAGTTCGTAATATGCTTCTATAAACATATTTAAATCAAAAAGCGTTGTCGGAAATAGCCTGTCGTCTTCAAAATTTATATATATTATATTCCGTATATCGATGTTTTTTCTTAACCTGTTAATCAGAGAATATAGAATAAAAGTCTTTCCGCTTCTTCTAACGCCTATGAGGGATACTATTTTATTCACGTTTTCGTTTGCGGACGGATAAATATTTATATCTCTCTCAAAAACGTTTTCTATCTTGCGTTCCTGAAAATCTACAATAAGTTTTTTAAAAAGTTCTTTTGTTGCCATAACCGTAATACCGATAATATCATTTAATATTTTTAATTAATATCCTTATGCACGAGTATATAATATATTATTTTTTTCCTTTAGTAAAGGGATAAATTTACACTTAAATTAAAAATATGTCCTGACGATATCAATACGGGAATTTATACGTTTAAAGACCACCTTAAACTTCCAGAGGGAAGCCCTTACCAACTTATCGAGGGAGAATTAATAATGTCGCCGTCGCCGAACAGTTACCACCAGACTATTTCAAAAAATTTAGAATTCATTTTGATCGGAAAAAATCATAAAAACCTATATCGATAAAAACTATTTAAAGCCCGACAGGCGAGTCGTTTCGGATAATACAAATAACATTAAGCCCTTAAATAAAACTTACGCTTTAAGTTCAAACTATTCCGCGGACATACAGACTATTGAAACAGGTTATTCTAATACCGCAGAACTGTTTATAAATATATTAGAACTGGGTATTCCCCTTAAAGATATTTTTGAGCCCGATTCGGAATATCAGTTAAATGACGAAGACGGCGAATAATTCTAATTATGGCAGGTGCCTTGTATTTTAAAATCAGACTACCATATTAAATAATAACGCGTTGCTGACTTATTTTTTTTTAATAGCCTTTACTTTTATTTTTCTCGTGCTAAAATATAAGTATGTTTATAAAAAGAACGGCATACGATTACATTTTAGATCATTTAAGCGCTAAAGAAATCACCCTTATTACGGGACCGAGACAGGCCGGAAAGACTACTATAATGGAAGCATTGAAAAGCGAACTCGATAAAAAGGGCGAAAAAACTCTGTTTTTAAGTTTAGACTTTGAAAATGACGCTGTTTATTTTAAATCGCAAATCTCGCTCATAGATAAAATAAATCTTGAAACCGGCGGCAAAAACCGCGCATTCGTTTTTATAGACGAAATACAGCGAAAAGAAAATGCAGGATTATTTTTAAAGGGCATTTACGATATGCATCTGCCTTATAAATTTATAGTATCCGGTTCCGGAAGCCTTGAGCTTAAGGAAAAAATTCACGAATCGCTTGCAGGAAGAAAACAGATATTTGAAGTTAATCCTTTATCTTTTAAAGAATTCGTAAATTTTAAGACTAATTATAAATATACAGACAGGCTTTCGGATTATTTTAAGATAGAAAAAGAGACTGCCAAAAAACTTCTGCTCGAATATTTGAATTACGGAGGCTATCCGCGCGTCGTTATCGAAGAAACTCTTGTTAAAAAGACCGGCATAATGAACGAGATTTTTCAAAGTTACATAGAAAAGGATATTTCGTATCTTTTAAGAGTTGAAAAGATAGACGCTTTTAAAAATTTAATCAGGATATTAGCCTCGCAATCGGGAAAACTTATAAATATAAACGAGCTTTCCGCCACTTTGGGAATATCCGCTCCGACAATCAAGAACTATATTGCTTACGCCGAAAAAACCTTTATACTGAGATTAGTTACGCCTTTTTACAGAAATATACGAAGCGAAATTACTAAGTCTCCGGCAGTGTATTTCAACGATTTAGGACTTAGAAATTTCAGCATAGGGCAATTTGGAAATATCGATTATTTTGACTCTGCCGGATTTATTTTTCAAAATTTCGTCTTTAACGTATTATACGATAAGTACCGGTACGGCAATTCGTCCGTTCATTTCTGGAGGTCAAAAGATGGCGGGGAAGTTGATTTCGTCATAGATAAGGGAAACGAAATTATACCTGCCGAAGTAAAATCGTCCGAACTTAAAAAACCAGTTATCACAAGGTCGCTCAGGAGTTTTATCGAAAAATACAATCCTAAAGAAGCATGGATAATAAATCTTTCGCTTAATTTCGAAACGGTTTATAAAGACACGAAAATAAAATTTATACCTGCGGTTTATTTAATATGGAGCTAAAATAAATAACATAGAATCTCCCTTTAAATATTTTACCTCTTCTTTATAACTTTAACTTCCATATATTATATCATATTAATATAAAGAAATAACTTAAAATAATATAACCCGAGCAAATTTTTATAGGCTGAAAATGCAGTCGGGAGTAAGCAAATAAATAAATCTTGTATCTTAAAATCAGACTATATTAGACTATATTAATTAAATAATAACACAGTTGCTGAGACCTTTAATTCTTTAATTTACGGATTGCCAATCCATAAATTTTAATTATTTTATGGATTTTACGTAACCGCTCTTATATAATATAGGTATCATGATTAAAAGAGCATATAATATCAATGAATTGATAAAACCCAATAAAGTTTTAATAATTTACGGACCTCGAAGGGTAGGCAAGACGACTCTTCTTGAAAATTTCTTGAAAGACACGACGTTAAAATACAAAATAGATTCAGGCGACAACATAAGGGTTAGGCAAATATTGGGCTCCCAGGATTTTAAACAGATATTTGAGTATGTCGAAGGCTATGAACTTTATGCTATAGACGAAGCCCAGCAGGTTCCGTCTATAGGAACTGCCCTTAAAATATTAGTCGATAATATTAAAGGCATGCATATAATAGCTACGGGATCATCGTCGTTCGACTTATCTTCTATGACGGGAGAGCCTTTAACGGGCAGAAAAACGACTATATTGATCTATCCGTTTGCGCAAAAGGAACTGCTTAATTTATATAATCGATTTGAACTCAAAGAAAGACTGGAAGATTTTTTAATATTCGGATCTTATCCCGATGTCATAAATGCGGCAAGCAAAAAAGAAAAGATAGAAGTGCTTGAAGAATTGGTCGGCTCTTATTTACTGAAAGATGTATTGGCTATTGATAATTTAAAATCGTCTAAAACATTGATGGATATTTTAAAACTATTGGCATTCCAAGTAGGAAACCTTGTGTCGTTTAACGAAATTGCCGTTAATCTAAGGATAGACGTTAAAACCGTTGCTAAATATCTTGACGTATTAGAAAAAACTTTTGTTATTAAAAAATTAGGCGGTTTTAGCAGAAATTTAAGAAATGAAATAACCGCCAAGGCAAAATACTACTTTGTAGATAACGGTATAAGAAATGCCGTTGTTTCCCAATTTAACACATTGGAAAATAGAAATGATACCGGTATGCTATGGGAAAATTTTATATTTATGGAAAGAATCAAAAAACTCACATATGAAAGAGTTATGCCAGTTTCTTTTTATTTCTGGAGAACATACGACGGCAAAGAAGTAGATTTAGTAGAGGAAAACGAAGGAATATTGTCTTCTTACGAATTTAAATGGTCTAAATATAAAAATAATAACAAAACCCGCGAGTTATGGAACAGTGCTTATCCTGATGCCCCATTATCGGTTATAAATAACGAAAACTACTTAGATTTTGTATTATGACGTATGAAACGTCAACCTATGCAATTTTCAAATTTTATTTCCATTTTTTAATTTTAACACAAAAAAATGAATTGAATAAAATTGTAAAAGTTGTTCAGTAATTTCCGAAATAGGTGTCCAGTGAAGCCGAAATACGCATTTTAGATATTAAAAATTTATAAAAATGTTATAATTATTATATGAAAAACGTAGATCATATATTAAATGTCGCTAAACAAATAATTACCGAAGAATTAAAAAAGGCAGGATATGATTCTGAAGCTATTTATCTTTTCGGTTCCCGTGCAAGAGGCGATTTTAATAAAGACAGCAGGAGTAGAATGAAAATCCAAAACCTGTTCAAAAAAGAGGTTTGCAGGTAATATTAAAAAATAATTTTAATGAATAATATATAATATACGAAAAATTAATGTCAACTTCTAAAGAAAAATAATCCTATGCTTCAAAATACAACATATATTCAAATTTTAATCGGTGTTCTTTTATTAATAATAGGTGCAATATTTGCAGGAATTGGAACACTTATAGTGGAGCATTATAGACTTAAACAAGAAAAACTCTCAATCGCTTACGCATTTAAAGGAGAAATATACGCAATATTAGATATTATAAATGATAGAGAGTATATAGATTCATTAAATAAAATGATAGATAGACACAAACAAGCACTATATGAATTAAAAAATGTTTACGAGAGTCAAGATTCATTAATATCTTTATCAATTATATATAACGTTAGACCACTATTATCATTCTCTTTTTCGATAAATGAAGATATCTTTTTTGTTAAAAAAAAATTAGGGAATAATATTGGATTATTAGATAATGCTGCTGAGAAAATTATTAGTTTTTACGGTTATGCAAATTCTTTTTTACTTGATATTGAAAATAATGCAAAAAAAAATGAAGAATACGAAAAATTGTTAAATAATGATAATGGATTAGAGAAAACAATAAAATATTTCCAAGATTATTATAAAATATACAATATTCCTTATATGGTTCAAAATAATATTAATCATCATGAAGAAATGCTTAAAATAGCAAAAAGGATTATAAAGACAGGCAATGAATCAATAGAGTGTTTGGATGTATTTATTTCGAAGCAAAATAAAATTTTTAACTGAAAATAAAAAAAAGCTGAAGATCAAAAAATCAATTTGGAATCAAAAGCAAATACATAAATAAATATAATTACTGGATATAATTAAATTAAGAGGTTACAAAATGAAAAAAAAAGAAGATGAATTTTTAAAATTTTTAACTGAAAATAAAAAAAAAGCTGAAGACCAAAAAATAAATTGGGAATCAAATAAACAAAATTGGCTTGAAGCCGTAGAACATTTTTTTAAAAAAGTTGAAGAATTTCTCAAGAAATATAAAGAAGATGATTTGATTAAAATTAAGTATGAAGAACCATTCTATATTTCAGAGGAATATCTTGGTAATTATCAAACAAAACAAATGACTATAACGACTGCGGACAATATTACAGCTAAACTTACCCCCATAGGTAGGAATATAATTGGGGCAGCAGGAAGGATAGATTTAGAAGGGAAAAATGGTATAGTTAGATTTGTTTTAGTTGATAAAAACTCAACAATGCCTAAAATTAAAACTCAGATTATAGTCGGTAATAAAACAACCACAAACAATAATATTAACACAACGCAAAATATCGCAAAAAAAGAATTGGTATGGAAAATAGCTACGCCGCCGCCTAATATTCAATATACAGAATTCAATAAAGAAAACTTTATTAATTCTTTAATGGAAGTTATGAATGCCTAAGAATATACATTTTTCAAGAAAAAATCTATCTTTACCTGAAATTGCAAAATATTATAATAGTGTGAGGAGTGCTATTAATTATTATTATAATAATTACCAAAATTTTGATAATTTTTTATTATATAGCATAGAAGAACTATCAAGTGAAAAAATTAAAATACTCGAAGAATTAGAGAAAAGTTGCGTGTTTATGGTTTTATCATCATTAGAAGCCAGTTTTAGAATAGATTATCTACAGAGATGTCGTAATAAATATAAAGATCCGGTTTCTAAAAAATTTAAACAAGTATATAAAAAATATGAAGAAAGAGCATCGCTGGAAGATGAAATAATGAAAATTTGGAAAGATGATAGCAAAAGAGAAATAAAAAACATGTTATGCAAACTTATGGAAACATTTAAATATAGGCATTGGTTAGCACACGGTCGATATTGGAAACCAAAACTAGGTTCTAAAATTTATGACTTTTCATCAGTTTATATATTGGCAGAATTCATTTATGAAAATTTGAAATTTTACACATGAAATCCATATGATTCTTATGATAGACAATCCCGTCAAGGGAGTTAATATAAAAAAATAATTTCCGAGGGCAGACCATGAGGTTCGTGTTCGATAATTCCGTTACAATTAGGAGAATGACCCTTAACCGCTAATATTATAATTCGGCAGCTTATAGGTTTAAAAACATTAGCCGAAACTTTAGGTCCTGTCGGCATGGTTTATTTTATTAATTTCTATGAATTAGGAATATCCGATTACACTAAAGAAAGAAAGAAGTGACTCGGATGGAAAACATGTTACGATAGAATTTTTAAATGCATCGCAGCATAATATATTAAATAAGGATGGATTAAGCATAACGTTTAAAACAGAAAGCATGGCCGTTGCTTAAAAAATTAAATGTGACTGATTTTAATCTCAAAATTTAAAAATTCCGGCAAAAAAGTTAAATAATTTGAAATATTATAGCGGTTATAAAGAATGGGAGGCAAATGTTTTTCATTAAAAAACTATTAGAATCTATATTATTTCCTCCAGGGATTATAATTTTTGCATTTTTGCTTATAACCTTGCTTTCTTTTGTAATTTTATCGAGAAAAAAGACTAAACCCTCATTATCCTCAGAGTCTGCAGGACGCAAGTTTTTATTGATACCGTTAATTTTGTTAATACCTTTAATTTCTTTAATTCTCGCAACATGATACCTATATTATATAAGAGCGGTTACGTAAAATCCATAAAATAATTAAAATTTATGGATTGGCAATCCGTAAACTTAAACGAATATTTCATAAATTAAAAATATGATATAATAGTTTTATGGGAAAGATAGCAGATAAAAAAGTTGATATTGTAAAAATGAAAACTTTTTCTTCTTTAACATTTCAGGAATTAAACTTATACAATCCATTTGGCTATAAATCTCCGTCTAAGTATGCAGAAACTTCGGGAGCTATAAATGTTGCCCGAGAAATAGCAAACGGGTTAAAAGAAAAATTTAACGCAAAAAAGGTAGTTTTATTCGGTTCCTTAGCTACTATGGAATTTATCGAAGGTTCGGATATAGATATAGCAGTGTGGGGAATTCCCTATGATAACTTTTTTAAGGCGGTAGCTTTTGCCGCAGGATCGAGTAAAAGATTTAAAGTGGATTTAGTCGATATTCAAGACGCTTCCGATAGTTTGCTGGATAGCATAAAGCGGGACGGTATTGAGATATGAATAAAAAGGCGGCAGTTATAGCCGGACGTTTAAATTCTGAATTAATCGAATTAAACAGGGTAGCCGATAGAATTTTAAAAGAATGGGAGAAAGCCAAAACTAGCGGCGATGAATATTACATAGATGCCGTTGCTTTTAATATGCATAGTTTTTATACCGGTTTAGAAAGAATATTTCAAAAAATAGCCACCGGTATCGATGAATCGATACCTGCAGGGTCAAATTGGCACCACGAGTTATTACTACAGATGGCATCTGAAATTCCAGGAGTAAGACCGCCTGTAATTTCAGAGGAAATTAAAAATATTCTTGAGGACTATCTCGGTTTTAGACATATCGTGCGGAATATTTATTCCTATAAAATTAATCCCGAAAAGATCGAAGTTCTGGTTAAAAAACTACCTGATGCCTTAATAAAAATAAATAATGAAATTGAAGCATTATCGATGTACTTGCAAAATCTAAAAAATTCTTAATTAATTAAATAATAACACAGTTGCTGGCACCTTTAATCATCATTGGAAGAAATCACCCCATTTTCTTTTAGCAATTTTAAAAATCTAAAAGCACTAGCTTTAGGAATATTTGGAAATAAATAAATCTTGGCGCCTTTAATTTTTATAAATTGCTTAGTTATATTTTATCGTATATAATATATTTATGAAATCTATAATAGAAAAATACGATATGATTCTTGAGGCTTTAAAGAACGAACTAAAATCGTTTTACGGAGAAAGGCTTATATCTGCCGTCGTATTCGGGTCGGTTGGCAGGCGTACGCCGAATTATAATTCCGATATCGATATTTTAATAATTGCGGAAAATTTGCCGACAGGCAGGATAAAAAGGATTAAAGAGTTTGGGTTTATTGAGGACAAGTTGGAATCTTTAATCGCATCGCTTAAAAACTCCGGTATTAACACATATATTTCCCCAGTCATTAAAACTCCTGAAGAAGTTGCGGCAGGAAGCCCTTTATTTCTCGATATGACTTTAGACGCACAAATTTTAATCGATAAAGACGGTTTCTTTGCAAATGAACTCGAGAGACTGCGTAAAAGGTTAAATGTTTTAGGCTCAAAAAGAATAAATAGGGGAAATGCTTTTTTCTGGGATTTAAAACCCGATTATAAGCCCAACGAGGATATAATAATATGACATCAAAAAGTCTTGCTTTTAGTTATCTGCAAAAATCTATTGCAAGATTAGATATTTTAACGCTTCTTCTTAATAAAGAAGATTATTCCGACGTTATAAGGGAGGCGCAGGAAATAGTCGAACTGTGCCTTAAAGGTATTTTAAGAAGCGCAGGTATCTAGCCTCCCAAATTCCACGATGTAGGCCCGTTATTTCTTGAATTTAAAGATAGATTTCCTTCTATATCTCTTTTTGATGTCCAAAAAATTGCGCAAATTTCAAAAGATCTCAGAAAAGAAAGAGAACTGTCTTTTTACGGAGATATAGATTTTATTCCTACCGAAAGTTATAGCAGAGAAGACGCTTTAAATGCGATAGAAAACGTAAAATTCGTTCTTGAACGCGCGCAAAAGATCATAAAAGCCGAGTGATTATTGAAAATACCTTTTATAATAAAGAGATTAAATAAATCTGACCCCTTTAATTATATTTGCAACTGTCCCTTTATTTTTCCCACATTTAATTTTTAAATTTATGTGATATAATTTTAAAATGATTGATAAAAATACCGCAAAATTGATAAGGACTATAAAAGAATGCAATAAGCATAAAACAAGAATTTCATACGTAATGTCGAAAATGCGGCAATTTATGCCTTTAACTACTGAAAAATACCGTAAATTTGACGAGAATGAAATCGAAATTATAGATCTTTTTGTTTTTAGATTTATTAAACTGCAAGATACAATAGGAGCAAGGCTTTTTAAACAAATATTAGAAGCTAACGATGTCGATACCGACACATTATCAAACATCGATATCTTGAATAACATCGAAAAATATGCAATTATCGGCGATAAAGATGAATGGATTGAATTAAGAGAAATAAGAAATTTTTTTACGCATGAGTATCCCGATGAAAATGTTGATTTATTAATCAATCAACTAAATACGGCTTTTGATAAAACAGAAAAACTTTTTTCTATTTATAATAACGGCGCCTATTATGCGATAAATAGAATTTTAAAACCCTTAAATATTGATACAAGCGATTTGATTATATGACAAATAAGTAAAACATAAACATATAAAAATAAATTAAAGCGGAAATATAACATAAACATATAAATAAGTAAATATAAATATGAGATTAAAAAGCGAAGAAATAAATGCGGTAAAACAAGCTGCGTTAAATTATTTCGGCAGCGACGCAAAGGTCTATATATTCGGCTCTAGAGTTTCAGACGTCAAAAAAGGCGGCGATATCGATATATATATCGAAACATGCCTGCGCACGGATGAATATATCGAGAAAAAGATTTCTTTTAAATTGGAATTATATAAAAAAATTGGGGAACAAAAAATAGACGTGGTCGTAAATAATTTTACCGATAATCAGTATATTTACGAAGTAGCAAAAAAAGAAGGCGTTATGATTTAGCTTTTGTTTTTGTTTGCAGATGTACATGTTCAATACCTTTATCTTTGCTTGCCAATCCCTCAAACTCAGGCGGGAGTAAGCAAATAAATAAATCTGACACCTTTATCGAATAAATCTGACACCTTTATCGAGATGAAAATATGGCAGGTGCCGATTCAAAAGATAAACCCCATGGATTAAAATATTCCCTCGTATATATTCAAAACGGCAAAAGAATAATTGGATTCGATAACGCTGAAGGCAAAGGCGAC
>JAJZBN010000041.1 GCA_021798875.1 bacterium | reverse complement strand
TGCGTTAGAAGCAGCATTTGCCGCATAAGCCTTTTTATGTACGGCAAACATTAATAAAAATAACGCCGCAATAAAAAAAACAGCGCTTAAAATTAATTTTCTAAATTTAAATTTCATGGTTTCTCCTCTTAAATTTTTATTTTTTTTCATTAAATTCTGCCGGCTCGAATAAAATTTACATTAATAAAATCAATGATTACTTTTTATTAAGCAAAATTTATGCCATTTGTTTCTACTATAAAATTTATTTTAATTAGTAAGGCTTAAAATGGCGGAATTATTTAATTAAGAAAGAAAAAAGGAAGATATTGTAAGTTTTAAATTTTATATAAAAGCAGGATTTACATGCTTAAAAATTAGGCAATTTTTAATATAAGTAAATTATTGGTCAAAATTTAGGCAAAAGTAGATTTTTTATTCTAAAATATTTTCTTGCATAATAACAGGCTCTAAATTGTAGGCTTCGGAAAACGATAGCGCTAAAATTTCCGAAAGATAATCAAAGGTTAATTCTTCCGCAGTATGCTTGTGCGGGTTATTTAATTCTTTATTTTTATTAATTTCTTGGAGTATACCTGTAATATTGTTAAAATATGCGCTATTATCGACGCCGCTGCCGCAGAATATTTCGATGTGTTCCTCCGGCTTGTAATCTATATAAATCGAACCGTGCTGTAAAAACGCAAAATCGTTTCTTCTCTGAGAATTGCCGCAAATTTTTTTCCCGTCGAACGTTATTTCGTAAGAATGGGCTTTAAGAAAACAATTAAAATTATTCCCGCCTTTTTCTTTATTTTCTTTATTTTTATCCCGAAATATATTTATATTCTGATAATTTACGTTATCCGGTTTTAATCCAAGTTTGATAAAAAAAAGATATAGAAATTCGCTTATTTTTTTATAAGTTTCAATAAGCTTGCCTGCAAAAATTCCGTTTTTATAAGATGCCGTTACCGAATAGGTTATTTCCGATTTATGAAGAACCGCTCTGCCGCCCGTCGGTCTCGAAACTATGTCGAAACCGTTATTTTTAGCTTTTTCGATAATTCTATCGTCTATATTCTTATCTTTTTGAAAAAAACCTAACGATAATGCCGGAGGATTAAAATAATAAATCCTTAAGGTTGGATTTGCGGAAAAAGCATCCGCCGTTTTATACCTGTTTAATAAAAAAATATCGGCGGACATATTAAAACTGCCGGAATGTCCGCCTGAAATTATAAGATTGAAACTCATCAAGAATTCTTTAAATATTCTTCGTATGCCGCCTGATCCATAAGGTCGTTAAGCTCGTCTTCGTTAGTCAGTTTGACTTTAAGAAGCCATCCTGCATCATAAGGTTCTTCGTTTACTAATTCAGGCTCGTCTTTTAAAGAATCGTTTACGCTGATCACGTGGCCGCTAACCGGCGCATAAAGTTCTGAAACGGATTTAGCCGATTCTATCGTGCCGAAAGATTCATTTTGCTCAAGTTCGTAGCCAACCTCCGGCAGATCGACGTATATAATGTCTCCGAGCTGATCCTGCGCATAATCGGTTACACCTATTAGCGCATTATCGCCGGTTACTTTTACCCAGATATGTTCCGAATTATATTTTAAGTCTTTTGGAAAATCCATAATTCCCCCTTTGATATCTCTGTTATTATTATTTAGATAATTATATTTATTTAATTCTTTTTTTATATGCTTATAGCCGACAATAAATAATATTAAGCGTAAATTATGCGGTATTTAATATATATGATATAAGATATATATTTTATTTAATAATTTTATTAAAATATTTGCAACATAAAATTTATATAATTTATATAAATTTTAATTATTTTTATCTTTCGATAAATCTCTGTACATAACCTATATCTACTTTTCCGGAAATGAAATCGCTGTCATTCAATATTCTTTTAAGAAAAGGAATATTGGTTTCGATGCCGTCTATTTCAAATTCGTTAAGAGCATTCTTAGCTTTATTAATAGCCCCAAGCCTGTTCGTATCGTGGACTATAAGTTTTGCTATCAGCGAATCGTAATAAGGCTGCACTCTGTATCCGCAATATCCCAAATCGTCCACCCTGACGTTAAGTCCGCCCGGTTTTATATAATTAGTTATTAAACCAGGAGACGGTTTAAAATTTATAGGATCTTCGGCGTTAATCCTGAGCTCTATACTGTGTCCTTTAATTTTAACGTCTTCTTGTTTTATTTTAAGCCTGTCTCCGTTTGCTATTCTTATCTGCTCTTTAATAATATCGGTACCGGTAATAAACTCTGTGACGGGATGTTCGACCTGGACGCGCGTATTTACTTCCATAAAATAAAAATCGCCGTTTTTATCCAATAAAAATTCAAAAGTTGCCGCATTAACGTAATTTATTTCCTTGACGACTTTTAATATTAATGCTCCCATCTTTTTTCGTGCTGCCGATTTCACGGCAAGAGACGGAGCTTCTTCTATAATTTTTTGATGCCTTCTCTGAATAGAACAATCCCTTTCGCCAAGATAAACCGCATTTCCGTATTTGTCTGCAAGAACCTGAAACTCTACATGCCTGGGATTTTCGCAAAATTTTTCTAAATAAACGTCCTGATCGCCGAAAAAAGACTGCGCTTCCTGCCTGGCCTGATGATAAGCCTGAGATAAATGAGCCGGCGTCAAAACCATCTTTATGCCTCTTCCGCCGCCGCCCATCGATGCTTTAAGTATTAACGGATATCCTATTTTTTCCGCTGCTTTTTTAATATCTTCTTCATTATCGCCTATATCGTCGCTGCCGGGTAAGACCGGAATGCCGAGACTCTTGACTAATTTTCTGGCATTTCGCTTGTTTCCAAGCGTATTCATATTTGAAGAAGTAGGTCCGATAAATTTGATGCCGCAATTCTCGCAAATTTCGGCAAAATTTGCATTTTCCGATAAAAAACCGTATCCCGGATGTATAGCTTCGCTGTCGGTTATTTCCGCCGCCGAGATAATAGAAGATATATTAAGATAACTTTTGGAAGAAGGCGGAGGCCCTATACATATACTTTGATCGGCATATTTTACGTGAAGACTGTCCCTGTCGGCAGTCGAATATACGGCAACCGTTTTTATCCCAAGTTCTTTGCAGGCTCTTATAATTCTAACCGCAATTTCTCCCCTATTGGCAATTAAAATTTTTCTAAACATATTTTATTTTTTTTATTTAATTACTTTAAACGTACTTTATCTTTTATATTCCGAAATTTTTATTTTTTAAAGAGGCTCTACCAAAAACAAAGGCTGTCCGAATTCGACCAATTGTCCGTTTTCGGCAAGAACGGATACTATCCTGCATTTCATATCGACCTCTATTTCATTCATAATTTTCATAGCTTCGACTATGCAAACCGGACTTCCTTTTTCTACTATGGAATCTACCTCTACGAAAGGCGGTTTATCGGGAGAGGACGACCTGTAAAAAGAACCTACGAAAGGTGAAACTATTTCTTTGAGGCGTTCATTTTTAATTTTAGCAGCCGCATCGGTTTCCGCCGCTATGTTAGATCTGCTTATAGCAAAATTGACAAGTTCGGCTTGTTCGTAATCCGAAATTTGAACGCTGCGATCTTCTTTTTTTTCAATTAATGAATTTCTGCGTCCGCCTTTATAAAATTCATCGGAATCAAGGGTGACTTTAAACTCTTCGTCGCCTTTTTTATAGTAAAATTCTTTAATCTTGTTCGATTTAATAAATTTTACCAAATCTTTAATGTCTTTTATATTCATATTTTCTCCTTTAACCCTGCAAGGCGATATATTTCCATAGAATTAAAATATGGCAGCCGATATTTTACTGTTTGGCGTTTATTCTTTCTATATAAGACTTGGTCCTGGTATCCACTTTTATTAAATCGCCTTCGTTTAAAAATAACGGTACGCTTATAACCAATCCGGTTTCTAAAGTTGCCGGTTTGGTAGCTCCCGAAACGGTGTCGCCTCTTAGTCCGGGTTCTGTTTGAGTTATTTTAACTTCTATAAAATTAGGCGTTTCTATATTTATCGGTTTGCCGTTATAATACAGCACCTTAACATTTATATTTTCAAGTAAAAATCCTGCGCTTTCGGCGCAGGCTTCTTTGTCTATATGGACCTGGTCATATGTTTCGTTGTCCATAAAAATAAAATCGTTACCTTCGCTGTAAAGATACTGCATATTTTTTTCTTCTATATTAGGCGTTTCAACTTTTTCTCCCGCCCTCAAAGTTCTGTCGATTACTTTTCCGGAAATAAGGCTCTTCAGCTTTGTCCTAACGAACGCTCCGCCCTTGCCGGGTTTCACATGCTGAAAATCTATAATTTCATATGGTTCCTTATCCATTTCTATCTTAAGCCCTTTTTTAAAATCCGTAGTAGAATACACTTGGTAAAACCTCCGTTATAGTTATATAATGTAATATATGAATTTTAATATACCAATATTTATTATTTATTTTTGCATGCTATTTTTGCTTTTTAGCGCATTAATTAATTTAAAACAAAGCGGAATAAAAATCAACTACTAAATTTAATATTAATATTAATTTTAAATCTACAGCAAACCTTCTATGCCGCACTTATCTTTTTTAATACCCGTTATAATCCTTGCTCCTTCCCGTTCTACATAGCACATATCTTCAATTCTGACGCCGAATTCGCCCTCCAAATAAACCCCTGGCTCCACTGTAAACACCATTCCTTCTTTAACAGTATCTAAATTTTTTTTACCGACGTACGGATATTCATGTATATCTAATCCTACGCCGTGTCCCAAAGAATGGGTAAAATATTTTCCGTAACCTCGTTTTTCTATATAATCGCGTGCCGTTTTGTCTAAACTGCCGAATTTTACGCCAGGTTTTATTTTTGAAATAGCCTTCTGCTGCGCCGTATAAACCGTGTCGTAAACGTCTAAAAATTTCTTGTCAGGTTTTCCGAGATGAACCGTAAACGTTTCATCGCTTTTATATCCGTTAATTTCCGCTCCAAAGTCGCATAATAAAACGCTTTGCTTTGAAATAATTTTATCCGCGGAAGGCGAGCCGTGCGGAATACTTGAATTTGCGCCGGAGAGTACTATGGTTTCAAAAGATTCCGCAGAATAAAAATCTAAAAGATTTTTTTTATAAATTAAAGAAGCTTTTTTCTCTGAAATGTCTGCTGATTCTTTATTATAAACAACTTTCTTAAGCATGTCGATAACGGCTTTTTCGGATACGGAAACTGCCTGCATTATACAGTCTAATTCATTTTTATCTTTAACGGATCTAATTTTCGATAAAAAACCGCCAGCCGAAATAAAATTAAATTTATTTCCAAATTCTTTTGTAAAGGATATATATTCATCGTAAGTAAGATAATCCGATTCAAACAGTATGGAAGAAAAACCGCTTAAGTCAGCCCTTGTCAATATATCGGAAGCTATATCCTTGAATATTTCTTTTATTTCTATTATCTTAACGTTTTTAAAGCACTCGTTAGCGGCTCTTTCGGAATATCTGGCATCGGTATAAAGAATAATTTCTCCGGAAACCGAAAAATACAAATATCCGCTGCCGGAAAAATTGGAGATAAAAAAGATATTTGCAGGCTTTTTGATTAAAATTCCCGACGCTTTTTTTTCTGCTATGTTTGAAGTAAGTTCCTGCAAATTAAGCATGGCTTATGATTATTTTATATTCTATTTATTCAATTTTATATTTACTCAGAGCAGTGAGGAACTTTTTTTGTAGGCATAAGTTTTCTGCAGAAAATTTTCTAAAGCGGATATTACGTTTTGACGTTTTTTATAATTGTTTTCTTTATCTGTTTTAATTAAGTTTTGAAGTCTTTTTATGTTGTCCAAAGATTCTTCGTCAAAAGGATTTTCTTTTAGCAGGTCTATATAAATATTCAATGCTTCTAAATAATGTCCCTGCGATTCATAAATTTCCGCAAAAGTTTTTGTTTTTGGTTGCGTATCCGTCATAATTAATATTTTTATCACAACATAATGCTTTTAGTCAAGCAAATTAAATTGCGTGTTAATAACTTTTAAAATGTTTATAGCAAAATAAATTGCGCTAAATTAAATTACGGTTATTTTATTTTAAAGCATATCTTTAACGGTTTGTTTTATTTTTTTCATTAAAAGCAAATTCCTTATTTTGCCGCCTTGATAATTTTTAACGTAAAACGTATCATACGCTTTGTTACCCTGCGTCGTAATTTTAGAAACAAAAATATCGATATTAAACGAATTAAAAATTTTTCCTATATCGTACAAAAGTCCTTTTCTGTCCAAAGCCTGTATTTCTATTACCGTAAATTCTTCGCTGATATTATTGTAAATTTCAACGGAAGTTATAACTCTTGGTCCGCTCTTTGCATATAAACTTTCGCTTTTTCTTTTATTTTTTAATTTTTCTTCCAATTTTTCCGTTCCGTTAAAAACGTTAAAGAAAGTCTTTCGTAGTTTATGCCAGTCGATATCTCCGTCGACTTTTTTGTATATATGGTTTACAAAAAAAGTATCCACGAATTTACCGTCTTTTCTTGTGTTTATATCGGCGCTTAATATATTAAAATCAAAATACGATAAAACTCCCGTTATATCCGAAAATATTGCCTTGTTGTCCTCTCCGCAAATTATTATTTCATAATAATCTTCAGTTTCGTGCATTTTTGCTACAAAATTAAATCTATGAGAGTCGGTTATTTTAGAAAACAATTTTAAATGCAGTAAAATATTTTCTTTGCTTTCTTTTGCCAAGTACTTGCCCGGGGAATAAAATTTATTAATAAAATCCGATATAAATTCTTTTAAATCAATAATATTGTCAAGAAATTTATACCCGTTTTTACCTCTAAGCGTCTCTGCGTATTCATATACCCTGTTTATATAGTAGCCGTCGTTTTTAAAATATCCTTCAGTGTTTTTTAAATACGACAAGGTTCTTTCGTAAAGTTCCACCAGAAGCATCTTCCTCCATGAATTAAACCTTGTTTTAGAAACCGCCATAGAATCGCAGATACTTACTATAAAAAGAAGTTTTAAGCGCGTTACGTCTTTAACGATGCCCGCAACATATTTAATAGTAGCAGGATCGTGAATATCCCTTCTTTCGGAAGTAAGCGGAAGAACAAAATGATTTAAAATTAAAAATTCCACTATATCGGAAACATTTGAATCAAGTCCGATTCTTTTTGCAATTTTAGCCGATATTTTTGAACCTATAGACTCGTGATGTGCGGAATATCCTTTGCCTATATCGTGAAGAAGAAGAGAAAAATTTAGTATAAGCATATCTTCCGGACTTAAATCTTCAAATATTTCTTTTAGTTCGTTGTTAGTTTTAAAGTTTGCCATATTTTCAAGATAAAATATACCGTTTAAAGAATGGGCATCGACCGTATATACGTGATAAACGTCGTTAGTAGAGAGGGAATCTATTTTTTCAAACTCAGGAATTAAAGCGCTAAGTATTTTAGTTTCATGCATTAGCAGCAGAGTTTGATATACTCTTTTTTTATTCTTTAGCAAATTTATAAAAAAATCCTTTGAAAAATTACCTTTTTTAATTTTTGCGGCATATTTGATTCCGCCGATTCTTAACAGATTAACCGATTCAGCGTTTAATCTGTAGCCGGAAGTTTGATACAAATTTATTAAATTAAAAATATTCCTATATTCGGATAAAAAAAGCTGTTTGTTTTTTACCGCAATCAAACCGTTATTCAAGAAAAAATTATTTTCTATGATTATTTCTTTTTGTTTTTTCTCCTTATATTTGCTTATTAAAATTTTAGGCTCTATTAAAATATTTATAATCAGCTTGGAAATATTATGTATGTTTTTAGCATTTAAATAATAATCGTGCATAAAATACTCTATTTTATTTAAAAATTTGCCGTCTTTATAATAAAATGCATTGGCTATATTCTCCTGAACGTCGAAAGTAAGCCTGTCGTTTTTTTTTCCGGCAAGCAGATGCATCATAATGCGCGTTTTTAAAATAAATTTTTTTCCTTCATAAAGATCCGTTATATCCTCTTTTTTTAAAGAAGTGTCGGCTTTGTTTGCTTTCAGCGCGGCAATTACCGTTTCTTCAGCCTTTTTAATTTTACCGTTACGCTCAATGCTTTCTCCTGAACAACATGGGCTGGGAAATATTTCGTTAACCCCAAGATAATATATCCATCCGCAATAAGAATAATCTCTCAAACCGCCTATAGCTTCCTTGATATCGGGTTCAAGAAGAAAAATATCGTTGTCCGTCATAACATTTATAAGACGTCTTTTTCTTAAACTCTTCATTATTTCTTTTAAAAAAATTAATTTTGCGTCTATCTTTTTAAAGTCCGATGAAAATTTATCGAATAAAGGTTTACTGCCAGCAACATATCTTGCATTTATAAAAGACGTATAGGTATTCAAATCGCTGCTCATAAGGTCTACTGCCTCGGCGCAGGTCATTACGCTTTGCGCAAGATCTACTCCCGCATCCCAAAATAAATAAAAAAAATCTTTGAGATCTCTTGCAGAATCCTCTCCGCTTAATCCTTTTTCCGTCAAAATCATTATATCGATATCCGAATAAGGACACAATTCTAAATTTGAGTAACTGCCCCCTGCCACTACGCAGTAATCGGCTCTCCCTTTAATAAGGGAAAATGCTTCGACAATTATGGAATCGTAAAATAAAGAAATTTCTTTGGCGGTATGAAAAGAATCGTAATTAAGAAGGTCGTCTTTTAACAGCACATATTTCGATTTTATTTTTTGTTTTAATTCCGTTGACGTAATCATAGCAGTCATTAAGATTTATCTCCGTTATTTTTTTATTATAATAGTTATTTTGTATTATGAATGATGTATACAAAGTAAATTTTAAAAAATAATTTTTTGACGATACCCAAATTGTTAATGATAATATAATTATACAATTATTTATGCTATAATATCTTTAAAAAAACAAAAACATATATAACTAAATCGAAATGTTTAACGTAATATTAATTTTTTTTCGTAAGTTAAAAATATTAACGAATCAGCATAAATCCGATTTAATAAGAATTTTTGTTTTTCTTATAGTAATACTTTTGATTTTTTCTTACTTATTCAGCCGCTACGAAAAAATATCTTTTTTTAAATCGTTTTACTGGGCGGTTACCACCGCTACTACCGTAGGCTACGGCGACGTCACGCCGACAAACGACGCAGGAAGAATTATCGCTATGGGCTTAATGATTCTGGGGATAGGAATTTTAGGTCTTTTTTTAGCGACGATATCTTCTATTATGTTTGAATTTAAAATAGGGAGGATATTTGGAACCGTGGAAAGCCATATTTTTAAGGAACATATCGTTATATTAGGTTACAGCAGTCTAATAAAATCTTCTTTAAAAGATATTTTGGAAACAAAAGACAACGTCACTCTTGTGGCAAATATCGAAAAATCGCCGGAAAACAGCGGTAAACTAATATTTATAAAAGGCGATATTACCGATGAAAAAACTGTAGCAAAAGCTCACGTCGATAAAGCAAAACTCTGCATTATTTCGGACGAAGACGATGCAAACTCTTTAATAGCCGGCATAAACGTAAGGACGCAATATAAAAATACTTACATAATAGCTTTAATTTTTAAAAAAGAAACCGAAAGAGCTTTTAAAGAAATAGGCATCAACGAGGTATTTTCCTCCGGTTCGTTTTCAAGCAGGGTGCTTGTTAAATCCATAGAGTTTAAAGGCGCTTCTAAATTTTTTAATCAGCTTTTAGACGAAAATTTTAAAGAAGGACTCATAGAAAAAGATTTACCCCGAAATTTAGAAAATAAAGATTTTTTAGAAATTATAAAATTTTTTAAAGAAAATAAAGACGAAATTGCCGTCGGAATAAAGAGAAATGAACAGGTTATGATAAATCCGGAAAAAACTTTTGCGGCGCAGACTGGCGACAAAGTTATGCTGATCGGCAAAAAAATTTTAAAATAAAGTTAAACAAAAAAATTACGCTTGAGAGTATTAATATTATTGCATAATTATTATATGCGAATTATTTATCATATTTGGATAATTATATGAGCTTGAACATATATCCAAATTATAAACTATATTAAAATTATAGTAAAATTATAATTATAGTAATTTTTAAGATATAAAAATTATGGAAAAAATAAAAAGATTGGAACAGGGCAACATAGACGTTATAGGAGCTATAGCGCAGGAAATAGCCGCTATGGCTCCTGCTTGCGATACGGTAGCATTTATGACGGCGGCGGCAATTTACGCTTACGTATTAACGCCTCTGTCTTTCCTGCTTGCCATGGTAGTTATGTATCTTGAAGTTAATACTCTTTATCATTTATCAAAAAAACATGCAAGCGCGGGAGGTTATTACGGTTACGTCGCAACCGCATACGGACCTTCGCCTGCCGTTTTAACCGGATTTTTATATATAATGTATCAGGTTGCCAGCACGGCGGCTATACCTACTTATATAGGCGGAGTAGTTTTGCCCGGAGCGCTTAAATACTTTTTTCATATAAATATTGCCGGCTGGCTGTGGATACCGTTGATTTTAATTTTTATTATAATTCCAATTTTTCTATCAATAGTGGGCATAAAAATTCAAATGAAATATATAAAAGCAGCGGCATTGTTTGAATTAGCCTTTTTATTTGTTCTTTCCCTTATTATTATTTTAAAAGCGCCGGATAACACGCTGAACGTTTTTAACCCATTTGCCTGGCCTAATTATAAAAGCTATTTCGATCCAAACGGAGGTCCTGTTGCTTCGGTAGGTCTCGGTATGATTTTTGCGATAACCAGTTTTATAGGATACGGCGGGTCGGCGCCTCTGGGCGAAGAAGTTAAATCTCACAGATCTATTACCAAAGCTTTAGTCATCGGACTAATATTAACGGGAGGAGTTTTAACGGAAGTTTCGTATTCTTTGGTTGTAGGCTGGGGCGTTAATAATATGCAGGGGTTTGCGCATAGCGCCATACCGGGAATATTGGTGGCTACTTTTTACACTGGAATTACGGGCGGACTTCTGCTTTCATTAGTAGCATTAAATTCGGCATTTTCTGATTCGGTGGCAATGCAGTCAAATGCCGCAAGGGTTTATTTTGCTATGGCAAGAGATCATATACTGCCTGATTTTTTTTCCGACATTCATAAAAAATACAAAACGCCTTATAAGTCTTTGCTGTTCATAGGCGTGTCTTCTTCAATCTTGGCGTTAGCTACGGGTTTTATTATGCTTCATATAGAAGGTATCGGTTTTAGCAGGATGTTTTCGGTTTCCGCGGCAAATCCACAATTACAGAAAGGGTTGACCTACACGTTCGGATTTTTAACTACCGTCGCATTATACGGTTTAATAATAACGCATTTTTTGCTAAACACATCGATTATGGCTCTTTATAAAAGGCTGAAAGAAAAACATAGCGGCATTATAAAAACAATCGTTCATCCTATTTTGCATTACGTTATGCCTGGTTTGGCGACGATTATTTTTTTATTCGTCTTGTACGAATCCGTCGTTCCTCCGCTTTTTCCAATTTTTCAGGCTAGTTTAGCATCGCTGCTTTACATATTTCTTGTGATAATTTATATAATATACCTTAAAAATTACAGAAAAGAAACATTAGCTAAAGTCAGGGTAACGGTAAATTTAATAGCCGAAGACGGTTGTAAGAGCGATCATCTGCACGGCGATTAATCTTTTATTAATCTTTTCGTATATTATTTATTAATTAATATTATTGGATTTATAGTTATTTATATTTACCAAGTAAAATAAAATGAATAAAAAATTAGTTTTAATATTTTCCTGTCCAGATAAAAAAGGAATAGTAGCCGCAGTTTCAAAAATTCTTTTTGAAAACGACGCAAATATAGTAGAATCAAACCAGCATTCCACTAAATCTGTTAAAAATCCCCATTTTTATATGAGAATTGTCTTTGAACTGGATAGTATTTTTGCAGAAAAAAATCTTGCAAATATAAAAATAAAATTAAACGAACTTAGGAATATATTCGCCATAGAATATGAATTAAACGATGTTTTTGTCAGAAAAAATGCGGCAATTTTCGTCTCAAAAGAAGACCATTGCCTTTATGAATTATTATGGCAGACAAGTTCAGGCGATATTTTTTTAAATATCGCCTGCATATTCTCAAACCACAAAGTTCTGTCGTCCGTCGCAAATTTTTATAATGTGTCGTTTATATATATTCCGTCAGATTTTAACGGCTTAAATAACGACGAAATAATCATTAGGCATATGCAGGAACGCTTTATTTTAAACGAAATGGCAAAATACGATATCGACTTTATTATACTCGCAAAATATATGAGGGTTTTATCGGCAAATTTCATTAATTCATTAAACAAAAAAATAATAAACATTCACCATTCTTTTCTGCCTTCTTTTCCCGGGGCCAAACCTTATCATCAGGCATACGAAAAAGGGGTAAAAATAATCGGAGCGACCGCCCATTTCGTAAATGAAAAATTAGACGACGGACCCATAATAGAACAAGATGTCATAAGAATTAATCACGAAGACGATGCAGAAGGACTTAAAAAGAAAGGAAAAATTATCGAAAGAATGGTCTTGGCAAGGGCGGTAAAATTTTTCGTCGAAGACAGAATAATACTATCCGGCAACAAAACTATTGTTTTTGCTTAAGCACGATAAAGAGTAAAATAAATCGGACATATTTTATACCGTTTTTTTCTAAGCCACTTTATTATTAAGATTATAATGAGGGGTAATTAATTTTAGTTCTTAATTATGTAATTTCAAGCTTTCTTCGATATCGTACTGGTTCTGTAAATTAATCCAGAATTCAGCCGGAACGTTGAAAAATTTCCCAAGTTTTAACGCCGTTTCGGCAGTAATACTTCTTTTTCCTGTAATTATCTGGCTCAATCTGGTTTGCGAAAGACCGGTTTGTTTCGACAGCATATATGCCGATATACCAATAGGCTTCAAGAACTCCATTTTCAGAACCTCGCCGGAATAAATATTTTTTAATTTTTTCATATTGTTCAGCTTTTACATTAATGGTAGCTCGTTATTTTCCACTTCGTAAGCGTAAGTGCGCCTAATATTCTTTTAAATCTTCGACGACCGATGCGATTTCGGTATAATCCTTATCGTCGTGCAGTAAAAATAAATTATTTTCTATCGCCGTTTCTGCAATCAGCAAATCAATAGTGCTTCTCGGCGTAATTCCTTTTTTTCGGCATAGATAATACATCTTTGCCGCATTCTCGTACGACCTAGTTCCGTAACGCAATTCATAAAACTTTTGACTGCTCAGATACCCGTTTAACAAATTAAATTCTTTCTCGGCAGATGCGCCCTGCAATACTTCCTGATATATAAAATTATTTATCCCGAAAGGCATCCCTGTTTCTAATATTTCTCCAAATTTTTTGGCTTTCCGATTATCTAAGCCCTTAAAATAACTTATTAGAACCGAAGTGTCTATTAAAATCAATTTATTTTACCAACTTACCTTCTCTCATAGACTTATAATCATATCCTTCCGCAAATTTAATCTTTCCTTTTAATTCGACAAGGTTCTTCCTCTTGTAATTTTCTATAAATTCTTTTAAAGCTAAATTGACTAACTCTTTTTTGGTCTTTACATTTGCCAGTTTCATAGCTTCTTCGACAAGCAAATCATTAAGTACTATATTGGTTCTCATTTTTACACCTCGCTATACACATTATATCGTACATCTATGTTCTTTTCAATTTTTTTTAGTTTTATCGCTATTATGTTAAATTTTTATTACTTTTGTTAAAATTTAAGAAAAGTCAGGCGATAATGGTATAATTGAAAAACCGTCCCTCCAATATAAATTTTGTTTCATCGTCTTTGAAGGACGCTATCATATAACAATAGTATCGCAAAAAGTTTATAAAATGTCAAATAAGTAAATTATTTAAACAAATACTATAAGCAGCCGTAAAAGAAAAAGGTGTCGGATTTTATTTTACGCATACGAAAAAAACAATTAACGATAAAAAATGTTGCGTAAAATTAATCTGACACCTTTTTCGACGGCACGATTTATCTCACTAAACCTGCAAACGCAGTCAGGAGTAAGAATACGGAGGCTGGCGTTTATAAAAGCGAAGCTTTTATGCCAGCCGAAGTGAATAAATCTTGTATAATATACATATTATCATTTAATATATATATTTATTTTAAGATGTAAGGGTGGGC
>JAJZBN010000010.1 GCA_021798875.1 bacterium | reverse complement strand
ACCTACTGATTAAGAGTCAGTTGCTCTACCGATTGAGCTAACAGCCCGAAAAGATTTATTGAAATGCGGCAAAATATTAATGCCTATCAATTATATACTATTTTTATTTTTTTAGTCAATTTTTTTGACATTTTTTTCTTTGAAAATTTTAATTTTCAAACAATATTTTTATTAATGATATACTTATAAATAGATATTGCGAAAACATAAAGAATATTTACGGCTTCTTATTTATTTATTTAAGTATTTATTTAACTTTTAATTTATAATGAGGCGGGTAAAAGATTATCCGAAGAAATTATATGATATTCAAAAACAGGATAGAAGCGGGGAAACTGCTTGGAGAAAAATTATTGTCGGAGAAATTCGGCGGCGGGAATACCGTGGTTATTGGTTTGTTGAGAGGCGGAATACCGGTTGCTTATGAAATAGCGGCGATATTAAAATCTCCGTTGGACGTGGCATTGGTAAGAAAAATAGGCGCGCCTAACAATGAAGAGCTGGCCATAGGGGCGGTAGTAGACGGAAAATCGCCAAAAGTTTATCTTAACGAATCTCTCATATCGCGCATTCATATCCCCGATGGATACTTAGAACGCATGGAGCAGATTAAACTTAAAGAAATAAGGGAAAGGGAAAAAATATACAGGCGGGGAGCCGAAAAGATTGATGTAAGCGGCAGGACGGCGATAATAACGGATGACGGTATTGCTACAGGCGCGTCGGTCATGGCTGTAATAGAAGCAGTCAGGGATGAAAAACCTTCGAAAATAATCATAGCGGTGCCGGTTATAGCTGCCGATACGATGAGAGAATTAAAGAAAGTCGTCGATAAAGTAGTAGTTTTAAGCGCTCCGGAAGAATTTTACGCGGTAGGGGAATTTTACGAAAATTTCAGCCAGACGACGGACGAAGAGGTGTTATATCTTCTGCAAAAATCGAAAAAAACAGCATAAATTTTACAAACACGAATTATATAGAATAGTTAAGAGGAGATAACCGAATCTTAAATTATTCTTAAATTAATATTCTTAAATTAATACCAATAAAATTTAAAATTTATGAATACTGAATGCTTAATTATTCTTAATTATTATTATCCAATTGTGACTTAAATCAATTTAATATTTTTTTGAATTTGATAAACTTTATATTAAAGGGGAGCAAAAAGTAAAACTGAATAAATTTAAAATTTTAATATAGGAGTTTATCATGGTGGAATTTAATGAAAAGGACATATTGGAAAAATTAAAAGGCATTATAGACCCTGAGCTTGAAGTAAATATAGTGGATCTTGGGCTGGTATATAAGATAGATTTAAATCAAAACGGCGGCGTCGGTTTAGATATGACTTTAACGGCAAAGGGCTGTCCTATAAGCGACGTTATAAAATATGAGGTAGAGGAGGCAGTTAAAAGCATTCCCGGTGTTAACGGCGTAAAAGTAAATTTCGTCTGGGAGCCGGAATGGAATCCTTCGATGATTAAGACCGATGCCCTAAAAAGACTTAAAACGCATTAATTTCTTAATAATGCGATAAGCAAAAAAAAATGATGGTATAAAACAAAATATAATAAAAGCATAAAAAAGGACGGTAAATAAAACATATGAATACTACGGATAGTTCTATCGAAATAGCATTAAAACATATAAAAACAGCACTTATTTTTTTGCCGGTTTTTTTCGCAGTTATGTTTTTTGATTATAAAAGTTTTAACGGATATTTTTTTATGAATAATAAAATAATAGCTCTTACGCACATATTTACGCTCGGTTTTTTGCTCATGGTAATTATAGGGGCTTCTTATATGCTTCTGCCGGTGGCGCTCGGCGTGAAAATTGCTTACGAAAAACTTTTTGTGCCGGTTTATTACGGATACGTAATTTCTTTATTGCTTTTCGTCATTGGAATGCATTATCTCTGGGGAGTCGTGATAGCCGCGGGCGGTATCCTGCTTTTTATATCGCTTTTAACGTATAATATAAACATTTTGATAAGTATAAAAAAGGTTAAGAAATGGGATTATTCTTCTTTGGGAATAGCATTCTCGTATTCTTATCTGCTTATAGGATTGACCATAGGGCTGTATCTGGCTTTAACTTTTAATTTTAAAATAGGACTCAATATTTACGATATATTGCAAGACCATATTTATCTTATGTTTGCTGGTTTCGTTATAATGCTTTTTATAGCAGTTTCATACAGACTGCTCCCGATGTTTTATATGACTAAAGCACCGGATAATTTATACTGGAAAACGGATTTAACCGTTATTAACGCAGGAATTATAGCGATGCTTGCATCTTCGTTTTTCGAAAACGGGTCGGCCGTTCATATTTATTTAAATGAAGCGGGAGGATGGCTTTTAGGTGCAGGCATCCTTTTGTACTGCTATATATTTTTAGGTCTTATGTTAAAACGGATAAAGAAAAAGTTTGATATTACTACGTTTTATCTTTATGCCGGCATTATATTTTTAGTTGCGGCGGTACTTGCAGGTCTGATTATAAATATCGTTCCGCAGGAAAAATTATTCGTATTAATAGGTATGAACGGCGATTATTATCTTTATTATATATTTGCTTTTTTAGGTCTGTTCTGCTTTGCCGGAATGGTAATTATAGGTTTCCTCCACAAAATATTTCCGTTTCTAATAAGTCTTAAAGCTTTTGAAAAGGCAAAAAAAGGAGCTTACGGAAAACTGTTTTCGGATTTGAAAACTAAATATTTTGAATACGTAATATTTGCAATGTTTATGGCAGGTTCTATTTTTTGGATATTTTATTTGGTACAGCTTGCCGCCGCAGTTCTTTTTGCGGCATCCATACTGCTTATGCTGCATATATTTTCTATGGGATGGTAAGAAAAACCGGAATTTAAAAGGCGATAACGGCATTAAATTTGAATTTTGACGCCGTTATCTCGCCCATGGATTTATTTTTTTGCGTTATAGCAGGTTGCCCGTTATCTTTTGTATCGGTTCTATTTTTATTTCCATCTATTGTTTTATTTCCAAATTTTTATCGTATAAAGGTCGCCTGCAGTTTCTTCCGTCAAGAATTTATACCCTGCGTCTTTTAATCTTGGATACAGGTGTATGGGTTTTCTTTCGTGTATTATATGAATCGTTTCGTCTTTCTTTAAGTTTTCCAGCGACGCAAATATTTTTAAAAGCGGCTGCGGCGGCTCTAGCCCTCTGACGTCGAGTTCAATAATATTCTGTTTGTGCGCAAGGTTTTTTAAATCTTCATCGTCGAATTGGTTTTCGTCAGCACCTTCGGATACTTTTATCGGTTTTATTTCGCCGCCGCTTCTGAAAAAAATTATTTCGAATCCTTCAGGCGTGTTGTTGGTTATATGTTCAAAGCCCTTGTTTTTTAAAACCGAATAAAGCGGAAATGGTTCGAAACTGTTAATTAAAACAAGGGCTTCTTCTTCATTTAAATTATTGACCGTTTCCATTATTTTTTTAAACGGATCGTTGCCGCTTTTAATGTCTTCCCTTACGTCGAGCGTTATTTTTTTTAAGTCCGTTATGTCTTTCATAATATTATATTCTCCTTATTTTTTTGCAAAAATTAAATTTAATTTTGATACTATTTTGATACTAATTAATGTTACGATATTAATTAATTGCAATCATTTTTTTCATAATGTCCTGTTTTTCGTCATGACTAAGCTGCATTTCGGCAATATGAAACAATATGCCGTCTTCTTTGTCTTCATGCTCCGATAAAAGCTCTATTAATGCTTTTCCTGCAGATACTACGGACTTATGGTCTTTATCTTCTATTTTTTTCTTTAAATCTACCGTTAATTCTCTGCAGCTATTATGTTCTATTATCATAACGTTTATGGGTCCAGTTTCTATGCCTATATAATTGCCCAAAACTGGAAACAAAGCATCTTCTTCTCTTTTGAAATGCAATTCGATGTCTTTATCTAAATATTCGGATATTTCATTAAGCTCCGAATCCGAAACGCCTGCGGGTATTTTTTTTAAAACATTTCCGAATTTACTTAAAGCGGTTCTTATTTCCGTGTGCTCCTCTCTTAAAGCGTCGAGCGGATTGAGTTTAGCGTCGTTTTCGTTGTAAGTATTCATTTTTTCTCCCTATTTTATTTCGTTATTATTTTATATATACGAACATTCCGTGTATTTTTGGATGTTTCGTATGTTTCGGTTTCTATGCCGTTTTATTTTATATGTTTTATTTTATCATAAAACTAATTTATGACATTGACTAAAGTCACAAATTAGTTTTATAGTTTAAAAAATTAATAAATATAAATAAGATTTATTTTTTTATGGGGAATTAGAAAATGACAATTCCCCGCATATAGTATAAAGTATTGAATAAATATGCGGGGAATTTATATTCGGATTGTTTATGTTGTATAATTATTATTATTGCATCAGCCGCAATCGGAATAACCGCAGTCCAAACATACCGTACAGCCTTCGGCATGCTTAAGGTTTGAGCCGCCGCAGGAGGGGCATGCCCCCCTTCCTTGGATTCCTTGGACTGCATATGTTTCATTACTAGAGTTGCTTGAAGCAGCGCAGGATTGAGTTGCCGATAAAGACGAAGACGACGAAGACGATAAGGATGACGACAAAGAATTTTTTTCGCAGCACAAAGAATTATTTTGAGAAGTTATTTTTTCTCGCAGGCTTTTTTCTAAAGCCTTGCCTATCGCATCTGCGCACGAATATATTATATTTCCTCCGAAACCGTATGGGATGTTGCATCTTATGCCTTTTAGCTGGTTTATTATTTCTTCAGCGCCTATTCCCGACCTTAATGCCAAGCTTACCATTCTTCCCGTGGATTCTGTTTGCGACTGGGCGCAGCCGCCGGATTTGCCGATAGAGTTAAATATTTCGAAAGGATTACCGTTTTCGTCGTAGTTGATAGTAACGTACATAGGTCCGCATCCGGTAACTGTTTTAACGGTTACGCCCCTTATTATATCCGGACGTTTTCTTGGTTCTATCTGCATGCCGCTTTTTTGATTTTTTTGATTAGATGTTTCTTCTGTTTTTTTCTCTTTAGAACTTTCCGAAGAACCTGCAGTCAATACCTGCTCCCTTGAACCGTCCCTATATACGGTTATGCCTTTTAAATTAAGATTAAAAGCAAGGGTGTAAACCTCTTCTATATCTTCTTTTTTTGCGTAGTTAGGAAAATTAACGGTTTTACTTACGGCGTTATCGGTAAATTTTTGAAAAGCCGCCTGCGTCATAACGTGCCATTTCGGCGCAATATCATGCGAAGTTATAAATATTCTGCTTAAGTATTCGAATTCTTTTTCAGTTAATAAATCGGCAATATCTTTTTTATAAGTTTTTCCGAGACTGCCGTTTTTAGCTATATAATCTATTAATTTATCGGAATATACGCCCATCGCATCCAAAACGGCTTTAAGATTTTTATCCGTTTCTATTAATCTTTGTTTATCGAGTACGCGTCTTTCGTAAGCTAATGCGAAAAGAGGTTCTATGCCGCTGGAAGCGCCGCCTATCATACTTATAGTGCCGGTAGGCGCTATCGTAGTGGTAGTGGCGTTTCTCATCGCTTTGTATCCTTTTTTTTCCCACAAAGAACCTTTAAAATTTGGAAAACTGCCGCGTTCAACGCCAAGCTCTTCGGATTTTACTTTAGACTCTTTATCTATGAAGCCCATGATGTTTTCGGCTATTTTCAGCGCAAGTTCGCTGTCGTAAGGTACACCCAATTTTATCAGCGTATCGGCATATCCCATTATTCCAAGGCCTATTTTTCTGTTTGAAAGCGTCATTTTTTTAATTTTTTCTAAAGGATAACGGTTTTTTTCTATTACGTTATCTAAAAAATGAACCGCGGTATGGACTGTGCTTTTAAGTTTATCGAAGTCTATGTAGCTAAGGTAGCCGTCAATGATATCGTCTGGATTGCTTTCAAGTTTTTTCAGATATTCCGCAATATTAGCCGTATCTTTTTTAATTTTATTTTCCTTTACGTCCTTTACGAATTTTCCGATGTTAATAGACCCTAAGTTGCAGGATTCGTAAGCTACTAAAGGCTGTTCCCCGCAAGGATTAGTCGCTTCTATTTTTCCGGCATTCGGCACCGGATTCAGCTTGTTAATTCTGTCGATAAAGACTATTCCCGGTTCGCCGCTCGACCATGCCGTTTCGACGATTAAATCGAAAACCTCTTTTGCGTTTAAATATTTCACCGTTTCGTTATTTCTTGGGTTTATTAACGGATAGTCTTCATTTTTTAAAGCATGATTCATAAAATCTTCCGTTATTGCTACGGAAATATTGAAGTTGTTTAATTTTGACGTATCTTTTTTCGAGGTAATAAAATCAATTATATCGGGATGGTCTATTCTTAAAATGCCCATATTGGCGCCGCGCCTTGTCCCTCCCTGCTTGATAGCTTCGGTTGCGCTGTTGAATACCTGCATAAACGAAACCGGACCGCTTGAAACGCCCTTAGTCGAGTGCACCGTATCGTTTTTCGGCCTTAAAGACGAAAAAGAAAAACCGGTTCCGCCGCCGCTTTGATGTATAAGCGCCGTATTTTTTATAGTTTCGAATATCGATTCCATAGAATCTTCTATAGGTAGTACGAAACAAGCCGAAAGCTGCTGCAGAGGCCTTCCTGCATTCATTAAGGTAGGCGAATTTGGAAGAAAGCGCAGGGAAGACATTTCTTCAAAAAAAATATTTGAAGTAGTTTTAGCATCTTTTTCCGATTTGCCGTAATTTAAATCTGCCGACGATATGTTTTCGGCGACCCTCTTAAATAGTTCTGTTATGGTTTCGATGATTTCGCCTTTTTCATCTTTAGCCAAGTATCTTTTTTTTAGGACGGTAACGGCATTTTCCGAAAATTTTTCCGCAAGCGGATCGTTGCTTAAAATATCCGAATTTTGTTTTTTCATAATCGCTCCTCAATATATAGATAATATTTTTTATTTCTATACAATATATTGTAATTATTTTTTTGTCAATAGATTTTTTTACAAAAAAGATTTATAATCTAAAAACATATAAAATTCAAATAAATAAACTAAGAGAAACTAAGAAACTATAAAAAAATAAAATCGGAGGAACTCAGGTTTATAATGATAGATAAAATTATCGGCGGAAACGCCGGAAATATAGCCGCCGGAAGCGCAGGCACTATGAGCATATTATCGCATATTCTTACGACTAATATAGTAGTAAAATTAGTTTTGCTGTTACTTTTTATTTTTTCGCTAATATCATGGGCTATTATATTTTACAAGCTTCGTTATCTGGGAAAAGCAAGAAAAGAGGACAAAGAATTTCTTGATCTTTTCTGGGAATCTAAAAGACTCGATTATGTTTATACCGCCGCAAGGAATTTGGATTACAGTCCTATAGCTTTTATGTTCAATATAACATATAAAGAATTGCTGAATATTAAGAAAAAAACGGCGGACGATCAGCAGAAAAGCGATAAAGAAAGAAATGAAGAAAATTTAGCTTATGTGGAAAGAGCATTAAAAAAATCTCAGCTTTCATCCATAGCAAAACTTGAAGTTTCCCTGCCTTTTCTTGCTACGGTCGGCTCTACCGCTCCTTTCATAGGACTTTTCGGAACGGTTTGGGGCATAATGACATCTTTTGAAAGTATTCAGAGGGCGGGAACCGCCGGTCTTGCAGTAGTAGCTCCTGGAATAGCCGATTCTCTAATAGCTACGGCCGCAGGGCTGTTTGCAGCTATACCGGCCGTTATAGCTTATAATTATTATTCCAATAAAGTGAGAGTCATAGTCAACGAAATGGTAGATTTTGCTTATGAATTTATGACGATTATCGAAAGGCAGATTTTATAGGAAACTATTTATGTTTACTCCTTTTGACGATAAAGACGATAAGAAAACAGGGGTATCCGGCTACAGGCTTATGTCGGAGATAAATATAACTCCTTTTGTAGACGTAATGCTTGTATTACTGGTGATTTTTATGGTTACGGCTCCTATATTGGTGCACGGCATAAGAGTTCATCTGCCGACTGCCGCTGCGCATGCATTAAAAGCTCCGGAAAAAACGATAGTAGTTGCGGTAACCTCTAATAGAGCTGTTTATATAAATAAATTCAGGGTTGATCTTCCCGTTTTGACGCAGAAACTTTCTGCGATTTACAGGCATAGGACGGATAAGCAGATATTTCTTAAGGCAAGTTCTTCGCTGCCTTATGGATACGTTATAAAAGTTATGGCGGCGATAAAAGAAGCGGGAATTACTAAAATAGGAATGGTAACCGCCAACCCCAAATTGACGGGCGCGGCAGGCAGATAAGAAGTATTATGTTTAATGAAAATAATAAAGGTATAGGCTTATATATTTTTTATTCGGCAATTTTTCATATATTACTGATAGGGCTGATATTATACCTTTCTATAAAATATAGGCCGCAGATTCAATCTATAGGTTCAAAAGTAGTCGTAAGCGTAGTAAGCAGGGTTCCTGGACCTCTTGCTTCGGTAAAATCCATAATTTATCCGCCTAAACCGAAATTAGTCGAACATATGCCTATCACGCATAGCAGACCTTCACCTGTAAGAGAGGCAAAGCCCGTTTCGGTTCCGGTCGTTAAGACGCCTTCGTCTATGGTTTATCCAAAGAAGACTGTGCAAAAACAGGTTACGCCCAGAAGATATGTTCCGCCGCACCCTTATGTTCCTACTTTGTCGTCCAGCGTTTACGCCAATCTGCAAAACAGGGTAAGTCTTAATAATGCATATGGAAAACTTAATCAGTCGCTTATAAAAGGAAACGTTCACAGATTTCAGGGTTACGTAAATAAAATTATTTCCGCTATAATTCCTAATTTTGCCATATCCCTTAATCATTATCTAAATTATAAATCAATAGTGGCTTTTCAGATATCCAAATCCGGCAGAATTTACGACGTAAGATTAGTGCAATCTTCTGGTAACGGCTATTATGATTCGCAGTCCGTAGCGGCAGTTAAGCTGTCTAGTCCGCTCCCTCCGCCGCCCTCAGGTTTTATGAGTTTTGAAAATGATGAAAACGACGGCGAAGGAGTCCTTATGATTTTTAATCCGAGGCAGATATTGAAATACAGATAAAAAGCTGCTATGATTAGTACTTGATATTTATACGATATTTCTGTATATTTTAACTTTATGTAATTTTAGTTTAATTTGACTTATTATAAGGATCACCGAATGAAAAAAACAATATTTTTTTTACCGTTGTTTGTTTTATTTTTTCTATGCGTTTTTACGTTATTTACTGTTAGCTCGTATGCAAAAGTCTACATTAACATAAATGCCGCCAGAATAGAAAAGATAAGGGTAGCCGTTCCGGATTTCAAAAATGTTTCCGCATACGGACAGCATAAAAAAATAGAAAAAAACGCCGCAAGGGTTATAAGGCACGATCTTTCCGTCATAGGGTATTTTCATATAGTAAACCCGCTTTCATATCTTGAAAATCCGCAGTATGCTCCAATAAGCCCTGAACGAATACACTATTCCAACTGGAGCGTACTTAATACCCAGTATCTTATTACCGGAGAGTATGCGACGTCAAACGGCATTATCAAGATGAAAATCAATCTTATAAGCATCTTTACCAAAAAACTGCTTTTTTCCGAAAAACTCGAAGGAATGGATGGTCAGTACAGATTTCTCGCAAACAAATTTGCCGACGACGTGCTTAAATTTTTAACCGGAGTAAAAGGACCTTTTACTACGAGGGTGTTTTTCGTAGGAGAACACGACGGCTCTAAAAATATTTTCGTTATGGATTTTGGAGGACATAGGGTTCAAAGAGTTACAAATAACGACTCCATAAATATCTTTCCGTATCCTTCTCCTCACGGCGGCAAGGTTGCTTACGTTTCTTTTAAGGACGGGGATCCGGCAGTATTTATAAAAAACTTAAAAACAGGAACGACCGTGAAACTTAATCTTCCCGGTCCTGCCGACTACGTCGCATGGTCGCCGAACGGAAAAAAATTAGCGGTTTCTTTAACGCCCGACCATATTAATACCGAAATATATACGCTTAACGTTAACGGCGGAGACTTAAAACAGTTGACTTATACCGACGGCATTAATACTTCTCCTTCGTTTTCTCCGCACGGCAACAGAATCGCCTTCGTATCGGACAGAGGAGGAAGCCCGCAAATTTACGTAATGAACGCAAACGGCAGCGGCGTACGCAGATTAACCTACGACGAGGGAAGTTACAATACAAGTCCTGCTTGGTCGCCTAACGGGAAGAAAATAGCGTTTTCCTCTTTTGTTAACGGCGCTCTTGAAATATGCATTATGAATGCCGACGGCTACGATGAAAGACAAGTGACGGATACTCCTTATAGCGCACAGCATGCAGCATGGACGAGAGACTCCAGGATTATCACCTTTGATACCGAAATTGCCGGAAGGCAGGAACTTTATATGATAGACGTCAATGAAAGCGGAATGATGAGGCTGACGCCTAAGTTGTTTCCCGAAATGAACAATTACTATGATGCGCAGTGGACTATGAAATCGTCTTATTGAAAAAAAATCTTTTTTGTGATTAAATTAAATAAACGCAAACTGGAGAAAAATTATGAATAAATACGAAAATAAAGATGACGTATATTTAAAGGTTAAAAATAAAAGTAAATTTAAAGTTTTTCTTCTTGCGTCGGTTTCTTTAATTTTCGTAACGTCTATTCTTGCCGGATGCGCTCCTATGGAACCTGCTTCTTTTCACCGTTTAAAAGTTAAGGTTAGAAAACTTGACAAAAAAACTGCCAAACTATCTCAAAATCAACAATATGTAGAAAAAAAACTCAGCCAAATGCAGTTGAACACGGCTAATAACGGAGTAGCTATTTCTTCGTTAAAAGCTAAAATTAGGGATATTTACGGCGAATACGAAGTCGAACACCATAAGCTGAACGTTTTAAATAAGAAATTCAGGGAATATCGCTTAATGGTAAATAAACAGCTTATTAAATTATTAAAACTCGTAAAAACCGGCAAAGCCTCCGTTTCAGTAAGCTCGATTAAAAAACAAAGCTTAAGATCGACATTGGTCAAAAAAGAAAGTTCTATGGAATACGGCTTTAACGAAGCTATGTCGCAGTTCAAAAAAAAGAAATACAATTCCGCCTTGATTTCTTTGCGTAATTTTTTAAATAAGTATCCTCAGTCTAAATATTCTGCCGATGCAATGTATTACAAAGCTTATGCTAATTTTAAACTAAAAAAATACCCCGTTTCCATACTAGAATTTCATAAATTTTCGCAATTATACCCTAAAAGTCCCGACGTTCCGATGTCTATATATTTGCAGGGCATGGGTTTTATGAAAGTTTCCGACCCGTCTGACGCCTCTATTCTTTTCAGGCAGGTAATAGCAAAATATCCAGGTACTAAAGCGGCTGAACTATCTCAAAAAGCTATAAAAGGACTTTCAAAATAAAGAAAAGATGCCGGATGATTAATTTAGCATTTGAATCAAGCTGCGACGATTTTTCCTGCGCCGTTCTTTCAAAGGAAAATTCCGGAAAAGATAGCGTAAAAATAAACATATTATCGAATATTATCTATTCCCAGGATTATGTACACGGAATATACGGCGGCGTAGTGCCGGAGCTTGCGTCGAGGAACCATATAAAAGCTTTTCTTCCTGCTTTCGGAATTGCTTTGTCGGAAGCTAAAACATCTCTTAAAGACGTCGGTCTGGTGTCAGCGACTGCGGGGCCTGGACTTGTAGGCTCTCTTCTAATAGGTCTTATGTGCGCAAAAACTTTATCTTACGCTTTAAATATACCCATAGTGCCGGTCAACCACATAGAAGGTCATATTTTCAGCCCTTTTTTAGAGATTAAAGAAAATAAAGAAATATTTCCTTTTACAGCACTCGTTATTTCCGGAGGGCATACTCATCTTTATTTGGTTAATTCTCACAGCGATATAAGGCTTATAGGCAAGACAAGGGATGATGCATGCGGCGAACTTTTCGATAAGGTATCAAACTATCTTGGATTCGGATATCCAGGCGGCAAGATAGTAGATGAATTTGCCGAAAAAGGCGATAAACGCGCATTTAAATTTCCTCTGCCTATGATACGCAGCAACGACCTTAATATGAGTTTTAGCGGACTTAAAACTGCGGTAATAAATACTATAGACGAAAACGGCGGTCCAAAAAATATCGGCGAAAATATAGTTTACGATATTTTAGCTTCGTTAAGGGAAGCGGTTTCGGAAATTCTTTTTAAAAAAACTTTTGCGGCGTGCGAGGCTTTTAAACTTAAAAACGTTGTTGTTTCCGGCGGAGTTTCGGCAAATTCCAGAATAAGAAGCATGTTTAAGGAAAGAGGAGATGAATCCGGTTTAAAAATTTTTTTCCCATCCGTTAAATATACCACTGATAATGCGGCTATGATAGGCTATGCCGGATTTTTTAAAAATGCGATAGACCCCTTGGTTTATCGAAGCGAATTTTTAGATATTAATGCAGATCCCTCATGGGAGTTATGAACTGCGATTATGAGCAAAGAACCAAAAAAAAATAAAGTAGTTTTCGGGCAAAATTTTTTGACGAATAAAGAAATTGCCAAAGATATTGTCGATTCATGCAATTTTTCGGAGTCCGACGATGTCATCGAAATAGGTCCCGGCGAGGGCATTTTAACCGAATTAATCGCCGGCAGGGTTAAAAATTTTATCGTTATAGAAATAGATTCTTTTTATTATAATTTTATTAAAGGGAAGTCGACCGGTTTCGATAAGGCTAAAAACGGCAGAGACGGTAACGAACATAAAAGTTTTTTTAAAATAGTCAATGAGGATGCGTTAAAATTCGATTATTATTCTTTAAGTAAAACTCTTAATTCTAAATTAAGGGTTATATCTAATCTTCCATACGAAATTTCGAGTCCGATAATAGATAAATTCATAAAATATAAAGACGTTTTTCGCGATTTGACGTTAATGTTCCAGAAAGAATTTGCAGAAAGGCTTTATTCGCAGGAAAACGATTCGCAAAGAGGAGCGTTGAGCGTTATTGCCGGATTAAATTTTAACATAACAAGGCTTTTTGAAGTCGGCAAGGCAAATTTTAATCCTGCTCCAAAAGTAGATTCGACAGTTTTAAGACTGTCCCCCCGATATTTTGACGACGAATATTATAATTGGGCGGCAAGCTCTCAATTTTTCAACTATTTCGTTCATCAGATATTTAAACTTAGAAGAAAAAAATTAAAAAATTCCATATATGCTTCATTTTTCGGTATTCCGCCGGACGTAAAAGAAAAAATTTTTTCGGATTTCAATATAGACTTAAATAAAAGACCGCAGGAATTAACGACGGAAGAACTTGTAAGAACCGGAAAATCATATGACTTATATTTAAAAAAGCAGGAACGGCCGAATTGACTTACGCATATTTATGTTGCATAATAATGTTAATAAGGTTCAAAACAAAAAAAAATGGAGGTAAAAATGAAAAAAAGTATTATTTTAGGTTTAATCTTAATGCTGTCTTTTATAGCATTTTCAAAAAATTCTTTTGCTGCTGCAAAAACGGCGGTTAACGTCCACAGCGCTAAGTTTCAGTATAATAAAGGATTAGGCGCTATGAAAGGCAAATACTATTATGATGCTGTGCAGCATTTTCAAAAAGCAATTCTTATAAAACCGCATTTTGCGCTTGCATGGGCGCATATGGGCGTAGCGTTGCACAGGCTCGGATTTCCTTCTCTGGGCATAGTAAGTCTTCAGAAAGCGTTAAAATACAACCCGAATATCACATGGGCTAAAATTAAATTAAAAAAATATATTGCAAGCCCGAGAAGGTAAATAAAATAGATGAGCTTTGACGGTTTTAACGCATTTGCGGAATCGCCGGTTTTTAAGAATATTATAGAAAAAGAAGCCTTAAAATTAAATATCGCTTTTGTCTGTTTTTACGGTTCGAGAAACTACAACCTTGAAACGGATAAAAGCGATTACGATTTTTTTATAGTCTATTATCCGTTTTTCGAAAATTTTTTCACGCATAATTTTACTCGCTTTTCCGTTATAGAAAAAGATTACGATTATTTTATAACGCCTTTCCATGAATACTTCCGCCATGCAATGAACGGCAATATAAAATTCATCGAACCATTAATTTGCGGCACTTTTAAATACGGTATAAAAAATTCCGAAATGTATTCGGAAATATTAAAATTGACGGAGAAAATAAAAAATTTTATTTTAATTAATTTCAAAAAAAATTTCGAAGCCGTTTCGGGAATAATAAAAAATAAAAAAATAAACATAGAAAAAGAACAGTACACTTCCAATACCTTAAAATATAAGGATTTATACGGCTACGATATTAAAGAGGCTATTAATTCCCTGAGGCTCTCTTATTTATTGGAAAATTATATAAAAACGGGAGAATTTTCCTTTATAGTAAAGCGGAATCCCGTTTACGAAGAATTTGAAAATTACATGAAAGAAATTAATGCCAATAATATATCGAAAAAACGTTATTTAGACATAATAAATAAAAAAATTAAAGATTTGGAAGATTTAAAGCTAATATTAATTTATAAAGATGAATCGGTAAAATCTAGATTAATCGGAGCAAAAAAAGATATAGAAAACGATATTATGAATATATGTAAGACGGAAGCATGTTTTGAAATTGAAAAAGCAGTTTAAATATCTTATAATATAAATATGCAAAAAATTTTACTTAAATCTAAAATACACAGGGTTAAAATAACGGATGCGAATCTTGAATACGAAGGCTCTATTTCCATCGACGAAGACCTTATGGAAAAAGCTGGAATTTTACCGTACGAAAAGGTTAACGTATGGAATATTAATAACGGCGGCAGGTTTGAAACTTATGCAATCAAAGCGGACAGAAATTCCGGAGATATAATAGTAAACGGCGCCGCTTCGCGTTTAGTTCAGATAGGCGATACTATAATTATCGCCACATTTGGGATTTACGACGAAAATGAACTTAAAAATTTCAAACCGGTTTTGGTTTACGTCGACGAAAAGAACTGCCCGGTCGATATAGTCAAATAAAATAAAGAAATATATCGAAGAAATATATCGCAATGATAAAATATTATGCCGATTATATATTAATTTCGGCTCATCCGCTGCGCTCTCAACCCGTTTTTTTAAAAAACGCAGAACTGACTTTAGATGAAACGTCCGGCAGGATTATCGGCATAAGAAGCATAAAAAATTATAAAAATAGTCAAAAACATAAAACTCTTATAGCGCCAGGGTTTATTAACGCTCATGTTCACACGGACCTTACTTTTAAACCTGATATTCTAACCCCCCGCATCTTTTCGAAATGGGTTTTATCCCTCATAGAAAAACGCAAAAATTTTACGACGGAAGATAAAATAAGCTTAAGGGTTAAAGCCTTTTCGGATTTTGTTAAAAGCGGAACTACTTCAGTATCGGATATTATAGACCCGTCATCTTTTTACGATATAAAAGATATAAAATCGCGTACCGCTTTAGTTCCGCGTATTAAAGCATTAATAGAACTTAGGGGTCTCGATCCGGAAACGGCTTCGCAAAAAATAAAAGAATTTGAATGCCTGTTTCAACAAAACGCTTTCGAATCTATAGGCGTATCGCCTCATGCCGTATATTCCGTATCTGAAAAATTATTCGAAGAAATATTAAAATTAAATAAAAAATTAAAGCTTAAAATAGCGATACATGTTTCAGAACATGCTTCGGAAAAAGATTTTATAAGCGGTAATGGCGGAGATATAGCGGAAAACCTCTTGCCTGCGCTTATGTTTTCAAGATATTCCTTGCCGCAGAAGCGTTTCAGGTCGCCCGTTTTTTATCTGGATTATTTAAAAATATTAAGCGCAGATGTTTCTTTAATACATGCTAACGAAATCGACGACGAAGATATAGATTTAATAAAAAAAACATGCGCCGATATTATTCACTGCCCAAGAAGCAACGCTTTTTTTAGCTCCAAAAAACTTCCTTTAAAAAAAATATTGGAAAAAGGAATTTCCGTATCCATAGGAACGGACGGTCTTTATTCAAACGAATCGCTTGATATTTTAGACGAATTGAAATATGCAAGGGGAATTCATCCCGAAGTGCCTGCCAAAGATTTAATAAACGCCGCAACTGCCGGCGGAGCAAGAGCTTTAGCAGTAAACGGCGTTACAGGAACTCTTGAAACCGATTCGTACGCAGATTTCACGGTATTTAACTTAAGCGAAAATATAGTTCTGAATGAAGAAAATGTTTACGATTCGTTAATTTCTTTTAAACAGGAAGATATATCCATGGTGGCTATCGGAGGTAATATAATTTATGAAAATAATTTATAAATATTTTCTAAATCTAAATTTTAAATAAATATATAATTGCCATATATAATTATAATAAAGTATAATAAAAATAGTTATGAAAATTATAACCGAAATAGCCGAGATGAAAGAATTCTCGCATAATTTAAAAAAGTCCGAAAAAAAAATTTCTTTCGTGCCTACCATGGGCAAGCTCCATAAAGGACACATAAGACTTATAGAATCGGCTAAGCGTTACGGAGAAACCGTGGCGTCTATATTTGTAAACCCGCTGCAGTTTGGACAGGGCGAAGACTTTGATAAATATCCGAGAGATATCGAAGGCGATGAAAAAATTTTATCGGATTTAAACGTTCCTGTCCTTTTTTACCCTAAATCTGATATAGTAAAAAATACGGATACTTTTATAGTTAATCCCGAATATTCAAAAAATTTGGAAGGACTTTTCAGACCTTCGCATTTTCAGGGCGTGCTTACGATAGTTATGAAACTTTTTTGTATAATAGAACCCGATTTTGCTTTTTTCGGTTTAAAAGATTACCAGCAGTATGCTTTAATAAAGAAAATGGCGGAAGATTTTTTTCTAAACGTTAAAATTATTCCGGTGGAAACGATAAGGGAAGAATCCGGACTTGCAATGAGTTCGAGAAATACATATTTTGATGTTGCAGGAAAAGAGGCGGCAAGCGCTTTTTATAAAATACTGTCGTCGACAGCCGATTTATTTAAAAAAGGAGAGAAGTCGGCAGAAAAATTAAAGAGATTTGCCGTAAAAGAATTGATAAAAAACGGATTTAAAGTTGACTACGTTGAAATAACTGACCCGGCTCTTAATAGAAAATATCAAAATGCAGAGAACGGCGATATTCTTCTTGCCGCAATCAGATATAAAGGAGTCAGGCTTATTGACAATATTATAATTACGGTGCCGGAATTCAATTCGGGCACCGTCTCAAATTAAAGGTGCCGGAATTCAATTCGGGCACCGTTTATGTTGAAAAATGAAATTTTTATGATATTATTATTACAGATATAATAGCAGGGACAGAATTCAATTCTGTCCCAAACGCAAAATGGAAATTAAAATACCAAACATAAAAATCCTAAGAGGCGCATATGAAAAAAGATATATTTTTCACCGTTATATTTGACCCCGAATCTATAGCAAAGACGACTTCTAAAAAAGACAAAGTTATTTATTATAAAAATCCCGATACTAAGCAGAAAATTAAAATTATCGAAAAATTAGAAAAAAAAGCCGCCGAAGACTGTATGAAATTCAATCAAAGACGATTGTCCAGCATATTTAAACCTGTTTTTGAAGGCAGGATACTGTTTTATAACGAAGAATTTAATGCTATGCCCGAATTTAACGAACAGGATGAATTTATAGATTTTGCCGGTAGTTTTTTTGAACGGTTAAAAAATCATTACGGTATAGATATTGTAAATTATTCAGCGATAACCTTAAGCAATAAACTAATGCTAAATGAATATGCGCCCCATGTATTCGATTTCGAAATATTTAATTACAGTTTTACTACCCATAAAGCGGTAAAAACAGATTTCGTGAAATCATCCAATATTAAAAAACTTAATGAAATAGCCAGACACGTAATAGACGAAAAGAAATCTCTTTCGGCCGCTAAGCAAAAACGTTCAAAGATTAAAGAAGAAGTTAAGGAAAAAGCGGAGCCGAAAAATATAAAAATGAAATCAAAAATAGATGTTAAGGGTGAAGTTAAATCCGTAGAAAAAATAAAAGAACCGAAATTTACCGAAAAAGAGGAAAAATTAAAACAGCAGCCTATTAAGAAGTTGGTTCCCGAACTTCCAAAAAATGAAATATCTAAAAAAAGTACTTCTAAAAAAGCGGTCGAAATTGAAAACAGTTTAACCGATATAATTCCGGAAATTTGCGAAGTAGAATACGTAGAAAACGAAAAAAATATAGGCGAGCAGATCGGACTTATCTCTTTAAGTTGGAGCCGATTGAGCCCTTCGGAAAATATTCCTGTTTTAGAATATGGTCAGCCGGTGGAAATTTCCGGAAAAAGCATGGTGAGAATATATTTCCAAAAACCTAACGTCAGGCAGATAGTATGGAGATTCAGGCAGAAACCTGAATCTTCTTCATATAAACCTATACTAAGGGTTTATAAAGACGACGATATGCTGTGGTATGAAGTTTTAGACGGATATTACGGCAGCAGATACGTTATATTTCCGGAAGACCTCGAACTTTCGCAGACATGGGCGGAGATTGGATATTTAACGGATGAAGGAAATTTTATTTTTATAGCAAGAAGCCCTGTATGGCCGCCGGCGTGTCTTTATAAAAAACTTCCTAAATTAAAACTCGAAAGAAAAATTAGCGGTACGGGCGGCAGGATATTTATAGGCGCTACCGAAGGTATTCCCGGCGGTAAAAACCTGCCCGTTAATATTAATTTTACAAGTTCGGGAGCCGGCTTTTCCGCATCGGGTGAAGGGTTTACGCCGTCGGGAGAAGGCGTAAGGTAAATATTATTTGTAAATTAATAAATAATAAAATAAATCGGAGAAAATATTATTATGTTTGAAGCAAATAGAAAAAATACCGGCAAGTGGCTGCCCGTGCTACATTTTCATCTTCCTTACGTAAGACATCCCGAAAGCTCAAAATATTTGGAAGAAGAGTGGTATTTTGAAGCCGTTACGGAAACATATCTGCCTTTGCTCGAATGTTTTGACAACCTTGAAAACGACGGAGTGGATTTTAATCTTACTATGTCGTTAACACCTACGCTTTTAAGCATGATGAACGACGATCTGCTTTCCGAAAGGCTTAAAGATTATATAGCCGTGAGACTTAAAGTTCTTGACGAAGAGGCTTTCAGAACCGAAGGTGACCCCGAATTTCATCCCGTAACTCTGTTTTACAGAAAAAGATACAGAAACTGGTATGAAAAAATTAAAGATAGCGGAGGAAAATATCTTATAAACGGCTTTTTGAAGCATTTTCGCAACGGACATTTAGATATTATAACTTCTTCCGCTACCCATGCTTTTTTAATTTCCATGGTCGGTGAACCCGAAGCTATTGCCGCTCAAATAGAAGTTGGTATAGAAACCCATAAAAATATACTCGGCGTTACTCCTAAAGGCATATGGCTGCCGGAATGCGGCTATACGGAAGGTTTTGACGGCATTCTTAATAAATATGGACTTCATTATACTTTTTTGGACAGACACGGCATAGATTTTGCCAAACCAAATCCCGTTAACGGATGTTTTTCCCCTATAATAACTCCTTTTAACGTAGTAATGTTCGGCAGGGACCCTGAAAGTTCAAGGCAGGTCTGGTCGTCTAAAGAAGGATATCCTGGAACTCCGGTTTACAGGGAGTTTTATAGAGACGTAGGTTTTGACTTGGATTTGCCGCATTTGACGCCATTGAGACACGGAAGCCTTAAAACTTTTACCGGTCTTAAATATTACGCGATTACCGGACAGGGTAATTATAAAGAAGCTTACAGGCCTTCTGCTGCTAAGCGCAAGGCATACGAACACGGTGCGCAGTTTGTATATCACAGGGAACTGCAGACTCAGTATTTAAAAAATTATATAGACGAACCGGTGATAACTTCTATGTACGATGCAGAACTTTTCGGACATTGGTGGTTTGAAGGCCCGTGGTGGCTTGAAGCCGTTTTTAGAAGAATTAACGAAAACGGTTTCGTAAAATCTGCAAAAGCAATAGACATAGCAGATGAAACAATATTTAAACTTAACGGTCTTTTAAAAAAATACGACGACGAAAAATCATATCTTCAATTAGTCGAAAATATAAACAGAAATAATGCAAAAAACGGCGTTTTTATCGCACAGCCGGCAACTTCGTCTTGGGGAGGCGGCGGTTATGCGGAGGTTTGGCTGAACGGAAAAAACGATGTAATACAGCCTTTTTTGTCAGACATCGCTTCCGTTCTTATAGATATTTGCAAAAACGGTATTAATCGTGTAAAATATCACGAAGTCTTAAATCAGGGCGCAAGGGAACTGATACTTGCTCAATCCAGCGACTGGCCTTTTATGCTGACTACGGGACAGGCGGTTAGTTATGCCGAAAGGAGAGTTAAAGCCCATTTGGTCAGAGCAAAACGATGCATTTTAATGGCGGTAGGCGAAGAACCTCTTGATTATGCGTGGTTTAACGATATTTCAGGTAAAGATAATATCTTTCCTAAACTCGATGCATTAAGTTTATACGGAAAAGATATATGCTGAGACGCAAAATCGAATATTAATTAATTTTACGCGAAATATGAATCTTATACTATGGTGGCATATGCATCAGCCCGAATACAGAAATGCAGACGGCGAATATGCATTGCCATGGGTTTATCTGCACGCTATAAAAGATTACATCGACATGCCGCTTAACGTGCTTTCCAATTCCGGCATGAAAGCCAACATAAACATTACTCCAGTATTAATAGACCAGTGGCAGGATTATAATTATCTCATAGAAAAGGCTCTGGCAGAAAAAGACGCAATAAAGGCGCAAGATATTTTGCCGGATAAATTTTTAAAACCCCTTTTATTTAAAAGCGTTGATGACGGCTGGGAAGATATAAGAAAGTGGATGTGCGACCATTATATATGGTCGAATTATGAACAGATGGTATGCAGGTTCGACGATTATAAGGTTTTATACGACCTTGCTTTGTCAAGTTCCCGTCAAAGGTACTTAAACGACGATTTTTATTTCGATTTGTGCGTATGGTTTCACTTGTCTTGGTGCGGCGAGTGTATGAAAAGATACGATCCCGTAATAAATTATTTAATAAGAAAAGGATCCGGCTATTCGGAAGGGGATAGAAGAATACTGCTTGAAAGACTTTTAGAATGGATGAAGTACGGTATTACTTTATATGGATTTCCTGCGGTAAAAGGAGGTACACCTCCGGAAACGTTACCCGAATACCCTAATATGATAGAAAAAAGCAAACTTGAGGAATTAAAAGCCCGGAAAAAAGGCGAATACGAAATAAGTTTATCGCCCCATTATCATCCGATAATACCTTTGCTTTTAGACATTCACTGCGGAGGAATTTCCGCTCAGATGACAGGCATATATTATGAACCCGTCGAATTCGAAAGATACGAAGACGGGTTGGAAAGCGCAAAAAGGCATATGGATTCTTTAAGCGGATATTATAAATATACCGCAAAAAAAAATAGCGTAAAATCGATGTGGCCTTCGGAAGGAGCAGTTTCGCAGGAAGCACTTCAACTATTTAGCGAATACGGTATAGACATTTGCGCAAGCGGAGAAGAACTTTTATCTTCCTCTCTCGGCATCGATGCTCATAAACCCGTTTTTTCTCAGGGGAAAAATATTATACCTTTGTATAGAGTGTATAAATGGAAAGATACGCGCGTTAAGATATTATTCAGGGATTCCGGACTTTCCGATCTGATAGGATTTACGTATTCTAAGTGGAGAGGAGACGATGCGGCAAATGATCTTACCGATAAACTAAATGCTATAGACGATTTTGATAAAGACGCCATTGTTTCTATTATACTTGACGGTGAAAATCCTTGGGAATACTATTACGAAAACGGTTTTTATTTTTTAAACGATCTTTATTCGTCTATATCTTCGTCCGTTAAAATTAAACCTCTTTTATTAAGCGAAGTCGTAGGTTTATGCAATGAAAATAACGGCGCATGTATGAAACTCGACTATATCGTGCCGGGTTCGTGGGTAAACGGAAATTTAAGAATGTGGGTCGGCGAAGAACAGAAAAATAAAGCATGGGCTATGCTTAACGATGCAAAAAACGTTTTACTCGATTCGATTCTGGAAGGAAAGATTAGCAAAACCGATTTAGAAGAGGCTTTAAATAATCTTATGTCCGCAGAAGGTTCAGACTGGTTTTGGTGGCTTGGTCCCGACAGCCCTTTATTTTCGCAGTCTTCCATGGAAAAAATTTTCAGGGATTTTTTAAAAAATATTTACTTAAAAACCGGCAAAAAAGTGCCTGATTTATTGTATGAATCCCTGTCTTCAACAAAAAATCTTATTGCCGAAAAGGGCGGAATAATGAAAAGAGGCGGAGATCTGTAAATTTTAACTATATGATGACTAAATTTATCTTAGGATTTCATTGCCATCAGCCCGTAGGCAATTTTGATTTCGTCTTTAAAGAAGTCCATCAAAAATCATACTCGCCTCTTATCAGAACCCTTTTCGGTCTTAACGTAAAATTTTGTCTGCACGCTTCAGGCGTACTTTTAGAATGGTGGGAAGAAAACGATACTGAATTAATCGAAATAATATCCGAAGGCGTAAATGCAGGATTAATCGAGCTTATAGGCGGAGGATATTACGAACCTATTCTTGCCATGATTCCGCCGAAAGACAGATTGAAACAGCTTGAAATGCTTAATGCGGCCATAAAAAGGCTTTTCGGCGTATATCCTTCGGGCGCATGGATAACGGAAAGGATATGGCAGCCCGATATAATTAAAGATTTAAAATCGGCAGGATTAAATTATGCTTTTTTGGACGACTTTCAATTTTTTCAAGCAGGCATTTCTCCCGACTGCATAGACTCCGTTTTTAGAACCGAATACGGAGGCGAATACTTCGATATCTTTCCTATACATGAAAGATTAAGATATAAGATACCTTTTGCCGAACCGTCGGAATCTTTAAACGAGATATTATACATGAACGGAAGACGTTCCGATTTGTCGGTTATGTTCGACGACGGCGAAAAAATGGGCGGATGGCCTGATACTTTCGACTGGGTTTACGGAAAAGAAGGAAACAAAGGCTGGTTGGAAAATTTTATCGATAAAGCATGTTCAAAAGACGTAAACAGTCTTTATTCGGACATAATTTTCGAACTTCCTTCAAATTTATTATGCAATACGGAAAAAAGGAATCCGGTATATCTGCCTATTTCAAGCTACAGAGAAATGGGAGAATGGACTCTGCCTCCAGCAACAAGAGACGCCTGTGAAAAAATAAAATCTAAGAATCCTTCGGCCCCTTTAAGTTCCGGCATATGGCATAATTTTTTAACCAGATACCCAGAATCAAATCTTCAGCATAAAAGGATGGTTAATTTAAGCCTTAAAATAGATTGTATTCAAAAAGCTTACGGTAAAAATCTTAATGAAGCCGTCGTAGAACTTCTTAAATCTCAGGCTAACGATGCTTACTGGCACGGAGTATTCGGAGGCATTTACCTGCCGCATTTAAGGAGAGCCGTTCACAAAGCGCTATTGTCCTCCTACGTTTTTTATAAAGATGCCGTTAATGAAGAAATAGAGATAGAATGTTTTGATTTCGATTCGGACGGAGAAAAAGAATTTTTGCTTTCAAACGACTTATGGTGCATAATTTATAAGCCTTCGTCGGCTTCTTTTTCGGCATTGGATTATATAGGAAAAGGTTTGATTCATTCTCTCGGCGACGTATTCTGCCTACATGAAGAATACGATATTTTAAAAATAAAAGAAAAAAATTTAAAAGAAGAAAGCATAGTTGACGATACAAAAAATAAAAACGCTTCGGAAGACGAGCCGCCCAAGACGATACATGACGAAACTAAATACCCTTCCGATTTATCGGAAAACGATCTTTTAATGTATAAAGGCATTCTTCCTTCTTTTGAAATTTTATTTAAAAATAAACCTCTTCGTTTTTCCCGTGCGGACATAAAAAATATATGCGAAAATAACGGCAAAAATTATATACTCGTCGAAACCAGGGCATATCCCGTTATTACCGGAGGTGAAACCGTCCTCAATAATGATTTAAACAATTTAACGGATATAAAAGCGGAAGGCATGACCGATGAAATTTTAGGACTAACCATAAAGATAGATGAGTCTATATCTTTTTTCATAAAATCAAGGTCGAAAATTTTAGGAAATCTACAAGTCGTTTTCAGATTTGCTTTTCCAGGCGGCGACGGTCCGGCAGTCAGCGCGGATATTGACGGCGACGTAAAAGGAATTAATAATATCATGAAAAAAAACAATACATCCGGATGCGATAATTTTATTTATTTGAAAGATTTGTTCTGGGGCGGAAAAATAACGCTTAAAGAGCGGACGGATTCTAATTTTTTAAAAAATTACGACGCCGTATTTAAACCTTTGACTACTATGTCGCTTTCCGAAAACGGATATGAAAGGATTTTTCAGGGCATAGAGCTAAGATATAATTTTAATTTAAATACGGAAGAAGATTTTCGTAGTATAATATCTATAGGCGTAGAAAAAATAAATTAATAAAAGCATTGAATTGTTAAAAAAGTATGCAAATAAAAACGGGTTAAAAAAAATGAGCGAATTTAATAACGAAATATGGTTTGTCGGAGCAGAAATGTCTCCGCTGGTAAAAGCCGGAGGTCTCGGCGACGTAATGGGCAGCCTTCCTAAATTTTTGCTCAGGGCGGGTATTAACGTGCGTGTAGTAATTCCGTATTATAAAAATATAATTCCTAAAAATTTATTAGACATAAGGGAAACTTATCCTGCAGGCAGAGTAAATTTCGGAGAAATCCCTTTTGAGTTCGGAATTAAAACTGGTTTTGCAATGGGCGATATTCCCATAGTCCTTATAGAGCAGAATCATTTTTTTAACAGGGAGGAAGTTTACGGTACGCATGGAGGAGTTTGCGCATATAAAGACAACCTGTGGCGTTATGCAATGCTTGCTCACGGGACGGCATATGCGATGAAAATTCTTGGAATGCCGTTAGTAGTCCATACGCACGACTGGTCAGGCGGATTTGTTCCCGCTGTCATCAGGCAGACGTTCGGAGATAAAAAAGTTTCGGTAAACGTAAGCGGTTCCGCCGAAGGTATTTTAAGCGGTAAATTGAGCAGGAGCGTAAGCGCAAAAGGATTAAGGCCTGCTATAGCGTTTACGATACATAATCTCGGTTATCAAGGCGTTTACGGTTTGGACGATTTTTACGATATAGGTTTAGATTTTAAATATAATTCTTCCGACGCTTACGAACATTTCGGAACAATAAACAGCCTAAAAGGAGGGATTAAACTTTCCGACATAGTTACTACGGTAAGCCCTACTTATGCGCAAGAAATAACAGACAGCAGATTCGGCTTCGGACTTGACGGCGAGCTGAAGAATCTGCGAAATACGGGACGTTTGAGAGGGATACTTAACGGTATCGATTTAGATTATTGGAATCCGAAAACCGACAAATTGATCAACTATAATTTAAATATTAAAAACGACGGCTACGGAATTAAAGATTATGCGGAATGGAAAAAATTTAAATTAAATAATAAAAAAGCTCTTTTTTCGGAAATTTCCCTGCCTTTAAAAAAAGATAAAGACGGTAAAATTCTACCTCTTATTGGAGTAGTAAGCAGACTAACCGAGGAAAAAGGCATAAACGAATTTTTAGACGCGCTTTTTAACTGGAACGATTTTCCTTTTCAAGCAGTTATACTTGGAAGCGGCAAAGATTATATAGAAGGCAAAGCAAATTATCTTGCCGAAGTTTTTAAAGACAAGGTTTTTGCGCAGACCGGAAAATACGACGAAGCTCTTTCTCATAAAATATATGCGGCATCCGATATTTTCGTTATGCCTTCGAAGTTTGAGCCTTGCGGATTGTCGCAGATGATAGCCATGAGATACGGATGTGTTATTGCGGCGGGCGATACCGGCGGTCTTCACGATACCGTTTCGGATATTACAAATCCGGATGCTAAAAATCCGTCCGGAATACTTATTCAATATACCGATCCTAACGGAATAGCATGGGCGCTTAACTCTTTGTATAATATTTATGCATCGGGAGAAGAAAGCAGTAAAAGCGCCGGCAAAGAAAAAGAAAAAAACGGAAATAGGAAATGGTCTGATATAGTTATTAATTCGGCAAATAAACATTTTGGATGGGAAGATTCCGCAAAAGTTTACGAAGATCTTTATTATGATATTATTAAATAATGAAATAATGCGGACGGTATGCCAATGAGATGGTATTTAACGAGTTGAATTTATCTACGTATTTAAAAATAGGAAGCATACTTTTGTCCGCTGCGGTATTAATTGCGTTTGCCGTCAAGAAACCGGAATCGAGCCGGTTTTTTGAAAAAGCCGGCGTTTTCGGAATATTTTTATTTGCGCTGTTTATTCCGATTAAAGACGGTTTTGCCGTTTTTGGAATGGTCGTAACAATAGCTTTTTTTATCGCTTATAAAATATCGAAAAGAGAACTTTCAATTCCTAAAACCGGTTTTAATATACCTATTATTATTTACGCCGCTATAGTAACGGCTTCTTTTTTTTGGACTTTCAGTATTGCCGACAGTTTTAACGAAGGCGGCGAAATAATATATTTTATTTTATTCTTTTTTGCCGCCGCCGAACTTTTAAATTCAAAAAAAAGAATAAAAATAATGCTCTACACTTTTACGTTTTCTATATGTATTGCAATAGTTTATGGATTTTTTCAGGGAATTATCATAGATGCGCTCCGCTCGCATACCAGACTTACAGGATTAATAGGCAACTGGGTCGGCTTTCCAGTGCAGGTATCTTACGGTTTGGTAGTAATTGTAACTTATTATCTGCTTGATTTTACAAAAAAAGACGGAGCGGACAAAATATCGCTCGTTAGAATAATACCGAAAGTATCGTATTTTATAATTTTTGGATTAATTTCAATTCTCGGCGTTTTCGACATAGTATTCGCAAAGGCAAGATCTGCATGGATAGGAATTATACCGGCAGTTTTTATTTTGATGTATTTAAAGTCGAAAAAACTTTTTATTGCGGTCCTTATTCTGCTTATATTATTTAATGCAGGGGTTTTTTCCTTGTCTAAAACATTTAAAAACCGTATTTTTTCGATGTTTAATCCTAAAATATATAAACTGGAACTTAAAAACCACGGCGATATAGAAAGCCATATAGCTTTGATAGAATCCGCATGGGCGGTTTTCAAAAGGTATCCTCTTACCGGCGTAGGCGTCGGGGCATTTTCTAAATATTTCGACGAGCATAAAAGCGTCAGATTCCCATGGTATTATAATCCTAAAACAGGTAAAAAAATATATGACCTTTACGACAACTGGCCGGAAAACGGCTATATGCAGACGCTTGCGGAAACGGGCATATTTAGTTTTATTGCGCTAATGTGGCTTTTTTTTCTGGCTTTGAAAAATCCTTTTAAGTTATTTATTAATTCAAGAGATAATTTTAAACGCAAAACGGCGGCAATATTAATAGGAACATCTGTAGTTTTTTACGGTTCTTTTGCAGGCGTATCCAACATGTCTAACGACCAGCTTACCAACCTATGGCTTTTCTTTCTGGCGTTGTTCGCGGCGGCTTCAATGCTGCCCGAAGCGGAATATTAACATACGGGTTTAAATTAATGCGGTAATTTAATATAATATTTTTATGTTGTCTCAAAGAAGCAAAATTCTTGCGCAATATTTTTACGTTCTTTCCGTTATTTTTCTTTGCGGCGCTTTTTTTCTGTCTTTTATAACGTATAACCTGATAACTCCTCTTATAATAGGATACAAACTTTATTCCATAAGTTTTTATTTATGGCTTTTAGCTCCTATAGCCGTTGTATTTTATATACTTCTATTTTTATTTAGAATGTACTTAAATTTAAATACGGAAACTTTAAAATCCGATATCTTAAAACTTTTTGAAATAACGGTAATATCGATTTTTTTAATTTATGCAGTTCTTTTTATGTTTAAGGTTACCTACGTATCGAGGCTTTTTATAGGATATTTTGCCGTATATGCGTTTTTGTCGTTAATACTCGCAGATTACGCAGGCAGAAAACTTTCCTTGAAACTTAAAAGGCGCGGTTATTCCATAAGAAATATAGTTCTTGTAAAAGGAGATAAAAATTCTGCAGACGAGATGAGATACGGATACGATGACGCTGACAGAACCGGCGCTCAAGAGGGACTAAGCATAAGAGATATAATCTTATCGAGCGAATATCTGGGCGTAAAATTGGTTAAGGAGATAAATAAAAACGACTTAAACGGACTTATAGATTTTGTTTTAAATAATCCTGTCGATGAAGTTATATTCGATATAGAAGGCGGCGAAATTGACGATATAAAAGAAGTTACTTTACTGCTTGAGGAAAAAGGCATTTCAGTTAAGATACCTACGAACTTTATACCGTTTAAATATTCAAAAGTCGCTTTCGAAAAGGTTGGAAACTATCCCGTTATTTCGTTTTATACTTCTCCTGAAGACGATATAAGGCTTTTTATAAAAAGGCTGACGGATATAACCGGCGCGTTTTTTGCGATTTTAATATTTTTAGTTCCGTCTTTAATTATAGCTTTTTTAATTAAAATGGATTCAAAGGGAAGCGTTTTATATAAAAGCAAAAGAATAGGAAAAAACGGCAGGCTTTTTACATTTTATAAGTTTAGGACTATGTATTCGGGAAGCGACGAACTTAGAGAAGAACTTATAAAAGATTTCAGCAGAGACGGAATAGAAATAAAACTGAAAAACGACCCAAGAATTACCAGGATAGGTAAGATTTTAAGAAAGACGAGTTTAGACGAAATACCTCAATTTTACAATGTTTTAAGAGGCGACATGAGCTTAGTAGGTCCGCGCCCTCCAATGCCCGACGAGGTAAAAAAATATTCAATAAAACAGAGGCGCAGGATTTCTATGAAACCTGGTATAACGTGTCTTTGGCAGATTAGCGGCAGAAGTATGCTTAGTTTTGAAGACAGGGTGAAATTGGACTTGAAATATATCGACGAATGGACTTTAAAATTAGATTTTATAATTATTTTAAAAACTATACCCGCCGTTTTATTTGCAAAGGGGGCGCTATAAATACGGGGACAGAATTCAATTCCGTCCCCGTCACAATTTTAAAGGACAGAATTCAATTCCGTCCCCGTCACAATTTTAAAGGACAGAATTCAATTCCGTCCTTTAAATTTTACTTTATTAAAAAAATATATTAAAATTATTCAATTAAAAATTAATATAAATAATATAAATCGGGAGAAAATTAATTTATGGGACAGAGTTTAACGTACAAAATTTTAAGCTCGCATCTTGTCGGAGGAAATTTAAAACAGGGAGAAGAAATAGCATTAAAAATCGATAGGACGCTTACGCAGGATGCTACAGGAACTATGGCATATCTGCAATTTGAGGCAATAGGCGTGCCTAAGGTAAAAACCGAATTGTCGGTCAGTTATATAGACCACAATACGCTTCAAACCGGTTTTGAAAATGCCGACGATCACAAATTTCTGCAGACTATAGCGGCAAAATACGGAATATTTTATTCTAAAGCAGGTAACGGTATATGCCATCAGGTTAATTTAGAAAGATTCGGTATTCCGGGTAAGACGCTTCTGGGTTCCGACAGTCATACGCCGACTGCCGGAGGAGTAGGAATGATAGCTATAGGGGCAGGCGGGCTTGACGTTGCGGTTGCTATGGGCGGCGGAGCTTTTTATATGAATGTTCCCAAAGTAGTTTTAGTTAAACTTTCCGGAAAACTGCAGGATTTTGTTTCGGCGAAAGACGTTATTTTAGAACTTTTGAGAAGGCTGACCGTTAAAGGCGGCGTAGGCAGAATTTTTGAATACGGCGGCGAAGGAGTAAAAACGCTGAGCGTTCCAGAAAGAGCGGTTATTACTAATATGGGAGCCGAACTTGGAGCGACCACGTCTGTTTTTCCAAGCGACGAAAGAACTATGGAATTTTTAAAAGCAGAAGGAAGAATTCAGGATTTTACTCCTCTTTCCGCAGACGAAGATGCCGTTTACGACGAAGTTATAGAAATTGATTTAAGTTCGCTCGAACCGCTTGCGGCAAAACCTCACATGCCCGACCAGGTAGTAAAAGTAAGCGAATTAAAAGACGTAAAAGTAGATCAGTCTGCAATAGGAAGCTGCACCAATTCGTCTTATGCCGATTTGATGACGGTAGCCGCCATACTTAAAGGAAAAAAAGTGCATCCAGACGTAAGTCTCGTTATTTCGCCAGGTTCCAAGCAGGTGTTTGAAATGATTGCAAAAAACGGAGCTCTTGCGGATTTAATAGCTTCAGGGGCAAGGATACTGGAATCGACTTGCGGACCATGTATAGGTATGGGGCAGGCTCCGCGTTCGGGCGCCGTTTCTTTAAGAACTTTTAACCGCAATTTTGAAGGAAGGAGCGGGACTAAGGATGCTAAAATTTATCTTGTTTCGCCGCAGACGGCAGCAGTCTCGGCGCTTACCGGTTATATAACCGACCCGAGAACGCTTGGAAAAGCTCCCGAAATTAAAATGCCGGAAAAATTCGATATAGACGATTCAATGGTAATTCCGCCTTCTACTAAGCCTGAAGAAGTCGAAGTTTACAGAGGTCCCAACATTAAACCGCTTCCCGTTCAGCAGAAACTTCCTGAATCCATATCTGGAAAGGTTCTACTCAAGGTAGGCGATAATATAACTACCGATCACATTATGCCGGCAGGCTCTAAAATACTTCCGCTTAGGTCTAATATACCCGCCATTTCTAAATATGTATTTGAAACGGTGGACCCTGCTTTTTCGGAAAGAGCCTTAAAAGAAAAAGGCGGTTTTGTAATAGGCGGCGAAAATTACGGACAGGGTTCAAGCAGGGAGCATGCGGCGCTCGCACCTATGTATCTTGGAGTTAAAGCCGTAATAGCCAAATCTTTTGCAAGAATTCATTTTGCAAATCTAATAAATTTCGGAATATTGCCTCTTATATTTGAAAACCCCGCAGATTATGATAAAATAAAACAGGGAGACGAACTTATCGCCCCTAATATTTTAAAAGAATTAAACGAACGCAAACCTATTACTTTTATAAATAAAAGTCAAGGAAATGCGGAATATAAGTTTAAGTATAATTTAACCGACAGGCAGGTCAAAATAATAAAAGAAGGCGGATTACTTAATGAAACAAAGACATCGCAGCAGCATCCGGCAACAATTTAATGTTTTCATCAGATTTTAATAAAAATCTTAAGAAGGTTCTGGTCTCCTACAAAAAAGATGCCGAAGCCGCTTTAAAGTCTGCAGAATACGTATGCGGACTTTTTAAAAAGAACGGCATAGAAGCTATAGTCAAGGCCAGTATGGACATCAAAAGTTCCGACACTAAAAACGTCGGACTTATAGTGGTATGCGGAGGAGACGGAACCCTTTTAATTACCCTTGGAAAGATTTTTCCTAAACTATCCGAAGTGCCGGTAATAGGGATAGATTTCGGCACGCTGGGTTTTTTGGTTGAAGTTCCGGAAAGAAAAAAGAAAGATGCGGTAGAAAGATTTTTAGACGGTACTTTAGAATTTATACCGAGAATGGCTATAGATATCGAGGTGTTCAGAAAAGGCAAATCTATCGAAAAATTATCGGCTTTAAACGAAGCGACTATCGCAAGAGAAAAAAGTATTCATGCAAGGGTTATTAATTTAACCGTTTTCGTAAACGGTCTAAGATTAAACGATTATAGGGCTGACGGACTTATTATTGCCACCCCTACCGGTTCTACCGCTTATTCTTTGTCTGCCGGCGGGCCTATAGTGCAGCCCGACATGAGCGCTTTTATAATAACCCCTATATGTCCCCATACGCTTTCTAACAGACCAATAATAATAAATCCTTGCGAACTTAAAATAATAATTTTGCCGCAGGAAAGAAATATTTTTATTTCCGCCGACGGAAGAGAAGGTTTAAAACTTGATAGCGATGACGAAATAATAATTAAAAAACATCCTTCTAAAATTTATCTTTCTTCGTCTTTAGACAACGATTACTGGAATATATTAAGGACAAAATTAAACTGGTAAGATTTAAAGGTGGATTTAAAGGTGTCAGATTTATTTATTTCATAAGATATATTAAGTTTATAACAAAGGTTTAGGGTTTAGAAAAGTGCTAAAAACTATAAAAATAAAAAATTTTGCAACTATAGATTTTTTAGAAATAGATTTTTGCAGCGGACTTAACGTGCTTAGCGGAGAAACAGGAGCAGGAAAAAGTATAATAATAGAATCTTTAAATTTTTTATTCGGCAAGACAAAAGGGACGGACGTAATAAGAACAGGCGAAAAAGACGGTTCGGTATCTGCGTTATTCGATTTAAATTTGAACGGTTCGATAAAATCTTCATTAAAAGATATATTTTCTGAATTAGATATAGATATAGACGGTTTAATAGACTCGGAAAACTCGGACGAGTTGATTCTTAAAAGGGTCGTTTCGGATGCAGGTAAAAGCAGATATTTTATAAACGGCGAACCTGTTAACAAAAACTTAATTGAAAGGTTAGGCGAAAATTTGTTAAAAATATTCGGGCAGAACGACAGGAGATTTTTAATAGATCCTGCAAGCCAGCTTGCTTTTTTGGACGATTTTTCCGGCAATGAAACATTGCTTAAAGAATCTAAAAAGATTTATACCGAAATCAAAAAAATATTATCGGAAAAAGAAGAAATAACAAAAAAAATAGACGGCATTTCGCGTATAAAAACCTTAAATTCCTACATAGTAAACGACGTCGAAAATTTAAATATTAAATCCGCAGACGAAGAAGAGATTTTAAAACAGGAACTAAAAAAGTTAGAAAACGCCAACGTTATAAAAGAACTTATTTTAAACTCAATTGATTTAATAGACGGTGATGAATACGGTATTTTAAAGCATCTTGCTTTATTGGTTTCCAATCTCTCGAAACTGTCCGAATTAGATTCTGCTTTTAAAAAAACAGATACGTTAAAAAATGCCGAAACCGCAAAAATAGAACTGGAAGATATTCTTTTATTTATAGAAAAGTATTCCGCTTTAGAATTTGACGAAGAAAGGCTTAACGAAATACGCCTTAAAATAGATTCCGTTATAAGTATAGAAAATAAGTACAACGTTTCATGCTTGGAAGAACTTCTAAAACTGTACGGCGAAGCAAAACTGGAATTAGGCGGTATTGCTGAACTTGAAAGAAGAATTTCAGAAATTGACGGCGAATATGAAAATCTTAAAGAAAATTTTTTGAGGGTCTCCGAAGAATTACATACAAGAAGAATAAAATCCGCCTCTATTCTGGAAAAACAAATAGAAAAAGAGCTGTTATTTTTGAAAATTCAGCCTGTTTTTAAAATAAACATAGCCAAAACCGACTTTGAGAAAAGTTTCTCGGAAACAGGATTGGACGACTGCATTTTTATGTTTTCCGCAAACCCCGGAGAAGAGCCGAGGGCTCTTTCTAAAGTTGCTTCCGGAGGTGAACTTTCCCGCATAAGTTTATGCATTTTAAAAATTTTAAATAAAAGAAAAGATACGGCAACGTTTATTTTCGATGAAATAGATGCCGGAATCGGCGGCGACGTAGCTAATTTCGTAGGTTCGGCTCTTAAATCTATATCCGAAGCAAATCAGGTAATACTTATAACGCATCTCGCCCAAGTATCTTCGTTCGCCGATAGGCATTTTTTTGTTTATAAAGAAGTAATAAGCGAAAAAACATATACGCGCATAAAAGAGCTTAACGAAGAAGATAGAATAACCGAAACGGCAAGAATGTTATCGGGCGATTCAAAAGGAGAAGCGGCATTAATGCATGCCAAGGAAATTTTAAAAAACAGGGGGCGTTTCTAAATAAAAAAATATGTATAAAACAGGCAGACAAAGATATGAAAAAGGCGGAGGGGCTATTTTTTATCCTACCGAAATAGAAATAGAGGTAGAGACCGAAGAGGAAGAAAGTTTAAGCGTTAAAAGCAAAAACGGACGAGTTAAAAACCAAAAAATCGATAAAGAAACCGATACCGGAAAAAACGTTAAGACCGTTAAAATAGTCTTGAGAAAAGCGCTTATGTGCGACGTTAAATCTCTTTATAAACTTTTTTTGGAATACTCTAACGCAGGCGAGATGCTTCCGCGTTCTATGAGCGATATATATACCCATCTTAGAGATTTTTACATTGCCGAGATAGAATGTGAAACCGAAAAGGGCAATGAAAATTTAAACGGAATCGATGGCAAAAAAATCTCGTCCGGATGCGAACCAGAAGTTATAGGCGCATGCGCGCTTGCCATAGTATGGGAAAATTTGGCGGAAATCAGGTCGTTGGCAGTAAAAAAGCCTTATACAAGGAAACTTATCGGTACTGAACTTATTAAAAAATGCATAGAAGAGGCTAAATTTTTTAAAATAAACAATATATTTGCCTTAACTTACAAGCCGCAATTTTTTCAAAAATCCGGTTTTAACGTTATAGACAAATCGGAACTGCCGCATAAGATATGGAGCGACTGTATAAATTGCGTAAAATTTCCGGATTGCGACGAAACGGCCGTAATGTTGAAAATATAACGAAAAAGTCGTCGGATTAATTTTCCGCAAGCAACTTTTTATATCAATATATTGTTTTGTATTAGGAAAATAAAATCAGACGACTTTTTCTAAAACAACCCTGATTATGCCTTTATTTTGAAAATATAGACAAATCGTAATATATATATTATAATTATGGGGACAGAATTCAATTCTGTCCCCATAACAACTTGAAAGGACAGAATTCAATTCTGTCCCCATAACAACTTGAAAGGACAGAATTCAAAATGGAAGTAAAATAATACTTAAAAATTGCAAATTTATAAAAAGGGGGAATAAAAAAGAGATGTTTAATATTTTTAAGAGGGAAGGTTTGTTTGGAGACATAAGCCAGATAACTCCCGATGAGGCATTTAAAAAATTATCGGAAGATAAAGAAGGCAAAAATACTCTGGTAATAGACGTAAGAGAACCGAATGAATATAACGGAAATTTAGGGCATATAGAAAATTCGCATTTGATTCCCATAAGACTTTTGCCGCTAAAAATTCAAGAATTAGAGAAGCATAAAGATAAAGATATTATTGCAGTATGCCACAGCGGCGCCAGAAGCTATTCCGCATGCACTATGTTAAAAAGGCACGGGTTCAATAAGGTTCACAACCTTAAGGGCGGAATGCTTTTATGGAAAAAAATGGGATTAAAAACCCATATGTAAATTAAATTATAATATTTTTTTATTAGGCGGAACAATGAACGATAAAAATTTTCATGTTTTCGTGGTATCGGATTCTACCGGCGAAACTGCGGAAAAAGTTGCAAGGGCGGCTATATCGCAGTTCGCTATTCCGGAGGTTCGTCTTAAACGTTTCTTATTGATAGATTCGGAATTGAAATTGAGGGAAATAATAACGGAAGCCTCAGAAAAAAAAGCATTAGTTATTTTTACTTTAGTTAAAGACGGATTGAGAAATATTATGCTTCAGGAATCTGCAGAAAAAGGTATCGTTAGTATCGATATAATAGGCCCGGTACTTAATTCTATAGCAAATATCCTCAATCTTTCTCCTGAAAGAAAACCCGGTTTAATCCACAGGGTTAACGACGAGTATTTTAAAAGAATAGATGCTCTTGAATATGCCGTTAAACACGACGACGGGCAGAGGATAGACGAAGTTTTGGAAGCGGATGCCCTTATTTTGGGTATATCAAGAACGTCAAAGACTCCGCTTTGTCTTTTTCTTGCTCAAAGAGGATTTAAAGCGGCCAATATTCCCATAATAGATTCTCAAGTTATAGACGATACGGTATTTAATGTTCCAAGAGGTAAAATATTCGGTTTGATCTCAGACGCCGGAAGAATTTCAAATTTAAGGAAAGAAAGGTTAAAAAGGATGGGGCTCGGGCTTTCTCAGGATTACGTATCTAAAGAATCCATAGAAAAAGAACTTGCCCATTCAATGTCTATTTATGCTAAATTAAATGCATATATTATAGACATTACCGATAAGTCCATAGAAGAAGTGGCCGCGGATATAATATCCCGCATAAACAACAAATAATATCCGCCTAAATAATAATCGCCTATATGAAAATTAAACTAATAAACTAACGCAAGACTATCAAACAAAACGGAATTTTAAAATAATCGTTAAAGTTAAAAAATATAAAGGAAATTAAAATATATGGCTGACGTAAATAAAAAAATAACGAAGGAGGAATTGCATGGCGGCGTCAAAGGCGGAAGCCCGCTTTTTGATTCTGCCGTTTCAATTACCGAAGATTATTGTAAAAATAAAGGTATAGAGTTCGAGCTTTATATGTTTAATTCAAAAGTCCTCAAAATGGAATCGGAAGACGGCGGGATTTCTAACTATGTAAATGCCGAAACCAACGGTTTAAATATCAGACTTTTAGATAAAAAGAAAATGAGTTTTTCTTATTGTCTCGGATTAGAAAGCGATAAAATTTTAAACGCTTTAGACGGCGCTTACTCGCTTTTAAAATATATGGAATCAGATGAATTTGCCGATTTTGCGGAAAAAGACGACTATTATAGCGGCGGCGTCGACGATGCGTATACTCCCGAAAAATTAGGCGTTTATTCCGAAGACGGATTAGATATAGATATCGATAAAAAAAAGGCTTTACTGCTTGAAATGGAGGAAACGGCCTATTCATACGACAAAAAAATATATAAGGTGGATAAGCCGTCGTATTCAGAAACATTAATCAATAAAAGATATTATAATTCAAAAGGAATCGACGTTTCTTCGGTAAAAACTTTTTACGAGATATTTTTATCAGTTGCGTCGCGGGACGGCGAAGATACAGGTTCGGGATTTGATTTTGATTTTTCCCATGGTTTCGGCGACTTGAAGTTTAAAAAGGCAGCTATGAATGCAGCTAAAAAAGGCGTGGATCAGCTTGGAGCAAGAACGGCAGCAAGCGGGGATTACCCAGTTGTTTTTGATAACTATACGTCTTCCGAGATCCTTGGAATATTAAAACAGTCTTTTTACGCGGACAGCGTTTATAAAAAAAAATCGTTATTAGAAAGTAAAATAGGCAAAAAAATATTTTCCGACAAATTAGACATAATAGACGACGGTCTTTTACACGGCGGAGCGCTGACCGACATGTTCGATAGAGAAGGCGTGAGGATGAAGACAAAAGTTTTATGTTCCTCAGGCACTATAAATTCCTTTCTTTACGATATAAGGTACGGAAAAATATACGGCGTAAAGTCTTCGGGAAATTCTGCAGGGCGTTCGTTCACTTCCCCTCCGGATGTAGGCTCTACCAATTTTTTTATAAAAAACGGCGAAACTAATATTTTAGATATAATAGGCTCTATAAAAGAAGGGCTTTATATAACGGAACTTATGGGTCTTCATATGGCAAAACCTTACACGGGAGAGTTTTCGCTTGGAGCTGCCGGATTTTTTGTTAAAAACGGGAAAATAGATTTTCCGGTTAAAGGAATAGCGGTAAGCGGAAATATTATGCAACTGTTTAACGGCATATCTAAAATAGCGAACGACCTGCGTTTTTTCGGTTCTGTAGGTTCGCCTTCAATATTGTTTGAAAATGTACAGGTTTCAGGAAAATAAAAAACGGGGGAACATTTACTTTGGTAATGAAAATATTAAAAAGCATTTTTGGAACTAGCAACCAGAGGGAGATTGCCAGATTAAAGCCTTTAGTAGAAAAAATTAACTCTTTAGAATCTCAATATTCAGGTATAGGCGATGACGCAATTAAGGGTATTACGCATAAATTTAAAGATGAATTAAAAGATCTCGCTCCCACGGAACAGAATAAGAAGCTTGAAGAAATTATGCCGACGGCTTTTGCGGTTGCAAGAGAAGGAATAAAGCGCGCTCTCGGACTTAGAGCATTCGACGTACAACTTATAGGCGCCGCAGTTTTGCATTCCGGAAAAATAGCCGAAATGGCGACTGGCGAAGGAAAAACTCTCGTCGCGGTTATGCCGGCATATTTAAACAGCTTAACAGGAAGAGGAGTGCATATTATAACGGTTAACGACTATCTTGCCAAAAGAGACGCCGAATGGATGGGTAGGGCATATAATATGCTTGGTCTTTCGGTCGGGGTTATTACCAACGATATGGACGACGAAGCAAGAAAAAAAGCTTACAATTGCGATGTAACATACGGCACCAATAACGAATTCGGTTTTGATTATTTAAGGGACAATATGAAATACTCTTTGGAAGATTACGTCCAGAGAGAGCTTAATTACGCCATAATAGACGAAGTAGATTCCGTTCTTATAGACGAAGCGAGAACGCCCCTAATTATTTCCGGCGAATCCGAAGAAACTACCGAATTATATTATAAAGCCGATAATGCCGTACGCAAACTCGTAAAGGATGAAGATTTTACCGTGGACGAGAAATTAAAAACTGCCATATTGACGGAAGAAGGTATAGAAAAAGTAGAGAATGCTTTAAAAATAAAAAATATTTACGACCCAAGGCACTTAGATTTACTGCATGCCGTAAATCAGTCCTTAAGGGCGCATGCCTGCTATTTTAACGACGTAGATTATTTAATTCAGGATAATCAGGTAGTCATAGTAGATGAATTCACCGGACGCGTTATGAACGGAAGACGTTACGGAGAAGGACTACATCAGGCATTAGAAGCAAAAGAGCATCTTAAAGTAGAAGGCGAAAATCAGACTCTTGCCACGGTTACTTTTCAAAATTTTTTTAGAATGTATAATAAATTAGCCGGTATGACGGGAACAGCCGATACCGAAGCCGAAGAGTTTAAAAAAATATACAACTTAGACGTCGTCGTTATTCCTACCAATAAACCTATGGCAAGAAAAGACTATGCCGATTTGGTCTATGCAACCGAAGCGGAAAAATTTGACGCCGTAGCCGACGAGATTGCCGAAAAATATAAAACCGGGCAGCCCGTTCTCGTGGGAACGGTTTCGGTAGAAAAATCGGAAAGGCTTAGCGGTATTTTAAAGAAAAAAGGAATACCCCATTCCGTCCTCAATGCAAAAAATAACGCTAAAGAAGCTCAGATTATCGCAAACGCCGGGCAGAAAAAATCCGTTACCATTTCTACGAATATGGCGGGAAGAGGAACGGATATAGTTCTCGGTGAGGGAGTTAAAGACCTTGGCGGTCTTCACGTTATAGGAACGGAAAGACATGAATCCAGGCGTATAGACAATCAGTTAAGGGGAAGGTCGGGCAGGCAGGGCGACATAGGCTCTTCAAGATTTTACGTATCTTTGGAAGACGATCTTATGAGAATATTCGGCTCCGAGAGACTTGCGCCGTTCTTGGAAAAACTTGGCCTTAGAGACGGACAGGCTATTGAACACGGCATGATTTCCAAGGCTATAGAAAATGCGCAGAAAAAAGTCGAAGGTCATAATTTTGATATCAGAAAAAATCTTATAGATTACGACAATGTTATGAATAAACAGAGGGAGCTTATATATTCGTACAGAAAAAGAATACTTCAGATATGCGAAATATCCGAAATAAAAGAAGATATTGCGTTTGACGTCGAAGCACTGCTCGAATCCTATTTTGATACCTACGTCCCCGAAAAAGCGCATAGCGAAAATTGGGATATAGAGGGGCTTCTGGAAATATTAAAAGCCAGTCTGTCTATCAATATATCGGACGTTAAAAATTTAAGTTTAAATAACGGACCAATTAACGAAAATATCGAATATTCATCAGAGGAAGATAAGAAAAATGCGCTTATAAATTTATTTAAGAAAATGCCGAGAAGCGAGTTTTTTAATTCGCTTGCCGATTTAATTAAAAAAAATATAGATGCAAAGATTGAATCGTTTCCGGAAGACCAAAAATTAGATATACTGAAAGCTCTTTATCTTCAAGCTGTGGACAGTTTATGGAAAGACGCCTTGACATCTTTAGACGCGCTAAAAGAAGGCATAGGATTGAGAGGATACGCACAGGTGAATCCTCTTATAGAATATCAAAAAGAAGCATACTCTTTGTTTATAAATATGCAGTTTAGAATGAAAGAAGAAGCGCTGAATTCGATAATTGCCGTTCAGTTCGAAGACGGTATTAACGCCGAAGATATTATAGAAGGCGCAGGTCTTCTTTCCGACAACATAGTGCTGACGCATCATAACGAAATGAATCCAGCGTCGGAAGAAAAACAAAAACCGATAGTCAAACCTAAAAAAATAGGAAGAAACGAACCATGCCCATGCGGCAGCGGTAAAAAATATAAAAATTGCCATGGAAAAAATGAATAATTTTTTATTTGCCGGTAAAGCCTGCGGACTTAAAAAAAATAAAGATTTAGATTTGGGATTAATGATTTCTAAATTTCCGCTTAAGGTAAGCGCCGTTTTTACCAAAAATAAAGTTAAAGCGGCACCGGTCGTAATATCTAAAAAAAATTCCGGAAACATTATAAAAGCGTTAATAGTAAATTCCGGAAATGCCAATGCGTGCAACGGCAGACAAGGTATGGAAGACGCGCTGAAGGTCGTTAAATCTTTGGCAAAAGAAGTGGGTATCGATGAGAGTTCTATTTTTACCTGTTCTACCGGCGTAATTGGCGAAAGACTTAACGTTTCCCTTATAGAACGGGCAATTCCAGACTTGGTAAATTCTGCGGATGAAAACGAAAATGGCTTCGATAATTTTACCAAAGCTATTATGACTACCGATACTTTTCCTAAGACGGCCGTTAAAAGTTTTTCTATAGACGGCAGAACATATCAAATTAAAGGCGCTGCTAAGGGGTCCGGCATGATTATGCCGGATATGGCTACCATGCTGGCCTTTATATTTACGGACGTTCCCATAAAAAAAGAAACGGCCGATAAAATGTTTAAAGAATGCGTCGAAGCATCTTTTAATTCTATTACGGTTGACGGAGATACCTCTACTAACGATACCGCTTCATTTTTTTATCCGGCATCGGATAATCCGGTAATTGATTTAACCATGGATAAAGCTAAATCAAAGCAAAATCAGAACAATTACAAAATAGTAAAAGAATCTTTATTCGAAGTATGCTACGAACTTGCAAAAATGATTATTATCGACGGAGAGGGAGCAACTAAGCTCATTAAAGTAACGGTTGTCAATGCACTTACCGAAACAGGCGCAAAGAAAATAGCGTTAACGGTAGCAAACTCGCCGCTTTTCAAAACAATGATAACCGGCGAAGATTTAAACTGGGGCAGAATAATGGCGGCGGTCGGCAGGGCTGGAGTTCCGCTGAAAGCCGAAAGTATAGATATCTATATAAACGGAAAAATTATAGTAGAAAATTCTGCGGCTTCTAAAAAATTGACGAAAGATATAGAGAAAACCATACTGTCTCCAAAAGAAATTGACGTAAAAATAGACTTAAAATCAGGAAATAAAAAGCGTTCTGTTTTAACTTGCAATCTTACCCACGGATATATAGATATAAACGCGTCCTACAGAAGTTAGCGGGTTTATCTTATGAAAATCCCCGTTTTATATTACCATAAAATAGACTATCCAAAAAAAGACGCAGTTTTTAAAGGTTTATACGTTACGCCCAAACAGTTTAAAAGACAAATATCCCTTCTTAAATTTTTAGGCTATGAAACTATAAATCCAAAAGAAATCCTATATTTTATAAAAGGACATAAACTTTCCGTAAAAAAACCTATTCTTATAACTTTCGACGACGGATACGAAAATAATTATCTTAACGCTTATCCTATATTAAAATCCGCCGGTTTTACTTCTATGATATTTGTAAGCAGCGGCTTTATAGGAAAAAAAAACGCAGTTTCCGACGAAAGAGAAAGAGTTAAAGAAAATTTTTTAAATAAAACCGAAATAAAAGAAATGTCGAATAACGGTTTTTTTATAGGTTCGCACGGCATAAACCATTATTATTTGGACAGGCTTGAAGAGGGCGTTATGATAGGCGAACTTATAGCTTCCAAAGCATATCTCGAAAATGTTACCGGCTCTGCCGTAGAATTTTTCTCCTATCCTTTCGGCGCTTATAACGCTAACGTCATGAGGGCTGTTAAAAATGCCGGTTATACGGCCGCCTTTACCACAGTGAACGGCAAAATAGAAGCGGGCGACAACTCCTTTGAACTAAAACGCATTTCCGTCAACGGCTACAATAATATCTTAAATTTTATATTTAAATTGCTGCTTTAAAATCGAGGACAGAATTCAATTCTATCCCCTTTTAAAGGTGTCAGATTTATTTATTCTCTTACTCCCGACTGCGTTTGACGGTTTATTTGACGGTTTACTGAGGAAAAAGGTGTCAGATTAATTTTACGCAACATTTTTTATCGTTAATTGTTTTTTTTTCGTATGCGTAAAATAAAATCTGACACCTTTTTCTATTCTCTTACTCCCGACTGCGTTTGACGGTTTACTGAGCCGTCGGATATTTAGGCGGGTCATTTGTAATTAAAATTTTCTATCGGTAAATTTGAGGTAAAATTTCTTCTGTAAAATTTCTTCTTGCAAAAAAAGCCTAAAAATGATAAAAGATTATGTTGATTTAAAATTAATTTAACTTTAACTAAAATCGTATCCGGTTATTAATTTGCGCTTGAAGCGTTTTACGTAACCGGAGAGAAAAAAGCGCAAAAGGAGACTAAAAATGCCGTTCAATTTATCTATTAAGCAGTTGTTGGAAGCCGGCGTCCATTTCGGACACCAGACGAAAAGATGGAATCCAAAGATGAAGCCTTATATTTACGGGGCAAGAAACGGAGTTCATATAATTGACCTCCAAAAAGCCCTGCCGTATATTGCCGCAGCTTACGAAAAACTTTATGATATCGCAAAAGAAGGCGGAACTATTCTTATAGTCGGGACTAAAAAACAGGCTAATCCTATCGTCGTGGAAGAAGCCAAAAGATGCGGCATGCCGTATGTAAACGAAAGATGGCTCGGCGGAATGCTTACCAACTTTGCCACTATAAAACTTTCCGTACAAAGATTGAAAGAACTTGAATCCCTAAAAGAATCGGAAGAATTTTCAAGATTTACAAAAAAAGAAATGGCTAAAATGGAAAAAGAAATAGTAAAACTTCAAAAAGTTCTTAACGGTCTGAGAGATATGCATAAAATACCGGATGCCGTTTTTATAGTGGACGTACACCATGAAATAATAGCGGCAAAAGAAGCAAAAAGACTTGAAATACCGGTTATAGGAATTGCCGATACCAATGCAGATCCTGAATTGGTAGATTGGATGATACCTGGAAACGATGATGCTATAAGAGCGATAAAGCTTATTCTTAATTCTATGTCCGAAGCTATTATCGAAGGCAGAAAAGTTTATGAAGAAAAAACAGGAAAAGGCAATGGACAGCCTTTGCCTGAAGGAGTTATAACCGAAGAAACTTTTGCCTCAGCTGTTTCGTCTCAGGCGGAAAATGCCGAATCGCCTGCCGAAGAGGATATTTCTATATAAAAATAAAATTAAATAAAAGCCGCAATGTTAAGCGGAATAATTAATTAATAAGTCAAAAATTATTATATTATATACTATATGTTATATATATCAGGAGGAAAATTAATTGGATAATACACAGAATATAAGCGCCGAACTTGTCAAAAATCTGAGGCAGATGACAGGAGCAGGCTTTGTAGATTGCAAAAACGTCCTTGTAGAAACAGGAGGAGACCTTGAAAAAGCTGTAGAAGTGCTAAGAAAGAAAGGTCTTGCTAAAGCCCAGAAAAAAGCAGGCAGAGAAGCTAAAGAAGGTTTAGTCTATTCTTATATACATGCTGGCGGAAGGATAGGCGTTCTTTTAGAAATAAACTGTGAAACCGATTTTGTTGCAAGAACTAACGAATTTCAGGAACTTGCCAAAAATATAGCTATGCATATCGCGGCTTCAAACCCTCTTTATATAAAAAGAGACGCAGTTCAGCCAGAAGTTATAGCTAAGGAAAAAGAGATATACAGAGAACAGCTTGCTAATATGGATAAACCTCAGGCTGTAAAAGAAAAAATAATAGAAGGCAAGCTTGAAAAATATTTTCAGGAAGTTTGTTTGTTAGAACAGGCTTTCATAAAAGATCCGTCTAAAAATATAGCTGCTATTATAGACAACGAAATAGCTAAATTAGGAGAAAATATAATTTTAAAAAGATTTGTTCGTTATCAGCTGGGTGAATAATGGGTCTTAATTACAAAAGGATACTTTTAAAAGTCAGCGGCGAAGCGCTTGCCGGCGAAAGCAAGTGCGGAATAGATCCCGAGATAATAAATTTTGTATCTCAGGAGATAAAATCCGTTGTTTTGGAAGGGGCAGAGGTTGCAGTAGTTATCGGCGGAGGCAATATTTTCAGAGGATTCGGAAGTTCCTCTAAAGATTTAGGAATAGAAAGGACTCAAGGCGACTATATGGGCATGCTTGCTACGGTAATTAACGCATTAGCCCTTCAGGCGAGCCTTGAAGATAACGGCGTAATTTCAAGGGTGCAGACGGCTATCGCTATGCAGCAGGTTGCAGAACCCTATATTCGCCGAAGGGCATTGCGTCATTTAGAAAAAAAAAGAGTAGTAATATTTGCGGCAGGTACAGGCAATCCCTACTTCACTACAGATACTGCGGCATCTTTAAGAGCCATGGAGATTCATGCGGACGTGATATTAAAAGCCACGAAAATTGACGGCGTTTATACCGAAGATCCCGTTATAAATAAACAGGCAGTTAAATTTGACAGTCTCACATATATTGACGTGTTGAACAAAAATTTAAAAGTTATGGATTCCACTTCTATATCTTTATGTATGGATAATGCTCTGCCTATAGTCGTTTTTAATTTGCTCGGCAAGGGAAACCTTTTAAAAGTAGTTAAAGGCGAATCCATAGGAACGATAATATCAAAGGCAAATATTTAATTTAGGAGCTTATGTTATGGACGAAACTGCATTTGTCAATGAAACAAAAACAAAAATGAGCCATGCTATAGAGGCTTATAAAACTGAACTTGCAAAAATCAGGACGGGAAGAGCTTCTACAGGATTAATTGAAGCGGTTAACGTCGAATACTACGGTTCTATTTCGCCTATTATAAGGCTTGCTTCTATATCTATTCCCGACAGCAGAACTATTAGTATAAATCCTTGGGATGCAGGTTCTCTTCCTGCCATTGAAAAAGCAATACAAAAATACGATCCTTCTTTAAATCCTTCTAATGACGGAAAAAGTATAAATATAAAAATACCTGCTTTAACTCAAGAAAGGCGCAAAGAAATAACGAAACAGGTCGGCAAACTATCCGAATCCATAAAACAGGAAATAAGAAATTTCAGGAGATTATCAAACGAAAAGATAAAAACTTACGAAAAATCCAAAGAAATATCGGAAGACCAGTCTTTTAAAATTCAAAAAAAGGTGCAGGATTTGACGGATAATTTTATTAAAGAAATAGAAGAAATTACAAAGCATAAAGAAAAAGAAATATCAGAGGTATGATTTTTAAAAATATTCCCGAACATATTGCAATTATTATGGACGGAAACGGCAGATGGGCGCAGAAAAGAAATTTAGACAGAATTTACGGACATCTTGAAGGAATAAAGTCTTTAAAATCAGTCGTAAAAGGCGTAATAGATTATAAAATCAAATATCTTACGGCATATGCCTTTTCTTCGGAAAACTGGCAGAGACCTGAAGAAGAAGTAGATTATTTAATGGAGCTTTTAGAACAATATATCGAAATAGAGCTTCCTTATCTTATAAAAAATAAAATCAGGCTTAATTTTATCGGAAATTTAGAAAAATTGCCGGATAAATCTAAAATAGCAGTATCTAAAGCCATAGATAAAACAAAAAAAGGTTCCGAATTGACTTTAACGCTTGCTATAAGTTACGGCTCCAAGGAAGAAATATTAAATGCCGTTAAGAAAATATCGGAAGACGTTAAAAAAAAATCAATAGAGTTAAAAGATATAGACGACGGTCTTTTTTCAAATTATCTTTATACGGCAGGAATTCCAGACCCTGACCTTATAATCAGGACGAGCGGAGAAGAAAGACTGTCTAACTTTATGCTTTATCAGGCTGCATATGCTGAACTTTATTTTACTAAAACCTTGTGGCCGGATTTTAGAAAGAAAAATTTAACAGCTGCATTAAAAAATTACGAAAAAAGGTCAAGGCGATTTGGAAAAACCTAATTTCGACCCTAAAAGATTTATATTCGGTATTATATTCGGCATAATTATAATTTTATCTATATTTCTGCTGAATATATACGAATTTTTTATAGTTTCTGCCGTTATGACGGCGCTTTCCGTTTATGAAATATATTCGATTTTCGATTTGTCGGAATATAGATATTTTATACTTCCGGAATTACTTGCGATTTTAACTTCATTTTCTTTTGCTTTTTTAAAAGACGGTCAATTTATATTTATTTTATTTATTTCGGTATTTTTAATCTTTTTTAAAAACGTACTTTCTTTTAAGAAAGATTTTGGAAAAACCTTATTCATAGATCTGTTTTCAATAATTTATACCGGCTTTCTTATATCTTTCCTCGTTAAAATTTTTGAAATTTCCAGAGGCAGAATGCTTATTCTGCTTTTATTTATACTTGTATGGGCATCCGATATTTTCGCTTATTACGGCGGCAGACATTTCGGCAGGCATAAGCTTATCGTATCTTTAAGCCCCAAAAAGACCGTAGAGGGAGCCGTAATAGGTTTTTTATCCGCCGTGCTTACCGCTCTTATATTTAGAATATTTATAAACGAATATAAAGAATTTACCGTTGTTTCATTTATAGTTTTGTCTTCCGTTACCATTATAGCCGGAATGTTTGGAGACTTAACGGAATCTTTAATTAAAAGGATGGGCGGAAAAAAGGATTCTGGATATTTAATTCCGGGTCACGGCGGTATTTTAGACAGAATAGACAGTTTGATACTTGCTGCTCCGTTTTTTTATTACATTACGATTTTTTGCTCAAAATAGAAAATAATCGACATACATTAAATAAATAAACATATAATAATATACATATTATGCGAAATATATTTCTTGCCGGCTCTACCGGCTCTATAGGCAGAAATGCCGCTAAGGTAGTCGATTCTAATCCGTTATCGTTGTCTATAAAAGGTATTGCGGCAGGGCATTATACGCAGGAAATAAAAGAGCAGATAATTAAGTTTGAACCATTTTACTGCGTTCTTTCTTCAAAAAATGAAGCCGATAAAGCAAAAGAAGATTATGAAAAATATAATATAAAGCTATTTAATAAATCCGGTTACGATACCTTATTTCTTTACGGAGAAGAAGGTTTTAGATTTGCCGTTTCAAACTATATTTTCGACTTGGTGTTAAATGCTATAAGCGGTTCGGCAGGGTTAATGTATTCTTATTATACTCTTGAAGCCGGCAAAGATCTAGCTTTAGCAAACAAAGAATCGATGGTTATGGCCGGAGAAATTTTAAACAAAATCGCAAAAAAAAACAAAGTTAAAATAATACCGGTTGACTCCGAACATTCGGCTCTGTTTCAGTGCCTTAAAAGCGGAGTTAAGCAGGACGTTAAAAAATTAATCTTGACTGCATCAGGAGGACCTTTTTACGACAAGGATAAAAACTATTTTAATAATATAACCGTCGATATGGCATTAAACCATCCTAAATGGAAGATGGGAAAGAAAATTACGGTAGATTCTTCAACGCTTGCCAATAAAGGGCTTGAAATAATTGAAGCAGCATATCTATTCGGATTTAAAGAAGACAAAATAGATGTCATTATACACCCGCAAGCAGTGGTTCATTCAATGGTCGAATTTTTGGACGGGTCGGTAATAGCGCAGATGGGAGACGCCGATATGAAAGGACCTATAGGTTACGCTCTGTCCTATCCGCACCGCTTCCATAATCTCATGAAACCGATAGATTTGACCAAAATTGCAAAACTGGAGTTTTTTGCTCCAGATTACGAAAAATTTCCGTTTTTAAGATTGGCAAGATATGTTTTGCGGGAAGGAAAAAGTATGCCTGCCGTTTTTTGTGAAGCTAACGAGATTTTCGTAAATTCTTTTTTAAATAATAAAATATCTTTTAACAAAATTGCTCAAAACGTAGAATATGTTTTAGAAAAACATAGACCATTCAAATTGAAAACAATAAAAGACGTTATAGAAGCGAAAAAGCAGGCTGAATCCCTTTCAAAAAAGCTAATTTCCGACATTTAGATTCCAAGTTGTGACGGGGACAGAATTGAATTCTGTCCCCGTATTTTAGAGACATACGAAAAAAAATCCCGACTTTTCTGCAAAATTGTTATATAATATACAATTAAACAATCGAAACAAAAAATATCTATAAATAAAAAAAATTAAACATGAAGAAGTTGGAGGATTTATGATAATAGAATCTTATCTGGGAAAATATCCTAAGATAGACGAAACGGCGTATATATCTCAAAACGTCGTAATAGTCGGCGACGTCGAAATCGGAAAAGGATGCAGCGTTTGGTATGGCGCCGTTATTAGGGGCGACGTTCACTATATTAAAATAGGCGAAAATACAAATGTTCAGGACAACAGCGTTCTTCACGTACAGCACGATACCGGTCCATTGATAATAGGCAGAGGCGTTACTATAGGACATAACGTCAATCTCCACGGGTGCGAGATAGGAGATAACTGTCTTATAGGCATAGGCGCCATAGTTTTAACCGGAGCAAAAATCGGCAGAAACTGCATAATTGCCGCAGGCGCTTTAGTTAAAGAAAATGCGGTTATACCCGAAGGTTCTTTGGTAGCTGGACTTCCTGGGGTTGTCAAAAAAAATCTGAGCGAAAAAGAGATAGATTCAATAAAGGAATCCGCGAATAATTACGTTAGATACGTTAAAAATTACAGGGGAGAATAGATTGGTTTTAAATTCCGCCCTCAATAGTAAATTTAAAGCATCTATAGATATTGGAACAAATACTATAAGATGTCTTATAACCGGTCATGAAAGCAATTTTCTAAATCCCGATTACGTGGACATGAAAATTATCAGGCTGGGCGAAAATTTTAAAAAAGAAGGAGTAATTACCAATAATTCAATAAACAGGCTTAAGGATGCTTTAAAAATTTATCTAGAAAAAATTAAAAATTACGGCATAAAGCCGGAGAATGTCGTTATAACAGGTACAAGCGTTTTAAGGGACGCTCCTAATGCCGAAGAAGTAAAAAATATAATTTTTAGCAATTTCGGTTTAAATCTGGAAATTATAAGCGGAGAAAAAGAGGCTTTAATAACCTTAAAAGGAATTTCTCGATGTTTTAACGGTATTAACGAATTTTATTCAATAGATATAGGCGGCGGTTCTACCGAATACGTCTGCGTTAAAAACGGAACACCTTTATGGAAATACAGCCTTAATATGGGAGTAGTGCATTTTACGGAAGAAATTATTAAAACCGACCCCGTATCCGAAGAAAATTTAAAGGAATTGGAAAACCGCATAGAGCAAAAATTAAATACGCTGAAAACTAAAATAAAAGAAACCGGTTTTGTTTTTAAACCGGCAATCCTTTTCGGAACTGCCGGAACGGCGACTACCCTTGCGATGGTAGATTTAAAAATGAGGAGCTATGACAGGCTTAAAGTTCACGGATATTTCGTAAGCAAGGAAAAGACCGCCGAAATTTATAAAAGATTTGCCGCAACAAAAATATCCGACAGGTTGAAAATTGACGGTGTAGAAGCAGGAAGGGAAGATCTAGTACTCGCCGGAGCGGCTATAATGTTAAAGAGCATGGATTTTTTTGAGGTTTCCGGTTTTACGGTTTCGGAATGCGGATTGCTGGAAGGACTTATAAGTTAAACAATAAAGAGGAAAATTTAAAATGAAAGAGATTATTGCGGAATCGCTCAGTTTCGACGATGTTTTGATAGTACCGGATTATTCCGAAATACTGCCTAAAGACGTTGATTTAAGAACTAAATTTTCTAGGAACATTGACCTTAATATTCCGTTAGTAAGTGCGGCAATGGATACCGTTACGGAAGCGAAAACTGCAATTTCGCTGGCGCGCGAAGGCGGTATAGGCGTAATACATAAAAACCTGACCGTTAAAGAGCAGAAAGCCGAAGTCGAAAGAGTTAAAAAATCAGAAAGCGGTATGATAACAAATCCGGTTAAAGTAAATCCAGACGATAAAATATCTTTTGCTTTAGATATTATGAAAAAATTTATGATTTCCGGCGTGCCTGTAGTAAAAGGCGATAAATTGGTAGGAATACTTACGAACAGGGATTTAAGGTTTTCGGTCAATCTCGACGAAAAAGTCGCAGACGTAATGACTAAAGATCATTTGGTTACCGTACCTGTCGGAACTACTCTTGAGGAAGCAAAAAAAACGCTTCACGAAAAAAAAATAGAAAAACTTTTGGTTGTGGACGACGATTATAATTTAAAAGGACTTATAACCATAAAGGACATAGAAAAAATAAAAAAATATCCAAATTCCTGTAAAGATTCTCTGGGAAGGTTAAGGGTAGCTGCCGCCGTAGGCATTGCCAAGGATACCGAAGACAGGGTCGAGGCGCTTGCCGAAGCCGAAGTCGATGCGGTAGTAATAGATACTGCGCACGGATATTCAAAAGGCGTCATAGATATGGTAAAATATCTTAAAAAACGTTATAAAATGGATATAATAGCAGGCAACATAGCCACTAAAGACGCCGCAAAAGCATTGGCGGACGCAGGAGTGGACGCCGTAAAAGTCGGTATAGGACCCGGTTCCATATGTACCACCAGAGTCGTTGCAGGCGTCGGTGTCCCCCAGTTATCGGCTATAATAGAATGTTCCGAAATTTACGATAAAAACGGCATTCCCGTAATAGCGGACGGAGGCATAAAGTTTTCCGGAGATATTTCCAAAGCGATAGCAGGAGGGGCAAACAGCGTTATGATAGGCAACCTTTTTGCCGGTACGGAAGAAAGCCCCGGCGAAACAATAATTTATCAAGGACGCAGTTATAAAGTTTACAGGGGCATGGGTTCGCTCGGCGCAATGGTCAGCGGCTCCAAAGACAGATATTTTCAATCGCACATACGGGACGAATCTAAATTTGTTCCGGAAGGCATTGAAGGCAGAGTTCCTTATAAAGGCAGCCTTTCGGATGCAGTCAATCAACTTATGGGAGGCTTAAGAGCAGGAATGGGATATTGCGGAGCACGTTCAATCCAGGAACTTAGAACTAAAACCAGATTTATTAAGATAACTTCTTCAGGGCTGAAGGAAAGCCATGTTCACGACGTTATTATAACAAGGGAGGCGCCTAATTACAGGTTAGATTAATCGATGGCAATAAATTCTAATTCAAAAATACTAATTATAGATTTCGGATCGCAATATACTCAGCTTATTGCAAGAAAAATTAGGGAAAGCAAGGTTTATTGCGAGATATATCCTTATAATTCTCCGTTAAGCAAAATAAAAAAATACAATGCGAATGCAATTATACTTTCTGGAGGACCTTCTTCGGTTTACGATAAAAACGCTCCTATAATTTCTAAAGATTTATTTAAATTAAACGTTCCATTCTTAGGCATATGTTACGGTATGCAGATTATGGCGCATCTTCTTGGCGGAGAAGTTAAGCCGGCTAAAAACAGGGAATACGGCCATTCTAAACTTGAAATACTTCATGAGAGCAGCCTTTTAAACGGGTGCGGCAAATATAGTTTGGTATGGATGAGCCACGGCGACGTCATAGTGAAAATTCCCGAAGGTTTTAAAATAACGGCGCAGACTGAAACCTGCGATACGGCGGCATTTGAATATCCCGATAAAAAATTTTACGGACTCCAGTTTCATCCCGAAGTAGTCCATACGGAATGCGGTACCGATATATTAAATAATTTTTTGTTTAAAATAGCAGGCGTCAAAGGAGATTGGGAATTGGAAGATTTTATATCGGACAAAATCGCGGAAATTAAGGAAAAAACAGGAGGAGCGAAAGCTATATGCGCTCTTTCCGGAGGAGTAGATTCTACGGTAGCGGCTGTTATTACCGGCAGGGCTATCGGCGGCAATCTAAAATGCATATTCGTCGATAACGGACTTTTAAGGGAATCGGAAGCTAAATCCGTTATGAAGTATTATAAGGAAAATCTTAATCTTAACGTAAAATTAATCAACGCTTCGGCCTTATTCTTAAAAGAACTTAAAGGGGTGACCGATCCTGAAAGAAAACGTAAAATTATCGGCAGGCTTTTTATAAAAATATTCGAAAAAGAAGCAAAAAAGATTAAAGACGTAAATTTTTTAGTGCAGGGGACGCTTTATCCAGACGTAATAGAATCCGTTAAAGTATTCGGAGCTTCAAGCGTAATCAAAAGTCATCATAACGTCGGAGGTCTTCCGAAAAAATTAAACTTAAAATTAATAGAACCTTTAAGGGAATTATTTAAAGACGAAGTTCGCGTAATAGGCAAAAAATTAGAAATTCCCGAAGAAATAATAAACAGGCAGCCGTTTCCCGGCCCGGGATTAGCCATCAGGATAATAGGCGCGGTCGATAAAAAAAATCTCGATATTTTAAGAAAAGCAGATGCGATAGTTACGCATGAAATAAAGGCGGCCGGACTATACGATAAAATATGGCAGTCTTTTCCCGTACTTGTGCCGGTAAAAACGGTAGGCGTTATGGGGGATAAAAGAAGCTATGAATCGGTAGTGGCTCTTCGTGCCGTAACTTCAGCGGACGGGATGACCGCCGATTTTGCAAAATTAGATTACGATATATTAAGAGCGTGTTCTTCAAGAATAATTTCGGAAATTAAAGGAGTTAACAGGGTGGTTTACGATATCACTTCAAAACCGCCTTCGACTATAGAATGGGAATAAAAAACGGAGTAAATTTATAATGAGCGATTTTGTTCATCTGCATCTTCATTCACATTACAGTCTTTTAGACGGCGCAATTAAAATAGACGATATAGTAAGCAAAGCTATAGAATTCAATATGCCTGCCGTTGCCGTAACCGATCACGGAAATATGTTCGGAGCTATAGAGTTTTACGAAAAAGCGGTTAAAAAAGGGGTAAAACCTATAATAGGATGTGAAATGTATATTTCTAAATCCGATATGAAACTTAAAAACGCAAACGAAAAATTTTATAATCACCTTATTCTTCTTGCAAAAAACGATACCGGTTATCAAAATCTTTCAAAATTAGTTTCTATGTCCTACATAGACGGATTTTATTATAAGCCCAGAATAGACAAAAATACGCTAAAAGACCACTGCGAAGGTTTAGTGGCTATGTCTGCCTGTATTAAAGGCGAAATACCTTATGAAATAGTAAAAGGAAGATTCGATTCTGCCGAAGAAAGTCTTAAGTTTTACTTAGATATTTTTAAAGACGATTTTTATTTAGAAATGCAGGTTCAGGGCATAGAAGAACAGTTTACCGCAAACGACGGATTAATAGAACTTTCCAAAAAATACGGCGTACCTTTAACTGCCACCAACGACTGTCATTATCTCCTTAAGGAAGACTATGAAGCTCACGACGTGCTTCTTTGCATACAGACAGGAAAAACCGTCGAAGATAAAGACAGATTAAAATTTTCTACCAAAGACCTCTATTTTAGGTCGCAGGAAGAGATGAAGGAAATTTTCGGACGTTATCCTTCGGAAGCTATATCCAATACTCTTTTGGTCGCCGATAAATGCAATTTTTCTTTTAAATTAAAAGGCGGACACTATTTTCCTCAGTTTAAGCCAGGAAACGAAGCTGAAAAGTCAAAAATTACAAAATCGTCCTTAAGCGCATCCGTCGAAGTCAATGAAAGCCGACTCGTTAATACGGCAGAAAACGCTAATGATGCCGATTTCGACGCAGCCGATTATTTCGAGAAAAAAACAAGGGAAGGTTTCGAGGAAATTTTTATAAAAAATCCCACGAAAGCATCTGCCGAATCCTATGCGAAAAGAAAGGAAGAATATGAAGCAAGACTTGATATGGAAATAGAAGTTATTAAAAAATCTAATTTTGCCGGATATTTTTTAATAGTTTCCGATTTTATAAAATATGCTAAAGAACACGACATACCGGTCGGCCCCGGAAGAGGTTCCGCCGCCGGAAGTTTAGCCGCTTTTTGTCTTAAAATTACGGAAATAGACCCCATAAAATACGATTTGATGTTTGAAAGATTTCTTAACCCCGAAAGAATTAGCATGCCCGATATAGACTCTGATTTCTGCATAAACGGAAGAGACGAAGTTATTAAATACGTGGCGCATAAATACGGCGAAGAAAAGGTATCGCAGATAATAACTTTCGGTACCATGCTTGCAAAAGCCGTAATAAGGGATACCGGCAGAGCTTTGAATATGCCGTATGCAGAGGTCGATAAGATCGCAAAATTAGTTCCTAATACTCTCGGCATTACTTTAGAAAATGCAATAAAAGAAGAACCCAAGCTTCGCAATTTAATAGAAACAAACCCTAAGGTAAAGAAATTAATAGAAATAGCAAAAAGATTGGAAGGTCTTGCCAGACATGCAAGTACTCATGCCGCCGGAGTCGTAATATCGAATGAACCTATCAACAGCTACATGCCTTTATATAAAGGTACCAAAGAAACGGACGTTATTACTACACAATATACAGGGACCGATTTAGAGAAACTTGGATTTATAAAGTTCGATTTTTTGGGATTAAAAACGCTTACCGTAATGAATGAGGCTATAAAGCTTATTAACGAAACGAAATCCCTCCAAAGACTGCAAAAAAAACGAGAAGCGGCAGAGGAAAGAACAGGAGAAAACGGCGGATTTAACGAAGATAAAGATTTTAATATTTACGATATAGACTTAAACGATAAAGCGACTTTTAAACTTCTGGCGGCTGGAGATACGACGGGAGTTTTTCAGTTAGAAAGTTCGGGAATGAAAGAATTAATAAAAAAATTGATTCCAAATTCTTTTGAAGATTTAATTCCTCTCGTAGCCCTTTATAGGCCTGGACCTCTTGGAAGCGGCATGGTGGACGATTTTATCAAGGCTAAGCACGGCAAAGCTAAAATACATTACATTCATCCTTCGCTTAAGGATATTCTTCATGAAACTTACGGCGTAATGCTCTATCAGGAGCAGATAATGAAGGTTGCTACTAATCTTGCCGGATTTTCTATGGGCGAAGCCGACGTTTTAAGAAAAGGCGTAGGCAAGAAACAGACTGATTTAATTAATCAGATGAAAGATAAGTTTATAAACGGATGCAAAGCAAACGGCATAGAAGAGTCGAAATCCGAAAAGATTTTTTCGCTTATAGTAAAATTCGGTGAATACGGTTTCAATAAATCACATTCTACGGCCTATGCATATATTGCATATATGACGGCATATTTAAAAGCCAACTACAAAGAGCATTTTACCGCTGCGCTTTTATCCAGCGAAATGACAAATGCGGATAAATTAACGAAGATAATAAACGAAGCAAAATCAGGAATGAACGCATGCGAAATATTACCGCCGTCGGTTAATGAATCGTTGGAAAGGTTTGCTATAGTAGAAAAAAGAATTTGCGCGGATAATTGCGAAGATAAAAACAAAGAATTTGCCGGCAGTACGGTTAAGCTAGCTATAAGGACCGGCTTGGGAGCCGTAAAAAACGTCGGCAAAGCCGCCATAGATTCTATTTTACAGGCGCGCTCAGACAGGCCTTTTAGAGACTTGTTAGATTTTTGTTCAAGGGTCGATACGAGAAAAGTCAATAAAAGGACTATAGAAAACTTGATTAAAAGCGGGGCATTAGATATAGGCGGCGAATCGAGGAAGTGGATGCTCGATAATCTTGAAGCTGTTATGGAAGAATCTATCCGTAAAAGAGAAAAAGAAGATTCGGGACAGGCAGATTTATTCGGTTCGTTATCCGAAGATATAGATTTTGATTCAGGAAAAAACGATTCTTATTTAACGGCGTCGGGAGAAAAAGACGATATAAAATCCATCCTTGCTTTTGAAAAAGAGTCGCTCGGTTTCTATCTGTCGGGACATCCTTTAGACGGTTATGAAGAAAAATTAAAACTTCTTAAAATAAAACCCGTAACCGATATAGTGAAGGATTATATAGAAGCAAAAGGAAAAATTCCGCAGGATGTTTCATATAAAGTAGTCGGAGTAATAAATCAGCTTAAAGTCCGTAAGACTAAAAGCAACGATAAAATGGCTTCTTTTATATTAAATGATAATAATTCCAATGTGGAAACCGTGTTTTTTCCAAAAAGTTTTTTAAAATACGAAGATGTTTTATCTACTAATCAGCCTGTGATTATTACCGGAAAAATAGATTTTTCAGGATTGGATCTTTCATCCTTAAGCAACAAAAGGATACAGACGGCGGATGACGAAAATTTATCTGAAAACTACGCATCGGAAAACGGTATATACAAATCTGAAGATAACGCGTTAATGGAAAACGCAGGACAAGATAATATTTTAATTAACGGAGAAGCCGATCTTGGCATTAAAATTGTCGGCGAAAGTATAGAACTGCTGGATGCAGTAAAAGTTAAACTGCCGGTACAACCAGCCGGAGAAGCATGTATTATAGAGATAAAAGACAATGTTGTTATGCTTGACGGCGATGAATTTAAAAAAATGCTTTTGGAAATTAAAAAAAGTTTTACGGAAGCAAAAGGAAACGATAAAGTAATATTGAGGATTTCGGGATACAGTATTATCCTTGAAGAAAATATTGCGGTGGATAAATCTTTATTAAAATCCAATAAATTATGTAATTACTTGAATATTATTTAATAGATGATATAATAAAAACGAAAATATAAAAAGGTTATATTTAACAAACAAATAAAATAATAATAATAAGTAAAAAAATATAAAATATTATCATGGCATTACAGTATTTGGATTTCGAAAAACCGATCATTGAACTGGAACAAAAGATAGAAGAACTTAAGACTTTTAATCTTGGAGGATTTACCGACGTAGAAGACGAGATTAATAACCTTGAAGCTAAAAAAGAAAAACTTATAAAAGATATTTTTAAAAATATAAACAGCTGGCAGATTACCCAGTTATCAAGGCATCCTTTGAGACCGTACGCTATGGATTATATAGAAACGGCGGCGGAAAACTTTATCGAACTTCACGGTGATAGGCGGTTTATGGACGACAAAGCGGTAGTAGGCGGATTCTGCTTCATGAACAATGAGAGGGTGCTTATAATAGGTCATCAGAAAGGGCGGAATACTAAAGATAAAATGTGCAGAAATTTCGGCATGCCGCATCCCGAAGGCTACAGAAAAGCGCAAAGACTATTTAAACTTGCCGACAGGTATAGAATTCCTATCGTAACTCTTATAGATACTCCGGGAGCATATCCAGGCTTGGGAGCGGAAGAAAGAGGGCAGTCTGAGGCTATAGCCGAAACGATATATGAATTATTAAATGTTAACGTTCCGGTAATATCGGTAATTATAGGAGAAGGCGGCAGCGGCGGCGCCCTTGCTTTTGGAACAGGCAACCGTGTTTTAATGATGGAATATTCCGTTTATTCGGTTATATCGCCTGAAGGATGTGCATCTATTTTATACAAAGATACTTCTAAAACTGAAGAAGCGGCTAATTCTTTGAAGCTGACCGCAAAAGACCTGCTTAACGAGTCAAAGGTTATAGACGGCATTATAGCGGAACCTCTCGGCGGCGCGCACCGAGACCCTAAGCTTGCCGCCGAAAATTTAAAGAAAGCAGTCTTGGAAAATATAGCCGAACTAAAAAAATACAAAGGTGAAGATTTAAGGAATCAAAGGATTGAAAAGTTTTCTAAATTTTAAATTCATTAATATTCAATAATAATGTTTATAACTTTATGGTAGAATATCCGGATATTGCTTATTTTCTTTCAAAAGATCTTATTTCTAAAAATTCCAGGGAAGAGATATATGAAAAAATTTCGATAACGGCTTCTAAATTCATAAAGAACGATATCGTTACTATTTTTATGCTCAACGAGGATACGGAAAAAATAAACTGCGTAAATTATTATCAAGACGGAAAATTTATAAAGAAAGATTTAGAAATATTGCTCGGCGAAGGTTTAATAGGTTCAGTTATAGAGAACGGCGAATCTTTGGTAAGCTCGAATTTAAAAACGGATTTATCGGATATATATTATGAACTCGAAAAACAGTTTACGGGAATGTCGTCTATGCTTAGCGTTCCTATTTATGCAGGATCGTTAGTTTTAGGCGCTTTAAATATATACGGCAAAGAAATATATGAATTTTCGGAAGAAGAAGTAAAAATAGCCAAGTTTATCGCAATGCTGGGCGGTATTTTCATATACAGCCTGACTCTTTATGAAAACGCAAATCTTTTATACTTAAGGCAAAAAGAAGAAAGCGGCAAAATATCAGACCTGTTGGAAATTTCAAAATTAGTCTCTTCGTCGTTAGACCTTACCAGCATTATCGATTACTCTATAAAAAGACTTATGAATTATACAAAAACGGATTCCGCCCTTGTATATCTTAAAGACAATAATAAAGACGTAAATAAATTCTGTTATGAATTTTTTAACTGCAATATGACGGGATGTTCTATTTACGGCGGGAGCATAAACTGTTATAATCTTACGGATTTCAGCTGTCCTTTCGTAAAATGTCCTTCGGAAAATAAAATACTTCAAAAATGCAACTCTTGCGATTTCTTTAAAAATATTTCTTTAAAATTATTTAACGCTTATAATATGGATGCTTCGTTTTCCGGTCACGATACTTTTAAATTAAACGGCTGTAAATGCTTAAAAGCCGTAAGTTCCGATTATCCGACCATAAATTATTATGAAGACGATTCCGTTTCCGGAAGCGAAAACGCTTCGCCTTGCGACTGTTTTTTAAAAGATGTTTCCAAAAAGACTTTTATTGCTATTCCCGTTAAGACCGACAAAGATTTTCTCGGTCTTATTTTTCTTTTGGGAAAAACAAAAACGGAATATTCAATGGAGACTATCGATTTTATAGCAAACATTTCAAGCATAATTTCAGTTGCGGTTTATAACGCCCAAACGCTTAACTATATCGAAGAAGAACATTTTGAAACTATAAGCTCTATATCCGAAGCTATAGAAGCAAGAGATACATATACCAGAACGCACGGCGACAGGCTTATAGACTACGGCGTTATGGTGGCTAAAGAGCTTGGACTAAGCCCCAACGAAATTAAAAATATAAGATATGCTGCGGCAATGCACGACGTCGGTAAAATCGGCATAAAAGATTCGATATTGAATAAGCAGGGCAAACTTACGGACGAAGAATACGAAGAAATTAAAAAACATCCGGAGATAGGCTATAATATGCTGAAAAAAATAAAGTTTTTAAGCCATATAGCTAACGACGTTCTTCATCATCAGGAAAGATACGACGGAAAAGGCTATCCCTTCGGTCTTTCCGGCGAAGACATTCCTATAGCTTCAAGAATTATAGCGGTAGTAGATACTTTCGATGCAATGACGACCGACAGGCCTTATAGAAAAGCTCTTCCGGTTGAAACGGCGCTTGAAGAAATTAAAAAAAATTCCGGAACTCAGTTCGATCCGAATGTAGTCGAGGCATTTTTAAAAGCTGTCAAGTCGGGGGGGGGGGGATACCCTTACTAAATAAAAAATAATGAAATAAACAGAATAAAGGTGTCAGATTTATTTATTTTCTTACTGCCGCCTGCGTTTGCGGGTTTTTAACTTTTTCCATACAATCCTGCGCATTAAAAAAAGTTTAAAAGTCAGCTGATATGGGTATAAAATCTAAATCTATAATGATACAGGGAACGTCGAGTTCCGCCGGCAAGAGCGTTTTAACTGCCGGATTTTTAAGATATTTTGCAAACAGAGGAATAAACTGCTCGCCTTTTAAATCCCAGAATATGTCGCTTAACAGTTTTATTACCGAAGACGGTTACGAAATTGCAGTTTCTCAAGCGGTACAGTCGGAAGCCGCTTTTAAAAAACCGCTTAGGCAGATCAATCCTATTTTAATAAAACCTTCTTCCGATACCGAAATGCATCTTATTCTTAACGGAAAACATTTCGGTAATATGAATTTTAAAGAATACAACGGCAAAAAGAGTTTTTTTTTAAAAAAAGCCGCCGAATCTTTTGACTTTTTAATGGAACGCAACGAACTTGTTATAGCGGAAGGGGCAGGAAGTCCGGCTGAAATAAATCTCTATAAGTATGATATTGCCAATATGGGTTTTGCCGAAATTTATAATATTCCGGTAATTTTAATTGCCGATATAGAAAGAGGGGGCGTTTTTGCGTCTTTATACGGAACCGTAAAACTGCTGAAGCCTAAATGGAAAAGATTGGTAAAGGGCTTTATAATAAATAAGTTCAGGGGTAATATTTCTATACTGAAGCCCGGTATCGACGAAATAGAAAAACGTTTAAAGATACCGTGTGCAGGCGTAATTCCTTATATTAAAAATATTCATATAGAGGCCGAAGACAGTTTAAATTTAAAAAATTATGCAAACATGTCAGCTATATACGCCGAAAATAGCGGAAAAATTAAAATAGGAATAGTCCGCTTAGAGCATATTTCAAATTTTAACGAATTCGACCCTCTTTTTTTTGACGAAAGATTTCTTACCGTTTTTTTTGATGCCGTTCCTATTGGCGAAGCCGATAAATTTGATATTATAATAATTCCGGGAACTAAATCTACCGCTTCTGATTTAAACCAAATTAAAAAGTCGGGAATTTTTGATTACATAAAAAGATTCGAGAAACTTAATAAAGGTATTATATTGGGGATTTGCGGCGGCTTTCAGATGATGGGAGAAGTAATAAAAGATCCTTATAAAATAGAAACCTCTAAAAATTCGGATAATTTAGAAACCGTCGGCGGTTTTGGTTTTTTTGACCTTGAAACGATATTGTCGGACAAGAAAATAACCGTCAGCGGAAAGTATAATTTTAACGGCACTTTCCTTAACGGTTACGAGATTCATAACGGAAGGAGTTTTTTAAAAGACTCCGCAAATGTTAAATTTAAACACTGTCAAGGCGGCAAAGACCTTTCATCTTTTTTGTTTAAATACGTAAACGATAATTCCGGCGGTAAATGCGCTTTAGAATTTTCGCCTAAAAACGAAGTTTTATCTCTTATATCCGGAGACGGAAGAAAAATTGGCACTTATGTACACGGATTGTTTGCCGATAAGATATTCAGGGATTTTTTGAAAGACTTGACAAAGAAAAACGGTAAAAATAAAGACAATAAATACGTTTTACCTAATAATAATCGCGCTTATGCAGACGTTAAAAACGAAAGTTTTAACATTCTTGCCGATAATATAGAAAAATACGTTGATATAAATTTCTTTAAAGAAATAACGCGTATTTAATCCGTTTATATTTCTGCATATATTTTTATATTAAAAGAATTTTCGGGAAGACAAATAAGTTCCCGCGATTCCAGAAATTAAGGCTATTAAAAACACTACGCCAATCTGCATTGCGTTTAAAAAAATTATTTTTATATGGAAAAAATTTAAAAAACTGTCGAATCCGTAAAATATAAATATTTTATAAATTGAGTAAAGCAGCGAAATAGAAACTAAAAAAGCTAAAACGGTGCCTATCTCACCTTCTATAAACATAGGTATTCTTATATAGCCGTCGGTAGCTCCTATAAGCCTAAGTATTTCTATTTCGTTTTGTTTCCGCAATATAATAAGTTTTATTGCGCTGTATGATATAAAAATCGACAGAATTAAGAGGAATAAAAAAAGAATAAGACCTATAACTTTAGTGAAAAACATGAACTGTCTTATTTTAGCTTCCAGCATTTTGTTGTAGTAAACTAATTTGATTCCTTTAATGGAAGTAAGTCTAAGATAAATGTTACTTAGAAAAATGGAACTTACGGCGCTTTTTTTAAAATAAATTTTAATGAATGAAGGCATAACCTTAGGATTTATTTTTTTTAAAACCGATTTAAGATTTTTTAATCTTTTCGATAAAAACTTCATTGAAGATTTATTGCCGTAGTATTTAATTTTTTTAATTCCGTTGATTTTATTTATAAAATTCATTATATTTTGCCTGTTTTTTTTACGTGCCCCGCTTTTCAAAAAAACAATCATAACGTTGTTTTTTTGAAAAATATTCATGTAGTTATAAATATTTGCATAACACAGCAGAAAAAAGAGCATTATGAAAAACGAAAAGGACATTATTAAAAAAGCGAAAATATTCCCCGAAATATTAGATTTAATATTTAAGAATGCAATTTTAAAATAATTTATTAAATATTTAAGCTTTTGTGATATCAATGACCCTTGCCCTGCCCGTATCAGCTATTAGATGTTTATCGTGAGTAGCCAGCATTACCGTAGTGCCTTTATTGTTGAAAGATTTTATTATATTTATTATTATTTTGGACGTTTCCTCGTCTAAGTTTCCGGTAGGCTCATCAGCAAGCAGGACCTGGGGATTCTGTACAAGCGCTCTTGCAATAGCGACCCTTTGCTGTTCGCCGCCAGAAAGACTTAACGGATATTCGTCTTTTTTTGTATAAAGTTCAACGGCTTTAAGGAGTTCCGAAACGTTTTTCGTTATAACGTCTCCAAAAACGCCGGAAACCTCAAGTCCGAGCGCAACGTTTTGAAATACCGTTCTTTTTGGAAGAAGCTTAAAGTCTTGAAAAACAAATCCAATTTTTCTTCTTAAAAACGGTATCTCGCTTTTTTTAATATCGTTAAGTTCCGTTCCCATAAATTTTACAGCGCCGTGCGTAGGTTTTTCCATAGCTATAAGCATTTTGAGCGTAGTAGTTTTACCCGCACCGGAAGGTCCTGTAATAAAAATGAATTCCCCTTTGTTTACGGTAAAATTTAAGTCTCTTAAAATATAGTTTTTATCGTAATTTTTATAAACGTGGTTGAATTCTATCAAAATATAAATCCTCTATTTTCTTATTATATGTCTATGTATTAAAAATTTGTCGATATTTTTTCTAAAATTTATTGCCGCAGAAAGCGGATCGCCTGTATTCGAAACCGCTCCGATTACGGCCGCCCCGTCTGATCCCAATTCTGCAATTTCTTCTATTTTGTCTTCCGTAATACCGCCTATTGCTATGACAGGTATATTGACTGAAGAACATATAGTTTTAAAAGTTTCTTTAGTCATTATGTCTCCTGCATCCTTTTTAGAATAGGTCGTATATAACGGTCCGGCGCCTATATAATCGGCTCCGTCTTTTTCAGCTGCTTCGGCCTGTTTTACATTTTCCGCACTGACGCCTAATATTAAATTTGGAAAAAATTTCTTAATTTTATCCGCCGGAAAATCTTCCTGTCCGACGTGTACTCCGTCTGCGCCGGCAATGTATGCGATGTCCGGCCTGTCGTTTATAATAAGCAGAGTTTTACCGCAGTTATTTAAATTATCCAGCTTTTTTTTTAGATAAACTGCGCAATCATAAAGTTTACGAGATGAAATATTTTTATTTCTTAACTGCAATACGTCGGCAGAACTTCCAACCGCCGCCGCCGCTATTTCGCTAAGATATTCAAAGCGTTCTTCAAAATCGAAATCTTTCGTTATTATTTGAAAATTTATAGTTTTCATATTATCATATATATGATATTATATTATATATTTTTTTCAATAAAAATTTTTATGTTAAAAATCTTGACTTAATTTTTTTTTTAGTATATTATTTGTTAATAAAGAAACAATACATTAATAATTTATTTAATTTTAAGGGGGTAGAATTATTATGAAAATGAAAAAAGTAATTTCGTCTTTATTAATTGCTTCTGCTTTAACTTTTAGCGCTACTACCGTTTTTGCTTCAACCGGTTCTTCGCTTTTCAGCTCCGAAGGATGCATTGCATGCCACACTATTAACGGACAGGGGGGTTCGGTAGGACCAGACCTTTCCCACGTCGGCAGCAAAAGAAGCCTTTCTTGGATTAAAACTCAGATTACAAACCCTTCCGCTCATTTCGCGGCAGGCAGTTCGGTAACTATTAACGGACAATCTTATACGGCTATTATGCCGGCGCATAAGCATATGTCCGCTTCAAAACTTAACGCTCTTGCCAATTATCTTGAATCCTTGAAATAATTTATCTATTAATAATTATGTCTGTCCAATGCCGGCGTTATTTAATGGCGTTTAGGACAGACATAAATTTATTATTTAAAAATACCGAATAACCCAGATATTCAAATATCCAATTCATAACTTATTTATTTAAAGTGTCAAATTTTAGTATTTTTGCGCTTTAACTTTTTATTGATTATTGTTATCGTTAAAATATTATTGATATATGATAATACTTATTAAAAAAAAGGGGGTGAATTACAATGTTTTCAAAAATGGGTAAATTAATTGCTGCCGCTGTAGTATTTGCAGGAGTATCGTCGTTTGCGGTTTCGGCTTTTGCCGCTTCAGGACAGGCATTATTCAGGTCGCAAGGATGCATAGCCTGTCACACTATAGACGGCCATGGCGGGCAGGTAGGTCCGAATCTTTCCCATATAGGTTCCCAGAGGAGCCTTTCATGGATTAAAACGCAGATAGTAAATCCGGGAGCGCATTTTGCTTCGGGAAGTTCGGTTACTCTTAACGGAAAGTCTTATATGGCCATTATGCCGAATCACAAAAGCATGCCGGCTTCGGACGTTAGTACTATCGCAAAATATCT
>JAJZBN010000040.1 GCA_021798875.1 bacterium | reverse complement strand
TATTTTGTCATCACAATTACCGCTTTCGATTTCTTTTAAATTTTTAATTCCAAATGAATTATCATAAAGATTTTCAATTTCTTTAAATGCTTCTTTATTAATGGAATAATAAACCCACTTCCCTGCTTTCCTTCCGTTAATTAACCCCGCCTTTTTTAATGCGGATAAATGATGCGAAACTAATGTCTGTTCCAGACCAAGTTCTTTATAAATAACGCATACGCATTTTTCTCCGTTTTTTAATTCGGAAACGATTTTAAATTTACTTTCGTCGCCAAGCAGTTTGAAAAATTTTTTGAGTATCAACTCATCCTTTGTCATAAATTTACACTACATTAAAAATTAAAAAATAATGAAAAATTTTAATATATGAATTATAATTCATATATTTATTATATAACTTTTTATTTTATATTGTCAATAAATAATTTTTGATTGTTAATAACTATTTAATAACTATTTAATAACTATTAATATGAATTATAATTCATATATTTATTATATAACTTTTTATTTTATATTGTCAATAAATAATTTTTGATTGTTAATAACTATTTAATAACTATTTAATAACTATTTAATAACTATTTAATAACTATTTAATAACTATTTAATAACTATTAATATGAATTATAATTCATATATTTATTATATAACTTTTTATTTTATATTGTCAATAAATAATTTTTGATTGTTAATAACTATTAAAATGTCTATCTATAAATAACTTTCATTTTGTCTATTCCTTAACTAAAAATAATAATAAATGGAATATTATGACAAATTAAAAGTTAATTTCAATAGACAAATTAAAAGTTGACAACATCTTTTAGAAAAGATTAAAAACTCTACCATCCGAACAGACGGATTATTAAATCTGCAAATATTTACTTTTGATTTGTAAGATTTTTATTTCCAAAAAATGGACGCCCCGTTATCCGTTGTTTCCAATAAATCCGACCACGACATACGGCAGGATATGATGCGTATAGCGCATGACGCCAGAAATTATAACATAGGTGTGACCGCCAACAGGAAAGCCTACCTCGGGAAATGGTCCAACGCCGATATTTCAAAGATGGTAAGTTATTATAAGGCTCAGGGGCTAAAAGACGCCACTATTATTAACTACGTCTCTTCGTTAAGGTCTTTTTTGCATGAAACCAGGAGAACGAATATTAACATTTCAAACGCCGACCTCGGACTTAAAAGAGAAATAGAATACAAAGACAAAAGCCTAAACGCCAAAGGAGTGGATATAAACGAAAAACTCGCCCATTTTAAAGAAAAAGATATAAACGTTTACGTCCAGCTGAAAATATCTTCCATTGCCGGACTAAGAAAAGAAGAAAGCGTCCACGCCGCCTTTGCTTTAGCAAGAGGATACGACATCGTTAAAGATAATAAATTAATCCTTAAAGGGTCATGGTGTAAAAACGGTAGACCGAGAGAGATAAAACTTTCGCAGGAAAAGGTTAGAGAATTTGCAGAACTAAAGAAATTCGCAATTAGTAGCGATTATAATAAAAGCAGAGATCTAAAGCAGGAAATGAACCATCTATGAAATTCCATAAAGAATGCCGGTTTTAACATGCACGCCGTAAGGCACTCCGAAGCCCAGGAAAGGTACGCGGAACTTATTGCGGAAGGCAAGTCGGACAGGGAAGCCCGGCGGGTTGTTTCCAACGAACTAGGACACGGAAGAATTTACGTGACGAAGGTTTATCTGGGGAAATGAATGGAAGGTTGGCCGGAAAAACCCTTTATTGCCGAGTTTCTTGTCCCCTGACTCGTGCGAAGCTTTATCAGGCTACCTTTAGACACCCATTGCGGCATGATTTTTTAGAAAAAGAAATCCGGATGCTCGTATTAAGGGACTGGGCAAGTTTTGAAAGGGTTTCCAGCGTCAGGTTACCTTCACCGCTTTCTATTTGGGAAATAAACTGCTGGGAGACATTCATTCTTTTAGCAAGCTCGAACTGGGTCAGGTTATGCTCGTCTCTCGTTTCGGCTATTTTCTGGGCCAGGGCTACCTTGACCCTTTCAAGCTCGTAAATTTCCTTGAATTCGGGATTTTTCAGTTTTTCTTTAAGGTGTTTTTCCGCACTTTCTAACTTAATCTTCATAATTTTCCTCTTTTACTATATTCGTCTGGTATTCTTCTATATACTTCTTCCTTTTAAGGGATAACGCGATATCTTTTTCAGGTATCCCGTTCGTCTTCTTCTTTATTGCATGAATAAAGACGACGTTTTCCTTTAAAAAGAAGAAGTAAAACAACCTGTTTGCCTTTGGCCTTAGCTCGTAAATCCCGTCCTTCACGTAATCGGCCAACGGGCGGCGAAGATTATGGCCCTGTTTTTTCAATTCATCAATATAGGCAAACACTTTTGCCTGCTCGTCCAAGGGCAGTTCATCTATAAATTCCCTCACAGGGGAGTTCCCCCTGTCATCCGCAAAATACCAAATATTCATCGGCATCCCATATAATAAGTTTACAAGTTATAACTTGTGTTGTCAAGAGATATTTTCCTGAAGGTGGCTATTTTTTCCACACGTCGTTAACCGCCTTCCTAAGCGTATCCGGCACGAGATGGCTGTACCGCTTCGTCATGTTGGGCGTCCGGTGGCCGAGGAGTTCTCCTGTTATGTAAAGCGATGTGCCGTTCATTACCATTTTAGACGCAAACACGTGCCGCAGGTCGTGGATACGGAGGTCTTTCAGCCCAGCGTTCCGGCAGGCGGTCCTGAAAGAATGCTTGAAATCGACGATTTTCTTGCCGGCATTGTTAAACACATACAAACAGTTGCCATCTTTCTTAACGCCGCTTAAAAGCTCTTTTAACAGCTTAGAAATAGGAATATACCTGTCATACTTGGTTTTAGTCCCCTTAACCGCTATTACGTCATTCTTTAAATCCACGTCGTCCCATTTGAGATTGAGGGCTTCGCCTTTGCGGCAGCCGGTATAAATCAGGAAGGTTATTAAGTCTCTTGTCAGCTTATTCGTAGCGCCGGCGATTAAGTTTTGTATGTCTTCGTCGGATAAAGTTTTCAGGCGGGATAGTTCGTTGAGTTTTTTAATGCCAGAGCAGGGGTTCTTATCGATATAGCCTTTTTCAATACAAAAATTAAAGAAATGCCATAAGATAGCAATTTCATAATTAACCGACCTAAAATTTATCTCGGATTCCTTTTTGTCTTTATTCTTTTCTATGGACATTATCTCAATCTTTCTTTCAAGCTGATAATTCTTTATGTCCAGCATGAATATATTATGTAATTCTTTATTGCCGAATACGGGTAGGAAATGATTAGCGGCGGTTCTTTTTCGGTTGTCAGAATTGCCCTGTAATTTTAAATATTCTTGCCATGCCTCGCCAAAAATTCTATCCGCTTTATTTTTTGCCGGAATATCAAACCTATTCCTAATTATATCGGCATGTATTGCCGAAGCTACCTCTTCGGCTACGTCTTTGTCTTTCGTCTTACAAGAGTATTGATAACGTTTCTTATCTACTGCGAACTCGCACCAATAAGTTTGTCCTCTCTTATAAATTCTCATAAAAATTGTAGGGGTTTTTGTAGTAAAAATTTATCAAATTTTAGTAAAATTTAGCATAATTTGATAAATATGTCAAGAGGAATAATAATCTGAAAGAGGCTTATTTACTGCGGTTTTTAACTGGCTGGGGGAGAAGGATTCGAACCTCCGTAATGGGAGTCAGAGTCCCAATTTATAATTTGTAAGTATTTAATATTATTAATAAATAAAGCAATATTTAAATATGGGGTAGTAATATAGTAGGAAAACATCATTTCTATTTTATAATTTAATTCAAATATTATCATACAATACGCAAAACCCTTCTTTAAACAACATCTCGAGCGGTATCGCAATCCTCTTTTCGACCTCGGTGCTTGAACAATCCACCGAGTTGTCCAGCAATACCTGGACTATATGGTTCGCGTCCCTCTTATTAAAAAACCTAACGAGCCTTACTGCGTTGACGATATTGGCGTTCATTTTGCTTCCTGTAATTATTTTCTTGAGATTCTCCTCGTTGACTTTCTGCTTATATGGTTTAGCCTTAATGCGTTTATAGGTCTTGGTCATAGATCTGAAATCTCTGTCGTTTATTCCTGACAATGGTAAATTGAAAAGCTTTTTTATCTTGTAATATGACACTCCCTCGTTCAGCAGGAACTCGATGTCTCCCCTGGGTATGATATCTATTTTATTTAAAAACTTGCCGTAAAGGTGGTATATATCGTTGGCAGATAGCTTCAGTTTTTCATCTTTAAATACGTCGTCTATATATTTTTTTACGGCAAAAAAATCTGCATTTTCATCTTTAGGTAAAAAATGCCGTTCTTCCACTAAGAATGGAACTATGCCGTGGTCGTGATAGGTAAATTTTTTACTAAGCTCATCCCATTTATCGTAATCTATCTTCTTTAACTTGGTTATTTCAGAGAACTCTTTTATTCTTGAGTCGGATAAATCAACGCACGAGATTAATTTTTGATAGAAACTCGGCTCTTTTTTATTGCCCTTTTCGGCCTTATACCTTGCCATTAAATCCTTGACTTTGCCGTTCTTGTAGCTAATACCCAGGTAATTTGCAATATATCCGGGTTTTAAGCCAACTTCGTATAATTTATCCGCTATGTATTCGTATATTATCATCGCAAAATTCAAAAATTAGTCAAAATACAACCTATACAGTTAAACATGACCAGTATATCATAAAATTGTATGAAAAATCATAAACCTAAAGAAATGAAAACAGGTTCGGAATTGCCTCTACTTATGGATATGCATGAAGCGGCGGAGAAATTGGAAGTTTGTTACAGGACTATCCAGGAGTTGGTGTACCAAAGGCAGATTGGATTTATTAGAATCGGCAGGATTTACAAATTCAGAATGGAAGATTTGAATAATTTTATCGACAAGAATTTCATTAAACCGGTTAAATAGGTCAAACAAATTATGAATAATTCAGAATTGTCCATATTAAGAGATATAGACCTTGATAGTATAATAACCGGCTTTGGCTACGAAAAAGACAAAAAACAAAGCGACTCACGGCGGAACGTATATGAAACAAGCGTTGGTAAAATCTCGATACAGGATACAAAGTTTTTTAATTTCTCGGAAAATAAGGGCGGGGGCGGCGCTATCGATTTGACAATGCATTTAAAAAATTGCTCTTTTAAAGACGCTTGCAATTTTTTAGGAGGGCCTACTCGGAAAGAGAGAACTACTACTACTCGGAAGAATTACTACTCGGAAAAAGAAAAATTAAGGAAACGAACATCCCAGAAAGGGACGGCTCTAAAATAAATATTGTAATAGATTATCTTGTAAACACTCGTAAAATACCCTCTGATTTCGTCAATTTAATGGTGAAGCACAACGCAATATATGCGAACGATTACGGTTCTGTTGTTTTTAAGCATACCTCTTTCATCGCCTCGCCGGAATACGTTGCAACCGGGGCTACAATCAGGGGGACAAAAAACGATTTTAAGCAAACTATCGGCAATAAAAATGAAGGCCTTTTTTGGTTCGGAAAAAACATAAAAGAGGCGGAAGAGGTTATTTTAGCCGAGTCCCCGATAGACATTATCTCATATTTTTGCCTAAAATCCGGCTCGCCGGATAATTGTTTTATAAGCCTCTCAGGACTTTTTTTTCCGAGTAGCCTAAAAGAATTTCTACCTTTTAAAAAAAAAATTATACTTGCGCTGGATAATCCCGCTTTTGAAAAAAACCCGACGGCGCACGAGGCAAACCTACGGCTTGAAGAAGAAATTAAATTAATTTCTCCGAATGTTTTCCGCGAAATCCCTAACTTTAAAGATTTTAATGAGGATCTAATTCATGCAAAGTAAGTCAAAAAAGAAACGGCTTTCACTTTTGGAAATTATGGAAAAGGAAAGCATAAGAGAAGAACTAAAAATGTTATCACATTTGAAAAATCCTCTAAAAACCCCAAAAAAAATAAAACCATATCAAAAGCCCGATACGCTTGAGTTTCAGGGTCGTTCTCTTAACCAAAATTTCAAAGTGTTAGACAAGGTTGTCTAACAACTCAACGCCGACAACCATAAGGGTTTGAAGGGTGTTTTTTCATTTGTTAGACGGGGGGGTTAGTAAATGATGAAAATTAGAGAAAAAACCAATATAGAAAGTTAATTTTTAAGGAGGTGATGGGATATGGAAATTAAAGAAAAAGAAAATATTGTACTTATTCCGGAATCCATGACGGATAATTCTTATATATTGCGAAGTTTAGATGACGGTTACAGCTATGTCTTACCGTTTAAAAAAGCTCGTTTTGATAGCCAACACGTTCCGTTAGTTGTGGAGGCTTTCATAGAAAAAATCGATGGGAGTAGTGTTTATTTATCGCAGGTTCACTGGTTATTTATGCGGAATATCATCGAAAAAAGGCTGAGCTTAGACGTTAAAATAAAGAAGCGGCATCCAGGCAAAGTCACAGTAGCGCAGCTTAGAGTGCCCGGGCAATACATAGATATAATAGCAGTAAAAGCGTTATCTAAAGAAATGCAAGAAAAAATCTATATAAAACCTGCAAAAAATTAATACTCCGCTTTACTACGGCAAAATACGATAACAAGGTCCCTATCTCAATGCAATATGCGACCAACGGGAGCAGGGAGAGCTGTGAGATTAACGCCTCTACCCAACCCCCTGCGGTCAAGCTGGCATCAGCTTGCGGGTTCGGGCAGAGCCCGATACGATGTTTTTAAATGTTTGTTTCGCCGGAGTTTGATTTTGGTTTTCAAACCGCTTGCCGGTTTGGAAAGCAAAATCAAACGGAGACGGAGCAAGAAACAAACTCCTATTAAGCCTCCTTCAGTTTGAATTGAGCGTAGCGATAATACAAACTGAAGAAAAGGCGACAAAAGCATAAAACGCTTCATTTTACAAAAGTGACAACAAATTTATTTATTGACATCTCAAAAAATAATATGGTATCATAAAAATATTATTACACTTCTTCGTTGCATATTGCAACGCATCTTTAGATAAATTCTATCTACCGTTTTTGGCAAGGCAAAAACTCAAATTCAATCCTTAACTTATTTACTTTTGATTTTGTAAGATTTTTATTTCCCGGGTGATTTTTAAGTTTATTTATAAACGATGAAAATACCGGCGGGATTAAAGATTTTATAAAGGGAATTATTTTCTACTAAGCTAAACATCATTAAAAGCAAATATCTTTCTAACGCAAGCAGAAATCTTGCATAGTTGTTTATTAACCACAAGGTCAACTTTAAAAAACTAAAAGACTTGTCCGGGTCTCTAAACCGGAAAACAATGCAAAAAAATATAGGATTATGGCTTTATCCATAGAATTTAAATCGGTATTGTCTTTCCGACCAAAGCCAAAATTAAAAGACAACTTCTACCTTAAATTCTGCTCTTTTAAATTAAAATTATAAAAAATAGGCGATTTAAATGCCAATAGTAGAGGTTTGTTTATTATTTTAAAATTAACAAGTTATTTAAAGGAGAAAGCCATGACAAAAATAGAATTTAAAATAAACCAAGAATTAAAGCAAATAGAGCATTTTCACAAAGTTGATAATCCCATTTCGCCAGTTTCTAACAAACGAGACCACGATATTCGTCAAGATATGGGAATGATAGCCCGTGATGCAAGGTATTACGGGATTGGGGTAACAGCGAACCGAAAGGGCGACATAGGAACATGGACTAATGCCGATATTAAAAAAATGGCAGATTATTATAAAGCCCAAGGGCTTAAAGACGCGACGATTATTAATTATGTATCGAGCCTGCGCTCTTTTCTTTTTGAAACTAAAAGAACGAACGTCAAGGTAACTAACGGCGAACTCGGTTTAAGACGAGTAATGGAATATAACGACAAAAGCCTTGAAGCAAAAGGTATCGATATAAACGAAAAGCTTGCTTATTTTAAAGAAAAAGATGTAAACGTCTATACCCAGCTTAAAATTGCCGAAATTGCAGGATTAAGGCGGGAAGAGGCTATCCACGCCGGACTTGCCCTTGCAAAAGGCTATTCCGTTTTGAAAGAAAATATTATTCTAGAGCTGAAGGGCAGCTGGTGCAAGAACGGAAGACCGAGAGAGATAAAACTTTCTGACGAAAAAATCAAAGAGATTAAGGAACTACAAAATTATGCGAAGAACGCCGAATACAGAATGGACCGGAACCTAAAACAGGAAAAAGACCACTTGTCTAATTCGATAAAGGCGGAGGGATTCAATATCCACGCTGTAAGACATTCTGAGGCTCAAGCGAGATATTCCGAACTCATAGGCAAGGGATTTACTGAAAAAGAGGCTAAAACGACAGTTTCCAAAGAACTTGGGCATAACAGGGATTATATAACAAAGGTTTATCTCGCCGGAAAGTGAAATCAAAAAAACGCTCTAATTTGCGTTTTAAGGTCAATTAAATACTTTTTAGGTATAAAACCATTAACCGGCGGCCAAAAGAAAAAATTAAGGGTCGATACCCCATTTTTTCCTGATTTCCTTCAGTAGAATTTCCGCCGCTTCTCTTATAACGACCTCTCTTCTGTGAAAAATACCGTCGATAATTTGCTCGAAGAAAACATATTTACGATTGATAAGCGAAACGCGGACAGTGTTGCCCTTTATAAATAAAACAAAGTTATCGAGGAAAAATTTGCCGTCAATTTCAGAAAAATGATTAATTAAATAATCTACAGTTACAACCACTCCTTTCTCCCCATACGGTTTTGTTCCGGGCGTTTTCAGAAATATTTTTTCACGAATTTTAGCCGATAACTCTTTTACCTTTTCCTTATCATACTGCCCCTCAGTTTCGGCAACAACAACCCGCCCTGGGCATCTTTTAACTATTTTTACGTCTATTTTCAAAACATCATGAATAAGATTTTTCATAAAAGACCAATGGTTCTGAGAACAATATACTTTTTTTTCCTTTTCGTCTACTTTTTTAATGAAAACCGGAATTTTCGTAAGTTTTTTTAAATTGAATAGAAAATCATATAAATACGTTTCGTTCCTTGCAAGCAAATATTCCCAACCGTTATTAGCCTCAATTATTTTATCGTAATCACAATTGAGCCCTGCGGAAGCTGGATTGACAAGTGATAACCTAATTGATTTATCATCTGAAATACCGACGAAAAAAAGATTGATATTTTTCTTTTCCATAACATATATATAAGGCGTTTTTTGAGATACTTAAAAAATTATTTTCGTTCATCATTTATAATTTATAACGAATATTCAATAAGTTAATTATTTTCTTCCTTTAAGAAATTCCTCTATTTCATACTGTTCTCGACTTTGTTCTCCTAAAACAATTTTAAATTTTTCCATATCAAGATATTTTTCTATGCTGCTTTTTATTTTTTCCCTCAAAACGTCAGCCGGCAAAGCGTCCAGTTCGACGGCCATATCGCCGTTTTTGGCTATAAACTTTTTAGACCTCGTGTCTGACTTCTTTGCAAAATCCGGCGGCAGATTATATTTTTCTATGTCTTCCTTTGTAAGCGAGACCTTTTCTATTTTTTTTAGACTTATCTGAAAAAAATAGAAACTTTTTTCGAGATCTCTAAAAATGTCTTCTCCGGAAGGGTCAAAGTCGCCAAAATACAATACTACGGGTTCTTTTTCGTATCTTTCAAACATATCCGCGAGTTCCTTCTTAACGCTCCAAGAATTATATCCCCTGCCGACTACAAGCGTAACGCCGTATTTGCTTGTTATTTTTTGGAATATGCCGCTAAGGGCGTCTTTTTCGACCCACACAACTATATAATTTTCTTGGCTTGCCCAGACGTCTTTCCTGTATGCCGATTTAACTGTTTCAAAAAAATCATTTAGATCAGACCACATGTTCACTTCTCTTGGTTGCCTCGTTCTGTCCTCTATCCATTCCCAATTAATTATCCCTTGCTGCCTTGCGAAAACTAAAGCGTTTGAGAGTTTTTGATACTCGTTTTTATTGTTTTCGATAATATGTCTCGATACGAGTTGATAATAGGTTTGCCGCAAAGTCATCGGGTTTTGTAGTTTCAAAATTTCCCTCGCCGCCGAGATTAAATCTAACGTTTTCTGCTGTTTCTTCATTTTTGCCTCTCTTCTATCAAGATAATCGCTAAAGACCTCTTTTCCGTTTTGTTTTTTTGTGTTTTGGCAAATATTAATTTTGCATCTTCAAGACTGCATAAATTAATATTTGCCGTCTTGAATATATTCTCTTGAATATATTCTTGGCGTGGCATTATATTATGTCCGTTTTGCCCTTTTTTTACCGTTTTTGGCATTATATTATGTCCGCTCTGGCATTATATTATGTCCGCTCACTTGCAAAGGCTTGCGAATACAGCGTTTGTTATTATGTTTTATTAAAATATCTTTTCTTTCGTAGAAAATACCTAACTTTCCGGCATGTTCCCCCGTTTTAATTTCTTTAATTTTAATTCCAAATTTATCAAGGTTATATTCATTCATTTTAATTTGATTGATGAGTCTTCTTTTATGCCTATCACTATTTACATCAATATGTATATTTTTTAAAAACTCATCAATTGATATATTAAGCTTTTGGTGGGACAAGCAAAATCTGACGAGGGATTTTAAAACAGGGTATTGCAAAGAAATAATATCGGGTATTAAGCCTTTATAATATAATCCAATATCTTTGTTAATAAAGTCGACAAATTCTCTTGACAAGACGATATATTTGTAATGCATTATTCCGCCGTTTGGTAATTTGTGCGGTATTTCTTCGTTGCTGTTGTCGAACTCTTTGATAATATGCGTTATCGGGGGCATAACATCCTTATTTTTTAATTTTTTAGCAGATATTATGTTCAGCATAAAATCTTTTATCTTTCTATAAAGCCACGTGTGGTTTCCTCTTGTTTGCAAAACTGATAATACTTTGCCAGGCATAAATTTAATTCCTAAACGACCGTCGTCAGATTTTTTTATCTCCACCGCAGTATAAAAGATGGCTTCTAAAACATCCTGATGAGTTTGATTTAAAGGGATACCCTCTATCTGTACTTCCTGCCAAATATTTTTATATATATACGTCCTGATTTCTTTTGATATATGAATCGATTTATTAGTTGGCAAAAAGAATCCGCCCCTATTTTGGCTTGCACTCATGATGGTTATCGGCTCTCCACCCTTAAAACATTTTTTTATTTTCATGTTTTTCGTAATTATGATTTATTGGTTTCGCGGGCAATTCAACCCGATAAAGAATTTTCCCTTCTGGACCCGAATTGAATTTTATAACGCTTATAATCCTTTCATTTTCTTTTTTCGGGTTACTCTCGCAGTAAAGCACAAGACGAGACGAACCGGCTACCGCACTTGCCCCCCTTACTTTAAATAACCTGTCATTTTTTTCCTCTGTTGTTATCCATTCAAATTCAGGATTTGCCACTGTATTTATCCTTACCTTGTTCACATGATGAAGAAAAACTATAGATGCATCTTTTTCTTTTGATATTTCTTTGAATGCAAGCAAAAATTGCGCAATGCCTCCGTTTCCGTTTTCGTCTATGCCGACGGAAAAATCAACAAGAGGATCTAAAAAAATTAATGAATAACCCAAAATAGTTTCTCTAACGTTCATATAAAATTTGCTTTCTACGTATCCTCCAAACTGTTTTTCGAAAATTGGCAATGCAATATCAAAACAAAAAAATATATTTTTCGGCATTTTAATCTTGTTTTTTGTAAGTAAATAGTTGATCCTTTTTCTTACTTGAGCCTTTGAATCCTCAGACAACCAAAGAAAAACTTTTTTTTCGGGATTGTCGATCGCATAAAAAAGTGCAATATATATTGCAGAATAGGTTTTACCTGAGCCGGGATACCCCGCTAACGTGCTTACCCCGACCGGAAAAATACCATTAAATTTTTCCTCTGTTTTATCTGCTAAAACATCTTCAATATTGTAGATTTTAACTTGACTTTTAGCGCTTATTTTATATTTATCAAGGTAAATTTCTTTCAGTCCGTGGCCGAGTATATTATCGTTTATAAATTTTTCAATTTTAATTTCTTCGTTTAGGTTTTCTTCGTTTATAATTTCTTGAAACCTATCAAATGTTTTATATTTAAAACTGGATAAGACTTCATTTACGCCGTCAGAGCTTTTGTTTTTAAAAATATCGTCAAAGTCTTTTTGTAACGTTCCGTCGGGGGCGGGTCCGCCGTATTCGCAATAGACGATTTTTTCCCTATGGCCGGCGGGCGTTTGTTCGTAAATTTTTCGTAATTGTTTTTCCCCTGCATTATCTTGGTCTAAAGCCACTACGGGAATAAAATCTAAATTTAATAGTGTATTTATGAGTTTAAGCGATATATTGTCCTTGCCTCCCGCCGAGACTATATTGCCAATATCTGTCGCATTAATATACTGCAAGTAATTAAACTCCCCCTCGGTAATATAAATATAAGGGCTTACGGGATAATCGACGCTATCTCTCCCGCCTATGCTTTTAAGCCCGAACGCGGCGGGTTCGTCTTCGCAACCCTTAATATTTGCCGTTCTGATATTTTTTGTATCAGGTTCCCTGAATTTCAGACGGCAAATATCGCCTTTGACGTTAGTATGGGCGAATACGAGCCATCCGCTATAATTAGATATTTTATTTTCGCCGGACAAAAGGTCGTCTATTTTTATTTTTAACCTCTCATATGATGGCTCGTATTCTTTGTTTGTGGATATTAATCCGATATTGCCTTTCTTAACGGCGGACATATCCAAATATCTCTTTTCCGTCAAATACTTTCTTGCAAAAACGGCTTCTACCGTATCCGCCGTAAGCAGATAATCTTTCATCTTAACAAACGATTCCCATAAGCGTTTTTGATTTTGTTTATTTAATGCGTATTTTTCTTTTTGTTCCGGAGAGATGCCTTCCTGAATAAAATCGTATAAAGAGCCGTGAAAGCCGCAGGAAAAGCATTTGAAATACGCTTTGTCGTTATATTGAAAGACATTAAAGGACGGATTTCTATCCGGGTGTTCGGGACATAAGCCTATAATTCTCTTGCCGGATTCCCGCCAGTTAAAATCGTGTCCTTCGTATTTTAACTCAAGATGTTTTTGTAAAGTCGTTAATTTGTCGTCCATTTTTTTTATTCCTATAGATAATTCTAAATTATTCATAATATTGGTTTAATGTAATTTTTTTCAATGAATTTATCTATATCCTCTTTTCTGAACTTGTAATGCCTACCTACCTTAACGAACCCTATTTTTCTTTTATAAACAAGTGATTGTAGCGTTCTGTAACATATATCGAGGCGTTCCGCTGCTACGGACATAGACATCAACTCCTTTATTTTTTCCTCTTTTTTTATAGTTTCGTTTTTATTCATAATTGCCATTTTAAAAAAAATAAATAAGAATATTACCTGCAAAATTTAAAAAAACCCTTGACAAACCATAAAATATTTACTAAATATACATTATGAAAGTTTTAAAAATAGATTTGAAAAGATTTCATGCGGGATTTAAGGCTGCGGAAATACTCGACCCATACGTGTCGGGTTTTAAAGAAAAATATGTAAATAATGAATATCTTGAACATTCTAACAGTAATTATTTCGAATATCAGGGAGTAACGGAATTACATAGATTACAATTTTTATTAATAGGTATAGAAATTAAAGCCAAAATACAAAAAAGTAGAGTTGATCCTATCTTCAGGGGTATTTTTTCTTCTTATTCAGAATCTTTCTTGGTCGATATGGAAAGGTTTAGAAAGGGAGAGAAGATTGATGATGAAATACTTTTCTATTTGTATTTTTTATATAAAGAAGAGAAAGGGCTTTTTGATAAAGAACCGCTTATTAGTAAGCTATCTTCGGAAATCGATGTTGATTTTATTTCGTTTCTTTTCACTGTGATTAATTCCTTATATATCGATAATTTTAAAACCGATAAAGTCGATGATTCTATTTTATACAAGATTAAAAAATTATTTGGTTTCAAGAACGTTAAGCATAATAGGAATTCCAATATGGAAGACTTAATTCCGCCTTTCGTAGGGATTATGGATAAAATAAGCTCGAATAAATATAAGAAGGGGAAATTATCGCTCAGACAAAAATACGTCATTATTTCTAAACTTATTTATTTGTGCTTTAAGAAAAATAAAATTAATAATAAGGATTTATTGGAGTCGGGTCTGCAATGGATAATCTTTTTTTTAATCGACAGAACGGACGCCGAATGCGATTACCTGCAAGAAATAGGAAAAGAGGGAGGTTATGCCGCTTTCTTAAATTCTAAATCATTCAGGTCGCCAATGTCCGCAAAGGCCGTTCAAGATATGTTTTGCAATATAGAATATATTTATCAAAAAAAGGATATTCTTGATGGGATTGCGGCTTTGGAAGTGCAAAGACAAATATTTGATAAACCTCCCAAACCTGAGGAAGAAACAAAAAGAAAAGAATGGAAAAAACAAGCATTTATTAATACTCTAAAAAAATACAAAAACCAATCTGAAATGGCTCGGGCATGTGGAATATCAAGGCAAAGAATTTCGGAACTTAAGAAAAAATTTAAAATTAAAGAATTATGATTTCCTACTATATTACTACCAAATTTAATAAAGCATTATTTTGATAATAAAATTGATAAGTTATTAGCTACATCAACAGACTACGAATCTGCAGGCCGGGGGTTCGAATCCCTCCGGGCGCACCACTCAAAACCCTGCGGTGCTACAATTTTATTGAGGTTAATCCTATGAATGAAATTATATTTATAGTTGAAGAAGATA
>JAJZBN010000009.1 GCA_021798875.1 bacterium | reverse complement strand
TATTTATTAAATTCATTCATATCATATATCCAAAGAGTAGTCTGCCTGTCTGACTCGCTATAACCGTATTTATTTTTAATTTTAATTTTTCTGTAACCTTCCATAGTTACTTCAAACGCTCCGGAATAGTATAATAATTTGAAGTAAGAATATAAGAATCAATCAAGACAGTCTCGGCGTTTGAAAGATTATTATATTTTTTTTGCACCTGTTTTTAATCTCACAATTTCTGTCTGTATTTCTTGCAAAACTTCTTCATTTTCAATTTTATCGTCAATACTAAATATAATAAAAACTTTACCGCCGAATTTTTTTTCAAATTCTTCAAAACTTTTTTTCATCCTTTCAGAAGCGGAATAGTTGCCGAAGTTAGCTTTTGCCGTTACAGGTTTTATTTGTATTCCAAAGGCTTTATCGCTAACCAATCCGAGATAATCGATATCCCCTGCATGGTCAAGCTGCGGGTCGGATTCAATAAAATTAACATCGGAAAATCTTTTGGCTAAATTGTCATTTATTACGGACTTTTCCCTTAAAAAGCCGTCGTATGTCCTGCATATCGTCAGATTGTAAATATAGTCTATGCAATCCTTAAGAGTCAGTTGTCTGAACGCCTCTTCCCATTCAGGTATAACAATTTCTTTAATTTTAACATATAATCTTTCACCGAGTTCGGTAAGATTTTTCTTATCAATCTTAATTTTTGTTTTTCCCTCTGTGTATGCATTCTTAAAATACCAGCGTTCCCAATCTTCAAAAGATTTGGGCTGACATTCTCTTATCAGCGCCATAACCGCCCCTACTTTATTAGGTCTTGATAGCTGGTATGTCTGACAGGTATAATTAAACACCTTTTCTTTTTTACCGAACTCTTTCGAATATTTTTCTTTTTTAATTTTAAGCATGCTTTTCTCTTATGAGGTTAATAAACCTTTCTTTGTATTTAAAATCCGTTTCCATATCTACCTCAACTAATCCTTCTTTTATAAGATGGGCATTAATAAAGGTCTTATTTTGCAAATAAAGATAGCAGAAAAGGTTATTTTCGTTATCATGCTTCAAGTTATCGTATCTTAAAAAAACCTTTTGTCCTTTTAATTTATTTATGAGATAAATTAAAGCCTTGCTGTTAACAAGCGGATTTTGTTTAATGCCGAGCAGCCTTACCGTTAATCCGTTATTTAGCTTTATAAATTCAGGGCTTATGACTTCTTTTACCGTAAAATATTCCTCACGCTTATTACTATTTTCATCTATCTTAGAGCCGAATAGCAGTTTTTTTGGGTCAATCTTTTTATTAAATTTATGCGGGTCTTTAAAAATATAAGGCAGTTTATTTATCATATTCAGATAAATAGAAGATTCTTGATTATTACTATATATAACTTTAAAATCGGTATCGTTAAAAATAGCTTCGTTTTCTTTGATTGTTTTTGCGTCTTTAGTATTCACAAAACAATTTATACCATTTATATTTATATTGTTATTATTAATACTAAGTTTATTTTTTATGGTTTCTATAAAATTAGGATTAATTTCATATCCTATAGAGTTACGGTTTAAATTTTTTGCCGCCAAAGATGTCGTTCCGCTTCCGAGAAAAGGGTCAAGTACAGTATCTCCCACAAAAGAAAACATTTTTATTAATCTTTTGGGTAGTTCCTCAGGAAACATTGCTATATGGGCATCCTGTTTTGCTCCTCCAAAATTCCAATGCCCCTGAAAATAGGAATTCCACTCTTCTTTCGTAAGCCTTGACAACTCCTTATTTTCTTTTGTGGCTTTCGGTGGAATGCCGTCTTTTTTAAAAATTAAAATAAACTCATAATCTAATTTTAAAATACCGTTCCTTGGATAAGGATAAGAGCCCATTATTGTTGCCCCGCCGGTAGTGTTCGACGTTGTAACTTTCTGCCAGATAATCGCCCCCATATAATCAAATCCTATTGTTTCGCAGAATTTAATAATTTCCGTCCTTATAGGAATCACCTTGTATCTTCCGTAATAAACGGCTCTTGCAAACTGATCGCCTATGTTCACGCATAATCTGCAACCTTTATGTAAAACTCTGTAACACTCATTCCAAACAAGATTAAGGTTGTTTATATAACTTTCATAGCTGTCGTTAAAACCTATTTGACCGGCCATTCCATAGTCTTTTAACTGCCAATATGGAGGGGACGTAATAATAATGTGAACGCTTTCATCCTCTAAGTCATTCATTATTCTAGAATCCCCGATAATTACCTTATGATGAGTTTTAATCACGTCTGACCTCTTAACATCAAATTTATCTAAAAAATATTATATCATAAAAATTAATCAATTTTAGATTAAAATGGGGGTCAATTCAATGTTGCGATTTTACAATACTGGATACACAACTTTTGTCACAATCACTATAAAACAGGGAAATATTCTTACATACGATTGCAGTGAGTGGAATTCTCCAGGCTTTAAATGGGTCGCAATCCCTTATAAATCAGGGATATATTCTTACAGATATATGACGATTGCTTATTAGACTCATAGAAAATTTCGGATGACAAACCTGTTCTGTTACATTCTGCGGTAATACCGTGTGAAGGAATATTGGAAATAGGTATGAATATGTTTTTTGAAATTTGGAGTTCTGCGTATGCTTTGTCTAAATTAGTGCCGTCAAAATCGAAGTCTATTCCAACGGCTAAATCTATGCCTGGATATTTTTCTAAGATACGTAAAGTAAATTCTCTAATAACCTCTATTACTTTTTCTTTGTCGATATCTTTGAAAATTAATACGACGTTACCGCCGCCTTCATAACCATTTTCTAATGCAGATTTAAAATATTGATCATAAGGATCCTTTATTTTTTCTTTAAAAATCCCCGATATAATTAGCGATGCTCCTATATTTTCTTTGAGTTTATTCGAAGCATAAACATATTTTTGTATAGACATTATGTCTATAATAACAACTATAGACATAATTTTTTACCAAAATTTACGACATATAAATCGTATAAATATTTAACTGCCACTTTTAGCTCCGTTAGTGTTAGTTTGTCTTTATTGGTGTTGTTATTTATATTAAATAATAAAAACAATACAATTATATTATTAAATATTAAAAAGTATGTCAATGAAAATTATGACATATGTTCGTTTTTTTTAGCATTTCGCCATAAATTGCAACGCTAGGTCTCGGAGTTATATTTTCTTTCGTAATGAGCCGTCTATAATTTTTTTGATTATTCTTTCAAAAAAGGAGACTCGTAGCTTTTATTCGCGTAAATTACGACTTTTTCTTTTGCCCTTGTTAGAGCAACGTAATAAAGCCGCCTTTCTTCCGCAAAAGGATATTCGTTAATAGCGTCTGACACAAGATTAAGAATAGAATCGCTTGCGTTTTCGGAAGGAATATTTTTTTTATTCGCATAAATCAAGAAAACGATATCCGCTTCAAGACCTTTTGAACCGTGAATAGTGTCGTTAAATATAATTATGTTCTGCGGTTTAAATTTCTTTTTAAGCAAATCTATTTCAGCGGCGTATAGATCTTTTTTTAAAAATGATTTATTTTTTCTGTTTAATATAAAAACAGTTTTATCTTTTTCGTTCTTTAGCAGTTCTTCTATGTCAGCGAATATCTCCGAATCTTCTTCGTAGTTCACTATTACGACGGCGTCTTTGGCTAAATCCGTATTGGCAACTATGCTCTTTTTTATCTGTTTAGGGTTTTTCTGAATAAACTCGGAAGAATAATCGACTATGCCTTTATCGCACCTAAAGGTTTTAGTCAGAAAATCTGTTTTTACGCCGTAATCGCCGTTTTTAAAATATTTATCGAAGTCATAGATATATTTAATATTGGATCCTGCAAAACCGTTTATAGCCTGATAGTCGTCTCCTACCGCAAAAAGTTTTGCGTCCTTATTTTTATCCAAAACGGCTTTTACCAAATTAAATTTAGAATCCGAAATATCCTGAAACTCGTCTATCATAATAAGTTTATAATCGGGGATAAAATAGCCGGAATTAATGTTTTCTGCGGCTTTTATCGCCATATCGGTATAATCTATCATGTTTTTGCTTTTAAGTTCGTTAGCGTAAGCGTTATAAACTTCTTCGAACATTTTTAAAAACAGAATATTTCTTTTTCTACCGTATGAAAATTTGATAGATTTGGCTTTTCGTTTTAATTCATCAAGGTTAATTTGTCTGTCCTTAAAATTATCAAGGAAACTGGCGAGCAAGTCGTTTAGTTTGCTCTCTCCAATTCTACTTAAATCTCTGTTGATTTCCGATACGGTTTTAGGAATAAATTTTAAACCTCTCTTAATAAGTTCTTTTTTAAGATAGCCTAATAGTTTGCCTGAAAAAAACATCCCGCTCGTAGTCGCAATGAAATCTACTTTATCTTTCTTATAAAGTTTTATTTTTCTATCCATATTTTCTATATATTCTTCCCCGAAAACCGATTTACCGCTATTATCTACGGCAAAATGCTCGTGGTATAAATCTATATCTGAATAATAGAAATCAGGATTAGCTATAATCTCTCTTTTGTTTTTTGAAAAATAAGGCTTTTCGTATTGATAGTTCACGCCGTTTACGTAAAGATAGTTTGCGATAACCGCTTCTTGATAAGACTTAACATATTCGCCTTTTATGGTCCTATAACGAATGTCTTTGCCGGTTACGGCTTTTTTATATCTGCCTCTTTCCAATAAATCGTTGTATTCGGCGTAAGGATCGGCAGTTTCTTTTAAATCCGATAAATAGCGGGTTACAAATTCGACATAATAGCCGAAGAATTTTTTATTAACGGAAGTGTAACTTCTGATAAATCTGTTCGCAAAATTTTCGTCGGCTACCGAAACCGTATTGTCTTCCGATTTATTTATAACCGAAAACCCGAAAGAATGAAAAGTATGGATATTTCCCTTTCCCAAATCAATGCCGATTAAACCTGCTCTTTTAATTAATTCTTCCCTAACTTTTTTGTTAAAAGCCAACAAAAGTATCTGTTCAGGTTCGTATAAGCCTTTTTCCAGAACATACTTTAATTTATAAAGCATCGTTTCCGTTTTTCCGGAACCAGCCGCGGCGATTAAAAGGTTTCTGTCTTCGAGCGTTATAATTGCGTTTTTTTGCTCTTCGGTAAGCTCATTGCCTTTTTCGCTAACGAAAAGGTTTTTATATTTATTTTTTTCCGTTTCTAAATATTTTATGTTTCTTTTTTCTATTTCTTCCGTAAACCTAAATTCCGCTATGTTTTTTATTTTTTGGGATAAATCGGCGTCGTCAAACAACTTATACATAGAAGATTTTACGAGATAGGAGCAGTAGTTTACTAAAGAGCCGTATTTTTCTTTAAGCAAAGATATATCGGAATATGCTATATATTTGTCCTGAGACATTAAATCTTTATAATCGGAACGTAATTTTTCTATTCCTAAATCGTTTAACTTTAAAAGACAAATAGATTTGAGCTTAGAGGATAAAGAATGTAAAAAATTATTGATAGAGTTTTTAGGAATGAAAGACAGTTTAATGCTGGGGCGATTATTCAAAATGACGACTATTTTAGAAAAAATAAAAGAGCTGCCGTATTTTATATCGTAAATATCGTCGTATTTAATAGATGTTTTGTTTTTGCCGCTTTTAAAAATAAATAAAGTGGGCGGGTCGTCTATTAAAATTAAGGATTTTCTTTCAAATATGTTTAATAAAGCAAACGGTTTTATCTGCATTTTTGCCGCGTCCGCATTGCGGAAATTAGTTTGGAAAAAAAATTAATCGTTCATTACATTACTAACATCCACATCATCATATATATTGACATTTCCGAAATCGTCTATGGGACAACTGTTTAGTTCTTTTTCAATATCATACGAACTTTTGCTATAATCGTCTAAAAAATCAAAAGCATTGGAATTGTAATTATTGTTTGTGAATTTCCTTGGAAATACGCCCTTTAAATAATTATCTTTTGACAATATCGAACCTTGGAACGTAAAATATATGTAAGGATACTTAACGGTAGCAACTGGGCGATATCCTTTACCTACCGATTCTTTTGCTAATCTGTCGTTTTCAAAAAGCAAATCTAATAAAAGATAATTATCCTGCTTAGATTCTTTATTTTTTATCAAAAATACGGAAAATATTAATTTAATAATCCTGCTTAAAAATAAATAAAAACCGTTATTATAGTATTTGGCATATATCGTATCGTTAAATTCGTCTAATCTGTGAGAACCGTTATTCAATAAATGCCTTATAGAACTTATAAAATCAATATATTTAAATGCCGCAGGACTTAAACGATACAGTATTTTTCTAATAACCGATAAAGCGATTACGATAAACACAAAGCTTATTGCTAAAAAAGCAATAACGGCAATTTCGTTGCCGTTAGAAATTAAAAAGCTTTTATAATTAGACATAATTAGCTTTATTTTAAAAAATTATATAAATTCGATATTTCTTTCCAAGTTTCATTAAATAAACGTTTCCTCTTTTTAAAAAAATAATGGAAATAGTTGAATATCCAAATATTACCTGAACCATCTACATTAATTATTAAATAATTAAACCAGTTAATTTAAACGGTTTTGATATTATTTAAATTTTCATTATCAACTTTATTTTTTGTAAAAATATTGTTAATGCTTTTCATTATCTTAATGATGATTTTTATAATTATAGTTAACAGGAAGAAGGCAAGTTTTATTATATTGACGAGGAGTGTGCCAATTATAAATCCAATTATTAATCCGTAAAAAAGGTCTCTAAACATTTTTATATGCGATTAAATATTTTCATCTTAAATACAAATATATTTAAATGTATTTTGAATATTTTGTCAACATGATTATATTGTATGATTATATTGTATCGGCGTCAGCTTATTTTGAAAAAGAAATTAAAGAATATATGTTTGGAAATATTGAAACGCAATTTTTTCTGTTGATTTTTATAGTAATGAATATTACAATAATATGCATTACTATAAGTTACTATAATGCACGGGCTTAAGGCTCAGTTGTCACGGTTTGGCGCATCCATGATAAATTTAAAATATAATTTTAAATGCGGTTATATATAATTAACAATATTATCATAAGGCGATATGAAATTTTACGACAGATTAAATGAATTAAAGATACTTAAGTCAACTTGGGAATCTTCTCTAAAAAGTTCCAAAATGACGGTAATTACCGGCAGAAGAAGGATAGGGAAAACAAAACTTATACTTGAAGCCTTCAAAGACGACCTTATCTATCTGTTTGCGGCAAGAAAAGACGAAAAACTTTTATGCGAAGAGTTTACCGCATTAATTCAAGACAAATTAAATAAAAGAATAATCGGGAAGATTACAAGTTTTAAAGATTTATTTGAATACCTCATGATTTTTTCGGAAGAAAAAAATATTACCGTAGCTATAGACGAATTTCAGGAATTTTATAATATAAACCCTTCTATTTATTCAGATATGCAAAATATATGGGATATGCATAAAGATAAATCTAAAATGAATTTAATCCTGAGCGGATCAATATATTCGCTGATGAAAAAAATATTTGAAAATTCAAAAGAGCCTCTATTCGGCAGGGCAGACAAAAAAATATATTTAAAACCTTTCGATGTAGATACATTAAAAGAAATAATGTTAGAAAACAAGCTTCATTTAGATAAAAAAGATTTGTTCAGTTTCTACGTGTTTACCGGAGGAATAGCAAAATATGCGGAAATTTTTGTCGATAGCGGCGCATTGACATACGATAAAATGCTTGAAAATATTCTGGAGGAAAATTCAGTATTTTTAAACGAAGGAAAAGACCTGCTGGTAGAAGAATTCGGTAAGGAGTATACCGTTTATTTTTCTATTCTTTCTTTAATTGCAAACTCTAAAACGTCAAGGAGCGAAATAGAATCAATTCTTGAGAAAAATATAGGCGGATACCTCGACAGGCTTGAAAATGAATACAATATAATTAAAAGAGTAAGACCTATTTTTGCGAAAGAAGGCGGCAGGATTCAAAAATATGTCATAGAAGATAATTTTTTAAATTTCTGGTTCAGATTTATATACGGTTATAGGAGCGCGATAGAAATAGGGAACCTTAAGTATGTAAAAGATATAGTAAATCGTGATTTTAATACATTCAGCGGATATTTTTTGGAAAAATATTTTATAGAAAAGCTTAAATTATCAAATAAGTTCTCTAACATCGGCACATATTGGGAAAAAGGCAATAAAAACGAAATAGATATCGTTGCGGTAAACGATATAGAAAAAAAAATATTGATATGCGAAGTAAAATTAAATCCTCAAAAAATTAATCTAAACAAACTTAAGGAAAAATCAAAAAAATTAATTGAAAGATTTAAAGAATATAGTTTTGAATATAAAGGTTTTTCCTTGGACGACTGTTAATAAGCGGATAGTCTATTAGACTTAAAGATTTTCTTTTAAATATGTTTAGCAAAATAAACAGTTTTGTCGGCATTTTGCCGTGTCCGCAATTGAGAAATTAGATAAAATTAATCGTTTTATTTATTTTTAATTCTTAAATAAAGCTTTGACGTCCACGTTCTGCCTTTCGCCTTCCGGTATGGAAAATGAATCCGAAGGCTGAAAATTAAATGCATTTGCTATCATATTGGACGGGAAATGGTTGACGGCGTTATTATACACCATAACGGCAGCATTGTAAGCCCTTCTTGCAGCCGAAATCTGTTCCTCGACTTCGTTAAGGGCGGCTTGAAGCTGCAATATGTTTTGGCTTGCTTTTAAATCAGGATAGTTTTCGGCTACTGCAAATATTCCTTTAATTAACATAGCAGATTTAGCGTCGAGGCTGTCCAATTCCTGAGGATTCATAGTGCCGGGCTTAAAGGAAGTCCTAAGTTCCGTAAGCTGATTTAAAAGATTTTTTTCGTAATTCATATACTCTTTTGCGGCGGAAACAAGATTGGGGATTAAATCAAACCTTTTCTTTAAAAGTGCGTCTATACTTGAATATGCGTACTTAACACCGTTTCTTCTCGATATTAGCGTGTTATACATCGAAATTGCGGCTATGAATATTATAACGACAGCAATAATAAAAAACCAAAATATAAAGTTCATATAATCCTCCGACTCACGATTTTAAAAAAATTATTTTATATTTTTAAATTTTTCAATAATATTCTTTTAACATAATATTCGCTTTACTAAACGCTCCATATTCTCGTATTCAAATTAAATTCATCGACTATGCCGGTAGCAAATTTCAGTTGGTTTAAATATCCGTAATATAAATTTTTATTATAAACGGTATCGAATACAGGCACTTTGAATGGCTTATAACCGCTAATGGCAAGAAAAAGCGTGGAATTTATTAACGACATGTTTATTTTGGAATTTGTTTTTTTCTTAAAATTCAGCAATCTGTCCATTAAACTTGTAGAAATAGCATACATAGATACCACTGGATCGTTCCCGTAAACATCGAACAAACTGTTAAATCGTAAGCTGTTAAAAAAAGCTTGCTTGCTTTATACTCGTTTTGAAAAATAAAAGCATTTCTGTTATACGTCAGATTTTTATCAATAAATTTTGCGATATTGCCTATGGCATGCGAAGAAAATTCAGCGTCGTAATTTTTAAATAATGAATTTTTAGTTATACCAACTGCAAACAAAGATAAAAGTAATATAAAAATATAGTAAATAAACTCTGCATCATAATAAATGCTACTATATTAAGTATTGCAATAAATACAACTACTACCCAAAATATATTGACCTTTTCCTGCCGTGATTTTTCTAAAGGCTCAAGCTGCGGAAATATTGTTTCTTCTATAAATTTATCAAAATTTTCGTTATCCATATTATATATAATATATTTAAAATTTTATAAATTTTATTGAATAAAATAATTATAATGAATTTTATTATAATTATAATACGTATATAATTTTTTTTTCAAAAAACAACATTATTTTTTTATTAAGAAAAACGACTTAAAACTGCTTATTAATATTAATTTTTATAATTTTAAAATTTTTAATATTTTTAATGCAGCGAATGTTCGTAATAAGGCACAAGGTACGACAGCAAAACGTTATAATTGCCGGAATTATAAAACTCTACCATAGTTTTATTAAATTCAAGTTTGTCTTTTGCTTTAATATTTAAAGCCTGATAGCCGTTTTCAAGCAAAACTCCGTTGGCCATAAGCCTGCTCGTTCTTTTATTTCCGTCCCAGAAAAATTGATGCCTACTTCCGAAACCGAAAAATACGAAAGAACGGATAACGGGATTTTCAATCTTTGAAATTTTTTTAACGCCTTGAATAAACAGCTCGTCCAACTGTTCAGCTTTAGGTGGGATATATTCCGCTCCTCCTATAGTTACCTGCCCAGTCCTGAATTCACCTGGTTTAAGCGATTCGCCTTCAGCCACTAATTTATTAAGTTTGCAGAATATTTCTTTGTCTAATTTAAATTCATTATTTTGAAGCAAGGAAAATAAAAGAGAAACGCTTTTATTCTGGTTTAAAACCTGCTGTTCGTCTTCTATTTTATGACCGCCGACGGTAATTCCGTCCAAAAGAGTCTGCACTTCAGGGAAAGTCATTGGATTGCCTTCCAATGAGCATACGTTATAAATATAATCGATTTTATCTTTTTTAAAAAGAAAAAGCGCAAGCTCTTTATCTGGCTTTACGGAGATTTGATAAGACGAATCGACGGCGTCTATTTCTTTTAAGGACGCATTAAATTCAGCGTCTAAATTTTTTGAATTCATTACAAATTATTAATATTATAATCTCACTTTATCTATATCTATTATAAATATATAAAATCTATGTATAGTCTCCTCCAAAGCAAGTTTTACAACAAAAAATTATTATTACGGATATTTGATGTATAAATTATACATAAAATATGATATAAATCAAAGAAAATATTTTATGTAAAAACGTATTTAATAATTACATATAGTCTGCTTTCATCTCTTCTTTGAAAAGGAGAGGATTCTCGCAGGTTATCCTAAATGAACTTGTATCTTTGCCTAAGACTTTTTTTAGATACGATAATGCTTTTTCTTTTATTTCATTTTCATTTTCTTTTAACATAATAGAATCTCCTAGTCGAAAATATACTTAAAATTAAAAAATTAATCGTTCATAGCATTACTAACATCCACATCATCATATACATTGACATTTCCAAAATCGTCTATAGGACAACTGTTTAGTTCTTCTTAGATATCATACGAACTTTTGCTAATGTTTTGCCGGCTATTTAAAGATTTATGCGCACCGTAATACAACTCTCCAATCGCTATGGACGGTATGAAAATTTCATCGGCTTGTTTTATATATTTATAAATCTCGCTATCTCCGTTAAACAAGGACAGACAGACTCCAGACTCCATACATTATGCCTTGCTCGGCTTCTTAATCCCGAACTTTTTTGCCAGGAAGCTGATTAATAAATAAAGTGTCAGAAATAAAGATTTATTTATAAAGTAAGAAGGGATTAGAATTATTCGCCGTCTTCGTCATTTAACTGATATTCAGAATCGGGCTCAAAAATATCTTTAAGGGGAATACCCAGTTCTAATATATTTATAAACAGTTCTGCGGTATCAGAATAACATGTTTCAATAGTCTGTATGTCCGCTGAATAGTTTGAACTTAAAGCGTAAGTTTTATTTAATGGCTTGATGTTATTTGTATTATCCGAAACGACTCGCCTGTCGGGCTTTAAATAGTTTTTATCGATATAGGTTTTTATGATTTTTTCCGAAGGGTTTACGGTTATGTATTCCTTGACGCCGGCTTCTAAATATATATTTTTTTTAACTATCTCGTCATAGCCCATAGTGCTTACGGATAAAATTTCAATTACAAGGTCGGGAGCGCCTACTATGCCTTTTTTCCTTAAAATAGATTTATTTTCCTTGGATATAAAAATAATGTCGGGCTGAAAAACGTTTTTTTCGTCTATATAAACGTCTATAGGGGCATCCAAAACTATACCCGATTTATTTGCTTTTGTATAGCCTATCAAAATGAATTCTAAATTTTTTGAAATAGTCTGGTGGTAACTGTTCGGCGACGGCGACATTATTAATTCTCCTTCGATAAGTTGGTAAGGGCTTCCCTCTGGAAGTTTAAGGTAGTCTTTAAACGTATAAATTCCCGTATTGATATCGTCAGGATATATTTTTCTTAAAGCGTAACCCATATTAATAATCTTCCTGCGTTTAATTTTTAAATAAATTTAATTAATATAACATAAATATAAATTAATAAATTATAAATATAAAGAGCGGTGTTTATATCGACTTATTGAATATTTTTTGTTTTATTATATGTAAATTATACCATAAAATATTAGGTCTTTTATACCCGATATTTCTAAGAACGGACGATAAAACGCCGTGATATAAGGGTCGGCGAAAGTTCTTTAAGCTTTTGCTCCAATAAGATATCGTCATTCGTCATATACTATATACTTTTGGTTTCATTCTTTATCTTTATCTTAACTCTTACTCTTAGCTTTACTCTTATTTTGCGTCCAACTATTAAAAATATAATAATAATTTATTATTTTAATTTGCGTATTTAATCGGATACAATCCGATTTATTATGCATTATGATAAATATAATATAAATAATAGCACGTTTTTATTTAAAAAACAAACGAATATAGAAACGCAATTTTTTTCAGTTGATTTTTATAATAATGAATATTACAATAATATGCATTACTATAATTCATTACATAAACATCACGTCACAATTTAATGCATCTATGAATAGATTAAAGATCAAGTATGATAAAGTATAATATAGATTAAATGAATTAAAAATACTTAAGTCAACTTGTAAATATCTAGAGTATTTACTTATTGTTTAATATATCATATCTATTTTTTAATACGCATATAAAACTTTCTATTTTATTTTCCATAAATTCCTTTATGTCTTTACTTGTAATCTTATATTTAGGTTTTTCCAATGCATCTTCAGGTATTTCTACTAAAAGTTTTGATAAAAATAATTTAGTATTAAAAGCAGTTTTGTATTTCTCCTCGGTCAATTCTACTATTTTCGTTAAATCTATTCCTTCCGCTAAAATACAATACATATCGTAATGGTCTTTGTATGAATTTCTTATAGTTATAGCATGTGCTTTCATCGCAATACATTCATCGAGCGTCGCAATATTCAAATTATTTATTAACTGTTCGTGTTTTATAGGCATTCCAAAAGAGTAAAAGGTTAATTTAGTATTGCTTGCAAAAAATTCGATATAACCTTCATCTTCTTCTAATATGGTGTAATCTTTAAATATTTTCTTAACGGTATTTCTAATCTTATCGTTATTTATATATTTTTTTTCGGTAAATAAATCTAAGTCTTCGGAAAGCCTGTGTTCTATATGTAAAGCAAGAGCTGTGCCGCCGACGAGTACGAAATCCTTAATTATTTCGTCTTCCGACAAAAGCTTAGCAGCGTTCCATGTGTTTTCCTTGATACTTGAATAACGCATTAAAAATAACCTCTAATAATTTTACGGTTCTTCCCCGCATATTTTTTTGAGGATAAACGTTTTCTTTAAATATTTCGTAACATTTTTCAAGACCGTAATCATTTACTAAATTTATAATATCCTTCGGCTGTCCATACAATAGAACTTGAGTGATTAACGTCAGGTCAGAGAGCGTACCGTCTTCCGGAATAAACCAAAACGGAACGTTATATTTGTAAATCATAATATCATATTCTTCTTTTTTTATTCTTTAATAATAAGCAATTATTTTGAGTCATAACATATAAATTATAATTAATCATTATACCATATTTTATTTTCCGGTTTCTTAATACACACAATCCCTTATAAATCAGGAAAATATTCTTACGAAATATTCTAACTTGGCAAGGAGAAAAAGCGGAAAAACCTGATGATGCGTCAATATCCGAAATCATGGGATAATTATAACTGCGTTTAATATAACTGCAATAAATACTGCCATGCCGGAATTATGTTAATAGTTATATCGTCGGTTTCTAATCGTGACTCTTTGTAATCGTCGAAAGTAATTATCTCTGCTTTATCGGTTTTAAAATATTTACATGCATAAGCTATGCCTTCGATTTCTCTTTTTAAGGTTACATCGTCATCTAATGAATATGCAACTTGAATTAGGGAAGGCTCTGCGTTCTTAAATATTACAAAGTCGCATTCCTTTTTTTCTCTATAGTAATATATTTCTTTGAATTTTATCGATAATTCATGAAATATGACGTTTTCCAATAGTTTTCCGTAATTCTGTGTTCCGATAAAACTTAAAGCGGTAATAAAACCGTTATCAACGGGATATACTTTTTTTTCGCCGAATTCTTTTTTGTGCAAAGAAGTATAGTACTTTCTTAGAAGCTTAATTACATTTGAATTCTCGGTATAGTCTAAAAATTTATAAATAGTATCTTTCCCAATTTTGAAACCTTCTGATTTTAATTCATTAAATATCTTATTTACTGAAACCAACTTGGTAGAATTTTCGATTAAGCGTTTTAAAAAATATTTTAAAACATATGTGTCTTTAATGCTGTATCTTTCCGCCAAATCTCTGTAAAGCATCACTTCAAAATATTCCTGCAAAGTTTTTATCTTTAATTCTTTCTCTAAGAACAATATTTCGGGAAACCCCCCATATACCATATAATCTTTAAAGTATTTTTTTATTTTTGCTTTTTTTTCAGGACTATAAAAATCAATCGGCGCTTTATAGTTAAAATTATTAAATCTCAAAAATTCTTTAAATGACAGAGGCGGCACTTCATACATTAAGGTTCTGCCCCTTAAAGAAGTCGCTATTTCTTCACCAAGCAGTTTAGAATTAGAGCCTGTTATATAAATATTTTTCGATAGGGTGTCGTAAATTCTTCTGACGAATCTTTCCCATCCCTCTATATTCTGTATTTCGTCAAAGAAAATGTAAATGTTTGATATATCGGTATCAGGATAAAGTTCACGATAAGATTGTAAAATCAAATCAAGTTCGTCTTTTTTAAGTTCAAGCCTTTCGTCTTCAAAGTTTATATACAAAATGTTTTCTACACTATATCCTTTTTCTAATAATTCATTAATTTTTTGAAAAAGAAGATAGGTTTTCCCTGCCCTTCTTGCGCCAACTATTGATATAATTTTATTAGATTCATCGGGCAACGATATATCTCTTTTTATTGAATTGGGAATTTTGCCGGTATGAAATTCGCGTATTATACTTTTAATTATTTCTTTCCTTATCATAAGGAAATTTTACTGTTTTTATTTACCTGTGTCAAGGAAAATAATGTAATATAAATTCCTTTATGTCGTTACTTATAGTCATAATATCATATTTTATCGGTTTCTTAATATACACGCAACACCTTATAAATCAGGCAAATATTCTAACTAATAGTAGTGACGAGAACGATGACGTCACTATACTAAGACGTCGCAATCCCTTATAAATCAGGGAAATATTCTAACGTTTGAGCAGATATTCTTTAGCGTTCGCATTTCTAAAAACCCCCGTTAAAAAATTTAGGTTAGATTATTATAATTTTACAATAATTTCTGGATATTTGCATATTCCGAATCCACCTATTAGGGTTGTATTAATTTATAGGGACATTATAGTATAAGGACTACCGGAATTATAAACCCGCATTGCAAGTTTATTAAAGTTGGGGTCGGACTGGTTGTAGGGTGGGCTTAATACGGAAAAGGCATCTGCCTTGCCGGCAAGAAAAATAATAACAATAATTAGAAAAAGAAATAATTTTTTAATCATTTTTTGACTGCTCAATAAAATTTTTTATTCTCATTACAGATTTTTTCACATTCAAAATTTCTTCCCGAAAAATAAAAAAGTTTATAATTTCTTATATTTCCTATAGGTAATATAAACTTGATACTTTTTTCTAAATTTTCTCTCAATATTGTGCCGCTAACTTATGCGAAAACCATCTAAAAAATCAATAGCAGAATAACTATTGCGGGATTAAATACAACATGCATAAGGTTTTAAATCAGGAAAATACTTTTTATAAATCCCTCTGTCTTTGGTTATAATGGCATTGCAATGTGTTAAAGCATAACCGCCGATATAGAAATCCGATAAAATATGTTCTTTATTATCAAGCAGAGTTCCGCACGTCGGGCATTTTATCTTTGACTTTTTCTTTAGATATTCAGTCCATCTTATTGCGGCGGTTTTTGCAGATTCTATATCGAGCGAATCTGTTTTGATTTTATGGTCTTTTAAAAATAAATTTAGAAGTTTGATGTTATTTTTAAATTGCGGCATCAGCTCAGCATAAACTACCGAGGGGATTTTTAAGTCCTGATTTTCTTCGATTGCCATGTATAAAATATTTTGGAATGAGACATCTTCATCCTTTAAAATATCGATAAGAATGGATGTGTCAACGCAAATTTTCATTTTTAATTTATTTTTCCTCTAACACTGTTTATGTAGTCATCCACAGTCTGCTCGTTTTTAAATCTTCCGCGCCATTTTTTTTTTATTTCTTCAATAGGATTTACTACAAGAACGAATCTATCGTTTTCTTTAACTATATCCACATTAGAACCTGGATTAATACAAAGGTCTTTTCTGATATCCTGCGGTATTGTAATCTGAAATTTTGCCGTAACCTTAGACATTAATTATTCTCCTAATTTTGTTTTATTAAATTTATATCTTTAATATATTAATATTTTGCTTTATTTCAATTTTAAGCCTTTAATAAAACCAAAAAATAACGGTATGCAAATTTATATGAAATAGTATACCGTTTAAAATTTTTTGTGTCAAGAGATTAGACTCAGATATTAAACCACAAATAAAGGTAATATGTTTTACGATATTTCTTCAATTAATTTTTCCGCAAGACTTTCTTTGCTTTCCCTTTTGAAGTTTTTTATTTCGCCGGACTTATTTATTAAAAAGCCTTCGTTTTCGTCGGAGCCGATAATATCTTTCGATACGTCGTTTATAAAAATGTAGTCTAAGGATTTTTCGGCAAGTTTTTTACGTCCGTTTTCTAATACGGAATCGGTTTCGGCGGCAAATCCGAAAACTATTTGCCCTTCTTTTTTGATTTTGGAAACGGCTTTCAATAAATCTTCGTTTTGAATTAGTTCTATTTTAAGGGTTGGAGTGGGTTCAGTTTCGCAGACATCCTTTGTTTTTATTTTTATGGGACTTTTTTCTTTAAAGCTATAATCCGAAACCGCAGCCGCCATAAAAAGAATATCGGTTTTTTTAAATTCGTCGAGAAGAGCCTCTTTAAGTCCGGCAAAGTCGGTACGGTTTATAACTTTTATGCGTCCGTTTACGTATTTGGCGCAACCGCCTATGCTGCTTCCGTTATCTATATTAAGATTAAGCGCGATAAGCGTAACTTCGGCGCCTGCTTTAAGCGCCGCGTTAGCAAGACTTATACCCATTTTTCCGCTTGAACCGTTGGACATAAACCTAATGGGATCCAGATACTCCTTAGTAGCGCCAGCGGTAACGAGAACTTTTTTGTCTTTTAATCTTTTTTCTTTTAACGCGGATTCGACTTCAAAAACAATATCGTCTATTTCCGGAAACCTGCCTTCGCCGAAATCGCCGCAGGCGGCGGCGCCTGTTGCCGGCGAAATTACGGAAAAATTAAACAAGGAAAGTTTTTTAAGATTTTCTTTTAATATTTTATTGGCATACATATTGGGATTCATAGCTGGAACAATAAGTTTCGGCTTATCCGGCGCAGCTGCAACAGTTAAAGTAATAAGCGTATCGGCAATGCCTGAGGCAAATTTGTTGATTGTGTTATAAGTTGCCGGAGCTATAAGTATAATATCGACGAATTTCGATAAATCGATATGCGACAGCGGGCTTTTAAAAGCATCGTCTTCAAAAACCTCTTCGCCGAAAGATTCAAAAATATAAGGCGAAATAAATTTTGCCGCGGAGCTGCTGACGACAATCTTTACCTTTGCTCCTGCTTTTTTAAGTCTTCTGTATAAATCGACGCTTTTGTAGCATGAGATAGAACCGGTAATACAAAGGAGTATATTTTTATTATTCAGGCTCATTTTTTAAAAAAATTAAAAAATAAATTTAATTTATATTAAATAAGGGTTGAATTTTCTTTCGTAGCCTATGGTAGTAGGTTCGCCGTGACCAGGATAAACCTTTAAAGAATCGTCTAAGACCATTAGTTTATTTTTAATAGAACTTATTAACTGCTCCGACGAGCCGCCAAGTATATCTGTCCTTCCTACGGTATTTCTAAAAAGCGTATCGCCGCTGAAAAGATGCGTATCGTTTACTAAAAACGAGACGCCGCCGGGGGAATGTCCGGGCGTAAAAATAGGAAGGATTTTAATGCCTTCGATTTCTATGATTTCGCCGTCTTTTAAATACTTGTCTATCTTAACCTCTCCGGTATATTCAAAGCCGAGATATTCCGCTTGTTCCTTTAAGTTTTTAAGTATATACTCTTCTTCTTTCGCAGCCATTATATCGATACCATATTTTTCTTTAAAATAATTATCCATTAAAACGTGGTCTATATGACAGTGCGTATTTAATATAAATTTTAAATCGATATTTTCGTCATTGATTATTTTTTCGATTTTCTTTTCCTGCCCGCCCGGGTCAATTATAAAACCTGCTTTTCTGCCGTTTTTGGTTTCTGCGGCATTATCGTCGAATACAATATAGGTATTTACTTCAAAAGGTCCCGCCGGTATAGTGTAAAATTTCATTAAATTTCATCCTTTTTCGTTTTATGTTTATTCTGATCTTTTCCATTTTGTGATGGTGCCAGAATTGAATTCCGGCACCTTTTTCAATTTGTTACAGTGCCAGAATTGAATTCTGGCACTGTGTTTATATTAAGTACTCATGGAAAGCGGATATCAGGACGTCGAGATTTTGTTCGGTGTCCGCTTCGCCGTATATGCGCATAAGATCTTCCGTTCCGGAAAGCCTTGCCAAGAGCCATGAATCGTCGTCGAAGAATACTTTATAGCCGTCGGTAACATTTTTTCCGGTAACTTTCCTGCCTTTAAAAACATCCGGAAATTTTTCCATTTTTTCGTCTATTTCGGCTTTGAATTTTTCTTTATTAACCGGTACGTTAATTCTTTTAGTAAATATCGGTCCGAATTTTTCAAGAAGGTCTTTTACCAAAACTTTCAGGGGTTTTTTGTAATAAGCAATCATTTCCAAGACTAAAAGGCAGGTATAAATTCCGTCTTTGTCGGGCGTATGTCCGATTACCGTAAGTCCGGAAGACTCTTCGCCGGCAATTACGACCTTTTCTTCCGAGATAAGTTTGCCGAGATATTTAAAACCGACGGGAGTTTCTATAACTTTAAAGCCGTAATGTTTTGCTACCCTGTCCACCAAAGCCGTCGTAGCGACGCTTCTTGCAGCGTCTCCTTTTATTCCCTTGCCTTCGATATAATAATTGTAAAGAAGCGGAAAAATAATATTAGGTTCGACGAACTCTCCGTCTTCGTCAAGCACGCCGTATCTGTCGGCGTCTCCGTCCGTTGCAAGCCCTATAGCGGTTTTTTTAGATTTAGCTTCGTCTTTTTTTTTATTATATTCCTTAACCGTCTTTCCCATATCTTTTAAATTCTTCGCAGACGGGTCGGGGGCAAATCCTGGGGCAAAAAAAGCGTCTCTTTCCTCGTATATTTCTTTAAATTCATAACCCTCTTCCCCGATAATTTTTCCTATTATGCCTTTGGAGGTGCCGTGCAGAGATGTAATAAAAGGATATAAATTGCCTGCGTTTTCTTTGATAAGTTTTAAATTTAGTTTTGATTTTACGAGTTCCGTATAATAGCCGATAAAATCTTCTTCTTTTAATAATCCGCTTTTCTTGGCTTCGTTAAAATCCATAAAATTATATCTTGGATTTTTAAGAAGTTCGTTTGATTTTTTAGTTAAGATTTCGGTATCTTCAGGCAGAGCAGGCCCTCCCCAATCGGGCGAGAATTTTATGCCGTTATAATTGTAAGGATTATGGCTTGCCGTAATGTTTATGGCGCCGAGAGCTTTTTCTTTTAAAATTTTAATTGCGATAACAGGCGTGGGCGTAAAAGTATCGGCGAAAATTACGTTAAAACCGTTTGCGCAAAACACGCAGGCGCTTATTTTAGCAAATTCTTCCGATAAAAAACGCGTATCGTAACCGACTATAATCTGTTTAGAAGGAAAAGACCCTTTATATTTTTCTTTTAAAAAATCGCATACGGCCTGCGAAACGAGTTTGACTGATTCGTAAGTAAAATCGTCCGCTATTTTTCCTCTGTAGCCCGAAGTTCCGAATTCTATTTCAAAAGAGCTGTTCATTCGTTCTCCTTTTTTTGAAAATTATATTTATATGATTAATATATTAAAATTATAAATTTTTAATGTTTATAATATGTTTATAACTTATATTTTTATGTGCTTATGCTTATGCTTATATCCTTTCGGAAAAGGTGTCAGATTAATTTTCCGCAATTATATTTTTATAAATTATTCATATTTTGATGCGGAAAATAAAATCTGACACCTTTTCCTCAATCCTACACCTTTTTCTATCCCTTTACAGACGCGGAAAATAAAATCCGATAACTATACCTTTCCGTCTTATCTATATTTCGTTTGATGAAAATAAATCTGACACCTTTTTCCTTTTTCCTCTCTATTCTATACGCTCTACGACAGCGGGCTCATATCTCTTTCGGCTTTCCAAGACTCAATATCGGAGTGAAATTGAGCAATTAAAGCTGCGGCGGTATCTTTGTCTTTGCTTTCCGAAAAAATTTCAAAATGGGCACCTTCCGAAGCGGGATACGCAAGAACCCAGCCTTGAGGCTTCATAAGTTTTATTCCGTCTATCAACAAAACATTTTCGTCCGAATATTTTTCAAAAAACTTCCTCATAATAAAACCCTTAAGCTCAGTAGGACATGGAACTTTTTTGTATTCAAAATACGTCGGTTCTATAAACCTCATCTCGTTTTTTATAGAACTGTCAAGTTTTGCAAGCATTTCAAGCAGTTTTATAGCCGAATACATTCCGTCGTATGCGGGCATAAAACCAGGGTAGATATAGCCGCCTTCATTGTCTCCGGCAAAATATATATTTGAATTTCCGGCTTTCTCCATAAGGCAGCTCGAAGAATTTTTTGCGTAAATTATCTCGTAGTCGTGTTCTTTTGCCATTTTTAATATATTAAATGAAGAATTTACCGGTACGGAAATAGACTGAATCTTCTTCTCAGTCTTCATTACCAGCATAGACATCAAGGTTAAAGCGGTATTGCCGTCTATGTTATCGCCGTTTTCGTCGCAAAAATATATCTTTTCCCCGCCGTTGTCTATAAAAATTCCAAGGTCGGCGTTAATAGACCTTACTATACTCGACAGTTCCTTGAGGGATTTTTTGAATTCCCTTTCGGTTTTAGTTATTTTAGTCTGGTCTAAATTAGCATTTAAATGAACGGAATCTATACCGAGTTTGCCTATTACCGAAGGAAAAATTTTGCTGGAACTGCCGTAAGAATAATCTATTACTATTTTAAATTTTCTTTTGATAATCCTTTCTGCGTCTATAGTTTTAAGAAACCCGTCGGTATAATATTCAGTGCCGTGCGTTGGATAAAAAATTTCGCCGGTTTCCTCGGAGCCGACCCTCGTATAATCTTCCCTGAAAAACAGTCTTTCTATTTTTTGCTCTCCAAGTGTAGAAAAATCCAAACCGTTAGAATCGAAAAATTTTATATTTAAAAGTTTTTTATCGAAAGGATGTTTTCTGACGTGTATTCCGCCCGAACTTTTAAACTGTTTCGCCTGATAGCGGACTATAGAAATAGGGGTATCGCTGAAATCGTTAACGTTGACGCCTACCGAAAGAACGCCCGACATCATTGCTCTCGAAAAAAGACGCGAAGTTTTATGGCTGTCCCTTGATACTGATATCGTCCTGTTTTTGCCGACGGTTGCTCCGAACGCAGCTCCGAGCTTAGACGCAAATTCGGGCGTTATTTCCAAATTAGCAAGACCGGTTATTCCATATTGACCGAATATTTTGGCGCTCCATTTGTCCGACCATATAAGGCTTTCGGATAATATAGCTCCGTCTTCGACGTTTTTAAAAGGCCATATTTTAACGTTAGGATTAATCACGGCGCCGTTTCCTATATGACATACGTCGGAAACTACAGCTCCGGCGCCTATAAATACGTTGTTTCCTGCAAAAGTTTTATATCCGAGTATAGATTCCTGGATGTCGCAATTTGCGCCTATCTTTGATGCCTTGCCTATTACCGAGCCGCTAACAGACGTGTTTTCCCCTACAGTACAGTTGTCTCCGATAACGCAATTTTTAATTTTGCAGTTTTGTAAAATATGAACGTCTTTGCCGAGAATAGAATTTTCTATATCGCAGGTAATATCTACTATGCTTTTTGCGCCTACTGTTATATTTTTATCTCCTAACTTTTCGCCGTCTATATTAAGATTTATCTTGCCGGCAATAATGTCTAAATGGCTCTGTCTGTATTCCGAAAGCGTCCCTACGTCTTTCCAGTATCCGTTGGATATATGCCCAAAAAGTTTTTTTCCGTCTTTTAATAAAAGCGGGAAAAGGTCTTTGGAAAAATCGAATTCGCTTTTTTCAGGAATCATTTTTAAAACTGAGCGGTTTAATATGTAAATGCCTGTATTTATAGTATCGCTGAAAACTTCGGACCATGTCGGTTTTTCTAAAAATTTCGTTATTCTGCCTTCTGCATCCGTTATGACTATACCGAAAGACAGGGGGTTTTCTACATGTGTAAGGACTATTGTAGCATCATTTTTTTTATCTATATGAAAATCTATAGGTTTTGAAATATTTATATCGGTAATTATATCTGCGCTTATTACCATGAAATCATCGTCTTTAATTATTTTTTCAACGTTTTTTACCGCACCGGCAGTACCGTAATCTTCTTCGGCAAGAACGTATTCAATTTTTACGCCGAAATCAGAACCGTCTTTAAAATAATTTTTAATAAGGTCGGGCTGCACATACAGAAGTACTATTAGGTCGTTTATTCCGTGCGACTTAAGAAGATTAACGACATGCTCCATCATGGGTTTGTTTGCTATGTGTATCATCGGTTTTGGAGCATTATTGGTTAAAGGTTTAAGCCTTGTTCCAAAACCTCCTGCCATAATAACGGCCTGCATATTTTGTCCTCCGATAGGTTTTAAACTTTAATACAATTTTGCCAAAACAACTTTTAATGTTGCAATATCGCAATTATTCTATTAAAATTATATCTTATTAAATAATAAAATCAAAATAAAAATTATGCTTTCTTACATTCTGCATTTAGATACGGCACTTTTTTTAATCATCAATAACAATTTTCACTTTTCCTTATTAAACGACAATATGAGAGCGGTTACCAATCTCGGCAACGGCTGGGTCGTTTACTGGCTCGTACTTTTGTACGTTTATTATTATAACCGTCAAAAATTTAAAGAATCGTTTTTTTTGCTTTTTTTAACTCAAATAGTTCCAGGGATCGTAGACATTATAATAAAAAAAGCCGTCCACAGGCCGAGACCAATAGTAGCGCTTCACTCTCTTATCGAAGAAGGAAAGGTTCACGTAAATGTTTTAGGCAGACACTTAACCGAAAATTCTTTTCCTTCAGGGCATACGGTGACGGCTTTTTCCCTTGCTGTCGCATTATCTTATATGTTTCCCAAACATAAAAAAGTATTTTATATATTGGCTTATGTAGTGGCGTTTTCAAGAGTTTACGACGGCGAACATTATCCTTTGGACGTTATCGCCGGCGCAATAATCGGATATTTATTCGCTAAAATAACGCTCGTCTTATATAAAAAAATAAAAAATTATAAAAATTATAATTTTGAACGATAAAACGATATTAATTAAACCGTCAAGAAGTTAATTTTTTAGATTCTATATATATTACAATTTTTCTTGCAATTCTTCTGGAAGCTCTTATTATTGCCTCTTTTTCCTGTTTATGGGCTACAAGGGGGTTTATATAATTATAATACGTGGCGCTTGAGGAAAAATTTACGTTCCTGAAAATTATCTTTCCGCCGGTATTATACATGCTGACGGTTACGTTCACGGTAATATCATAATCAACTGCAGCTGCTACGCCCGTATATGACATTACGTTATTCTGCACGGAAGTTATTTTTCCTGACAGATAATAGAAAGCGTTGTTTTCGTTTGAAGTAAACATATACGTCTGCATATTCAAAAATTTTGCTATATTATTTGAAAAATAAACGCCGACGCCGCTTTTATAGGTTAGATCTTTAAAAGGTTTTACGTAAATTCCGGATATATCGTTATATCTTTTTGATTTTTTACCGCCGTTTGCCGGCAAACTCTCTTTAACGGAACTTTCGCTGCCGTTTAACACTTTGAAACCGCATCCGGCAGAAAAACCGGCGGCAAGGATAATTATTATAGATAATAATAATGCTTTTTTTTTAAAATTCATACGATTTAAATTTGGAAATTATTGAAAATTATATAAAACAATTAAACGATAATGTTTAACAGTTTATTTTTTACGTATATAACTTTTTTAATTACGCTCTTATCTTCTGCGTATTTTTTAATTTTTGGACTGTTCAGAGCCGTTTTTAAGACAGTTTCTTCGTCCGAATCAATACCAGCTGTTACGACATCTCTCATCTTTCCGTTTACCTGCACCGCTATATTGCAATTTTCTTTCGAATATCCTGCATCTATTTTTTCGGGCCAGTTTTCGTCTTCTATGAAAGAGCCGTTTAAAATTTCAAATATTTCGGAACATACGTGAGGAATAAAAGCATATAATATCAAAATAACCGAATTTAAAAAATGTTTCAACAGATATTTATCGGATTTATTTAATAATGCAAGTTTTTCCCTGCCTAAAGCTCCGGTAAAATCGTTAAAAGCGTTAATTAATTCCATCGACGAACTGATAACCGTGTTAAAATGATAGCGTCCGTTCATTTCGGTTTCGGTTTTTTCGATAATGCCGTTTAATCTGTAAATTAATTCCTTAACCGACGGATTTACGTCGGCTTTCTTTATTTCGTACGCAGAAATATTTAAACTTGCAGCATTGGACGAAGACTGCGAAATATTTGAACCTTCTACGTAAAATTTGCCTTCAGCATCTTTTACTATTTCGGAAAAATCTGCCGCGATTTTATAAAATTTATTAATAAATCTGTATGCCCCTTCTACTCCTGAATCGCTCCATTCAAGATCTTTTTCTGGGGGGGCGGCAAAAAGCACGAATAATCTTACCGTATCTGCGCCTAATTTTTTAATAAGTCCGTCGGGATCTACGACGTTGCCTTTGGATTTAGACATTTTTGCGCCGTTTTTTATGACCATTCCCTGCGTAAGAAGATTTTTAAAAGGTTCGTCTAACGCTATATAATTTAAATCCCTCAACGCCTTAACGAAAAATCTTGAATACAGCAGATGCATAACTGCATGCTCTACTCCGCCTATATACTGATCAACCGGCAGCCAGTAACGAACATCTTCGCTTTTAAACGGATTTTTTTCTTTTTCTTCTGAAAGAGTATATCTTAAAAAATACCACGACGACTCTACGAAAGTATCCATGGTATCGGTTTCCCGCTCGGCTTTTCCTCCGCATTTGGGACATTTTGTATCTATAAACGATTTATGCTTTTTAAGAGGGGAAGCGCCTTCTCCCGTAAACACGACGTCGTCCGGCAGTATTAAAGGCAGGTCGTTTTCGTTAAGCGGAACTATTCCGCATTTTTCGCAATATACTATAGGTATAGGACACCCCCAATATCTCTGTCTCGATATTCCCCAGTCCCTCAGCCTGTAGTTGGTAACTTTTTTTCCTATACCTTTTTTTTCGGCAAAATCGGCTATTTTTTCTTTTGCATCTTCGGAAGCAATACCGCTAAAATCGCCTGAATTTACGAGTATTCCGCCGTCCGTATAAGGCATATCCGCCGTGTCTTCGGAAGTATTATTTGTCTCTGCTTCTTTTGCCGGTTCTATAACTTGAATTATTTCTATCCCGTATTTTTTTGCAAATTCAAAATCCCTTGCATCGTGGGCAGGAACAGACATAATTGCGCCGGTTCCATAATCCATTAATACAAAATTTGCTATAAATACTGGTATCTTTTTATCCGTAAAAGGATTAACTGCATAAGAACCCGTAAAAAATCCTTCCTTTTCCGAAATATCTTTAGAAACTAACGAGTTATGCCTCATAGTTTCCAATTTCTCTAAATCTTTAGAATTTTTGATTAAATTTTTAGCGGCAGGATGAAGAGGAGACACGGCGATATATGTTGCGCCGAATATTGTATCTGGGCGCGTAGTGAATATTTCTATAAAATTTTCATCTGAACCTGCTATTTTAAAATTTACCGTTAAACCGGAACTTTTGCCTATCCAGTTTTTTTGCATAATTTTTACTTTATCCGGCCAGCCTTCCAGAGTGTCTATGTCTTTAAGCAGTTCTTCTGCATAAGCCGTAATTTTAAAAAACCACTGGTCCATATTTTTAACGGTTACGTCGCTGCCGCACCTCCAGCATTTACCGTCTTCCACCTGTTCGTTGGCAAGGGTAGTGCTGCATGATCCGCACCAGTTTACCAAGGAATTTTTCTTATAAGCTAAACCTTTTTTATACATTCTTAAAAAAAATAGCTGTTCCCATTTATAATATTCAGGCTCGGAAGTAATTACCAGCCTGCTCCAATCGTAAGAAAAACCTAATTCTTTAAGCTGTTTTATCATGTATTCGATATTGCTTTTAGTCCATTCGGCAGGATTAGTCTTATGTTTTATCGCCGCATTTTCGGCGGGAAGTCCAAAACTGTCGAAACCTATGGGATGCAGGACGTTATAACCTTTTATACGTTTAAACCTGGCTATTGCGTCGCCTATAGCATAGTTTCTTACATGACCCATATGTATTCTTCCGGAAGGATAAGGAAACATTTCTAAACAGTAAAATTTAGGAACGTTTAAAGAATCTTTTTCATTTTTAACGAAAAAAACTTTATCGTTTTCCCATATATTTTGCCATTTTTTTTCTATTTCTTGAAAATTATACATATAAACTAAAACCGTAAATTAAAATAAAAATATAAACATATTTAAATATATTTCATTATGGATATGAAAAACAAGATAGTGCCGACTACTACGCAGCTGTCGGCAATATTAAAACTCGGCCAGTGATATGCGTAAATATGAAAGTCGAGAAAATCAACGACATATCCCTGAAATATTCTGCTTAACAGATTTGAAAAAGCGCCTGAAATAATTAACGAGGAAGATATAAACAGCAAGTAGGAATTTATTTTTGTTTTAAATAAAAAATATATTAACGCCGCAATTATTAAAGCCGTAAGAAATATAATCAGGATATTTGAATATCCGCTCATAAGTCCGAAAGCAACGCCCGTATTATCGACATGCACGATATTAAAATAATGCTTTATTACCGTAATTTTTCCGATTAACGATATTTTATTATTAACTATATATTTCAATAACTGGTCTAAAATTAAGACAGGAAAAAAAACCGATATTAAGATTATGATTTTTTTTTTCATTAAGATTAATTGAGTTTTTAAATTAGCGGTTTTAAATTATTTTTCTTTGAACATTCGATTAATGCTTCGATGCCGGGCAGTTTTTTTCCTTCTAAAAGTTCAAGAAAAGCGCCGCCGCCGGTAGAAACATAAGACATTTTTGCAAATTCTCCGGCTCTGTGAAGCGCAACGTCCGTATCGCCGCCGCCGACTATAGTCATGGCATAAGCGTTTGCGACGCTTGAAACTAAAGCAAACGTACCTCTGCTGAAAGCATCCATTTCAAATACGCCCATAGGTCCGTTCCATACTATAGTTTTAGCATTTTGAATAGCTTCGGTGAAAAGGGTTACGGTAGCCGGACCTATATCTAAAGCAAGCCAGCCTTTAGGAATTTCCTGAATAGTCGTAACCTTAGTTTCCGCATCCGGCGCTAATCTGTCGGCGACTACCGCGTCGACCGGCAAATAAAGTTTAATCTTTTTTTCGCTTACTTTTTCAAGCGTTTTTTTAGCGTATTCCAACATTTCGTCTTCTACGAGGGAAGCACCGACGTCGTGACCTAGTGCCTTAAGAAAAGTGTTCGACATTGCCCCGCCTATTATTAATTTATCCACTTTTTCGGCTAAATTAGAAAGAACTTCTATCTTGCCCGACACTTTCGCTCCGCCAATTATAGCGACAAAAGGTTTCATAGGGTTTTCAATAGCCCTGTTGAAATAGTTAAGTTCTTTTCTTATAAGAAAACCTGCAGCGCATTTCTTGACGAATTTAGTAACAGCTACGTTTGAAGCATGCGATCTGTGAGCCGTCGCAAAAGCGTCGTTAACGTATATATCACAGAGGGAGGCTAATTTTTTGCCGAATTCTTCGTCGTTTTTAGTTTCTTCAGCGTAAAATCTTAAGTTTTCAAGCAGTATTATATCGCCCAAACCTGCGGATTTAACCGTGCTTTCCGCTAACTCGCCTACGCATTCGCCGACAAATTTTACGTCCTTGTCTAAAAGCCTGCTCAACCTTTTAGCAACGACTAAAAGGGATAGTTCGGGAACTTTTTTGCCTTTCGGCCGTCCCATATGTGACATTAAGATAATTTTTGCGTTTTCGTCGAGGCAATAATTAATAGTCGGCAGAACTGCTCTTATGCGGGTATCGTCGGTAATATTGCCGTTTTGGTCAAGCGGAACGTTAAAATCGACTCTTATAAGAAGCGTTTTATTTTTTATGTCGATTTCGTCTATATAAACGATATTATTCATAATCAAATTCCTTATTTCCTATTCTTTATTGCTTATATTATATATAATCATTGCTAAATTAATTATAAATATATTTATTTCATCATAAATACGGCCATTTCGGCAAGCCGCGTAGAGTAACCCCACTCATTATCGTACCATGCCAGAACTTTAACGAGGTCGTCGCCTATAACTTTAGTACTCAAAGAATCTACTATGGAAGAATGGGAATCGCCCCTGTAGTCTATAGAAACAAGAGGCTCTTTGCTGAATCCCAAAATTCCTTTCAAATATGTATCGGCTGCCTCCTCCAATTTTGAATTAACTTCTAAAACCGTAGTTTTTTTAGAAACTTTACAGACTAAATCGTTAATAGAAACATCGGGCGTGGGTACTCTTAAAGACATTCCGTCAAGCTTGTCTTTAAGTTCGGGAAGAACTTCACACAGAGCTTTTGCAGCACCAGTAGTAGTTGGAATTATAGAAACGGCGGCAGCTCTTGCCCTTCTCAAATCTTTATGCGGCAAATCCAATATTCTCTGATCGTTGGTATAAGAATGGGCGGTGGTCATATTTCCTTTTTCTATTGTAAAATTTTCATTAAGCACTTTTGCTACCGGAGCAAGACAGTTTGTGGTGCATGATGCCATAGAAACTATAAAATGTTTACTTTTATCGTAATTTTTATCGTTAACGCCAAGAACTATAGTGGCATCGGGATCATGTGCCGGCGCCGAAATTAAAACCTTTTTAGCGCCTGCCTTTAAATGTTTTTCGGCATCGTCTCTTTTAGTGAAAAGCCCTGTGGATTCAATTACCAAATCTACGCCAAGATGCTTCCATAAAAGTTCAGACGGGTCTTTTATTGCGGTTATCAATGTTTCTCTGTCGTCGGCAATTATATGGTCTACGTCATAACCTACATAGAAAGGAGCTTTGCCGTGAACGGAATCGTACTTTAAAAGATGGGCAAGCACCTGAGGATTGGTAATATCGTTAATCGCAACGATTTCAACATGTTCTCCTTTGGCGATCATATCCTGAAAAACCCTAAAAACGTTTCTGCCTATTCTTCCGAACCCGTTAATCGCAATTCTTAAATTTGCCATAATTTTCTCCTTACTTTTTATTATTGTATAATTTTAATTATTTAACCTTAAACATAAAATTATTACATTATTATATATGACAAATACATATAATTACAATATATATTTTACTTAGTTTTATATTAATCAGACAAATTATTTGAAAATTTTAACAAATAAATAAAATATATGATAAAATTTAAAATAAGAATTAATTTTATTTACTTTTATCGTTTATTTATAATAATATATCATTTATTGGGAGGCTATTATGTTTAACTATAAAGGATTGGAAATTAAAAGATTCTGCCACGACAGTTTTTTAGTCAGCGATGGTAAGACATGCTTATATTTTGACCCTTTCAAATTACACGGAGACGAACCCAAAGCGGATTACATTTTTGTATCTCATGAACACTTTGATCATTTCTCTCCCGACGATATCCATAAAATACTTAAAGATTCCACCGTTTTGTTTATGAACGAGATGACTAACGAAGAAATAGACGGATTATACGACAATGAAATAGTAATTATAAAACCGGGGGATTCTTTAGATTTTAAAGATTTGCATATTAAAGGCGTACCTGCTTATAATATCAATAAATTTAGGGAACCGGGTAAGGTTTATCATCCTAAAGAAGACAAAAAATTAGGTTTTATAGTTACGTTTAAGGGAGTTAAAATATATCACACCGGCGATACCGACCTAATACCGGAAATGAAAGACCTATCAAAAGAAAAGATAGATCTTCTGTTTATTCCCGTGAGCGGAACTTACGTTATGACTCCGAGCGAAGCTATTGAAGCGGCTGCCGTTATAAAAGCCGATACGTCTATACCTATGCACTATGGAACGATAGTCGGCGAAAAAAGACAGGCCGAGGAATTTGCCGAAAACGTCCGCAAGATGGGGCTGAAATCTGAAATTATTTGAAAACCAACTATATAATAAAACTAAATGGAAAAAAAGCAATATACGCCTATAGTTATAGAAAGTTTAATATTCGGTAAAAATTCCGATTATCCTCTGTATCTAAAATCCGGTGATAATTATATTTTATATAGGTCTAAAGCGCTTATTTTTTCTCAAAGCGATGCGTTAAGACTTAAAAATAACGGGGTAGAAAAACTATATATAGAAACAAAAGATAAAGATAAATATGACAACGATATGCTGGATCATATAGAATACATTATAAAATCGCCCGATTATAATTTTGAAGAAAAAGCCGTAAAAATTTATACGTATTCAAAAATTTATGCCGAATACGTTATAACTACCGGAAATCTTAAAGATAATCAGGAAAATATTAAAAAATCCATAGAAACTACTGTAGAATATTTATTGATGAGCGAATTCGCTTTTATGAATTTGCTTAATCTTTCCAGCTATGATTATAATGAAGTCGGACATGGTATGAACGTCAGTATATACGCTATGGCTTTAGCAAACAGGCTGGGTTTTTCAAGTAAAATATCTTTATATGAAATAGGTTTTGCGGGACTGACTCACGATATAGGAAAATTAAAAATACCCAGAGAAATATTGTCGAAGAACGGCTTATCCGAAAAAGAGGCCGAAGAAATAAAAATGCATCCCATATATTCCAAAGAAATTTTAATTGCGAACGGCATAGATAATAAAAATATAATAAACGGCGTCCTTGAACATCATGAAGCTTCAAACGGTACCGGATATCCTTTCGGAAAAATGGAAGAAGATATTTCGACGTACGGAAAAATAGTTATTATCGCAAACAGGTTCGATTCGCTTACGCGAAACAGGCCGTACAGAATTAAAATGAGCGTAACCGACGCTTTAAACTTTATGGAAAAAAACTCCGAACTTTATAACGTCGCTTTTTTAAGAGAATTTATTATTTTGATGTCAAAAAAAAATTTGATAGGCAGCACTGCAATTCAATAAATGCGCAAAGAGTAACTAAGTGAATTTTTAAAATAAAAGGTGGTGCCGAAGGCCGGAATCGAACCGGCACGGATTTTGTCCGCCACCCCCTTAAGATGGTGTGTCTACCAGTTCCACCACTTCGGCATCATATATAAAACAAATTAATAAAAATCAAATTAAATTATTTAGAACTGTTTTTAACCGGTGCTTTTTTGGCTGCCATAGACGATTTTACAGTTTTTGCAGCAGTATATTTTGAAGAAATATTAATTCCTTTTTCCTTCTGTGCGGTAATATAAGAAATAAAAAAAGCGGAAGCCATAAAAATAATAGCTATTACTGCAGTTGCTTTAGTTAAAAAATTTCCCGCTCCGGACGCCCCGAAAACAGTCTGCGAACTACCTCCGAAGACCGCCCCCATCTCCTGCCCTTTACCCTGCTGCATAAGAATAACGATAACTAAAAATACTGCGGATACAATCAATAAAATAGTTAAAAACATAATCATAATAGATTATATTAATAAAATATATTAAAATTGTCAACCTATAAAACGATAACTTTTAAAAAAAAAATTTTTATTATAAAATCATAATATGACTAACGAAGTTTTAATATATTTTTTTTACGGCGAAGACAATTTCAGGATAAATAGAGAAATAGAGAAAATAAAATCGGGCACGCTTTCGGAAAGCGAATACGACTTCAATTTCGATAAGCTTATCGCGCCTTCTCCTTCGGAATTTTTGAATATTGCGGAAAGCTACCCCGCATTTGCCGAAAAGAGAATAGTTCAAGCGGAAGATTTCGACGATTCGTTCCTTAACGACGAAAGCATACTTGAATATGTAAAATCTCCTTCGCCTTCTACATTGGTAATCTTTTATTATGGCGAACCTAAAATAAACGAAAACTGGAAATTTTTTAAAGAATTAAAAAATAAAAATCATTTTAAGTTAAATAAAGTTAGAAAGCTATACGACAATGAAATACCGTCTTATATTAAAAATTTGGCAAAGGAGAAAGGCATATCTATATCTGAGGAATCGGCTTACTATATAATGCGATATACCGGAAATAATCTGCTTAACATAGATTCCGAATTAGATAAAATCGCTTCAGGGATTAACGCCGGCTCAAAATCTGCAGACGCAAAAATAAAAACCGAAATACCTATAGAAAAAATAAAATCTATTATATCTTTTTCAAAAAAATTCAGCGTATTCGATTTAACCGACAAAATATTAGACAAAGATTTCAAAGCGGCTTTTTTCATGTTCGACGTTCTTTACGCGGACGGCGAAGAACCGATAAAAATTATATCCATATTATACAATGACGTGAAAAAACTTCATAGGGCAAAAATTCAGGAGAAATCCGGCATTAACATCGAAACGATATTGAATTCTAATGCCGTTTTACCGTTTCTTAAGGGTAAATTTTTAAAACGTATTTCTTTATTTAATGCGGCGGAGTTGAGAAAAATAGTTAAACTTTTGGAAGATGTCGATTTAAAACTTAAAACGACGTCTTATCCGCCGGATATTATTTTCGAAGAATTTATTTTTAAACTTAACCGTTTATAGAATTCTTAAGTTTGGCAAGAGCCGAAACTTTTCTCGATGCGTTATTACCGTGTATAATTTTTTTTGCGGCTAACTGCATAATATAAGATACGTTTAAATTAAAAAGAGATAATGCTTTTTCTTTATCGTTTTCGGCAACCGCGGCTTGAAATTTCTTTATGCCCGTTTTCATTTTAGAAATACTGCGCCTGTTTCTTTCCGTTCTTTTTTCGGTCTGTCTCGCTCTTTTTTCGGCAGATTTATGATTCGCCATAATAAAATACTCCTTTTTTATATTAAAAAATTATAGATAGATTTTTTAATTTACCAGATTTTAAAAAATAAATCAATAAAAAATTGCAAAAAGCTCTCCTTAAAGGTGTCAGATTTATTTATTCTCTTACTGCCGATTGGTTTTGCAGCGCAAAAGAAACTTTTCCTGTTTGCTTTTTTATCGGTTTTATGGTAAAAATAAGGTTTATGTCAAATTTAATTAAATATAAGACGGGTGTTTATCCTGGTTCGTTTGACCCTGTAACTTACGGCCATTTAGATATTTTAAAGAGAAGCCTAAATATATTCGACAGGGTTATTATAGCCGTGGCCTGTAATAAAAAAAAACCGTATATTTTCCCGCAGTCTAAGCGCATAGAGCTTATAAACGAAACAATAAAAGACGATAGGGATATCGATTCAGGCCGAGTAGAAGTGATAGGCTTAAAAGGTCTTTTAGTAAAGTACGTGGAAAGTATAGACGCAAAAGTTATAATAAGGGGATTAAGGGCGGTCTCGGACTTCGAGTACGAGCTTCAGCTTGCTACTACGAACAGAACGTTAAATTCGGACATCGAAACTATATTTATGATGACTGCGGAAAAATATTCTTTTTTAAGTTCCACGATAGTAAAAGAAATTTCAAGGCTTGGAGGGGATGTTTCAAGTATGGTTCCTCCGGCGATTGCCGAAGAGCTTTCAAAAATTTACGCAAAAGGAGAAAACGATGAAACTCTCATGTAGAGCTTCTTTAATAAAGCCGTCGGCTACCCTTGCCATCACGGCTAAAGCAAAAACATTAAAAAACGAAGGAAAAAACGTAGTGGGTTTCGGCGCCGGAGAACCGGATTTCGACACGCCGGACTATATAAAGCAAGCAGTTAAAGAAGCTCTTGACAAAGGGCAGACTAAATATACTCCGGTTTCGGGAATAGACGAACTGAAAACTGCAATAACAGAAAAGTTTGCCGAAGACTACGGGGTAAGATACGAAAATTCGGAAATACTCGTGTCCTGCGGCGGAAAACATTCTTTATATAATATATTTACGGCTATGCTTAACGAAGGCGACGAAATAATAGTTCCTTCGCCGTACTGGGTTTCATATACGGAAATTATAAAACTTTCCGGCGGAGTTCCGGTAATAGCGGATACTTCAAAAAACGGTTTTAAATTCAATCTTGAAATATTTCAAAACAGCGTTACCGCCAAAACAAGGGGCGTCATAATAAACAGTCCGTCAAATCCGACCGGCGTTATGATGGACGAAAAAGATATAATAGAAGTCGCTGATTTTGCTAAAAGACAAGGGCTATATATAATAACCGACGATATATACGAAAAGATTATATTCGACGGCAAAAAGTTTTTTAACGTTTTAATGGCGGATAAATCTATGAAAGAATATACTATCGCCGTCAACGCCGTGTCTAAAACTTATTCCATGACTGGCTTCAGAATAGGTTATACCGCAGGACCTAAAGATTTAATTGCGGCCATGAACAATATACAGTCGCAGAGTACCTCCAATCCGACTACCTTTGCCCAGTACGGCGCTCTTGCGGCGTTAAAAGGAGGATACGAATTCACCGATATGATGCGCGGCGAATTTCAAAAAAGAAGGGATTATATGCTCGATTTTTTTGAGAAAAACATAAAAAGTATGACCCCCGTTAAACCGGACGGCGCTTTCTATCTTTTCGTAGATATTTCAAAAGTTTTCGGAAAATTAAAAAATTCAAAAGGCGAAACGATTAATTCTTCTTCCGAATATTGCGATCATATTTTAGACAAATATCTCGTTGCGGCCGTTCCAGGAGTTGAATTCGGCAACGATAATTATATAAGATTATCTTTTGCCACCGGATTAGACGTAATAAAAGAAGGGCTAAACAGAATAAAAGAATCGGCGGATTCAGTATAAATTAAATAGAAATATAAAATGAATAAAAATGAAATTTTATAAATATATCGTAAATTTCTTGACCAACGAATCAAAAAAGACGGAAAATAACGAAAGGAACGAGGGCGGTTTTGCCGGATTATTAAAATTATGCGCTAAACTTCCCCTTATTTTATTATCTTTCGCCGTTATACTCTTTTCTAAAATAAAAAGAGTTGTTGGAAGTGTAAAAGCGGAAGAATCAGGATTATTTACTATAAGTTTCGGAAACATAAACATGGGCGGATCCGGAAAAACTCCGTTTTCTTATAGTTTGGCCGAATATTTATACGAAAAAGAATTAAAACCGTGCATTATAACCCGCGGATATAAAGGCCGCTTAAAAAAAAAGTCTATGTAGCTGCATGGGAATATGAAATTCCGGAATCAAGGAATAAATTGCCCGATGAAGTCCTCCTTTTAATCGAAAAATTTAAATCTAAAAAAATAGATATTCCGGTTATCGTATCTAAAAACAGACTGGCGGCGGCCAAAACCTGCCTTAATAACGACGAAATATATTACAATCTTGCCGAAATGGAATGGAAGACGGGGACGGATGCCGGCGGCAATATCGACTTTTTAGACGCGATGCAGATAGAAAATAAGAAAATCATTGATAACCAATCGGCAGAAAGAGGAGCGGAAGAAGGGGTAGCGGTAGAGATAGGAACGGAAGCAGCGGAAGCAGAAGTTATAGACATAACATACAAATGCGCCTACAAAGACGTTCACGACGAATTCGACGGAAATAAAAGAATCGCCATTTTAGACGACGGTTTCACGGCGTTAAACATTAAAAAAGATATTAACATAATTCTAATAGACGCAAGCATAGATATATTCATACAAAACGTAATACCGGCAGGAATTTTAAGAGAACCGCTAAGCGCTTTAAAATATGCCGATATTATAGTTATAAACAAATGCAGACCGGAACTTTTGGAAAATTCGACATCTTCTTCTTTTAAAGCCTCTATAGAAAATAAATTAAAAAAATACAATAAAAATTGCTCCGTATTTTATTCTTATTACAAACCGAATAAACTTATATCTCAAAAAAACGTTATATCTATAGAAGATTTAAAAGCATTTAAAGCTAAAGGCGGTAAAATTCTTGCCGTATGCGCAATAGGCAATTCATATTACTTTTATGAAAATTTAACGGAATGCGAAGCGCCTGCGGATTATAAAATGGAATTTAACGACCATTATGAATACACCGAAACCGATTTTAAAGAAATAACGAACATACTTCATTCCGACGATAAATATATAGCCGTTACGACTTTAAAGGATTACGTAAAGTTAAAGCGGTTTAATTTTAAAGATTTATCCGGCATACATAATGACATAAATAATGATGAATTCGATAAAATTTATTATTTAGACTTCGATATTATTATAGACGGAAATTTTTATGAACATATTTACGATGTTTACAATCGACATTGCGGGCGCAGCAAACGAAACAATCTGTCGTAATTTTAAAATATATGAAAAAAAATAAAGCTCTTGCATACTCCGAATATGTTTTGGTATATTCTTTTTATACATTTTTGAATATATTGCCGCAGGGTCTGTCTCTAAAAATAGGCAGATTTTTGGGGCTGTTATTTTATAAAATCGATAAAAAGCACAGAAAACACACTCTGAATAACCTAAAAATTGCATTTCCGGCTAAAACCGAGAATGAACTGAACGATATAGCGATAAAATTTTATAAAAATCTCGGCATGACGTTCGTCGAAATTTTCAGACTAAATAAATATAATGAAAGCAATATCGACGATTTCGTAGAATCGGATTTTGAAAATATTAAGAACATATACGGCGGACAGGGGGTACTCTTGCTTACCGCTCATTTCGGCAACTGGGAACTTCTCGCAAAAACCTTCGGGCTGAAAGGCTATAAAGGCAACGTACTTGCAAGGCCTCTCGACAATCCTTACATAGAAAAAATTTTATACGATTTAAGAACCGCTTCTGGAAACAAAGTTATCTATAATAGGGAAAATGCCGTAAAAAATATAATTTCGGCGTTAAACAAAAAAGAAATCGTCGGATTTCTGCCGGACGAAAATGCCTCTAAGCGCATCGGCGTCTTCGTCGATTTTTTCGGCGTTAAAGCCTGCACTATGCCCGGTATGGCAAACATCGCCGCAAAAACTAAACTTCCGGTCGTTCCGGCTTTTATAGTTAGAATTAACGAAAATGACGAAAATAAAAAAAATTACTCAAAACACCGCCTTATAATAGAGCCACCCCTTGACATAAAATATACCGGCGACAGAAAGACGGATACCATGAATATTTTGAAAATGTTTAACGAAAAAATCGAAGACATAATAAGGCAATATCCCGAACAGTGGTTCTGGATACATAACAGGTGGAAAACAAGACCGGATAATGAATAAAAAAATAAATAATATGAATAATAACAAATGCGTTTTTTTGGACAGAGACGGAGTATTAATTAAAGACGTGGGGTATTTAAAAAATCCCGAAGATATAATTATAATGCCCGGCTCTTTAGAGGCTCTTAAAGCCTTAAAAACTGCAGGGTATTTGCTTATAATAGTTACTAATCAGGCAGGAGTAGCAAAAGGATTTTTTAGTATGGATGATTTGGCGTCGGTTCACGACAGGCTTCTTCAAATATACGAAGATAACGGAATTAGAATAGACGATTTATATTTCTGTCCTCACCACGATAAAGGAACGGTAGAACCTTATAATATTAAATGCTCCTGCAGGAAACCGTCTGCGGGAATGGTGCTTAAGGGAGTAGAAAAGTTTAATATAGATACCGGCAGGTCATTCATGATAGGCGATAAAGACAGCGATATAATGCTTGCAAAAAATTCGGGTTTAAAATCGTTCTACATCAGAAACGATATGTATGAACACGACGATAATATTATTCCGGACTTTTACGTTAAAGATTTAAAACAAGCCGCCGAAATTATTTTGCATAATCAAAATAATTCATTTTAGTTACAATTACACTTTTGCAATACCTTTGAAAAAAATATTATAATCAGTTTTTTATGGTGCCGGAATTAAATTTCGGCACCATAAGCATCATAATAAAACAATATCTTATGTATTTAGATAAATTTAAAGCAGTTTTCTTGCCGCTTTGGCTATGCCTTCGCTGCTTGTAGGATGCTGGTTTGAAAGTCCGGCTACTATACGGATGTCTAAAGAATTTTGTATTGCCGTTACCAATTCGCCTATTAAAAGTTCGGCATCTATTCCAATTACCCATGCGCCGATTATTTTTAAAGTTTTAGCATCGAAAAATTCCCTTATTTCTCCTTTTAGTTCGTTATATATCTGAGCTTTAGCATCGACGACGAAATCGTATGAGCATTCAAGAACATCGATGCCCGCTTTTTCCGCCTGTGAAGGCATGATACCTGCATACGCGGCTTTAGGAAACGTAAAAACCGTAGTCGGCACGGCATTAAAATCCATATAATCGATAGGAGTATTGCCGGCAAAAATATTATTTCCGCAAACTAAAGACTGTCTTTCCGCCGAATGAAAAAGCATCGAAAGTCCGTTCACGTCGCCCGATGCATAAATATGCGGAATATTAGTCTGAATAGCGCTGTTTATTTTTATCCTGCCTTTTTTATCAAATTCTACTCCTAACTTATCCGTGCCTTCGGGTATGACCGGTTTTCTGCCGTATGCCATAAGCACCATATCGGCGTTTACCGCTTTTAAGGTTCCGTCTTTTATATATGAAACATTATAGTTATATGCTCCGCCGGCCTGTATCTTTTCTATTTTTTTGATTTCCGTTCCAAGCTCTAATTTAATTTTCGGGTCGAGAGAATTTTGAAGAAGCAAAGCAAATCTTTCGTCCATAGCGGTAAGTATTCTTTTGCTTCTTTGAATTAAGGTTACATCCACTCCCAGTTCGTTAAAAAAAGTAGCCGTTTCCACTCCTATATAGCCTCCGCCAAGTATCGCAATAGATTTTGGAAGAGATTTAATTTTTGTTCCCAAAATATAAATGTCCGTACTTGTAACGCAGTGTTCTTTTCCTTCTATCGGAAGTATATAGGGTTCTGCGCCGCTTGCGATTATTATACTGTCCGCCTTGTATGTTTCTTCAAAATTTTCGCCGGTTACTCTTACCGTATGCTCATCTATAAATGACGCCTTACCCTTGACGAGTTTTAAATTTTTTGATGCTTCTTCAAGTTCTTTTGCATGCTGAGCATATCTGAATTTTTGCACGTTGTCTTTAAAATCGATAATTTTAGAGTAATCAAATCCCATATTTTCGCCTTTTAAACCGAAATATTCCCTCTTTTTTGCCAGTCTGTATACTTCTATTGCTTCCCTTATAGTTTTAGAAGGAACGCAACCCTGTTCTAAACAGTTGCCGCTCATAACTCCTTTAATGTCTGCCATAACTACTTTTTTTCCGGCTTTAGCAAGTCTGAAAGCGGCGGGATATGCTCCTCCGCCTGCCCCGATAGTAAATACATCAACTTGTTCCATAATGTTAATCTCCAAAATTTAATATGAAAAGTACAAATACAAATTATTTTATTATCAATTGTTATTCTATTCATATAATAGAATCTTCATATTATATACCTAAAAATATAAATGTCAAAATTTACCGAAACAAATTTGCTTAACCATATCATGTAAAAATTATCTGATATATTAAAATTTTACTATATAACCGCCACTTAAGTCCATAAATTTTACAACCTGGAAAATATGTGATATTATAAATATATGGAATCTGCAAACTCGCCTCGTAAAAACTATAAGTTTAAAATCAGCAAAATGGACTGCGCCGCCTGTGCCGCAACTATTACCGATACGGTAAAAAGAATGGAAGGTGTGACGCAAGCAAAGCTCAATTTTGTCAACGAAACTCTTTACGTAGAAACCGAAAACGACAAACCCTCCCCCGAAGAAATAATAAAGATGATCGAATTTGCCGGTTTTGAAGCCGATTTGACGGATTCAGGTTTAGCAATCCCCAAACAAGACCTTCAAAACGCCTTTATTGTCAATTCAGACGTCGAATCTTCAGCAGACAATCCAAAAAATATAAAATTTAAAATAGAAGGAATGCACTGCACCAACTGCGCAAAAGCCATAGAAAAAGACGTAGGAAAACTAAACGGCGTAAACTCGATAGTAGTAAATTTCGTAGGAGAAAGCGGCGCCGTATCTTACGACCCTTCAAAAACTTCCAAAGACGAAATATTTAAAGCCGTCGTAGAAAGCGGATATACTCCCATAGACGAAACCGAAGACGAAAAAAATGCAAACGGCGTTGAAAAGCTGACAAATGATACGGCGGCGGGTACGAAAAAATTTAAAAAACGCAGCAAAATACCCGACTGGAAAAAAGATCTTTACTGGCTGATATTTACTTTAATAATCGCAATTCCCGTCGTCATACTTACTTATATCGATATATTGGGCATTTACAGAATACCTGCTTTGTTTATACTGGCAACGATAATTCAGTTCACCGCCGGACTTACGTTTTATAAAGGCGCATACTATTCTTTAAAAAGTTTTTCGTCTAATATGGATGTACTGGTTTCTCTCGGTATTTCAGCCGCTTATTTTTATTCCGCCGCTTCCGTTTTTTTATTTAAAGGCGAACTTTACTTCGATACTTCCGTTTTGCTTATTCTTTTTATAAGAACCGGAAAATTGCTGGAGAAAATATCTAAACAGAGAGCGGCTTCGTCCCTTAAAGCATTGTTTAAACTTCAGGCAAATAAAGCAAATTTGGTCGAACCCGGCGGAACGGTTAAAGAAATAGATACTTCGGACGTAAAACCAGGCGATATTCTGCTTGTAAAAAAGGGAGATAAAATTCCGGTCGACGGCGTAATAACATACGGACAAACTCAAATAGACGAATCTATGCTTACCGGAGAACCGGTTCCTGCAGAAAAAGGCGAAGGAAGCGAAGTAAGCGGGGCTACCGTAAACAAAGGGCAGGCAGTTAAAATTAAAGCGTTAAGGGTCGGAAAAGATACCGTGCTGTCTCAAATAGTCAGATTGGTAGAAGACGCTCAGGCGGACAAAGCCCCCATTCAGCGTATCGCCGACGAAGTAACCAATTATTTCGTTCCGGCGGTAGTTATAATATCGCTGATAACGTTTATTGCATGGAAGTTCGTATTCCATTACGATTTTTTATTTGCCTTGTCAGCTTCCATAGCGGTTTTAGTTATAGCCTGCCCGTGCGCAATGGGTCTTGCTACGCCTATGGCTCTTATGGTCGGAAGTTCGATAGGTTTAGAAAAAGGAATACTCATCAAAAAGTCGTCGAGCTTAGAAGAGATTGCAAGGATAGATGCCGTAGTTTTCGATAAAACGGGAACTATTACGTACGGGAAACCGGAGGTCACCGATATAATTTCGCTTAACGGTATGCCGGAAAATGAAATACTCAAAATTGCCGCATATGCCGAAAGTTTTTCTTCGCATCCTATAGCCGCAGCAATAGCAGATAAATTTCATTCTTATAAAAATTACGATAACTATAGCCAAGAAAACACCAAAGACAAATCTGCGCTGGAAAAATCTTTGCCCGAAAATTTTGAAGAAATAGGCGGATTCGGCATAAAATTAAATTACGAAGGCAAAAAGATAATTATAGGCAAAAAAGAAATATTCAAAGAATCGGAAACCGTAAATTTCGATATGACTGAATTTAACGAATTTGACGAAAAATTTGCAAAAGAAGGGAAAACGGTTATCGGAATATCCGTAGGTTCCGATATCGTAGGCATTATTTCTCTGTCCGATAAAGTCAAAGAAACGGCAAAAGAAGCTATATCAAAATTAAAGTCTCTTGGTATTTCAGTTTATCTTTTAACGGGCGACAATATAAACTCGGCAATGAACGCCGCCGTTCAAGCCGGAATAGACGAAAAAAACGTTATAGCAAACGTTTTGCCGAACGAAAAACTCAATGAAATTAAAAAATTAAAGAATCTCGGTTTAAAAGTAGCAATGGTTGGCGACGGCATAAACGACGCTCCGGCTCTTGCCGCGGCGGACGTCGGAATTGCCATAGGAAGCGGAACTGACGTAGCAAGGGAAACGGGCGACGTTATTTTGGTAAGAAACGACATTAACGACGTATATAAAAGCGTATCCCTCGGCAGAAAAACTTTATTTAAAGTAAAACAAAACCTTTTTTGGGCTTTTTTCTTTAACGGTCTCGGCATACCTTTAGCCGCAGGGGTTTTTTACGGATTAACAGGATTTTTAATACCTCCGGCTTTTGCAGGCGCCGCTATGGCCGTTTCCAGCATAACCGTTTCTTTAAATTCAATACTTTTAAGAAGATATTCAAAAGCAATGGACAGGATGTAATATAAGTTAATTTCAATAAGGAGGTAAAAAGTGAAAGAAAGAAAGTCAGATTATAATTATCAAAATTATCTTACCGAAGACGAACTTGAAATTTTAAATTTATATTTCAACGCCGCAAACTATCTTTCTATAGGGCAAATCTACCTCATGGATAATCCGCTGTTAAAAGAACCTCTAAAACTTGAGCATATAAAACCGAGACTGCTTGGACACTGGGGAACGTCTCCCGGACTCAATTTCATCTATGAACATTTAAACAGAATTATTAAAAAATTCGATTTAAACGCATTATTTATAACGGGACCGGGTCACGGCGGCCCTGCTATTATCGCCAATACTTATATTGAAGGAACTTACAGCGAATATTATCCGAATATACCTCAAAACTACGACGGCGTTAAGGCTCTTTTCAGGCAATTTTCCGCTCCAGGCGGCGTACCGAGCCATGTTTCTCCTATGACGCCAGGCTCTATACACGAGGGCGGCGAGCTTGGTTACGCATTGAGCCATGCTTACGGAGCGGCGCTTGATAATCCTGATTTAACAGTATTTTGCACCATAGGGGACGGCGAAGCAGAAACCGGACCTATGGCGGCTTCCTGGCATATTAATAAATTTTTAAATCCAAAAACGGACGGTATAGTAGTTCCTATTCTTCATTTAAACGGATATAAAATTAACAATCCTACTATTCTCGCGAGAATAAGCGAAGAAGAACTTATAGACCTGTTTAAAGGATATGGTTATAAGCCCTACCTTCTGAAAGACGAGTCGGTAAATTCGGCTCATAACAAAATGGCTGCAATTATGGATAAAATTTCAAGGGAAATAATTAAAATAAAAAAAGAATATAAAGGAAGCGGCGGGGCATCCGCGGAACATAGACCTCTTTATCCCATGTTAATATTAAAAACTCCTAAAGGCTGGACGTGTCCGAAAGAAATAGACGGGCTTAAACTTGAAGGTTTCTGGCGCGCACATCAGGTTCCTATTACGGATTTTGAAGAAAAACCGGAACATATCAAAATATTGGAAAACTGGATGAAATCGTACAAGCCGGAAACATTATTCGACGAAAACGGTTCGCTAATCGACAAAATTAAAGAATTTCCGCCGAAAAAAGATAAAAGAATGGGCGCAAACCCTTGCGGAAACGGCGGACTTTTAACGAAAGATCTTATTCTTACAGATTTTAAAGATTATGCCGAAAAAGTGGAAAAACCTGCGACTATCTACGGAAAAGCTACTACTACTTTAGGATTTTACCTGCGCGATATAGTCAAGAAAAATATGAATAATTTCAGGATATTCAGTCCGGACGAACATAATTCAAACAGGCTAAACGCTGTTTTCGATAATACCGACAGACAATGGTGGGGCGATATTTTCGACTTTGACGACCATCTTGCCCGCAGCGGAAGGGTAATCGAAATTTTAAGCGAGCATACATGCGAAGGACTTCTCGAAGGATATCTGCTAACGGGAAGACACGGCTTTTTTTCATGCTATGAGGCCTTTATACACATAATAGATTCTATGTTTAACCAGCATGCAAAATGGCTCAAGGAAGCTGACGAGGTCGAATGGAGAAGGCCTATACCTTCCTTAAACTATCTGCTTACGTCGCATGTATGGAGGCAGGACCATAACGGCTTTTCGCACCAGGATCCGGGCTTCATAGACCACGTGATTACAAAAAAACCAAAATATATAAGGGTCTATCTCCCATCAGATACGAATACGCTTCTGGTAACTGCAAACGAGTGTTTCAGAAGCCGAAACAGGGTCAACGTAATTATCGCGGGAAAGCAGGAAGAGCTTCAGTGGTACGATATGGATTCGGCAATTAAAATATGCGATAAAGGTTTAGGCATTATGGAATTTGCCAGCAACGACAGAGGAGAAGAGCCGGATATCGTAATGGCATGCGCAGGAGACGTTCCTACGCTGGAAACGCTTGCGGCCGTTTCTATTTTAAACAATCTCGTTCCCGAACTTAAAATAAGGGTTATAAACGTAATAGACCTTATGACTTTAACGCCCAAAGAAGAACATCCAGACGGATTATCCGATAAAGAATTCGATACTCTTTTTACGGAAAATAAACCAATTGTTTTTGCATTTCACGGCTATCCATGGCTGATACACAGACTGTGCTACAGACGCAAAAACCACCCGAATTTACACGTCAGGGGATACAAAGAAGAAGGAACTACGACTACGCCTTTTGATATGGCAGTGAGAAACGAGTTGGACAGATTCCATCTCGTTATGGACATAGCCGACAGAGTTGAATCCCTTAAATATAAAGCGGCGTATATTAAAAAAGAGATGGAGAGCAGATTGATCGAACATAAACAGTATATACTAAAATATGACGACGATATGCCCGAAATTAAAAACTGGAAAGGCGATTGGAATTTTTAAAGTAATTTAATCAGCACGGTAAAACGATAAAAAAGATTTGCCGTGCGTTTTTTTATTTATAAGCTTATAAGGCGGATATTCAAGAGATAATATTTCATGTTTATCGTGCTGGACAATTATATTTATGCTGCGGTTTTTTTCGTCTTCGCCGCCGGCTAGATTTTCCCGCGGATATTCACGCTTAGAATATCGGGTAATAATTGTATTAACCGTAATTTCGCAAAAACCTTTGTCGTAGGGCGGATCGACAAATATATAATCGGGCATATACTCATCCAATATTCCTTTTTCCAAAGCCTTTAAAGAATCCTTCTTTATAATTTTTACTTTATCCTCTATACCGAACTGTTTTGAAAGATTGATAATCATCGATATCAATTCCGGCGACTTTTCGACGAAAATGCAGAAAGCGGCGCCCCTCGAAACAGCCTCGAAACCGACGTTACCCGTTCCGGCGTATAAATCGCAAAAAACGGCGCCGTTTATATCGTCTCCTATCACGTTAAATAGAACTCCCTTTAAAAAATCGGATGACGGAGAAACGTTTTTGATATCGAATACGTTAGGTATTATTCTTCCTTTTAATGAACCGGCTATAATGCGCATATATTATATTATTCCTTATCATTCGCTTAAATCCTCCAACTTTTTTTTGTCTAGTATTATGATATCCCTTTTATCTAATTTTATAATACCTTTTGCCGCAAATTCCTTCAGTGCGCGCGACACTACTTCTCTTGCCGTTCCTGCGATATCGGCTATTATTTTCTGGCTAAGTTTTTCGCCGTCGAATAAAAGCAAAATTTTGGCGATTCTTTCCTGCGTATGTTTAAGAGAAAGGTCTTCTATCGCATTTGTAAGATGCCTTAATTTTTCGGACATACTTCTTATAATATTAATAGAAACTTCAGGGTGTTTATAAATAAGATCTATCATTTTTTCGCGGGATAACAAATATAGTTTTACGTCGGTAACTGCATCCGCCGAAGCGGGGTTTACGTCTTTGACGAAAACCGTTATATCGTTAAAAGATTCGCCAGGATAAATCAACTTTAAAATCTGCTCTTTACCGTCTTTAGAAGATTTGTAAACTTTGACTGTTCCTTCGGCTACGAAATATATTCCTTTAGACTTGTCTCCTTCAAGAAAGATATTTTCTCCGACCGCATACTTTTCCACCTTAAACAAAGCTTTAATATCGCCAAGAATATCGACGCTTAAAGATTTGAAATATTCAGGGATTTTAAAGTTTTCCATAAACCGAATTTTTTATAAATTAAACTATGAAAAAAAAATATAAAATATTTTATATTATATTATAAACTTTAACGATATGTAAATTATATAAAATTTATGATATAATTAAATATATATTATTTAATAAGGAGGTAAATTAAATGCCTATTAGAGAATACAAATGCAAAGACTGCGGAAATTATATCGAGGTAATTCAGGGAATGAATGAAAAACCGCTTGAAAAGTGCGAAAAATGCGGAGGAAAATTAGAAAAATTAATTTCCAACTCAAGTTTCGTACTAAAAGGCTCCGGATGGTACAAGACTGATTATGCAAGTTCAGGCAGTTCCGGAAGCGGAAGCAAATCAAAAAAATCGGCTGATGAAAGCAAGACCGCTTCTCCTGCGCCTGCATGCTGCTGTTCCGGCGGAACTTGCGGACATTAAAAATTAAGAAGTGCATAAAGAAAGGATATAATTTTAAAATTTAAATAAATATATTGTTTAATGGATAAAATTACTACTTTATTTTTAGACATCGGCAATATTCTTCTTACAAACGGATGGGATACTGCTTCAAGAAAATCAGCCTCTAAAATTTTCAATATCGATTATGAGGAGTTTGCCGAAAGACATGGATATTTATCCTCTTTATACGAAGAAGGCAGGATAACATTAAACGATTATCTTGATAAAGCGATCTTTTACGACGAGAGGAATTTTTCAAAAGCAGATTTTAAAAATTTTATGTTCAACCAGTCAAAGCCTATTCCTGAAATGATAGAGTTATTTAAAAATTTAAAATCTCAGTATAAACTAAAGGTAGTAGCATTAAACAACGAAGGGCTCGAGCTTTCAAGATACAGGGTGGAAACGTTTAACCTTACTGAATTAATCGACTTTTTTGTAACTTCATGTTTCGTAAAAATGAAAAAGCCTGACGAAAATATTTATAAGCTCGCTATGAATCTTGCCTACGTAAAAAGCGAAGACAGTCTTTTTATAGACGACAGGTATTTTAACGTGGAAACCGCCGCAAAATTAGGAATGAACGCTTTCCAGCATAAAGATTACACTACAACTAAAGAAAAATTAGCCCAATACGGTTTAAAAACCGATACGATATAATAATATAAAGTTAAAAATAAAAATCCTCTAAATCTTATCATAGCATTTAGAGGATTTTTTAAATATATACTTTTAAAATTCCGTTTTGTTGTATTATTTAGAAACGACCGCAAAATGGTCTCTTCTGTTTATAGCATAACATGCTAAAGTATGAGCAGTGCAAAGAGGTTTCTCTTTTCCGAAACTTACCGTTTTCAACCTGTTTCCGCTTACGCCCAATTTTTCTAAATAAGATTTTGCTATATTTGCCCTCCTCCAGCCAAGAGCCAGATTATAGGCTTCGGAACCTCTCCTGTCGCAATTACCTTGTATCTGAACGACGACGTTTTTATTGTGCCTTAAATATTCGGCGTCTCTGTGCAAAATAGCAATATCCTTTGACGTAAGCATAGCCGAATTAAATGGAAAATGGATATCGTTACTATTCGCCGAAATATTGTAAGTCGAAACTTTTTTGACGATAACCGGTTTTTTCTTGATAACAACTTTTTTAACAGCAAATTTTTTAATTTGTTTTTTTACTACCGGTTGAACTTTTTTTACTGCTGGTTCATTTGGAGCTATACAGCAGTTATATGAAGAACTGCAGGGAGTCGATAAATACGAAGTACCGGCAAAACTTCCGGAACCGCATGGAGTATTTAAAGCAGAACTGGCATAAACGCTGGCGGGAAAAATAACCGCAAAAGCAATCATAAAAACGCGGACTATCAAATTGGAAATTATCGTAACTTTAATTTTTTTTAACATCTTTTCCTCCCATAAAAAATAAAATTTTTAATCGATATATACCTATAAATAATTTTTAAAAACTATATAGTTTAATTATACTATCTATTTTTTTTATGTCAAATTTCGCCGAATACTTTAATCCTGCATAAGAAATTACATTATATACTCAAAAGCTATATTAAATCTGGATTCCCGCGTAGGAGGGAATCCAGGAAGTAAAAATTCTATTGCAGGATAAAGGGAATAGCCGCCTGCAAAATTAATTGCCGAAAGTATAAACCGCCATAGCGTTTATAGTGTCCTGAAAACTGTTTCCGTCGCCGTAAACTCTGCGGTTTGCTGTCTGGTTTTCAAATTCGAGCCTGAATTGTACGTTTTTAAGTATTTTGGCGGGCGGCCTGTATCCGATAGTAAACGTGGAGTCGAAATAACGATACGCAATCCCGGGAACGCTTTCCTCCTCCCACATGCCTTGCGGATCGGAAACGTCGGCTTCCCTTATAGTCTGCGAAAACCTGCCGTAATGCGATACGTCGTAATGATGCAGATAAAAAGCTATTCCTGAAAAACGCGACTTGTCGAAAGTAGAATCCGACGTCGAAATTAACGCGGACGGGTAAATATTTTGCGAAGAATTAAATTCTTCGGGATTTATGCCTCTGCTATATATTATAGATTTGTTTATACCTCCGTTTAAACCGACTTCGTAATCTAAAACTGCCGTCCAATATTTTAAAAATTTATATTTCGCGTCTATGAAATTATAAAAAAATTTGTTTAAATTATCCTGATAAAGATTATTATTGTAAATAACGAAATTTTCGGCGCCGTAAACTATTCCTTCATGCAGTTTTAAAAAACTAAAAGGTTTATACGAAGCGATATATTCAAACGTCGGATATCTGTCAATAGGCGACAAAGCGTTATCGGTCATCGCAACGCCGAAAACCATATTCAGCCTTTTCGTAAAGGGATATTCAAAAAAGATTCCCGCAAGTTCGCCCGGCTCTATAGCAGTTATAAGCGAATAGGTATTTTCCCACAACCTTGAAAGATTATATGATTCAAAACCTATTAAATAATTTTTTTCGCCTAAATCAATTTTTAATCCGTTTCCTACCGGAATTCCAAAAGAAACGTAAAACTGCCTGAACCCGTATAAAGGACGGCTATAAAAGGATTCAGTGTAATAATTATAGTTTCCCGTGTAAGGTCCTACATCCTGAATGTTTTCTCCTGTGTCTAAAGATACTTTAAAACCTATGCCGAAATTATTTCTTCCGTTTGAAAAGGCATTTTTTGAAACCGTTATATCAAATTCGTTGATGGTAAAACCGTTTACCTTATAATTATCTATGTAGTTTCCGTTATAGTTGCCGTCCAGATATTCCTCGTTTGCTACAGGATTGGCAAAATTATAAGTATAAGACGAGGCAAAAGTGCCGAACAGTTTTATCTGCGACAAAAATGAACCGCTCTTTGCATACGAATTGAAGGCGGAAACGCACAAAAATAAAATGCAGGATACTATTGCGATTATGTTTTTCATATTACTATTACATTTATAGCGCTAAAGATTTTTTTGCTTTTTTTATTTTATATAGCTATTATATATGCATACAACTTAACCATGTTTGCGGAAGTACGGTTATTATCCCAAGAATAACCATAACTAAGCCGAGCGCCCCTACGACAGCAATAGATTTTTTAGAATACGCATATTCTCCGAGTATTCTTTTGCTTCCGGCAAGAACTATTAAAAATACAAGCACTATAGGAAGGGCAAAACCGTTCGCAGCTTCTACGTCAACCATAATAGTTACTAAAGGTATTCCGGGTATAAGCACTATCATCGCAGATATAAAAATTAAAGCTATGTATATAAAATAAAAAAGTTTTGCTTCGCTGAAACGATGGTTTAAACTGTGCTTATATCCCCAAGTTTCTCCCGCCGCCCAAGTAAACGCCATAGAAACTACGAAAGCCGCTAAAAGACTAGAACTGTAAAGACCGACGGCAAACAAAGCCCCTGCGTATTTTCCCGCTAAAGGTATTAAGGACTGACCGATAGCTTTTGCGGTTGACGGAACTATGTGTGCTTTATACAAAGTCGCCGCCGTCATAACTATAACCGCAATCATAAGAACCTGCGTCGCTATACTTCCAATTAATGTATCCGTTTCAGCCAGTTTAACGTCTTTTTTACACAAATTTTTATCGACCGTAGCGCTTTGCTGGTAATAAATCATCCACGGCATTATAACGGCTCCGGCGTTTGCCGCTATAAGCCATATATAATCTTTATTGCCGAGCGGCTGCAAACCGAACAGCCCTTTGAAAACAAGCTGATGATAATCCGGATGCGCAAAAATAGCTGCCGGTATAAATACGAATCCGGTAAGAGAAAAAATAAGGGCGATATTCTCCGCCCTGCGGTAACTTCCGGTAAAAACCACAAACAAAAGTATTAAAAAACTTACTCCTACGCTGAAAACTTTCGGTATCCCGAATATCTCCCCGCTTGCCGCTATGCCGGAAAATTCGGTAATAAGAGCGGAAAAAACGACTAAAAAAAGCGTAACGGTTGCAAATGCCGCCCATTTACTGCCGTAATATTCTTTTATAAGCTCGCCGTGTCCTTTTCTTGTGACGCATCCAAGCCTCGACGTCATAGATTGTATCAGATATAAAATAGGTATAAGAAGTATTTGCAAAGGTATAAGCTTATATCCCCACTGAGCGCCCGAAACGCCTGCAGTCGTAACCGAACCTGCATCCATATCGGCTATCATAACTATGAAACCTGGGCCCAACACCTTTAAAAAATGAAGCCCTTTATACAGCGACCTCTTGTTAAATAAAGGATATCTCCCTCTTGACCGCTTTCTTTGTCGTCTTTTTCCCTTATTATTGTTTTCTTCCGTGTAATCCCGATCCACGATAGCGGAATTTTTCATAAATTAAATATCCTTTGCTTTTTATTCTATTATAGATACTAAATGATAATAAAAATCATTATCAATGATAATACGAAAATAATTTTACGATGTCAACAAAAAATTTAATTCAAATTTATTTGTTGTTTTTTATAAATTTTAGCGGCTATTTTGATTTGCAGTCGGCGCAAATTCCGTATATTTCTAATTTATGTTTTATCGGGGTAAAATTATTTTTTTTTGCAAGTTTTGCTTGCAATTTTTCTATTTTATCGTCGTTAACTTCTATGAGCCGTCCGCATTGCAGGCATACAAGATGATCATGATGCGTGTTTCCGTATTTTTGTTCGTATCTTGTTTTTTGCTTTCCTATTTTTATTTCTTCCGCTAAACTGCATTTACATAGTAGATTCAAATTTCTTTGCACGGTAGCATATCCTATTTCGGGATATATCCTTTTCACTATATTAAACAGTTCTTCTGAAGTAATATGCCTTCCTGCCGAAAAAAAAGCATCTACTATAACTTCTCTTTGTTTCGTGTACCTAAGACCTTTTTCCTCGATGCATTTAATAAAAGTATTTTTAAATTCTTTTTTATTTATTTTGTCCATAATAATAAATTATAAAATTTTTGACTGGTAAAAACAAATTTTTTATAATACGGTGCCGGAATTCAATTATGACACCGTCACAACTTTTATTCATGTAAAATAATTTTAATGTAATAATTTTAATTGACTTAATAATTTTATCGGGTATATTATATTATATATAATATTTTTATATTCAACTTTTAACATTAAATCTTAAACTTAAAGGTTTAGGGAAACGGGTTAAAAGCCCGTGCTGTACCCGCAGCCGTAATAACCGGCGGTTATTTTTATGATTATTTTAATTATAACTGCTAAGGATATCCTGTATGCCACTGGCTATTTTATGCCGGGAAGGCGGATTATCCGCATGTTTAAGCCGGAAGACCTGCCTTTGAGATTAAATTAATTAATTTTAATTAATTAGCGGGAGGTCTAATTATGTTTTCGCGTATTTCCGATTTTATCGGTTCAATCACTTTTAAACAAAGGGTAATTCTTCTTTATTCTTTATTAATTTCCTATTTATTTATTTCTACGGCTGTTTTAATCGACAGATCACAGGTATTTCCCAAACTTTTAAGCCTCGGCGCTCTTGCTTTTTTCTTCGGTATAAAACATGCGCTCGACGCCGACCATATTGCGGCGATAGACAACACGACGAGAAAATTAATGAACGACGGAAAAAAACCTGTGGGCGTTGGATTCTTCTTTTCGGTCGGACATTCTTTATCGGTTTTCTTGCTTACTTTTATGACGGTTTCGATAGGAGCATACGTTGTAAAATCTTATCCGGTTTTTTCAAAAATCAGCAACGTAATAGGCACAGGAGTATCGGCTCTTTTCCTGTATTTAATCGCAATTATGAATATCGCTATACTTTTAAGCATAATAAGAATTGCAAAAAATTTTAAAAAATATAAGGATAAATCTTTAGAGGAAGAACTTTTAAAACGCGGCTTTATGTACAGATACTTTCATAGAATAATGAAACTGATAACTTCCAGTTGGCAGATGCTGTTCGTAGGCATTCTTTTTGGATTAGGATTCGATACGGGGACAGAGGTCGCAATACTTTCGATGTCGGCAATGTTTGCCCTTTCGGGTCATCCTCTAATAGACGTATTTATTTTGCCCCTTATTTTTTCGGCGGGTATGATTTTTTTAGATTCTACGGACGGCGTAATAATGCAGTTTGCATACAGTTGGGCATTCGTTAATCCCGTACGCAAAATATTTTACAATATTTCCATAACAAGCATATCCGTTTTTTTAGCATTATGCATAGGAACTCTGGAATGGCTTCAAGTCATTGCGATGGAGCTTGACCTTCATTCTACTGTCTGGAATTTTATACAAAACGTTTCGTTTTCTATGCTCGGCGGAATAATTGCGGCAACGTTAATTATAGCATGGCTCGGTTCTCTTGCCGTTTATAAATTTGCTAAAATAGAAGAAAACTTCAGGTAGAACCTTTTACAATATTTTTTATATATTGCCGTATCTTATGGTAATATATAAGTATGGATCTATTCGGCAATAATGACGACGACAATAAAATAAAAGAAAAAATTTCCGGCGGTAAAAATGCAGAAAGTTTTTTGCCGCCGCTTGCGGAAAGACTCAGACCTAAAACTCTGACCGAGTTTATAGGACAAACGCATATTCTAGGCAAAGACAAACCTTTAAAGAATATGCTTGATTCTGGATTTATCCGCTCGATGATACTATGGGGACCGCCTGGAAGCGGAAAAACGACTCTTGCAGGCATTATAGCAAATGCCGCAGGTTACGAATTTTACAAAATTTCCGCCGTTTCTTCCGGCGTCAAAGAACTGCGGGAAATTATAGATAAGGCAAATATAAGCTTTAAGCACTACAAACAACCGTTAATTATTTTTATAGACGAAATTCACCGTTTTAATAAGTCGCAGCAGGATCTGCTCCTTCATTCCATAGAGGAAGGAAGCCTTATATTAATCGCAGCTACGACCGAAAACCCGTCATTTGAAATAAACTCGCCGATTTTATCGAGAGTAACCGTATTTACTTTAAATCCTTTATTCGAGGAAGATTTAAACCTTATTATTGAGAGGGCGCTTAATACCGACGAAGTTTTAAATAAAAAGAACATTATACTTGAAAAAGACGGCAGAAATGCGCTTATAAGGTATTCCGGAAGCGATGCTAGAATAATGCTGAACGCTCTTGAAATGGCGGTTAATCTTGCAAAACTGGACGATAAAGGCAATATAGTTCTTACAGCAAAAACCGTCGAGGATGCCTACCTTAGAAAATCCAGATACGATAAAACCGGCGAAGAACATTACAATACTATTTCTGCTTTTATAAAAAGTTTAAGAGGGAGCGATCCCGACGGGGCGGTTTTCTGGCTTGCCAAGATGCTCGACTCGGGAGAGGACGTAAAATTTATAGCAAGAAGAATGATAATTTTGGCTTCAGAAGACATCGGAAACGCCGAACCGAACGCGCTTAATTTAGCGGTAAGCTGTTTTAACGCCGTAAATACAGTAGGTATGCCGGAAGCTCGTATTATTCTGTCGCAGACTGCAACATATCTTGCGGCTTGTCCGAAATCCAACGCAAGCTATCTTGCAATCGAAGAAGCTTTAAGCGACGTTAAAAAATTTCCGGGCGCCGCAGTTCCTCTCCACTTGAGAAACGCTCCGACAAAGCTTATGAAAGACCTTGATTATCATAAAGGCTATAAATATTCGCATAATTATAAAGATCATTTTATCGAGCAGACTTATCTTCCTAAAGAACTTTCGTCTCGTATATACTATCGTCCTGAAAACATCGGCAAAGAAAAAGAAATTAGAATTCGGCTTAAAACATTATGGGGAAAAGACAAGGATTACGGCGGAGACGATTGACGCGGATGCAGCGAGCATTATGATATAAATTATTTTAAAAAGTTACTATCTTGTTAAAATTAAATGCCTGCCGAAGTTGTCGGAACTACGTGGAAAGAAACGTTCGGCAAACTGTCTATGAGACGGTTAACTATACTTTTTTTGGGAAATATACCTAAAAATTTTCTTTTTTCATTTGTCGCTCCTATTACAAGATGAGAAATATTATTGCTTTTAACAAAATCTATAACGCCGGAAACAACATCGTCCGACTGAAAACTAAAAACAGCGGCTCCTAAATTTTCCGCAACCGAAATATTTTTTGAAAGAGATCTTTCGTAATCCTCCGATTTATTGTTTTCCCTATGTTTTAAATTAATATGAAGAACATAAAAATTGGAATTCAGCCTTCCCGCAAGTTTTGAACCTATTCTTAAAAGCCTTGCCGAATCAGGATTTGAACTGATTAAAACCAAAACCCTTTCGTTAGATTTTAATTCGATTTTATCGTCGGGATTCCCTATCTTGTTAGATTGAGCGCTTAATTCATCGGCTATCGTCCTTAATGAAATTTCTCTTAAAACTATAAGATTTTCGATTTTAAAAAAATTATTTAAAGCGGCTTGAATTTTTTCTTTAGAATAAATTTTTCCGGAAGTAAGTCTTTTTATTAATTCTCCCGCAGGAATATCGACGTTTATAATTTCGGTTATATAATTTAAGATATAGTCAGGAACTCTTTCGCTCACTTTTATTTCAAGTTCCGATTCTACTTTTTCCGCGATAGAATTGAGATGAAATATATTTAAAGTCGTAAATACGCTTATGCCTTTTTTATAAATTTCTACTACATCCTGATATCTTTTTAAATTTGCCGAACCCGGAATATTATTATGCGCAAGCTCATCGATTAAAACAATCGAAGGTTTTCTCTTAATAACCGCTTCGACGTCTAGTTCTTCAAAAACAGACCCTCTATATTCAATTTTTTTTCTTGGAATTATCTCAAGATTTTTTATTTCGGCTTCCGTTTCTTTTCTTCCGTGATGTTCGACGTACCCAATAACGACGTCTATGCCGTGTTCCAATAAATAATTCCCGTCTTCTAGCATCATAAACGTTTTGCCCGTCCCAGGAGCTGCGCCGAGATACACCCGAAAAACGTTAGTTTCGCTCGAAGAATATTTTATTTTATTAAGTATCGAATCCGCCGACGGTCTGTTATATTCTATTTTCAATCTTTGCCGCCTCTTTTATTTTTAAATTAATTTTAAAAACTCTAATAACTTAAATAAGATGCAAGTAGGTAATGATTACATCTATTATTTTAATACCTATAAACGGAACTATTATTCCGCCAAGCCCGTAAATCAAAAGATTTCGGGTTAAAATCGATGATGCGGATGCAGGCTTATATTTAACCCCCTTCAACGCAAGCGGAATTAGTATTATTATTATAATAGCATTGAATATTACCGCCGAAAGTATAGCCGACTCCGGCGAAGAAAGACCCATTATATTTAGAGGCGCAAGCCACGGAATAATAGGCGCGAACATTGCCGGTATTATGGCAAAATATTTTGCTACGTCGTTTGCTATAGAAAACGTCGTGAGCGAACCTCTGGTTATAAGAAGCTGTTTGCCTATCTCGACTATTTCTATCAGTTTAGTAGGATTAGAATCAAGGTCTATCATATTGCCGGCTTCTTTTGCCGCCATAGTGCCGGTATTCATAGCAACGCCGACGTCGGCCTGGGCTAAAGCGGGAGCGTCGTTAGTGCCGTCGCCTGTCATCGCAACGAGTTTGCCCATCGATTGTTCTTTTTTTATTAAAGCCATTTTAGTTTCAGGCGTAGCTTCCGAAACAAAATCGTCCACTCCCGCTTCGTCCGCAATAGCTTTTGCCGTTAATGGATTATCGCCTGTTATCATAACGGTTTTAATGCCGATTTTCCTTAGACTGTCTATTCTGTCTTTAATTCCTCCCTTTACGACGTCTTTTAAATGAATAATGCCGAGCATGCGGTCATTTACTGCGACGGCAAGCGGCGTTCCGCCTTTTTTTGAAATTTCTTCCGCTGTTTTTACGGTTTTATCCGAAACCTTGCCTTTATTCTGCTCAACGAATTTCACGACCGCTTCGACCGCACCTTTTCTTATCTGCAAATTTTTATCTAATAGATTAACTCCGCTCATTCTGGTAAATGCCGAAAAAGGGATAAACTCTATATTTTTTTCGTCTATATGCCTTCCTCTAAAGCCGTACTGCTTTGCCAAAGTTACTATAGACCTTCCTTCCGGAGTCTCGTCGCTTAATGAGGAAAGCTGTGCATAATCGGCTAATTCATTAACGTCCGAACCGTCCGACGGAATAAAAGAAACTGCCATCCTGTTACCGAAAGTTATTGTTCCGGTTTTATCTAAAAGAAGAGTGTTAACATCGCCCGCGGCCTCGACTGCTTTTCCCGACATCGCAATAACGTTATGTTTGACAAGCCTGTCCATGCCGGAAATACCTATGGCCGAAAGCAGGGCGCCTATAGTCGTAGGTATGAGACATATAAGAAGAGCTACCAATATGACGGGAGAAATGTAACCGTGGAAATAACCCGCCATAGGTTCCAGGGTAATCACTACGACTAAAAATATAGCCGTAAGCATTACGAGCAAAATATTAAGGGCAATCTCATTTGGCGTTTTCTGTCTTGAAGCGCCTTCTACCAGAGAAATCATTTTATCTATAAAATTTTCTCCCGGATTAGACGTTATTCTGATTATAATTTTATCCGACAATACCTTCGTGCCGCCCGTTACGGCGCTTCTATCGCCGCCGCTTTCCCTTATTACGGGAGCTGATTCTCCGGTAATAGCCGATTCGTCTACCGAAGCGATTCCTTCTATTATTTCTCCATCGGCCGGTATCGTGTCTCCTGTTTCCGCAATTACGGTATCCCCTTTTCTCAACAGCGATGCTTTTATTTTTTCCTCTTTACCGTCTTCTTTGAGCAGTCTTGCCGTTACCTCGGTCTTTGTTCTTCTAAGACTGTCCGCCTGCGCCTTGCCTCTTCCTTCGGAAATGCTTTCGGCAAAATTTGCGAATAAAACCGTAAACCAGAGCCATACGGTTATCTGAAAAACAAAAGAAATAGATTTAAAATCATGAAGAAAAAGATCTTTGATAAATATTGCCGTCGTAATAACAGAACCGATTTCTACTACAAACATAACCGGATTTTTAACCGTTATTTTAGGATTAAGCTTTTTAAACGAATCTTTTATTGCGGATAACATTATATCCTTACTGAATGCAGAAACATAATATGATTTATTCGACATTATTTTTTCCTCTGTACAAAATTAAACTGAAGTTAATTATTAATTATTAATCGTATATTTAAACAAAAACCCCTTAAAGATAAGTTTATATAGCTTGAAATTATATTTTTTGATAAGCAAAGATAGTTTTAAATTTAATTTCACAGTATTTACGCCTGGAGTTCCGAATATTCCGAATTGCCTGTAAGATATATTGCGCTTAACAAGCATATAAAGCGCCGACTTAGGTATACCGGTTAACGACGATATTCTTGGGACCTGGTCAAACGCTGCCGCTATAGAAATATAAGGGCCCAAACCCGAACCGGAACCGGTTACTATATCTACCGGTATTTCGCCTTTTTTAACGGAAGGATTTTCTTTTAAAAAATTATTAATAAGTTTTTTTTCATGCCGTATATATTTTCCGTTTGTAGGAGCATAATTAGAGCCGCCCGATTCGGTACCGTTGTAACCATTTCCGGCATAAGACGGCCTTCCGTTAAATATATACGGAGAAGTAAATTTTTCGCCTATAAGCATTGAGCCTATAGGTTTTGAATTTTTATAAACGAGGCTTCCGCCGGCTTGAAACGGAAAGGCTATTTTTCCTATGCCCCAGATAAGAAAAGTATAGCCGAGCGAGCATACGATATATAATAAAACGGTTAGTTTTATCATTTTTATCAATTCTTTTATCATAATAAACATCCTCTTTAAATTGTTTTATTAATAAAACAGATGTCCTTTTATCATAGCAAAATGTTCTGCAACGGGTCCAAGCGCCAGCGCGGGAAAAAACGTTAACGCTCCTACGAGCAGTATGGTTGCCATTACTACCGTATAAAATAAAAAGCCGTGCGCAGGAAAAGTTCCGGCGGATTCCGGTATGCTTTTCTTTTTGATTAAAGAACCGGCTATCGCAACCTGGCAGATTATAGGAATATATCTGCCAAAAAAGATCGTAAGTCCAAGCGAAATATTATAAAAAAGGGTATTGCCGTTAAGACCGGCAAACGCCGACCCGTTGTTGGCGACCGTAGAGGTATATGCGTATAAAATCTCGCTTAAACCGTGCGGACCAGGATTTAGTATTCCAGCCAATCCCGCCGGCACAGCCAATGCTATCGCAAAAGGGATAAGAATAATAAACGCATGGGCAAACATTGCGAGAGTCGCAAGCTTAACCTCCTTTGCCTCTATTTTTTTTCCGAGAAATTCGGGCGTGCGCCCTACCATAAGTCCGGCAATGAACACGGCTATAATTACCATAGTGAGCATATTTAAAAGCCCGACGCCTTTACCGCCGAATATGAGATTTAACATCATTTCCGCAATTAGAACCATACCGGAAAGAGGCATAAAACTGTCGTGGGCGGAATCGACGTTGCCGGTAGTAAATGCCGTTGTAGCAGTTGCAAATAAAGAAGTCTGTGCAATTCCTATGTGCTCCTGTTTCCCCTCCATATTGCCTCCTGGATTATTTTTAGAAGCGACGATATTAACTCCTAACTTAGCAAGAAACGGATTACCGTGAGCCTCCTGTGAATAAACTATGGCAAGGCAAACCAAGAGAAGCGTCATAGCAACGGCAAATAATGTCCACGCATGTTTTTTATTCCCTATCATTATCCCGTACATTAAAAAAAGCGCTATCGGAATAGTCCCCATCATAAATACCGTTAAAGCATTAGTAAATGGATTAGGATTTTCATAAGGCTGCGCTGCATTTGCATCGTAAAAACCACCTCCGTTGGTGCCGAGATTTTCTATAGACACCATAGAAGCTACAGGTCCCATTGAAAGTTTCTGTTTAATGCCGGTCATATTAGTAACTTTTTTCTGCATTACGAAAGTCTGCGGTACGCCTTGCCAAAGCATTATAACCGCAAATATAATCGCCAAAGGCAGAAAAAGCCTGTAAATCGCTTTTATAAAATCCGCATAAAAATTACCGACGTATTTTGCTTCGCGCCTTACAAGCCCGCGGATAAAAGCCACGGCGAAAACAAGTCCTGTAGCGGCTGAAGTAAACTGCAGGAAAACAAGCGCCATCTGCGAAAAATTAGATAGTGCTTCTTCGCCGGCGTAATTTTGCCAGTTAGTATTGGTTATAAAACTTATCGCCGTATTAAAATCCAGCGCCCAAGATATGCCCGGATAATGCATCTGATTTAACGGAAGAAAATTTTGAAATCTTAATATTAAATATACTATCGCTAACATAAAAAAATTGACGATAATACCGATTTTTAAATATTTAATCCAATCGGTTTCTTCATTTCCGTTAACCTTCAGGAACTTTAAAGTCAAACTTTCCACCGGATTTATTATCCCGTCTAAAAATGTAGCTTCGCCGTTAAAAACATGCGCAAGATATTTGCTTAACGGCACTGCAGCTATAACCATAGTGGCAAGCGTTATTAAAATCTGTAAAACTCCCGTATAAGTCATTATTCGCACCTCTTTTATCTTTAATTATGTAATTGCGTCTAATTAAATTAAATTTTATTTATAAAATCTATAAAAAACCACAATACTATATACATTGCGGCTATAGCGGCAAAAGCCGTTAAAAACGCTATCATTTTGACGGTCCTCCGTTTTAAATTTCAATTAAAGCTGTTAAGCTAATTGCATTTACTATATAATTTATAAATTTGACATCGATATTTTGCATATGATAATGATGATTCAAAATTTATCGGGGTATATCAAAACATAAAACAAATATGCCAATACTAATATCGAAACTGCAAGAAGAATAATATTTTCTATCATAAATCGTCATCCTCCGTTCTTATTAAAAATAAATTAAAATTTTAAGCGTTTTATTCTGCTTATGTTACATTTTTTGCAAAAAAATAGCCGGAGGTTTTGCAACCTTCGGCTATTAAAGTAATAAGTAAAGCATTATATTACAAACTATATTACAGACATGCGATGCGATATTATTTATTAAATATAATTAAATTTATTTTATGAATAATCCGCTAATATTACGTTTATTATAAACTAATTATATAATTATATTTAACTTTATCTAAAACTCTTTAATAGCTTACGAAGTTAGCTGACGGGCTAAGGATAAAGAGTATTCCTCTATCGAAAAGATATTCGCCCCTAAATATTGGTTTCTCCGCTTCCCTCATTTATAAAAGGGAACTAAGCTTTAATTTTCAAAGAACTATTTTTACAAAAATAATATTATAATTTATTTTAAATATACATCCGATAAAAAATTAAGTCAAGAAAAATCGGAACGGAAAAAATCGTTACGGTTTCTTATATATGCATTTCACCTATCCGGTTAATGTAGATTTTTTTTATAAACTCCTCCGGCATAAAGCCGTTTAAGCCCCAGTGTCCCATATCAAAACATATAGATATGCCGAATTCTTCGACTATCGGATATAAATAATCGAACGGAAAAACCTCAAGATTTTCCAAAGCAAAAACGTCCGGCGACAGTCCGGTTTCTTTTAATATTTCGGACATGCTTTTCTTTGCCTGATTAGATGCAATATCGACTAAAGTCTTTTTTGCTTTTTCTTCTATAGGAAAAACATAATGACCGCTGTCTTTCTTAAAATTATCGTAGTAAATATATTGATTATATCAGATTTAAAAATAGTTTCGCTTTGCATAAGTCTTCCGTGAGAACCAACCTATACGTTTCCGCAGGAGAGGGATAATAAGACTGTAAATAAAGTATAAGGCGGAAATTTTTTCACCACCGTAACACTTTTATTATTCAATTATGATAAAATAAGGCAATCGTTAATAAAACAAATAAATAAATCTGACACCTTTAAATATTAAAAAAACCGGATTTATTTTTTTTATCGACAATAAACGGATTTTTAATAACAATTCCATCAATTATTTGGTTGTCAGAGAGGTCTTCGGAAAATATTATATTTGCGCCGCCGGAAACAGCCGACGCTATAATCAATGAATCCCAGAAAGAAAATTTATGTCTGATACTTATATCTATAGCTTCAAGCATCATATCCCCGTCTATAGCCACGGTTCTCCATTTCAAAAAGTCTTTTATTATTTGCTTTACTATAATTAAATCTATAGGGGAGGGAATTTTCTTCGTTAAGCAAACAAAAAATTCTTCCAGAACCTGTACGCTGATAATACCGTTTTCTAATCGCCAGCAATTTTCTACTATTTTTTTAGCTTTTTCATGTTTTATTCCTGCAGATATATCAAAAGCATATACCAAAAATTAGTATCTATAAATATTTTATCGTCTTTCATGGAGCTCTTCCCTATTTATAGAAATCCGCCCTTCGGTTCCAAGGTTAAAACCTTTTTCCATAAGAGAAATTTGTCTTTTTTTTGCCGACAGATAACCTGAATCCTGATTTATTTTTTCTTCAAGAGTAATTTTTAAAAGATCGCTGAGCGATCTGCCTTCCATAACTGCTATGGTTTTAGCTTTTTTCAATAAAGCTTTAGGCAGCGACAGAGTAATATTTTGTCTTTCCATATAATATCCCTTTATTTAATATATACATAACGCTTTCACATAATTATGTATATCACATATTTACGTGAAAGTCAAACATTCGCCGTTTTTTGACTCATGTATTTAAAAATATCATTATATCGACTTGTCGGTTAAAAAAATAATGAAATCTGCCGACATTTTTTTGTTCCGGCAAAATGCAAAAATATAAAATAAAAATATAAAATAAAAATCTTGATTTTTATATATTTCGTAGAATATACTTATTTAAAAGTAAGGGAAGAATTACAATAAACTAAAATATATGTCGAATAATAACCGCTAATGGGCGAAACAAGGGTAAATTTACATCATCTATTGGAAGATATACGGGATTCCTATCCGTTTCCGCAGGAGGAAGTTATCGTTACGGAACTCGTCGCTAATTCGCTCGATTCCCATGCAAGCGATATAAGGTTTATCGTCGATTCCGAAAAATATATCCTGACCGTTATAGATAACGGGAAAGGAATGGATAAAAAAGAACTGGACGGATATCATAATATCGCATCGACGACAAAGACCAGAGGCATGGGCATCGGTTTTGCGGGAGTCGGCGCAAAATTATCACTGCTTATAGCAAAAGAAGTCGTTACTGAAACGGCAAACGGAAATTTCCGCGGCGCAACAAGATGGAAGTTGGAAAACGAAGAAAAAGCTCCGTGGAAATATATAACGCCTGAATCAGAAAATTCTAAATAGACAAACTTAACGACGAAACAAAAAATATGAGGCAGGAATTAAGTTTTATCGAAACCGATTATACCGTTTTATTAAGCGGCATAAAAGGATTATTATCGGAAGCCGTTATACGTTCTAAGAAAAAAACCGACCCCCGTTTGTATTGGTTAATAGGCGAAAATATAATACATTTTATAGAAAGACTTGACGACATGGGTTTTTATATTGTAAAGCAAAATAAAACATTTGCGGCTGATATCGGCATCTCTGAAAGTTCTATCGGCAAAATAATTTCTTTCAGAAAAAGATTTTCAAAAATCTCTATGTTAGACCCTAATATATCTTGGTCTAAATATAGGGATAATAAGACTGCATAGATTATATTAGAAATAAGAAAATAAATAAATCTTGAATTTTTTCGGAAATATTCAATTTTTAATTACTTTAAAAATGTTATTCAAAAACTGAGTCTATTAATTCAGATACTTTAGTCGCAGGAAAAACTTTAAAATCGGTTCTATGCTGTATTACGTTTCCGCCGTAAAATACGGCGCCGCTATATGGGACGGATAAAGTCTTATCTATTCGGAGGAATTTTTTTAAATTTCGAGATATTTACTTGCAAGTTTTTTTAAAATATTTTCAATATCTCTTTTTATCATATTATATTTATTATATTTATAATATATCATATAAAAAGAACATTTTGCAAGTTTAACTTTCAAAATTACTAATTTGTTAACAAACAGAGGCATAAGTAAGAATACCGAAACAAGTGCTTATAAATATTTTTATATATGTTGTAGTGAATAAATCGAATAAATCCTTTTTAATTTTCTTCTTAGCAGGGGGGGATTACCCGCAAAGCCAATAGGGAGTAAGGGAATAAATAAATCTGACACCTTTAACTTTAACTACACCTTTAACTGCACCTTTAACTTTAACTATTCATACATCCAAAAAATCTATTAGATATTTATGAACTATGCCGTTCCTTTCTTCAGGAAAAAATTTATCCATAGAGACTACGATTTTTTCGTAGTTGTCCTTAATTTTTTCTAAATTGCCGAATTCACGGTCTATCGCATTTTTGTCGTTTAATAAATAACAGACCTGAATATATTTTATATCGTTTTGCTTTTCTGCTATAAAATCTATTTCAAATTGATTAAAAACACCCACCGATACCTTATAGCCTCTGAATTGCAATTCTTTATATACTATATTTTCAAGCAGTCCGTTAATGTCTTTTTCCCTGTAACCTATAAATCCGTTTCTAAGTCCTATATCGTTTAAGAAAATCTTATCGTGAAATTCTAGAAACTTTTTGCCCTTTATATCGTATCTCGGCACTATGTCGATAATTAAGCTTGTTTCTAAATAGCTTATATAGTTCAAAACGGTATCCACGGAAACCTTCACTTTTTGCGATTTGAAGTAATCCGTAATTTTTTTTGCCGTCGTTATATTGCCTATATTATCGAATAAGTATTTAACTATTTTATCGAATACGGCTGCATCCCTGATTTTATGTCTTATAATTACGTCGTTGTATAAAACGGTATTTAATATCGAGTTCAGATAAACGACTATCGCATCGTCCTTTAGAGGCAACAAATGTATGCCCGGCAATCCTCCATAACGCAAAAAATTCTTAAATTCCGTTTCGTCATTCGTTGTTTTTAATCGAAACCGCAAAAATTCTTTAAAGGTCAACGGATAAACCGGTATCTCTATATATCTGCCGCTTAGCAGGGTAGCAAGTTCCGAAGATAGCAGTTTTGAATTAGACCCGGATATTATAATATCGCCGTAATTATCGGCTAAAAAAGAGTTTACGGTTTTTTCCCACCCGGTAATTTCCTGAATTTCATCGATAAAAATATATTTTCCGTTCTTAACGCCTTTAAAATAATTTACTACGTATCGATATAAATCTTTGTAGTTTTTTATTTCATCAAATTCGAGAGATTCTTTATTTATATAAATAATATTAGAAGCGGGTATATTTTTTTCAAGCAGTTTATCTATTAAAAGCTTCATAATAGCGCTTTTCCCAACCCTGCGCATACCTATTAGAACTTTTATTATGGGCTTATCGATATAATTTTCAATAGCTTTGATATATTCGTCTCTCTGTATAAGGGCAATTTTTTCATTTTTCATACTTTCGATTATACTATAATATTTTATAGTATTCAAGGCATCTTTAGATTATAGTCGAAATAATAGCTGATTTTAATCCCTTTAATTTTTTTTTAGCCTGCAGGGGTGGTTTACCCGCAAACCCAATCGGGAGTAAGAGAATAAATAAATCTTGTATAATATACATATTATCATTTAATATATATATTTATTTTAAGATGTAAGGGTGGGCGGGTGGGGATAATTAAGCCGCCGCAAAAAGTTAAATAAGATT
>JAJZBN010000039.1 GCA_021798875.1 bacterium | reverse complement strand
GGTCAACGTGACCTATGGTTCCTATGTTGACGTGAGGCTTAGATCTGTCGAATTTCTCTTTGGACATTTAGTTCTCCTCCTAAACTATTTACCTTGTGATTTAGCAATAATTTCTTCCGATATAACTTTCGGAACTTGTTCATATTTTAAAAATTCCATAGTATAATTAGCTCTTCCTTGGGTTTTAGACCTTAAATCCGTAGAATAGCCGAACATTTGCGCAAGAGGTACTTCGGCATTAATTACTTGAATACCTGCTCTCGCTTCCAGATTTAATATCTTGCCCCTCCTCGAATTTAAATCGCCGATAACGTCACCCATAAACTCTTCCGGGACTAAAACTTCTACCTTCATAATAGGCTCAAGAAGAGCGGGGTTTGCTTTTTTTGCACCGTCTTTAAAAGCCATAGATGCGGCAATTTTAAAAGCCATTTCAGACGAATCTACGTCATGGAACGATCCGTCGAAAACGGCTACTTTTACGTCGACTACCGGATAACCTGCAAGAACTCCAGTAGTTAAAGCTTCCTGAACGCCTTTATTTATTGCGGGTATATACTCTGCTGGAATAACGCCGCCTTTAATCTTATTTTCAAATTCATATCCGGCGCCTTTTCCAAGAGGTTCTATTTCAAGCCAAACATGACCGTACTGGCCTCTGCCTCCCGACTGACGTATAAATTTACCTTCCGATTCGACTTTTTTATTTATTGTTTCTTTGTATGCAACCTGCGGTTTACCGACGTTAGCGTCAACTTTAAATTCGCGCGTTAATCTGTCCACTATGATTTCCAAATGAAGTTCACCCATTCCGGAAATTATAGTCTGCCCTGTTTCTAAGTCGGTTTTAACTTTAAACGACGGGTCTTCTATTGTAAGTTTCTGAAGCGACAGTCCAAGCTTTTCTTGGTCCGCTTTAGTTTTTGGCTCTATAGCTACCGAAATAACTGGATCCGGAAATTCCATAGACTCAAGAACTATAATGTTTGATTCATCACAAAGAGTATCTCCGGTAGTCGTATTTCGTAAACCGACTGCCGCAGCAATATCTCCGGCATGAACTTCTTTAATTTCTTCTTTTTTATTTGCATGCATTTTTAAGAGTCTTCCGATTCTCTCTTTTGAATCTTTAACCGAATTATATACGTAAGATCCGGATGTAAGAATTCCCGAATATACTCTTATATAAGTTAGCTGGCCGGTATAAGGATCGGAAGCAATTTTAAAAGCTAAAGCAGAAAACGGCTCATCATCCGAAGGACACCTTGTTTCTTCTTTTTCTGTTTTAGGATTTATTCCCGTTATAGGCGGAACATCTAAGGGTGAAGGCAGATAATCGACGACTGCATCAAGCAAAGGCTGTACGCCTTTATTTTTAAATGCCGAACCGCAAAATACAGGTACTACTTTAAATTCTAAAGTAGCCTGCCTTATAGCTTTTTTCGCTGAATCTACGTCTACCTCTTCCCCTGCAAGATATTTTTCCATTAACGAATCGTTAAAATCGCAGGCTTTTTCAATAAATTCATCGTGATATTTTTTTGATGCTTCTTTATATTCTTCAGGTATTTCTATTATGTCGTACTCGGCGCCCATAGTTTCGTCTTTATACAGGTATGCTTTCATTTTAGCAACATCTATAATACCTTTAAAATTTTCTTCCAAGCCCATAGGAATCTGCATTACTACCGGAACGGCATTAAGCCTAGTTCTTATCATATCGACGCATCTAAAAAAATTGGCTCCGGTTCTATCCATTTTATTTACGAAACATATCCTTGGAACTTTGTATTTGTCTGCCTGTCTCCAAACGGTTTCGGACTGCGGTTCGACGCCGGCAACTCCGTCAAAAACAGCTACGGCTCCGTCTAAAACTCTTAGCGATCTTTCTACTTCGATAGTAAAATCGACATGTCCGGGAGTATCTATAATGTTAATTCTGTAATTTTTCCAAAAACAGGTAGTGGCGGCAGACGTAATAGTTATTCCTCTTTCCTGCTCCTGTTCCATCCAGTCCATAGTGGCTGTTCCTTCATGGACCTCTCCTATCTTATAATTAACGCCGGTATAATAAAGTATTCTTTCTGTCGTCGTCGTTTTTCCGGCGTCGATGTGCGCCATTATACCGATATTTCTTGTTTTATCTAACGAAATTTTATCTGCCATTTATTTTAACCCCTTACCATTTGAAATGGGCAAAAGCTTTATTCGCTTCGGCCATCTTGAACGTATCTTCTTTCTTTTTTATAGAACTGCCTCTGTTATTTGCCGCATCGAGTAATTCAAGAGCAAGATTTTCTTCCATTGATTTTTCGTTTCTCGTCCTTGCGTAGCCGATTATCCATCTTATTGCCAGATATAATCTTCTGTCCGGTCTTACTTCGACAGGTACCTGATAATTTGATCCGCCAATTCTTCTTGCCTTTACCTCCAATACCGGCTTAACGTTTTCAATAGCCTGCTTAAAAATTTTAAAACCGTCGTCTTTTGTTTTTTCGGCAATTATGTCGAGCGATTTATAAAATATTTTTTCGCTGATGCTTTTTTTTCCGTCGTACATCAGCTTATTTAAAAACTTTTGAACTACTTTATCGTTGAATTTTGGATCGCCTTCAACTACTCTTTTGACTGCTCTTTTTCTACGCGACAATTTTCCACTCCTTCGCTAAAACGCTGTTTTCTTTTTTTGTTATTTATTTAGCTCTTTTAGTTCCGTATTTAGATCTGCTCTGTTTCCTGCCGTTAACTCCGACGCAGTCGAGAGCGCCCCTGATTATATGATATCTGACGCCTGGCAAGTCTTTTACTCTTCCGCCTCTTATTAAAACAACCGAGTGTTCCTGTAAATTATGTCCTTCGCCTGGAATATAAGTAGTAACTTCCATCCCGTTAGTCAGTTTTACCCTTGCGACTTTTCTCAACGCCGAATTCGGTTTTTTAGGCGTCGTAGTATATACTCTGACGCATACTCCTCTTTTCTGCGGCGAACCTTTTAACGCCGGCGAAGATGTTTTTTTTACCGATTTTTTTCTTGCATTCCTTATTAACTGATTTATAGTCGGCACTTTTACTCCTTTACTTTGTTATTTATGAACGATAATTTCTTCCGTCTTTATTTAATTTATTATTTATTTACAGTGGAATTATTGATTTTAATACTTAATAATTTTTTTGTCAATATATTTTTTTGCATTATTTTAAATTTTTATTTTACTTCAATATCGAGAGAAGAATATTTTTCAAATCCAGTTCCTGCAGGAATGAGCCTTCCCATAATGACGTTTTCCTTTAATCCCTTTAAGTTGTCGATCTTACAATGTATAGCCGCTTCCGTCAATACCTTTGTAGTCTCTTGGAAAGATGCTGCCGAAATAAAACTTTCCGTACTCAGCGACGACTTTGTAATACCCATTAACTCAGGCTCGGCTATTGCAGGAACACCGCCTTCTTTTAAAACCTTCTCGTTTTCTGCATCAAATACGGTTTTATCGACTATTTCGTCTTCAAGAAATTTAGAATCTCCGGGGTTTTTAATTCTTACGTTTTTAAGCATCTGTTTTACTATAACTTCTATATGCTTATCGTTAATTTTAACACCCTGAAGCCTATAAACTTCCTGTATTTCGTCGACTAAAAATTTGGCTAATTCCTTTTCTCCAAGAACTTTCAATATATCGTGTGGATTTGGAGATCCGTCCATAAGGGGTTCTCCTGCATTTACGTAATCGCCTTCATGTACGCTTACGAGTTTTCCTTTAGGTATAAGATATTCTCTCGGTTCTCCGTGCGGAGGAGTAATAATAACACGTCTTTTCCCCTTGAAATCTCTACCGAAAGATACTTTTCCGTTTATCTCGGTAATAACGGCCCATTCCTTTGGCTTTCTCGCCTCAAAAAGTTCAACGACTTTCGGCAGACCTCCCGTTATATCTTTGGTTTTAGTCGTTTCTCGTGGAATTCTGGCTATTATATCGCCTGCAAAAACTTCATCTCCTTCCTGTACGGAAAGATGAGCGCCTATAGGCATCAAATACGACTTTTCCTGTTGGGCAGATTTAATTATTATTTTGGGTCTTAATGTCTGATCTCTGGATTCTATAATAACCTTCCTCGACAATCCGGTCGTTTCATCGACCTGTTCCTGCATAGTTTCATTTTCTCTTATATCGTCGTATTTAATTTTACCTGATATATCTGAAATTATAGGATTAATATAAGAATCCCAGTCGGCGATAAGAGTGTTTTTCTTAACGAGCGTCTCCGGCTCAACTTTAATTTTAGAACCGTAAGTCAGCTGTATTTTTTCAAGTTCCCTTCCTAATTCGTCTAAAATAACTATATTGCCGTTTTTATTCATTACTACGTATTCATTATCTCTGTTTTTAATAACGTTTAGGTTATTAAATTTTACTTTTCCTTCATATTTGTTCTCAATACTTGTTTGCTCCGTTCTTCTCGAAGCAGTACCTCCGACATGGAATGTTCTCATAGTGAGCTGAGTACCCGGTTCGCCTATAGACTGCGCGGCCATAATTCCTATCGCTTCCCCTATATTAACCAAATGTCCTCTTGCAAGGTCTCTTCCATAACATTTTACGCAAACGCCTCTTTTTGTCTTACATGTCAATACGGATCTTATTTTAACGCTTTCTATATGAGCGTTGCTTATTTTATTGGAATGCAATTCGGTAATTTCTTCATTCGCCTTAACAATAAGTTCGCCCGAAAACGGGTCAACTATATCTTCCAGAGCAACTCTGCCAAGTATTCTTTCTTCTATAGGCTCAATAGTTTCTCCGCTTTCTACCAAAGTCGAAACTATTATACCGTCCATAGTGCCGCAATCTTCTTCGGTAATAATATTATCCTGCGAAACGTCTACAAGCCTTCTCGTTAAATATCCAGAGTTGGCAGTCTTTAATGCTGTATCCGCAAGACCTTTTCTTGCTCCGTGAGTGGATATAAAATATTGAAGAACCGTCAAGCCTTCCCTGAAATTTGCCGTAATAGGCGTCTCTATAATTTCTCCCGAAGGCTTTGCCATAAGACCCCTCATTCCGGCCAGCTGCCTTATTTGAGTTTCCGAACCTCTTGATCCTGAATCCGCCATTATATATATAGAATTAAAACTTTTGCCCTGTATTTTCTTATTATTTTTTTTGTCGGAATATTCCTGAATACCGAGCTTATTCATCATAACTCCGCCTATCTGGTCGGTTGCGCCTGCCCAAGTATCTACGACTTTATTATATCTCTCGCCTTTTGTTATCAATCCTTCTTTATAGCTGTTTTCTATTTCTTCCACGGCTTTTGTAGCATCTTTAATAATCTTGTTCTTCTCTGCCGGAACTTCCATATCGCTTATACATATGGATATTCCCGACTTCGTAGAGTATTCGTAGCCCATTGATTTTAATCTGTCTGCAAGAATAACGGTTTTCTTTGGTCCGCATACTCTAAATGCATAATCTATTAAATTCGTAATCTCTTTTTTAGTCATTACGGTATTAATTAATTCAAAAGGAATTTCATCGGGGATTATTTCAAACAGAATAACCCTTCCTACCGTAGTGTTTTCTATTTTATTTTTTATTCTGACTTTTATTGAAGCATGAAGACTTACATGTCCGTTATCATAAGCAAATTTTACTTCGTCCGGATCGGCAAAAACTTTATTTTCACCCTTAACAAACGGCATTTCCCTCGTCATATAATAAAGCCCAAGCACTATATCCTGTGAAGGAACTATAATGGGTTTTCCGCTTGCAGGCGAAAGTATATTGTTTGTCGCCATCATTAAAACTCTTGCTTCGACTTGAGCTTCGATAGACAACGGAACGTGAACGGCCATTTGGTCTCCGTCGAAATCTGCATTAAAAGCAGCGCAGACAAGGGGATGCAAATGTATAGCTTTGCCTTCGACCAATATAGGTTCAAATGCTTGTATTCCCAGCCTATGAAGGGTTGGTGCCCTGTTCAGCATAACGGGATGTTCTTTTATAACCTCTTCCAATACGTCAAAAACTTCAGGCGCTTCCCTGTCGACTATTTTCTTTGTAGTTTTTAGAGTATCCGTAATGCCTCTTTGAAGCAGTTTATTAAATATGAAAGGTTTAAAAAGCTCTATGGCCATTTTTTTAGGCAATCCGCACTGGTGAAGTTTTAATTCGGGTCCGACGACGATAACAGACCTTCCTGAGTAATCGACTCTTTTTCCGAGCAGATTAAGCCTGAATCTGCCTGTTTTTCCTTTAAGCATATCGCTTAAAGATTTTAGCGGCCTTCTGTTTGACCCCATTATAGTGCGTCCGCGTCTGCCGTTGTCGAAAAGAGCATCGACTGCTTCCTGCAGCATTCTTTTTTCGTTTTTAATGATAATTTCTGGAGCCGAAAGTTCCATCAACTTCTTTAATCTATTATTCCTATTTATAACCCTCCTGTACAGATCGTTTAAATCGGAACTGGCGAATCTGCCTCCTTCAAGAGGAACTAACGGACGTAAGTCCGGCGGTATTACTGGAATAACGTCCAATATCATCCATTCAGGTTTATTGCCGGAAACTCTGAAAGCTTCTATTAGTTTAAGTTGTTTTGCTAACTTTTTCTTTTTTATGCCGTTAGGCAATTCGGCGATTTCTTCTTTCAGACTTTTTGAAAGCGATTCAAGATCTATATTTCCGAGTAAAGTTTTTAATGCTTCAGCGCCTATTCCTGCTTTAAAATTATAGCCCTCTTTATTTAGCTTTTGATAATTCTCTTCATTTATTAAGTCTTTATATTTCAACCCTAATTTTGCGGCATCTCCGGGTTCCAATACAACGTAAGATTCAAAATAAAGAACCTTTTCTATATCTTTAAGGGTCATATCTAGAATACTGCCGATTCTTGACGGCAAGCTTTTAAAAAACCATATATGGGCAACAGGCGAAGCAAGTTCTATATGCCCCAGTCTTTCTCTTCTTACCTTTGACGATATAACTTCTACGCCGCATTTTTCGCAGACTATGCCGCGATGTTTCATTCTTTTATATTTACCGCAGTTACACTCGTAATCTTTAATAGGTCCAAAAATTCTTGCGCAAAAAAGTCCGTCTCTTTCAGGCTTTAAGGTTCTATAATTTATAGTTTCCGGCTTTTTAACCTCGCCGTGGGACCATTTTTTTATAGTATCGGGAGAAGCAATTCCAAGTTTTATTGCGTTGAAGCTCAATGGATCGCTCATTCCCTCGCCGTCGTTTAGAAAGAAATTTCTTTTACCCGATTTTTCGAATATTTTCTTTAAATCTATATCTTTTTCGTTATCAACGACATTTTCTTCTTCATCTTCCGCAATATCGTTAAGACTTACGGTTAAATCGTCGTCCGTCGGATTGTCCGAATATTTCTCTATATCTTCATAAAACTGCATTATCTTCCTCCTTTAATAACTCTACGTTAAGGCAAAGGCTCTGTAATTCTTTAATTAAAACATTAAAAGATTCCGGCAAGCCGACTTTAAATGAGTTATCGCCTTTAACTATAGCTTCGTACATTCTTGTTCTTCCGACAGAATCATCGGATTTCACGGTAAGAAATTCTTGCAGCGTATGTGCAGCGCCGTATGCTTCCATTGCCCACACTTCCATTTCTCCGAGTCTTTGGCCTCCAAATTGAGCCTTGCCGCCCAAAGGCTGCTGAGTAACTAAGGAATATGGCCCTGTAGACCTTGCATGTATCTTGTCGTCGACCAAATGATGAAGTTTAAGCATATACATTATTCCTACCGTAACCTTCCTGTCAAAAGGCTCTCCCGTTCTTCCGTCAAAAAGTTCGACCTGTCCTGTTTCGTCAACTCCGGACATTTTGAGATAATTTTTAATATCGTTTTCTTTTGCTCCGTCAAAAACCGGAGTAGCCATATACACGCCTTTTTTATATTTTTTTGCTGTTTCTATTACTTCTTCGTCGTTCAATCCTTTAATAAAATTAGACATAGTAGGTTCGGTAAAAATTTCTAACAGTTTTTGCCTTACAGCTTCCGGCCCAAAATTATCCTCGATAAGTTTATTTATTTGAACGCCTAAATTATGGGCGGCCCAGCCGAGATGAACCTCAAGTACCTGCCCTACGTTCATTCTCGAAGGAACGCCAAGCGGATTTAATACCATATCGACTATCCTGCCGTCCTTCATAAAAGGCATATCGTTAAGCGGCAGTATTCTTGAAACTACCCCTTTATTTCCGTGCCTTCCCGCCATCTTATCGCCTACCGATAATCTTCTTTTTATAGCTATATATACTTTTATAGTTTTTAGTACTCCGGGCGGAAGTTCGTCCCCTCTCTGAAGTCTTTCTATTTTTTCGTCATAGTACGATTTAAGCAGATCGACATCTTCAAGCGAGTCGTCTTCTATTTTTTTTAATCTGTCGTAAATACCTTTTGAATTTCCTTCAAGTTCTAAATTAAAAATGTCCTCTTTAGTCAATTTAGCCGCTATAGTCTCAGTTATAGCGTCGCCTTTTTTCAATGAAATAGATTTATGACCTGATGCAGATAATGTTATGCCGGATTTAACCTTTTTATTTACGATTAAACGTCTCATCTTTTGAAGCGCCTCATTTAAAACAGACTTTTGTTTTGATTCCATTTCTCTGTTTAAATTTGCAACTTCAACGTCTTCTATTTCTTTTTCCTTAATATCTTTTTCTATACCTTTCCTCGAGAAAACTCTTATATCGACTACTACTCCGGAAACCCCGGGCGGCACTTTCAGAGACGTATCTTTGACTTCCTTAGCTTTTTCTCCAAATATGGCGCGCAGTAATTTTTCCTCCGGAGTAAGAACGGTTTCGCCTTTAGGAGTAACTTTTCCTACGAGTATATCCTGGGCTTTTACTTCGGCGCCAATCCTGATGATGCCGTTTTCATCTAGATTTTTCAATGCGTCTTCGCTTACGTTTGGAATATCTGCGGTAATTTCTTCTTTTCCGGATTTAGTTTCTCTGCATGCAACTTCAAATTCCTCTATATGTATTGAAGTAAAAGCATCTTCATGGAGCAATTTTTCGCTTACGAGTATAGAATCTTCAAAATTATAACCGTTCCATGGCATAAATGCTACAAGCACGTTATGCCCTAGAGCTAATTCTCCGTTTTTGGTAGAAGTACCGTCTGCTATAATCTGCCCTTTAATAACATTATCGCCGACTTTAACAAGAGGCCTCTGATTTAAGCATGTATTTTGATTAGATCTCTGAAATTTTACTAGATCATATTCGTAATCGGTGCTTAATTCTTCATCATTGCCGTTTCCGTCAGACGTTATTATAATCTTGGTAGAATCAACATAACTTACTTTTCCGGATTGGTTTGCAGTAATACTGACTCCTGAATCTTGCGCTACTATCCTTTCTATGCCGGTGCCCACTATAGGCGCGTCGGGCATTAACAACGGAACTGCCTGTCTTTGCATGTTGGAACCCATAAGTGCGCGGTTTGCATCATCGTTTTCCAAGAAAGGTATAAGCGAAGTAGCTACGGAAACAAGCTGCATCGGCGAAACATCTATATAGTCCACTTCATTAGGATAAACCATCACGGTTTCTCCGCTATGCCTCACTGGAATCAGCTCGTTCTTTAGATATCCGTTTTTATCTATTTCGGCGTTTGCCTGAGCTATAACGTACTTTTCTTCTTCCATAGCCGTCAAAAAATGTACTTCGTCCGTTACTTGAGCTTTGTCTCCCGTTACGTTAACTTTTCTATAAGGCGTTTCGATGAAACCGTATTCATTTACTCTCGCGTAAGAAGAAAGCGAAGCTATCAAACCTATATTCGGACCTTCGGGGGTTTCTATAGGACATATTCTTCCGTAATGCGTGGGGTGGACGTCTCTGACTTCAAATCCAGCCCTCTCTCTTGTTAAACCACCAGGCCCAAGAGCCGAAAGACGTCTTTTGTGCGTTACTTCCGAAAGAGGATTGGTTTGATCCATAAATTGCGACAATTGACTTCTTCCAAAAAATTCCTTCATTAATGAATTAACGGGCTTAGGATTAATAAGGTCATTAGGCATCATGGAATCTAATTTTTGGGCTGTCATTCTCTCTTTTATTGCCCTTTCCATTCTTACCAAACCAATTCTGAATTGATTTTCCAAAAGTTCGCCGACGGATTTAACCCTTCTGTTGCCAAGATGGTCTATATCGTCGACGGATCCCCTTCCGTCCTTAAGTTCCATTAAATATTTTAAAACATTCAATATATCGTCAGGCGATAAAACTCTGTCGTTTAAGCTTTTATTTAAATTGAGCTTATTATTGATCTTTAGCCTTCCGACTTCGGACAGATCGTATCTTTCGGAATTAAAAAATAGGTTTTCGAAATATGAGGTCGCAGAGGTTAAATGAGGAGGTTCTCCAGGCCTCATTCTTTTATATATATCTATTATAGCCTCATCTTTAGTATTTACTTTATCGGACAGTAAAGTTTCTAGAATAGAAGATGAAACGTTTATATTATCGATGTAATAAACTTTAATTTCATTTATTCCTACGCTTTTTATTGTTTCTAAAAGCTCAGAATTTATAGGCTGTACCGATTTAGCGATAATTTCCTTGCCATCCTTTATATCTTCTGCAATATATTTGCCGATAATATCGGATTCGTCGCAAGGTAAAAAATCAATTCCCAATTCTTCGAGTTTGTTAATTAACTGCCTTGTTATCCTTCTATTTTTTTTAATTATAATTTCATTCGTCTTTGGATCTATAATATCGTCGTAAGCTCTGGCAGATACAAGAAAATCTTTAGGCGTCTTTTTGAAATATTTACCGCCTTCCATTTTGAATGTTTCTATTTTGTAAAAATTTGCCAAAATATCTTCTTTGGAGTATCCGACGGCTTTTAAAAGTATAGTTGCGGGGAGTTTTCTTTTTCTGTCTATCCTTACAAAAACCATATCTCTCTGGTCGAACTCAAAATCTAACCACGAGCCTCTATAAGGAATAATTCTGGCTGTATAAAATGCTTTACCCTGAGCGTGGCTTCTAATTTTATCGCTGTCGTAAAATACGCCTGGAGATCTTTGCAACTGACTTACAATAACTCTTTCTATACCGTTAATTATAAAAGAGCCGTTATTTGTCATTAAAGGAATTTCGCCGAAATATATTTCCTGCTCCTTGATATCTTTTATATCTCTTTGCGTGCTTTCGGCTTCGTTAGTTCCGTTTCCTACTTCATAAGTAATTAAATCGAACAAAACTTTTAAAGAAGCACTGTAAGTAAGACTTTTTTGTTTGCATTCATATATACTGTATTTTGGGTCTCCTATTGTATACCCTTTATATTCCAATGAAAAATTTTTATTTAGCCCTTCAATCGGAAATACAGATTTAAAAACTCCCTCAAGACCGAAATTGAGTCTTTTATCTTGAGAGAGTTCTTTTTGTAAAAATCTTTCGTATGAATTTCTCTGGACTTCAAGAAGGCTGGGGATATTAATAACCTTCTTGATTTTAGAAAAATTCTTCCTTAATATAATGGGATTGCCTATTCCTGAATTTATTTCGGATTTTGCTTTTGACATTTAAATTTAAACTCCCGTTTTTTTATAACTTAAATACGACTATATTTTAATTTATTTTACTTCAACGGTAGCGCCGACCTCTTCTAATTTTGCTTTCATTTTTTGAGCATCTTCTTTATTGACGCCGGTTTTAACTGGTTTTGGAGCTCCGTCGACTAAATCTTTGGCTTCTTTTAATCCGAGACTTGTAAGTTCTCTGACTACTTTAATAACCTGAATTTTATTAGCACCTGCATTTGCAAGAACAACGTCGAATTCCGTCTTTTCTTCAGCCTGTGCCGGAGCGGCAGCCGCTGCCGAGCCTCCGCCTGCAGGCGCAGCCATTGCAAACTGGTCGGCTTTAACTCCGAATTTTTCTTCTATAGATTTAATAAGTTCGTTCAATTCGATTATTGATACGTTTTCGATATAGTTTAAAACATCTTCTTTCGTTATAGCCATTCTTTTTATCCTCCGATAATTATTTAATATTAAATGATTAAATGAAAAATGAATTAATTATTTTAAAATTTACTGCATTTACGCAGCAGTTTTTTTTGTTTCCAACGCTTTCAACGTTCTTACAAAATTCACGACAGGCGCTTTTAAGGTAAATACTAAGCGTACTTCCGGCGACCTAACAATAGAAATGAATCTTCCGATTAAGACGTCTTTGGAAGGCAGCGTGGCAAGAGTATTGATTGCGGCTTTATCAAGAATATTTTGATAATAGCCGGCTTTAATTTCGATATTATCAGGATTTTCCTTAGCAAATTTCGACAGAACTTTTGAACTTGCAAGCGGTTCGTTAGTAAATATCAAAAAATTAGGTCCGTTTAAGAATTCAGATAAAGATTCTACATGCGTTCCCTTGAATGCAATCTTGCTAAGAGTATTTTTAAAAACTTTTAAAGTTGCACCGGCTTCCCGCGTCTGTTTTCTTAAAAAACCAAATTTCTCTACAGTCAAACCTTGATATTTTCCGATAAATATCGCCTGGTTAGACTCAAGACTTTGCTTTAGAAATTCAATTTCTTGACTCTTTCTTTCTTTTTTCAATTTTTTATCCCCTCCTTTCTTTTAAATTTTCTTGAATACGTCAACAAACCAAGAGCAATTTAAAAGAAAATCAGGAAAATTTAGCTCTTATGTCTGGGCTGGATTTACTTGTTTTACCTGCCGTCATTGACGATAAAGAATTTTTTAAATTATTATTTTGTATGTTTAAATCATTCTAAGTTTTAAAGTATCCACGTTTACTCCTAAACCCATAGTCGAAGATAAAGAAACTTTTTTTACGTACACGCCCTTGCTTGCTGCAGGTTTCAATCTGTTAATTACTTCGAGCAATGCAGTAAAATTTTCCTTAAGCTTGTCGGCACCGAAAGATACCTTGCCTATAGATGCCTGCACTATGCCGTTTTTTTCGGCTTTGAATTCTATCTTGCCTTCTTTTAATTCTTTAACTATTTTACCAACCTCAAATGTTACAGTTCCGACTTTAGGATTCGGCATTAAACCCCTTGGACCCAATATTTTTCCAAGTTTTCCAACGCTTGCCATCATATCGGGCGTTGCGACGACTCTGTTGAAATCCATAAAACCCTGCTGGACTTTTGCAATCATATCGTCCTGTCCTACATAGTCAGCACCTGCAGCCTGAGCTTCACGCTCTTTTTCGCCCTTGGCGAAAACTAAAATTTTAACCGTCTTTCCGGTTCCGTGAGGCAAAAGAACTGCCCCTCTAACCTGCTGGTCGTTCTTCTTGACGTCTATCCCAAGATTTATTGCTACGTCAACCGCTTCGTCGAATTTTGCATAGTGTGATTCGATTACAACTTTTAATGCATCGTCCAACGTCAGATATTTATTGTCTGAGTCGGCTTTTTTTAATGCGTCCGTATATTTTTTTCCTCTTTTCATTTATTTATAATCTCCTTTGATTTTAATTAAATCTTTAATCGGTAATATCTATTCCCATGCTTCTTGCCGTTCCTTCGATAATCTTCATCGCCGGAGCTATTTCGTTTGCATTAAGGTCGGGCATTTTTATTTTTGCTATTTCCATCACCTTAGCTCTTTTAAGAACCGCAACTTTATTTTTATTCGGCTCTTTCGAACCTTTTTCTATACCTGCGGCCTGTTTTAACATTACGGAAGCGGGAGGAGTTTTTAAAATAAAATCGAATGATCTGTCTGTATAAACAGTAAGTACGACTGGTATGACCGTTCCTTCCTGAGATTTGGTGCGTTCGTTAAATTGTTTGCAAAATTCCATTATATTAACGCCGTGCTGACCTAAAGCAGGTCCGACGGGCGGAGCAGGATTTGCCTTGCCCCCGATAATCTGCAATTTAACCATTGCTTGAACTTTCTTTACAGCCATATTATTTATCCTCTTTATTAAGAGACGGATTAATCCGTCTCGTTTATATTTTAATTAATTTCTTTCGACCTGAGTGAAATCCAACTCGACCGGCGTTGCTCTGCCGAATATAGATACAAGAACTTCCAATTTGCTTTTATCGGGTTTAATTTCATTAATTATGCCGTTAAAACCTGAGAAAGGACCTTCGGTAATTTTAACGCTGTCTCCTTTAGAAAACTCAATTTTTGCCTTAGGTCTTTTGACTCCTTCGGTAATCTGGGCGACTATTTTTCCCATTTCGGATTCGTCCACGGGCATAGGATTTAACTGATCTCCTACAAAACCGGTTACTTTCGGGGTCGCTTTAAGAAGATGCCATGAATCCGTATTTACGTTCATTCTTATAAAAATATAACCGGGGAAAAATTTTCTTTTTATTTTTTTCTTTCCGCCTTTTGCGGTTTTTTCTATTATATCTTCTTTTGGAACAATTATATCACCGAAATATTTTTTTAAACCGCTTGAAGCAATTCTATCTTCCAGCGCAAGTTTAACGTTATCTTCAAAACCCGAATAGGTATGAACCGCATACCATTTTTTCGGAATAGAATCGTCTTCGGCGGATTCGATAATTCCGGCATTATTTTCAGCTTCGTTTGCCGTATTTTCTTCCGATATTTCTTTTTCTTCTTTAGTCATTTATTTTTATTTTATAATTACGATTAATTAAATTTGAAAAAAATACGAAAATATTTTTGAGAAAAATATATCGGTTAAACCTAGGAAAGCCGTAACAAGTACTATAAAAATTAATACGACGTAAGTAGTTTTAGTCGCTTTATCTCTTTCCGGCCATACTATCTTGTTCAATTCCGACCTGACTTCATGCAGATATTGTTTGCTTTTTTTTATGAAATCAGAAACTGGATTGCTTTTCATATTTAATATACCGATAATTTTATTTTACACAATTAAATTATATTTGTCTGCCGATTTACTGGCAGGCCAGGAGGGATTCGAACCCCCAGCCCTCGGATTTGGAGTCCGATGCTCTAGCCGTTAGAGCTACTGGCCTTTATAAAAAGTAAAGTATTATTTTGTTTCTTTGTGCTCCGTATGAGTTTTACAAAATTTGCAATATTTTTTTACGGATAATTTTTCCGAAGAAAGTTTTTTATTTTTAGTGGTTGTATAGTTTCTTTGCTTGCATTCATTGCATGCCAGCGTTATTATTTCTCTCATTGTTTATTTATTTCCTCTTTATTTGTTATATTTCCAAATTACTGCATCCGTTACTTTATTCGATAACCTCTGTTATAACGCCTGCTCCTACGGTATGTCCGCCTTCCCTGATTGCAAACCTTAATTCTTTCTCTG
>JAJZBN010000038.1 GCA_021798875.1 bacterium | reverse complement strand
AAGCAAAAAAAGATTTTAAGTCTCTTAAAGTGGCTATAATCGGAGATATTTATCACTCAAGAGTCGCACGGTCGGATATTTACGGATTTTCAAAGTTAGGCGCCGAAATTTATCTTTATGCTCCGCGTTCTCTTTTGCCGAGGATGACGGAATACGGCGGCGGCAAAGTATTTATTTCGAAAAGCATGGAAGAAGCGGTTAAAAATGCCGACGTTATAATAATGTTGAGAATACAGAAAGAAAGAGCCGGTTATTATTTTATACCGTCAATAGAAGAATACAGAAATTTTTTCAGGTTGACGCCTGAGCTTTTATCGAAGGCCGATAAAAAAGTTATGGTGCTTCACCCCGGACCTGTAAACAGAGACGTGGAAATTTCCGGCAGTATAATAAACGAAAATAAAACCCATATATTTAAACAGGTTGAAAACGGCGTCGCCGTGAGAATGGCATGTCTTTATATTTTAATAGGATATCAGAAACTTAATGGATAAACTTTTAATAAAAAACGGCATAGTTATCGACCCTTTGACTAAAACGGAAGTCAAAAGAGACATCTATATAGAAAACGGAATAATAAAAGATTTGCCGGTTAAAAAGCCGACAGGCGCTAAAGGCGTAGTTAAAACCGTATCCGCCGACGGTTTAATAGTTTTTCCCGGTTTAATAGATATGCACGTTCATTTAAGGGAACCCGGCTACGAATACAAAGAGACGATAAAATCCGGAATGAAGGCGGCAATATCGGGAGGATTTACATCTATATGCTGTATGCCGAACACAAATCCTGCAAACGATTCGGAAGAGGTAACAAGTTTTTTAATAGGCAAGGCAAAAAAATTAGATTTAATAAATTTATTTCCTATAGGCGCTATTTCTAAAGGGCTTAAAGGCGCTTCACTCGCCGATATAGGAAAACTTAAAGAGGCCGGGGCGGTAGCGCTTAGCGACGACGGCAATCCGGTAGAGGATTCGGCACTTATGAGCAGGGCGTTATTATATGCCGATACTTTTAATTTACCCGTTATATCGCACAGCGAAGATATAAAATTGCGCGGTAAAGGCGTAATAAACGAAGGGATTATGTCGGAGCGGCTCGGCGTTATCGGCATGCCTAGTATCGCCGAAGATATAGGCACCGCAAGAGACGTTATTCTTGCCGGATATTACGGCGTAAAACTTCACGTTGCGCATGTTTCTACGGCAGGTTCCATAAACATTATAAAACAGGCAAAAAAAACAGGGGCAAAAGTTACTTGCGAAACCTGTCCCCATTATTTTTCTCTTACCGAAGAATCTTTGCTTGATTATAATACTAACGCAAAAATGAATCCTCCTTTAAGGACTGAAATGGATAAAAGAGCCGTAATAGAAGCTATACAGGACGGAACTATAGATGTAATAGCCACGGATCATGCTCCTCACGGTAAAGACGAAAAGGACGACACTTTGGATGCCGCTCCTTTCGGAATCATAGGTTTAGAAACTTCATTGCCGTTAACCTTAAGGCTTTTTCACGATAAGAAAATTTCGTTAATAAGAATTGCGGAGCTTATGTCTTTAAATCCGGCGAAAATTTTAAAACTAACGGGAAGAGGTTCGATTTCTAACGGTTATATAGGAGATATCACAGTAGTCGATTTAAATAAAAAGTGGCAGTTTACCGAAAGAGAAATTAAATCTTTAAGTAAAAATTCGCCTTTTATAGGAGAAAAATTTAAAGGCAAATCCTCTTTTGTGATAGCAGGCGGTAAAATCTTAAAAGAAAATTAAATAAAAATATTAATTAAATATGAATAATACTTTCAAAAAAGAAAGAGCGATATTGATGTTTGAAAACGGGGATTTTTACGAAGGATTTTACGAAGGGAAGCCTCTGGAATCCGGCGGCGAAGCCGTCTTTAATACCGCTATGAACGGTTATCAGGAATTGATTACCGACCCGTCTTATAATGGACAGGTCGTAGTTATGACCTATCCTATGATAGGCAATTACGGAATAAACGAGTTTGATTTTGAGTCCAATAAGGTATGGGTTTCAGGTTTAGTAACAAAGAATTACGTTAATCATTATTCGCATTACAGTGCCGTTAAAAGTTTATCGGAATTCATAAATTCATACGGTTTTCCCGTTATATCGGGAATAGATACGAGACATTTGACTATTTCTATAAGAGACGGAGGGCAGTCTAACTTATATATAGCTCCAAAAGAAGCTGGCATCGATTATATTAAAAAGAAATTAAGTTCTTTGCCCAAAATGGAGGGTTTAAATTTAGTTTCAAACGTTTCATGCAAAAAGGTTTACGAAAATAAAACGGACTTTCCGGAATTCAGGGTTACGATTATCGATTACGGAGTTAAACTTAATACGATAAGATGTTTAAACGATATAAAAGCCGACGTTACCGTCGTACCCCACAATTTTTCTAAAAAAGATATATTAGATACCAAGCCTGACGGAATTCTTCTGTCAAACGGCCCGGGCGATCCGCAAGCTATGTCCGAAGAAGCTGAAACTATTAAAGGCCTGCTGGGCGAAAAGCCTATTTTTGGAATATGCCTCGGACATCAGCTTTTATCGAGGTCTTTAGGTTTTAAAACTTATAAGTTAAAATTTGGACATCACGGAATAAATCAGCCCGTTAAAAATTTAAAAAACGGCAAGGTAGAAATTACTTCCCAGAATCATGGTTTTTGCGTAGATTTTCAAGGTAAATCAGCCGGTAAGGATACCGTTTTGACGCATATAAATTTGAACGACAATACCGTTGAAGGCATTAAGAACGAAAAATTAAAGGCGTTTTCCGTTCAATATCATCCGGAAAGTTCTCCCGGACCGAGAGATTCGCGGTATCTGTTTTCCGAATTTAAAGCGATATGTTTAGGATAAGAGATAGTGTTAACTCGTTGAAGCCCTCGTTTCTTAATATTTCTAACGCAGATTTTGTAGCAAAAATCGATGCGCTTTACGAGTTAGCCGAAAATTGCCGATTATGTCCTAGACGATGCGGGGCAAAAAGGTTAAAAGGCGAAAAAGGTTTGTGCGGCGGAGAAGATAAACTTAAAATAGCAAGCATAAATCTTCATTTTGGGGAAGAACCGCCTATATCTGGAAAAACCGGTTCGGGAACGGTTTTTTTTAGCGGATGTTCGTTAAAATGCAAATTTTGTCAAAATTATCCTATAAGCAGATACGGCGTAGGAGCATATTGCGATACGGCTGAATTTGCGGAAAAAATGGTTAAGCTGCAGGAAAAGGGAGCTAACAATATTAATCTCGTAACGTCTGCCCATTATATGCCTTTTGTCGCCGAATCGATTTTTTTGGCTAAAAAAATTGGGCTTAAGATACCGATAGTTTATAACAGTTCGGGCTATGAAGACGAAAGACTGTTAGATTTGCTGGATAATTTAATAGATATATATCTTCCGGACATTAAATATTCCGATGACAGATATGCTTTAAAATACTCAGGCATATCTAATTACGTAGAAGTAAACAGAAAGGCTTTAAAAATAATGTATGAACAGGTTAAAGAGTTAAGAATAAATAAAAAAAACGGTATTGCAATGTCGGGACTTTTAATAAGGCATCTTGTTTTGCCAAAAGGAATAAGCGGTTACGAGGATTCTTTTAAATTTATAGCCGAAAAACTTAGCATAGATGTTCCGGTAAGTATTATGAGCCAGTATTTTCCGGCTTATAAAGCAAATTACGACGATACTATATCGATGCCGATTACCGACGGGGAATATTCGGCCGCTGTAGAATCATTAATTAGAAATGATTTGACCGGCTTTTTTCAAAACGATAAATATTAAACTATATAAAATAAAACTTAAAAAAATAATTATATGCCTAAAAGAACGGATATTAAAAGAATTCTAATAATAGGTTCTGGACCCATTGTAATAGGACAGGCCGCCGAGTTTGATTATTCCGGTACGCAGGGAGCTAAAGCTCTTACCGAGGAGGGATACGAAGTAATATTGGTAAATTCAAATCCCGCAACCATAATGACCGACCCCGACAACGCCTATAAAACTTATATAGAACCGCTCACTAAGGATTTTGCAGAAAAAATCATAGAAAAAGAAAGGCCGGACAGTATATTGCCTACGCTTGGAGGGCAGACCGCACTCAATTTAACTCTGGAACTTTTTGACGCCGGAGTCATACAAAAATATGGATTAAATATCCTTGGTGCAAATATTGACGCTATTAAAAAAGCGGAAGACAGGGAATATTTTAAGAAAAGCATGGAAAAAATCGGCGTGCCTGTTTTACAGGGCGGTTTCGCCAGAAATATGGACGAAGCGTATGAAGTTCAAAAAACCATAGGTTTTCCCATAATCGTAAGACCTTCTTTTACTCTCGGCGGAAGCGGCGGCGGAATAGCCTATAACATATACGAATTTGGCGAAATAGCCGCTAACGGTTTGAATTTAAGTCCGATAAGCGAAATATTGATAGAAAAATCCGTAATAGGATTTAAAGAAGTAGAGCTTGAAGTAATGACCGATAAAAATAAGAATACCATTATCATATGCTCTATAGAAAATCTTGACCCTATGGGAATTCATACCGGCGATTCCATTACTATTGCGCCGGTTCAAACTTTAAGCGACGGAGATCTTCAGAAAATAAGGGATTATTCCATAAAGATAATGAGCGAAATAGGCGTAGAAACCGGCGGCTCAAATATCCAGTTTGCTTTAGACCCAAATTCCGATGATGTTTTTATAATAGAAATGAATCCAAGAGTATCGAGAAGTTCAAGCCTTGCTTCCAAAGCCACAGGTTTTGCCATCGCAAAAATTGCGGCAAAACTTGCAGTCGGATATACGTTAGACGAAATTACCAACGATATAACTAAAAAAACGCTTGCGTGTTTTGAACCTTCTATAGACTATGTAGTGACTAAAATACCGCGTTTTACTTTTGAAAAATTTCCTCAAACCGACAGCACGCTGACCACTCATATGAAATCCGTAGGCGAAGTAATGGCCATAGGAAGAACCTTTGTAGAATCCCTGCAAAAAGCGGCAAGGTCTTTAGAAAACGGATATTACGGCATAGAATCGCTTTACGGTTTAGACCTTTCTTACGATTTAATAAACGAAAAACAGGATATGAAAGCCGTTAATGAAGAAATTAAATCGTTAATAAAAAATAACGATTTTAGAAGACTTTTTTTAATAGCGGACGCATTAAGGGCAGGATTTTCGGCTAAAGAAATTAATGAATTTTCTAAAATAGATATGTGGTTTCTTGCACAGATTGAATCAATAATAGAACATGAAAAAAAGCTGTTTTTTGCCGAAGAACCTTTAAAAGACTTGAGCCTGCTTAAAGAATCAAAGGAGATGGGTTTTTCAAACAGGATTATAGCTAAATTAATCGCAAGAAAAAAAGACGGAAAACATATTTTACCGGAAGAATATTTAAAAAAAGACCCCCAGGCTCTTTTAATAATCGAAGAAACCGAAAATGCGATTTACGGAATTTTAAAAGATGCGGGCATAAAAAGAGTCTTTAAAAAGGTCGATACCTGCGCTGCGGAATTTGAAGCCGCTACGCCTTATATGTATTCTTCATACGATAAATTTAACGAGATAGAACCGGTTAATAACGACAAGGTTGTTATTTTGGGCAGCGGACCTAACAGAATAGGGCAGGGCATAGAATTCGACTACTGTTGCGTTCATTGCTCACTTGCGCTAAAGGAGAAAAAATTTTCCTCTATAATGCTGAACTGCAATCCGGAAACTGTTTCCACCGATTACGATACTTCATCGAGACTTTATTTCGAGCCTTTAACTTTCGAAGATGCCGAAGCGGTATGTAACGTCGAAAATAATCCCCCCGTTATACTTCAGTTCGGAGGACAGACGCCTCTTAAATTAGCAAAGAAATTTGATTCACAAGGCATAAAAATTCTTGGGACGCCTTATAAATATATAGACATAGCGGAAGACAGAGAAAAGTTTAAAAATATAATAAATAAATTAAATTTATTGCAGCCCGAAAGTTCTATGGCATTCAGCGGCGAAGAGATATTCGACAAAGCAATATCTATCGGTTTTCCGGTTCTTCTGAGGCCGTCTTACGTTCTTGGCGGGAGAGCTATGGAGGTTATTTACGGAGAGGAAGGACTTTCGGAATATATTAAAAAGATATTTAAGCAGGACGTTTCTTTTCCGATACTTATAGACAAATTTTTAGAAGATGCTATAGAAATAGATGTAGATGCTTTAAGCGACGGAGAATCGGTTTATATAGCCGGAATAATGGAACACATAGAAGAAGCGGGAGTTCATTCGGGAGACAGCGCATGTTCGCTTCCGTCTTTTTCTTTAGATAATAAATCTATCGAAAAAATTAAAGATATTACCGAAACTATATGCAGGGAATTTCACGTGAACGGGCTTATTAATATTCAATTTGCGGTAAAAAACGAAAAAATATATATTATAGAAGTAAATCCAAGGGCATCGAGAACGGTTCCGTTTATAGGCAAGGCAACCGGCGTACAGATAGCAAAATTAGCCACCAGGATTATGCTAGGAGAAAAACTTAAAAGTTTTAATCTGGGCAGTTCTTTCGATATTAATTATTACTGCGTAAAAGAAGCCGTATTTCCTTTTTCTAAATTTTCTAACGTCGATCCTATGCTTGGCCCCGAAATGAGATCGACGGGAGAAGTTATGGGAATAGATACAAGTTTTGGAATGGCTTATGCAAAGTCGCAGATAGCCGCCGGACAAAACCTGCCTCTTGCCGGAAACGTTCTTATAAGCGTAAAAGACGAAGACAAAAAATATTTAAAAGAACTGGGCAGATCTTTAACGGAAGCGGGGCTCAATATACTTGCGACGAAAGGAACATCGGAATATTTAGACGGAGTAGCCATTAAAAACGTAAAAATAAACAAAGTGAAAGAAGGGCGCCCGCATATCATAGATGCGCTTAAAAATAAGGAAATATCGATGATAATCAATACGCCGCGGGGACAAAAATCTTTAGAAGATTCTTATGTTATAAGAAGAAGCGCAATAGAGTTTTCACTGCCGTATTATACGACTATACGCGGGGCAGAAGCTGCGTGCATGGCTATTAAAGCCCTTAAGGAAAATAATATCTCCGTTAAAGCTTTACAGGATTATTATAAAGGTATATAAATAAATATTAAAATTTATCCGGGAGGTGATAATTTTGGCAGCCAACGAAAAAGCCTTTTATATAACTAAAGAGGGACATGAAAATTTAGTTAAAGAGCTGAAAAGACTTAAGTCGGTAGAAAGACCGGCAAATATAAAAGCTATAGAAGAGGCCAGGGCGCACGGAGATCTTTCGGAAAATGCGGAATATCAATATGCTAAAGACAAACAGGGCTTTATAAACGGCAAGATAATGGAGATTGAAGATCGAATTGCAAGGGCTCAGGTTATCGACGTATCTAAAATATGCGAAGAAAAGATAGTATTCGGCGCTACCGTTACCTTGCTCGACCTAAATATGGATAAGGAAGTAAAATATAAGATAGTAGGAGATGCCGAGTCCAATATTAAAGAAGGCAAGATTTCTATAAGCTCGCCTATAGCTAAGGCTTTGATAGGCAAATGCATCGGCGACGAAGCAAAAATTAACGTTCCTAACGGCGTTAAAGAGTTTGAAATAATTGACATTAAATACATATAGATGTATAATATTTATTGAGAATGCTTTAAACCGCCGCATTTTAAATATGACGGTTAAAGCGAAAAAAAATAAATAAAGAGGAGGATATATGGCATTAGATAAAGCTGAAGTATCAAAGGTAATAGACGAAATAAGGCCTTCGCTGCAGTATGACGGAGGAGACGTAGAGTTAGTGACTATACATGACGACGGAACCGTAGATGTAAGACTTAAAGGTGCTTGCGCTCACTGCATGGGCTCAATAATGACCCTAAAAGGAGGAATTGAACGCCTTCTTAAGGAACGCATTCCCGGAGTTAAAGAAGTTAACGCAGTTTAAATATATCCTACGGATAATATTAATAATATAAAGATTTCTTAAAAACCCGCTTTTCGGCGGGTTTTTAAATTTCAAACGTAAATTTTTTTGTTGGATTTACCAAAATTAAGGCATATTTCATATGGAATAGTTTCCGACAGATAGGCTATTTCTTCTATTTTAATTTCGTTTAAACCGTCTTTGCCCGTGATTATAACTTCATTGCCGGCTTTAACGTTTTTTATCTCGGAAACGTCTACTATGGTCATATTCATCGTAACAATACCTATTATAGGCGCAAAAGAGCCGTTTATTAAAAACCGGCCTTTGTTGGATAACAGCCTTGGTATGCCGTTGTCGTAACCTGCGGAAACTATCCCTATAGTCATATCGCGGTCAGCCCTGAACGTGTTGTTGTAGGATACGAAACTGCCTTTTTTAATATTTTTAATTTGTAATATTTTAGATTTCAAAGTCATTAACTGTTCAAGTTTAAATTCAGAGCCTGTTGCAGTATTATTTATACCGTATTTCATTTCTTTATTTGGATTAAATCCGTAAAGTAAAATTCCCGGCCTGACCGCATTTGAGCAGTCGTCCGACAAACTGCCGTTTAAAATAGACGAACTGGCGCTTATGTGCATGTATTGAGGGGTTATTTTATATTTTTTCATAACCGAAAATATTTTTTTAAAATTATTTATTTGATAATTAGCGTATTCTGAGTCGTTTCCGGAAGATAAATGGCTGAACAAGCCTTCAAGGTTGAAATATTTCTTGTTGTCGCCAATAATGCGCGCAGCCCCCTCAATATCCGTTTCGCCAAGTCCCAGCCTGTTCATTCCAGAATCGAATTTTAAATGCAAATTTAGAGTTTTATTTATTTTGGAAAATTTCATTTTATCTAATAATTCTTTTAGATAATCCAAGCTATATACTCCTATGCTTAAATTTAAAGCGCTTGCCGCTTCTAAATTTTTCAAATTAATTCCTTTCAGCATAAGGAGTTTTGCGGCCGGTATTTTTTTTAAGATATTTTCGGCTTCCTCTAATCCTATAATCCCGAAAAAATCTATCCCGTTTTTGAAAAGTGATTCGGCAACAGGTAAAAGTCCGTGTCCGTAAGCATCGGATTTAATAACGGCGATAATCTTTTTATCCTTTGAAGATGTATGGTTTTTAAGAAAGTTAAGATTGTTTAAGAGGTTATTAAGATTTATATATAAATAGGTATCTTCCATAGATTTATTTTAAGTAAAATTTTGCCGAAAGTCAATTTTATACGTTATTTAAATGCCGTTTTTTTACGTTTTTCCTTGTCGGGCAAGGTTTTTTCTGCTATTATATATGTATAAAAATATATTTTAGCAGGGGAAAAATAAAATGAATATAGAAGATATTAATTTTAAAGACGTTATAAGCAATGCGCGCATAGGCGGCGATGATTTCATAGACGTATTTATAGAAAATAAAGTTTCAACTGTTTTATCCAATGAAGGCAAAAGGCTTGAAAAAGCAATAAAAGGTTTGATTCTGGGTGCAGGTATAAGGTTAATATCTAATAAAAAAACATATTACGCATATACGAATAATATCGAAGAAGCAAATTTATTAAATATCGCTTCTCAGTTAAAAAAAGCGGCTTTAAGCGATATAAAAAATAATCAAGGAAACGAAAGGAGTAAAGATTCGGACAATTTAGTTTTAAATTTTAATGAAAAAAAGCCGAAAATAGATTTTAATATAATAAAAGACGTTACCGAAGTTTCTATAGACGAAAAGTTGAGTAAAATTTCTCCTGTCGTGGACTACTCTTGGAATTACGATAAAAAAGTCGTACAAGTCAATATTACCTATTCCGATTATAAACAGGACGTATTAATAGTTAATTCCGAAGGCGATTTAGTTAAAGACTGCAGGGAAAATTTAGCTTTTTTAGTCAATATAGTAGTTTCGGACGGCAAGAAAACCGAGGTCGGTTATGAATCTGCAGGCGGATTTATAGGTTTTGAATTTTTTGACGTTAACGATCCGGCATATATAGCAAAAAAAGCTTTAGACAGAGCCTTGTCTCAGCTTTCGGCTCCTTTTGCCCCTTCCGGTCCTATGACGGTAGTGTTATCCAGCGAAGCAGGCGGAACCATGATACATGAGGCAATAGGTCACGGTTTGGAAGCTGATATCGCCGGAAACGGTTTAAGCGTATATTCCGACAAGATAGGCGAACAGGTAGCTTCAAATCTTATAACCGTAATAGACGACTCTTCGTTGGTCGGAAAAAGAGGTTTTTACAGATTTGACGACGAAGGGACTTGCTCAAGAAAGAATATTCTAGTTCAAGACGGAGTTTTAAAAAAATATATGTCCGACAGATTGTCTTACGTTAAATACGGCTACGAATTAACGGGCAACGGAAGAAGGCAGTCTTACGAACATATTCCGATAGTCAGGATGTCTAATACGATGATTGCGTCCGGTAAAACTAATCCGGAAGATATTATAAAGAGCGCAGAGAATGGGTTATTCGTTAAAAAAATGGGAGGCGGACAGGTTAATACCGTCACCGGAGATTTTGTATTCGACGTTATGGAGGGATATATTATTAAAAAGGGCATAGTTCAGGAAGCCGTCAGCGGCGCGACGCTAATAGGCAACGGCCCGGAAATACTAAAAAATATAGATATGGTGGGAAACGACTTGGGTTTCGGCATAGGAACATGCGGTAAAGACGGTCAGGGAGCCCCCGTAGCGGATGCTCAACCTACGTTAAGAATTCCGTCCATTATAGTCGGCGGTAAAAATTCAAAATAAATAAAGCAATAAAGGATGGAAAGAATTAAAGACTGGAAATCATACCAGAAGACCCTTAATAAAAGAAAAAATAAGAAAAATAGGTTTGTTTATTTTGCCAAGTATATAGCGCTGCTAATGCTCGTCGGCGTTTTTTTATACGGTTTCGTTAAGTTCTATTATTACGGCAGGCATTTTTTCTTATCAAAGAATAAACCGGTGCTTGGAACCGGCATAAGACCTATAAAATTTATTAAGGCTTCCGCCGTTTCAAAAAAACCTGGATTTAACGGTTTTAGTTCCGGCGAAGTAAATTCGCTAAAATCTCTTAAGCGGTATTTTAAGTATCATAATCCGGTTTTTAAAACGATTAAAAACGGACGATATATTCAAAAAATAGGAAATTATACCGTAGTATATACCATAGATCCGTCCGTTCAGGAAGAAGCCGAAAAAGTATTTAAGGAATATGCAGTGCCTTACGGGGTGCTTGCGGCCGTAAATCCGGAAACGGGCGCAGTATTGGGTTTTGCTTCTTATGCCGATAATAAAAAGAAATCAGCCGAGATTTCGCCGCTCATAGCATATCCCCCCGGATCAATTGCTAAAATAATTACGGCTACTGCGGCTATCGAATCCAAAGGTTTTTATCCGGGATTTAATATCTGTTTTAACGGCACGCTTTACGGAACCGATAAAACAAACTGGGAGCAAAATATAGGAACCGGTTCTAACGATATATCTTTTAAAGAGGCTTTTGCTAAATCATGCGACGTAGCTTTTGGAAAAATTGCGGGATATTATGTAGGAAGAAAACTTTTGTCCCATTATTTCGATAAATTTAATTTCAACAAAAAAATACCTTTTATATTAAATTTACAGGAAAGCAAGGCATATATACCCAGAAAATTTTATCAGTTGGAACTTACCGGCGCCGGTTTTGAAAACGTTAAGATAACGCCGATTCAGGCGGCAATGATTGCGGGTACGGCTATAAACGGAGGCAGATTAATAGAGCCTTATATAATAAAGGAAATTATGTCGGCAGCGGGCAAAATTATTTATAAACATAAAGGTATTAAAGTCATAGGCTATCCCGTTACCGCAAAAACCGCATATGTTTTAAAACAGATGATGATAGCAACGGTAACTAAAGGGATAGCGCATTCCGATTTCTATAGCTATAACGGCAGTTATATGCTTCCAGGCGTTGTTACCGGAGGAAAAACGGGAACTATATCCGGAAATAATCCTGCCGGTTTATACCAATGGTTTGCGGGTTTCGGCGAAGCCAATAAAAAGAAGATTGCATTATCGGCTTTAGTCGTGGAAAAGCCGGTCTGGAGAATAGAAGGCGGGGGCGTTTCCGAAAAAACACTCTTAGCTTATTTTTTCTGATATAATATTTACATATTCTTATATATATTTTAAATTCATATTTGGAATTTCTGATATGCAATAATAATTTGTCATTGTCGGCAATATATAATAATAAAAATAATAGCGGAGGCTGTTATGGCTAAATTTTTCCCGTTTGAATATTTTGAACCGGTTTTCGACCATTCGGTCTGCAATATGAAAAGGATACGGAGAGAGCTCAGGCTTGCGGAAGATTTAACGGCAATAGATTATGTGTCTATCGTGATTTTAAATATAAAAAAATACAACGGCGATTTTATAAAAACTTTGAGCGGCGTATTAAGAGATTCCGACGTAGTATCGGTTAAAAACGATTTTGTTTACCTTTTTCTTCCCGGAACCGATTTTGAAGGTTCGATGAATATAATCGGAGATTTTAAAGAATTCTACGAAGATGCTTTTGATTATATTATTTCTTCGACTCTTTTAAAAGATTTAAAAAACGTTGCGGACGTTTTATCCGAAATAAGCAGGCTTGCATTAGATAAAGGCTGGAGATTATAAGATATTGTAACGCAATCGTAACAAAAATTTAACGCAATCGTAATATATTTGTCATAATCCTGAAATAATTTCTTTTTATAATAAATAAGAAAGGTTTTTAATAATTTTTATTATAAAAAGAGGTTTTGGATTATGATAATAGCCTTAAACAGCGCGACTTTCATCGGAATAGAAGCCGTTCCGGTAAACGTAGAAGTTTTTATATCGGGCGGCATACCCGGCATTATGATAGTAGGATTGCCCGATGTTTCAACTAAAGAGGCCAAGGACAGAGTAAGAGCCGCGATAAAAAATTCAGGTTTTGAATATCCGGTTAAAAAAATAACTATAAACCTTGCCCCTGCCGATATAAGAAAAGAAGGTCCGATATTCGACCTGCCGCTTGCCATAGGCATTTTAATTTCCGCACGACTCCTTAAATGCGCTTTAAACCTCAACGATTATATAATTGCCGGAGAACTGTCTTTAAACGGAAAAATAAAAAAGATTAACGGCATAATTGCACTTGGAATACTAGCTAAAAAAATAAATAAAAAGTTAATTATTCCATATGAAAATATAAACTCGGCAAAATTCCTCGGGGTTGATTTTGCAGCATTCGGTGATTTAAAAGAATTATGTATGTTTATTTCGGGAGAAATCGGTTATTTTAAAAGAGAAGAAAAAGAATCTCAGGTTTATTTTAATAATAAGATAAATATAAATTACGAAAATAACGAAAACGGCAAATATGATGTTAGCGATAATGAAGAAAATCTATACTTTCAAAATATTATCGAAAACTCAAACCTCGTTAAAAAAGAGAGGGGGGAGTATGTCGATTTTGCTGAAATAAAGGGGCAGAAACTTGCTAAAAGAGCCGTTTTAACCGCAGTAGCAGGGCACCATAACATATTAATGGTCGGACCTCCGGGAAGCGGAAAAACTATGCTTGCGCACAGTATAGAGGGGATACAACCCGGCTTATCGCTTGAAGAATCGTTAGAGACGTCCAATATATACAGTTTTTCAAATAAAAATAAAAAAAACGACTGCGAGGAAAGCGGGCTTATATTAAGAAGACCTTTTATTGCAGTGCATCATACGGTATCACTTGCCGGATTAATAGGCGGCGGCGGTTCAAACCCTCTGCCCGGCGACATAAGCCTTGCGCATAACGGAGTTCTTTTTATAGACGAATTTTCCGAACTTAACAGGAAAACCATAGACGGATTACGTCAGCCTATGGAAGATAAATATATTAATTTATCGAGGAGCCGTTTTTCTATAATTCTGCCCAGTAATTTTATGCTTGTCGCCGCAATGAATCCCTGTCCTTGCGGCTATTACGGCGACGCAAAGCATGAGTGTAAATGTTCAAGCGCCGAAATTTATAAATTTTATACCAAAATATCGGGACCTATTCTCGACAGATTCGACATATTTATAGAGGTTTATCCTGCGGATTTAGACGAATTAACCGTTAAAGCCGATTTGCCGGATTCCGCCGATATTAAAAAATTGATTGAAAAAACCAGGAATATTCAGTTGAGCAGATATAAAAATACCGGCATCAGATTTAACTCGTCTGTAAAAAGCGCAGATATAGAAAAGTATTTTAACGCAACGAATGAAGCTCTTAATCTTGCTCAAAACGCCGTAAAAAGATTAAATATTTCTTCGAGGGGCTACTATAGAATATTGCGCGTTTCAAGGACGATAGCCGACCTTGACATGAAAGAAAAAATAGATGCAGATTCAGTATTGGAAGCATTAAATTACAGAAATACAAAACTTATAAAAGCATAAAGATTATCCAAACTATATTTATCTAACTAATCGAAAATAAATACAGTTTTGGGGTCGGATTCATGTCTGATTTCATCCACCGGTTCTTTTTTATTTTTTCCGGCGAATAATTTATTTGCCGCATTAATAACGAGGCCGTTTTTGCCGCCTACGTTTTTATATGCGTGAACGACGCCCGGGGGCACCGTCAGCGCTGAAGGCTTATTTTCTCCGAGAAACAGTATTATTTTATTCATATATGTAGGTGAATCCTTTCTGTTGTCCCACAATATAATTTTAAAATCGGAAGGACCTATAAAGCAAAAATAGTCGGTTTGATATACGTGCTCGTGGGGTCCTCTTTGCACTCCCGGCATAGTTAAAGATATGTAAGACATCTGAGGGAAAACGGATTCGCCTAATTCGTCGCTTCTGTAAAGTTCAGCAAGCCATCCTCTTTCGTCTATGTATTTTTCGATTCTATTAAGTGTTACGCCATTAATTTCCGCGAGTTTGAATGTAACGTCCATAATATTTTAACGCTTTATTTTTAAACTATTTAAGGTAAAATTAAAATAGTACGATGTAAAATATTTCTATGATTATATTATAAAAGTTTACGGTTTAAATCAATGAAAAATTTTATAAAAGTTTTAACGTTAAGTTCTGCGATAGCAGTTTTTTGTTTGTTATGCGGCACTAGCGGCGCATACGCAAGAATAATTCATATTTACGGCGACAAATCTTCTAAGCAGACCGTTAAAATAAATGCCGTTTTTAATCCGAAAACCGAAACTATATCCGGCAGTGAAATAATTAATTATATCCGGTATAATTTTAAAAAAAAATATGAAGAAAAATATCGTAAAATAAAAAAAATCGGCGATAAATATAAAAAT
>JAJZBN010000037.1 GCA_021798875.1 bacterium | reverse complement strand
TGCAAAATTAATCAATGCAAAATTAATCTATTGAACATATTTTGAATAATTGCTATAATATTTAAATCTTAAAACCTTGGCGGTGTAGCTCAGTCGGTTAGAGCATACGGCTCATATCCGTAGTGTCCGGGGTTCAAGTCCCTGCACCGCCACCACTTAAAACCGCAGTAAATAAGCCTTTCCAGACTACCTTAAGAAATTTTATATTGATTATAATTTGCATAAATTATATAATTTTTATAGGATTTTTGTCCCAAATTTGTCCCAAAACATTCCATAAGAAAAGAGAGTTAAAATGTCGGATAATATAAGACTTCGAGGCAAATATTACTATTACGATATAATGATTGACGGCAAACGGTATAAAGGAACTACTAAGACCGCCGATAAAAAACTTGCCGAACAGATAATAAGCACGATAAAAACCGACATACTCCGTAAAAAGCACGACTTGCCGTCAAATATTAAATATCATTTTAAAGATATTTGGGATATTTATATTAAATCTTTGGCAAATTCTCCAAGAACATTGGAAAATAAACATGTTGATTCAAAACATTTTTTACCTTTTTTCGGAAATAAAATTATTGATACTATTAAATCTTCCGATATAAAAGAATATCAACTCAATAGAAAAATCGAAATTTCAAAAAAATCCAAAAATTTAGGCAAAAGAGAATCGGAAATTTCATATAAAACTATTAATCTTGAAATAGGTACGTTAAGTCATTTTTTTAATTACTGCATAGAAAAAGGCTATTTCGACAAAAACCCTTGCACTGGCATTAAAAAACTCAACGAACTATCCCGCCTTAAAACATTAGCCGACGATGACATCGAGAAACTCATTAACGGAGCTACCAACAAACTGACTAAGGATTTAATATCTTTTTTGATATATACGGGTTGCCGCAAAGGCGAAGCTCTAAATCTTAAATGGGACGACGTGGACTTAAAGAACGGCGTTATCGCCGTTAAAGCCACTAAGACCAGATACGACAGGCGTATCCCTATTTCCAGCCCCCTTGAAGCCGTTTTAAGGGGAATAGAAAGAAATCCCGACTGTTCATACGTATTTAATAAAAACGGGGCTAAAATAGGCGATTTTAAGCGTTCCTTTAAGACCGCCTGCCGCAACGCCGGAATTAAAGATTTGCATATCCACGATTTAAGGCACGTATTTGCAAGCACGCTTACCATGAACGACGTATCGCTTTACAAAACTGGAATACTGCTTGGACACCGGACGCCTAACATGACCCAGAGATACGCTCATTTAAAGCCAAGTTCTTTAAAAAAAGAAATAGAAAAGGCGTTCGGCAAGGAAGATCGCAAAGATTTAAAAAGAGAAGAATACGAAAGGGCGTTAAAGATTATAAGGGAGTATGAGAAGGAGAAGAATGGCGGAAAATAATTTTATAAGGAATACCATTAGGTATAAATATCTCTTTTTCAAAATCGGAATATTCGCCGCCGACGAAGTGAAGACTTAAGCTTTTATGCCCGCCCCTTAAAAACCGCAGAACTTTTTCCTGCGGCCATCCAAGCCGTTGGGATATATTATTAAACCTGTGTCCATTGTATATAGCTTCTCTTATTTGGTTTTCGGCCAGTTTCGCATGGATGTCCGCATTTCGCTCTTCGGCCGCCAAGCTGATAGCTATATCGATATCGCCCGGTTTTTCCTCGCCGCGCAGAAAACTTCCGAAAAGTATAACTTTTTCTACGTTATAAATAAAGGAATCGTCTTCGTTTACGCGCTCTATTCTTAAAAGAAAGTCTTTTAAAATCGAATGACCCGTTTCTTTTTTAATATATTTCATATAAAAAGCGTTATAGTCATTTAGCGTCAGATTCACTTAAGCGACTGACGGTATATTTAGTAAAAATTAATTAATTTTAAAGGTATCTGATCGCACACCATTTCTTTTATAATAAGCAATCGCTTTTTGTAATGGAGAATAGCTATTCAGTATTCTATCTCCATTAGCATATTTTTTAGCATAACAAACTGCAGCGGCATTAAGTGTTTGTGTGGCTTTTCCTATCAAAACATTTATAATGCCTTCAAAAGCTTCTTTATCATCTTTAGGTACATAAAAAGGAGACATATTATTAATTTTATGATGTAATTTAACTGTTAAATGGCTATAAAACATTGATTTTTTAGCAAGGTTGCTACATTCTCCCGCATAAGTTTTCGTTGATAAACTAACTGAAAATATGACGGCAACAAAAATTAAAAAAGATAAGGTAAAAAATTTTTTCATCTCTTCCTCCGTATTTTAGATTTATTAAAATTTGATTATAAAAAAACTTGCAATAAATTTCAATATTTTTTATCAATAAAAATCGCAGAAATCTACGTCCGGTTCGACCGGCAACGGCTCTCCGGTTTCGTGATTTATATCCCTAATTTTTTGCATATCTTCGGCGGGAATACTAAACCATTTATCTTCGCCCAATACGAACCCGTATATCAACTTTTTGCTATCTAAAACTTGAATTACGGTCATCCCGCCCCCGACAACGAGTCCGCGGACTAATTTAGCCACAAAAGAAGCGATAACGGAATTATCGGTAAAGTTTTCGTTTTTCATTTCGCAAATAAAATCTGAATCTTCTACCGTAAGCGTAATGATTTTATGTCCGGGAAGTTCTTTGATTTTATTCAGCAAATCGTTAACTTTATTTATCATATAAATGATAATTATATAATCTTTGCGCAAACTCGTCTATGATTTTATTTTTTGCCGCTTCTATTTCAGGAATAAAATCTTCTTCCAACGCTTGTTTTAAATCCATAACCGACCGCCTTTCTGATTTTAATTTGCACATTTCTTCCGATATCGTCTTTCCTTTTTGGATAAGATAGACCCGAAATATTATCTCCGCCACTAATAAAATTATTTCCGCAATAAACATATACAATACCCAGATTTTAGTTTAAGGTCACAAAATGTGACCTTAAAGCCTATTATATCAATCAAATATTACGGGATTATGACGGTTTTATTACAAATGTGTTACAAAAATTAAAAATTATTATTAAGTATAAGGTTAATAAGATTTTTTTAACATTATTTGATTTGCATTTTAAATTTTAATCAAATAAAATAGTCCTTAATTGCAAATTATATCTTGTAAAATTAATCTTAAGCTTAAGGAGGTAGTTATGAAAAAACTATTTTATTTTTACGGTAGTAGCAATGTTTTTTTTAACGGTAAGTTTTATGGGAACTGCATTTGCTAAGCGCTCAAACCAAATGACAAAAAAATCAATGTCTTATCCGTATTTATTAATTACTCAATCCAGTGGAGTTAATCACAAAGGATATTACAAATTTCAAATTATTTATATGCCAAGAATATTGCCTAATACAACAAAAATATCCACGATTATAAATCATAAAGTTATTTCTGGTGAAGCCCTTAATTTAAAATGGGACGACGTTGACTTAAAGAATAATATAATAGCAATTAAAGGGACGAAAACGAAGTATGACAGGTATGTTCCTATAAGCAAGCCCTTTAAAGACCTTTTGAGCGGTATAAATAAAAATCAAGACTGTTTATATGTATTTAATAGAGACGGCGTTAAATTGACCGATTTCAAGCGTTCTTTTCATACGGCCTGTAAAGCCGCAGGTTTCAAAGATATGCATATACATGACTTGCGTCATGTATATGCTTCAAAAATGGTCATGAATGGGACGTCTTTGTTTATTACCGGAGAGCTTCTCGGACATCGGACGACCCAGATGACGAAAAGGTATTCTCATTTAGTGCCGGAAACTTTAAAAAAGCAGTTGACGACGTATGGGGCAAGAATAAGAATTAGTTATTAATTTATAAATATTTTATTATTTTTAAGCAACCTTCCAACAGTCTTAAAATATTCTTCTTTTTCCCCCATTACCGATCTAGGGTGGCAAATCGCCGCTAATTTTGTTCCATTTATCATCTTCAAGGAAATATTATATTTTTTACTACTCGACAGATTTTGGAAATTATTGTTATACTTTTCCTCTAAGTCTGCATAAAATTCATTAATAATATTTTTATAATAAAATACAATTAATTCAGGTTTATAATCATTTATTAGCTTCTTCAACTTATTAATTCTATATTTTTTTATGTTATCCTCGTATTCTTTCCTATTTTTTAAGCATTTCAAACCTGGGCAAAGACAGCAATAATTCCAAGAATTTATATTGATACAAGATAACGGAAACAAATTTAAAATGCAATTTTCTCCATCTAACCTTCCTAATTTTTCGCGCTGATATTTACTTATATCATTATTTTCATTTTTATAAGAAAGAATTATATTAATAAGCTGCTTCCAGGTTCTCTGAGACACATTGTTTAATCCAAATAATTTTTGGAAATCTTTGCTATCTTCTCCAAAATATTCTTTCTGATATTCATATGCGTCTAAAGTTGTTCCATCACAATCTATTTTCTGCGTATGCCATATATTTATTCCTTTTTTAAGCTCATCAATACAATTATAGCCACCACCTTCTTCTATGCCAACGAACCAGTATTTCCCTAATAAATTACCATAACCGAAAAAGTTAAACATATACGAATATAATTTTTTAAAAAAACTACTATCTTCACCTTTTACATTCAGTAATTCATTAAAAAATTCAGGTGTTTTTTCGGTATTAAAAGTATTAAATTGTAGATTCATTATAATATTTATTGATTTTAAAGATTTTTAAATTAATCCTAAAATTGTTTCAATAATTTATTTTAATTTAGATATATGTATATTGGAAACATTCGTCAAGAAAGAATTATTATTAATAGCTTTATTAACACTATAATTATAAATAATGTTAAGTTCATCATCTCCATTTACATTTTTTATAGTCATAATACATAATCCCTTTTTTTGGGAGCGTTAGATATTTCGTGTCAGTCTGATTTTTTATTGGTTAATTTTTAAAAATTATATCATATTTTTTGTTTGTAAATTAAAAATATTCATCGCCGCAGTAAAAGTTGGTCAAGGTTTATCGATAGTCTTTTCAACAACGGCTTTTTGCTGTTGAAAAAGCTGTCTATAAATCGGTCAGGTAAATTTAGGTTTATCAACAGTATGCTTTTCCGCTGTTGATAAATCGTTAAAAATTTAGCTGTGGATAACTTTTTCTAATGAATTTTTTTAAATTCTATTAAAATTAATATAGCAAATCGACGATTTAAAGCCTTTGATTTTTATTTTAGGTAGTTTACTATTGCTTTAATTTTTAATCTCTTGTTTTTGTATTATATATGTATTTATCGTATTTGAAGTCTTTCCAATTATTGCAATTAATAATATTGCAGTATCCAAAAAACTTGCGCAACTTTCAAAATTTTAGTAATATTAATTAGCAAGGTTAACTTGCTAAAATTATAGAGGTAATTAAAAATGAAAAAATTAATTTTAAGTTTAGTTTTAGCTGTATTATTAATACCGATGGCTGTGCGAGTTCCGATAGCAAGTGCCGGTATCAGAAACAAATACGATTTTAATTTAAAGGTATTAAATCCGGCTTTATCAGGTTATAAACACTTTCGGCTGAGAAATTTTAAAGGTCACATAGTTATATTAAATTTTTGTGCGACTTGGTCTCCGCTTTGTAAAAATGAAATGTCAATATTGGAAAAATTTTATAAATCTGAAAAGGCAAACGGAGTTATTGTAGTTGAGGCAAACGTAAATAACAATTTAAGAGGAGTCAGGTCATTTTTAAAACGATATAATATTACATATCCCGTTGTTTATGCAACCTCTAGAGTTATAAACAATTATGGCGGTGTAAACGACATTCCTGAAACATTTTTTATATCACAAAACGGATACGTAATATCTCACTGGTTAGGAGAGGCTACAATGAAAATCTATAAAGGTTTTTTGGCAAAATATCCGTTGTTAGTGACAAAGGCAAGAGCAAAGGAGGCAAGAAAAAAAGCATTATTAGCAAGTAATAGATATAAAGCAATTAATATTATGAATAATTATTGTTCAAGACATAATGGGTGCGAAGTTAGCTCTCAAGAAACAGTTGTAAAAAATTATGCGGGTGGTGGGTATTCCATTTATACGAGCGGCGATTTTACATTAACTGTTTCTTTACATCACGCTAATGATTTTATAATTACAAAATCATTATTTTCAACACAATTACAACATCAATTAGTTTTTATGTTAAAACAAAACGGTTTTCCAAATGCCGCGACAATGAATTTGACAACCTCGTTTGTTGCATATATTACACAGCCACAAGTTAAAAAAAATGATTTGTATTATGCATATAAGATGATGGGTATAAAACCATTCAATAAAAATATATTAAATACAATCCAGGGACTAACCGATATGGTTTCAACAGGCGATTTAAAAGATTTTAACGAATTAGTTAATTTGTTTGTAAGACATTTGATAAAAATCAATAAATAAAGGTGAATTAATCATGAAAAAAATAAGTTTTTTAATAGCATTAATTTTAATTTTAGGATTTACAAATCAATCTTTTGCTTATTATGAATATAATTTAAGTATTCCTTCTAGTTGTGAGACGTATATATTTCACAACAAAGTTACTAGAATGTCTCTGTCTTATGGTTGTGAAATATACTATGCATGGCATAATAATTTTTCGGTAAAACATAAGTTTACTTATGATATGGCAAAAAAAATGTTGAAACACCCAAATAGAATATATTCAATCAAATATGAGGAAATTTTGGCTTCGTATATACATAGAATAAGAATAGATAAACCTTCTTATTCTTCTTGGTTTGGTTTTCATTTTTGGTTAGATTATCATTTTTGGCTAGAAAAAGCCGAAATACAAAACTTTTTTGAATATGAACTTCCTAAAAATGAGTATATTAGTAGATTGTCTGATTATATAAAAATTATAAAAGATAATAAAAATTTTCATAATTACTACGTTAAATATTTGCCTACAATATTATTAGCAAAGGCAAGAGAAAAAGCATTATTAGCAAAGGCAAAGGCAAGAGAAAAAGCATTATTAGCAAAGGCAAGAGAAAAAGCATTATTAGGTAATAATAGATATAAGGCAATTACTATTATAAATAATTATTGTTCAAGACATAATGGTTGCGAAATGGAGTATAACGACCACGATGTAAATGGATACAACACTTATTCGGGTAGTTCTTTTACATTGGCTGGTAATCCCATAAGCGGGGGTAATTTTATGATTACCCAATCTTTGTTTTCGACGCAATTGCAAAATCAGCTTGTTTTTATGCTAAAACAAAACGGTTTCTTGAACGCCTCGACAGTGAATCTAACATCAGCATTCGTTTCATATATTACGCTTCCAGGCGCAAGAGTATTTAGCACAATTCAGGGATTAACCGATATGGTCTCGTCTGGTAATTTAAAGGATTTTAATACATTGCTTAATTTGTTTGTAAAACATTTTATAAAAATAAATAGGTGATAAAAATCATGAAAAAAATAAGTATTTTAATAGCATTAATTTTAATTTTATGTTTTACAGTTTCGGCTAATGCTGTCTCCGTTAATAAAATAGTCTCAAAACCTGTTTCAGTGGGAGAGTTAAAAGTTTTGTCATATTTAGTATTTACAAAACATAAAAATTTTTCAATGCATGATTTGAGGGAACTTTTGAGAAATTACAGGGGCGATCCTTCGATTACGTTTTTAATTAGACAAATGACTTCGAATTCTTTAAAAAGCTATAAAGGACAACCAGGCATAAAATGTACACATTATCAATATCTGCTTAAAAATAATAAAATAGTAAAACAAAAAGCAGAACTATGTAAATTTTATTTTTATAAATATAGTCTGCAAAGAAAAAATTATCGTTATCGTTATGAATACGGTTTTATTCAAAGACCTCTTATTTTTCACGAGAGAGCCTTTGCCAATTTTGTCAAAAGATTATTAACGTTAAATAATATATATAATAATATAAATAGTCAAGGACAACATTATGAAACGGCTCTTTATATAGCTACAGCTAAAATGGAATATAGAACCGCTTTAGTTTTATTAACTGATAAAAATATAAATCCGAACATAACTTGCCTATCAAGAAGTTCAGCTTATAATACATTAAATGATACTTCTTATTTTAAAATAACCCCTATAACGGCTTTACAAGTTTTACAAAAAGGCACCTACATGTTAACTTCAGACCCATTTGTTGAAAAAATTGATACAAAATATACAAGAGAATTGCTAAAGATATTAGAAAAAGATAAAAATTAATAGACCATTGGCAAGTAAGATTAAATAAAAATAAATAAATAGCCCTTGAACAATAAAGAGCCGCTATTAAAAAATAGTGGCTTGACTTTTAATATTTAGTGTTATATAAATAATAATATATTATCAAGCCTTTGGCGAGCGCAATAGACAGCACTCGCTGGCTCGTTAGCACTTAAATTTATCTTCCTTCCGCGATAAATGATAATTATATAATCCTTGCGAAAACTCGTCGATAATTTTGTTTTTTGCCGCTTCTATTTCCGGTATAAAATCTTCTTCGAGCATTTCTTTTAAATTCATAACCGACCGTCTTTCCAATTTTAATTTCCGCATTTCTTTAGCTGCCGCCTTTCCTTTACGGATAAGATAAACCAGAAAAAATATTTCTGCCGTCGCAAAAATTAATTCGATAATTAACATCAACATAACACTCCTATAATTAAGATATGACGATTATATCAAAAAAATATTACAGGATTATGACGATTTTATTACAAGGCGGTTAAATTTTTATTACAAATGCGTTACAAATTGCTGTCAAACACGCTAAAAATGTGGCTATATTTTTAATTTTCTAAAATATTTTTTTTGAATTTTTCCCTTGACATTTAATCAAACATATTATAATAATAATACTATCAGTAATTAAAAATGCTGAATGTAATTAAATGTAGTCGAAAGTAGTTAAAAGTAAAATTACATTTAGGCGTTTTTAATTACATTTAAGTGTATTTAAATTTTTTATAAGGAGAAGACTATGAAAATTAAGGAGTTAATTGAAATATCATTATTAGTTTTAAAGATATTCTCACTGATTTTTTTTGTTTTAGGGGTTCCTATTTTTTTTGCTATTGGCTTAGGATTTATCGGTGCGCCCTTATACTCTCATAGCATACTTACAGGACGATTATGGGGCAGTCCATTTAACTGGGACGGAGCGGTTGTCGGATTTTGCAATGGGGGATTAATTATGAGTTGGATATTATCGATTGGGGATTGAAGGAGGTTATAATGTTGACCGTATTCGAAGTTCTTGGAATTGTAGTTTTATTTTTAATTGCGGTAATTTTGCTTTGGAAAATATTTAAAGAATCCGGTTTTATAGAGTTTTTCATAAATTTTTTCGATTATTTTAGTGGAGAATCATTTACCGTGGGTTTCCTTATATTTTCGATTGTTCTTACAATTATTTTTATTGGATTAATAATTTATCAAATAAAATTAATGCAACCTTAACTTTTACGGAGGTATCAATCAATGGAATTAGAAAAAAACATTTTATCGACGGACATAGGTTATAGCTATACCAAATACGCTACCGGCGACGTATCGTCCAAATTCCCGTCTATAATTTCCAAAGCCGGAACCGCCGACTTTATCGGAGAATCTAAAAGCTACGATTATAACGGAAACAAGTATAACGTCGGCGATATTTACGGAAACCATAATATTTCTACGAGAACCGACGAATTCTTAACCAAGTATTCGCCGTTGCTTTTATTCCATATTTTCGAAAAAGAAAACATAAGACCCGATTTGATTTGCGTATCTTTGTCGATTAGCGAATACAAAGAGAAAGAATCTAACCTTAAAAACGCCGTCTCCAAATTTATTGTAAACGGAGAGATTTGCTCCCAAGAAGTCATGGTTTTTCCTCAGGGAATGGGCATATGGATTTCCGCCGGCAAGACGGACAACGCCGTCATAATCGATATTGGATACAATACCGTCGATATATTCGCCGTTAAAAACGGTTCTCCCAGCAGGGATTATTCCAAAGGAATTCCGGGAATTGGAACTTGTATCCTCGCAAATAATATATCCCAATATTTAAGTTCCAAGTTTAACGGCATGTTTATACCAGAACTCGAGGCAAATAAATATTTGCAGGATAAAAAAGCGAAAATCCACAGGCAGGAAGTAGATTTGTCCGAATTTATCTCCGATATAAAACAAGATTACGCCGATACGATAATCAACGCCGTGCTTACGCTTCCGGAAATAAAAAATATAATCGATAAAACAGACAATTTCATTATCGCCGGCGGGGGAGCTTATTATATTCCCGAAGATATAAAAAACCGCTATAATGCAACCGTTCCCGACAAACCGGAGTATGCGAACGTTATCGGATTTTTGCAGGCGGTTTAAAGAAGAGGAGAAAAGAGCAATGGTCAATTTCAAAAAGATTAAAGAAATATGCGGAGTTTTATTAATTTTTTGCGCTGTGCCGCTTGAAGCTGCGGCATTATTTATTTTTGTATGCGAAGCTCCTATAATGCCGCTTTGGGTTGATGATTTATTGATTATTTTTTTGCCTATTACCATTTATTTTGGTCTCTCTTTTATCAAAGATGATTAATATCCTTAAATGCGTGTAAACCTAAATTTTATAATATAAGGAGCTAAAGTGAACGATAAACATTACAGGATAAGCGTAAATCTCGACGGCGGCATAGCGGATCTGTTTTCGAATAAAAAAGCCCAAATGCCGCACGGATTTAAAAAGCTTTTTATCCAGAAGCTTGCCGACGATTTTATTTCTTTTTCCGGCAAAAAAGAACTTAAGAAAAACATAATAAGATATATTTCCGGCGAAATAAAGCTTGAGTTCAAGGACGTTAAAGAGTCCGAAAAAAGCGGCTCTAAAAGCGACAATTTATCCGAACTTATTAGATTAAAAAATAATTTTTAATTTTTTTCTTGACATAATACCTAACTTGTTATAATAATAATACAAACATTTAAAAAGGAGGTATTATATGCTCAAAGAACGCTTTAAAAATTATTTTAAGGAGGCAAGTTTAAAAATTAAGCCGGAAAGATTAAAATCCGCCTTAATAGTCAACGCAAGGTTTTTACCTATTGCGCTGGCTATCCTTTCCGTAGTTTTGACGTCCGCTTACGCCCACGCAAGCACGTCAAACGGTTCGGAGTTTACGCCGATACTGACGCTCGTTACGGGCTGGATTATGGGAGTTCCGGGCATACTCGCCGCTATAGCTATCGTTTTAACCGGAATTTTTACGGCATTATCGAAAGGCGCAATGGCTTTATTCATCTCGCTAATCATAGCCGGCGCAATTTTTACCGTTCCCGCGATAGCTACGGGCATAGCGACGAGCTTAGGCGGAGCGGTGTTTTAAGGTTTAATTTTTAAGCCGGAAAAAAACTAATTTAATTTCAAGGAGGTGCTATATGGAAGAAAATCACGACGACAAAGCTTTAGAATTTATCGGAGAGGCGCACGTGGAAGCTCCCAACCCTGACTATAGAGCGGATGTTACCGTTTGGGCTGATAAAAAAATATTGTCCGAAGCGATAGAAGAAGGAGTCGAAAAAGGTCTCGAAGATATCTTCACCCATTTCAAACAGCAAACCAAAATATTTACTTTCGCTCTTTTAGGCATGGTGGCGATGCTTGCCGTTATCGCTTTGGTATTGTCGAGTTTTCACAATATGCCGTTGCATTAAGAAACAATTTTTATTTCGTGGAGGTATTTTATGAACAGAAAAGAGTTGGCTCAAATAATAGCCGACAAAACTTCTTTGCCTTTTAACAAAGCCAATGCGGCTCTCGGAGAGTTTTTGATATCCGTCAGGGAAGCGGTTAAAAAGGGCGAAGAAGTCAGGCTCGTCGGTTTCGGAACGTTTAAGCTCGGAAGAAGGGCGGAAAGGGTAGGCGTTAATCCTCAAACAAAGGAAAAGATGAAACTTCCAGCCGTTAAAGTTCCGAAATTTAAAGCAGGAAAATCGTTTAAAAAATTAGTTAATTAAGGAGGATATTTTTATGAAAAAGAAATTGCTTTTATTTGTTTTGGCTTTAGCTTTAATTTTAAGCCCAGCCTTAAGTTACGCCGGAGGAAATAACCTGTTCGGCGGACTGATTAAGCCGCATAAACGAAACGATACCGTAAGGACGCTTATAAACGCAAATAACGAAGTAGGCGTCTCTTACGATTACCTTTCCCGTTATTATGCCGAGAGGATAGGAGACAACGAGTCCGGCGGAATTTCAGGAATAGGTTTGTCCTTAAGCGGTATGGGAAACTTTTTTTCCGTTCCTTTCGTTTACGAACATATCGCCTATACCAACCAGTCAGGCAGTTTTAATTATACCGACGGAGCGGATGGGGTAAACGCTACGGACGATTCCAATATCTTGGGCGTTTCCTCAAGGGTAGGAAAGGGCTTTATCTTAAACTCAAAAACCATGCTTATTCCATATCTTGCCTATAATTACGAAAAATGGGACAGGAACATAGGCAACGGTTATGCAGGAGGAGTAAAGTATCTTGGTTATCAGGAGATATATTCCTACGACGCTTTAGGTTTAGGATTAATAGGCGAATATGCCGTTAATAACGCTTTGGTAATAAAAGGCAGGGTTCAGTATTCCCGTATGCTCGGGAATACTTTAAACGCTTATAACGTTTCAGGTTATCCGGCTATGACTTTTAATCTCGGAAACAGACCCGTTTATACGGTAGGGTTGGGTCTCGATTACGATATAGCGGGCTCGCCTTTCCATATTACGGCAGGCGTTAAGTATTTAAAGACCTATTTCGGCAAATCCGAAGCCAACGAAGCCGGATTATACGAACCCGCGTCTATGACGAACGGCTTAAACTATTCTTTAGGTTTGGCTTATAGTTTTTAATTTTTATTTGCTGAAGGCATCGCCGAAAATATCGCCGGTGCCTTTTTAATTTAATAAGGAGATAAAAAAATGGCTAATTTAAACAAAGTTTTATTAATAGGCAACATAGGCAAGGACGCGGAAATGAAATATTCCGCAAGCGGCATTCCGGTATCGTCCTTTTCCCTTGCGGTTAATAAGGTTTATAAAAACCAAAACGGCGAGAAGCAGGAAAAGACGACTTGGGTTAAAATCGTTTTATTCGGCAAAACCGCAGAGTCTTTACATAAGTATTTATTAAAAGGCAAACAGGTTTACGTGGAAGGAGAGTTGAATCTCGAAAAATATACCGATAAAGACGGTATAGAGCGTTATTCCACGAAAGTTATCGGCAGGTTAGTCCAGTTTTTAGGTTCTAAAAAAGACGAATCCGAATCCGAACCCGATATAAACGAACCGGTTGAAACCAATGCCGAACCGCCGGCGGACGTTCAAGAGGACGACATTCCGTTTTAGCGGTTATATCCCGACGTTTACAACCCGTCGGGATATATTTTTGACTAAAATTACGGCTTAATTACCTTTGTAGATAAACAAAGTTTATACTATGCGGCTTAAAAAAACGGAGGCAATATGCAGGAAGAAAAAAATATTTTTACGAACAAAATATTCGCGGAGATTTTCGATACGTTCATAGACCGCAACGTAGGAATTTTCGAAAATTCGTATCTTGCTTTCACGGCGGTAGAAGTTTGTAACGTTATAGCATCGGCTCTCGTTATATTGCAAGACGGCGACATAAAACTTAACGAAGTCATTAAATACGATTTGCCGGGCAAACTGCTCGCCCTTAAACTGCGGCTCGCAAAATCAAGTCATAAGGATAAGGATAGCGTTATTTTCCTTTTGGATATAATAAGGTCTGCTCCCGCTCCTTATTTTTACGACGTGTTCGAGTTGATAGAAAGCAAAGTTAACAATAAAATTTAACGGTAATATGAAAAACGCTAAAGCTCTTTTCGATTATGTTCGCCAAAAGGGATTAAAATTTCCCTTAAGTAAAGACGATTTGACGAGTTTTATTTACGATAAGGAAGTTTTCAGGATAATATCCAAGTATTATCCTATAGAGGAAAGGTATAAGCTCGTCCGCACGGCAGATATGGGCAAAGTGGAAAGATTTATTTATTCGTCCTATTTTAACCATTATTCAAAGCTAAAAAGAAACGCCGCATCGGGCAAGCCGGTCAAAAAACTTTTAAGCAGGCGCTTAAAAAGCAACGTTAGTTTGTATTTTAAAAATTACAGGTTTCCGGCGGGGTTTAATAAATTAATGAAAAGATTAAAAAATAAGGCATACTACGACGTTTTCGGCAAAAAAACATCTTGACATAAGATATAACTTGTTATAATAATAATACTATCAATTAAAAAGGAGGCATTAAAATGTTTAAAAAAATCTTAAGTTTTTTAGTTTTGTCGGTTGCGTTAATTCCCGCGGCGGCTTATGCCGGCGTGTGCAGTCATTTGAATCTAAAACAAAATCTTCCAGCCTTTAATTATACCGTGGTAAGCAAAACGCCGGTAAGCAATAAAATATGTCAAGTAATGGTAACCGTATCTACTCCTCAGGGCGTAGAACCCGTTCCAGTTTACGCTACGAAAGATTTTGCTCTTATCGGTCAGTTATTTAAAGATAAAGCCAACGTAACCCAGTTAGTCCTTGCAAGCTATCAGGCAAAAGCCATGAAGTCCGTATTTAAAAAATACGGTTATAAGCTAAATAAAGCCGTCGTGGCTTCCTACGTTCCGCCCAAACCCAACGGCAAAGTATTATACGCTTTCGAAGACCCGTTATGCCCGTTCTGCGATATGATGAAGCCGCATATGATTAAACTCGCCAACGAATCGCATTACACGATAAAACTTATTTGGGATATAGTCCACGGCAAACCCGCGTTCGATATGGCGACAAAGCTTGTTTGCAATCATTTTACTTATAAAAATTACTCGCAATATAAAAATACGGCAGATGATCCATTGGTTAAAGGCAAAGGTTGCATGTCCGGAATCAAAAAAGTTAAGCTTGACGAAAAAATCTCTCGGGACTTCGAAATATCCGGCACTCCGACTTGGATTACGAGCTCCGGCAAAGAAATTATAGGAGCCAATTTACCGATGTTAAAAAGCGTTCTGGGCGTCAAATAATTATGCAAAATGGAAAAATAATTTTTAAATCCGATAACCGTTATTATTTTTGCGACATTAGGGACGGAAGGCTCGTCAAAAAGGTTTCCGTCTCTAAAGAAACGGCGGAATTGATTATCGAGTCGCGCAATGGCGTTTCTTTTATTGAATCCGCAGGACAAGAGGCAAAAAACGATGCTAACCAAAACTAAAATTTATATTATTTTCATTTTCGCTTTTATTTTGGCGGCTACGCCCGCTTTTGCCGGTCAATATAATTTCTCCGGCAGCGTTTTAAATACCAATTTATCGGGATATAAAACAATATCGTTAAATCAATTCAAGGGCAAAGTAGTAGTCGTTAATTTCTGGGCTACTTGGTGTCCGCCTTGCAGGGCGGAAATACCGCTTTTGGAACGGTTTTATAGTGCTTATAAAACGCATAACGTAGAAATCATAGGCGTAAACGTAAATATAACGGAGTCGGGCGTCAGAAGATTTATCG
>JAJZBN010000126.1 GCA_021798875.1 bacterium | reverse complement strand
TTAACCTTTTAGCGCCTTCATAGTGATAGAATAAAAACTTCTTAGATACTCTTACGTCTCCCTTAAAACGCTCCCAGCGTTCTTTTTCGTATAGTATCTTGCCACCTTCGTCGTCGTAAATATACGTGGCCGTTTTTTTATCTACCTCTTTGTCTTTTACTTGAGCGGGTTTTTTAACCGGCTGCTTAACCGGTTTGTCCGCATTGCGAACGGGTGCGGGGAGCGGGGGTTCTTCGATGTTATTTATTTCGGGATTATAGTCTTCCGCTGCCGCATTATCGTAATCCGCATTATCGTAATCCGGTTCTTTTTCGTTTTCCATAACATTTACCTCGTTATCCGCCTTAAAAGCGGTCTTTTCTTCTTTGTCCGCAAAACGGACTTGTCCGTCTTTGTTTTTAAAAGCGGATTTTTCCTTAAAATTATCGGGCGGATCTATTCCGTATCCTTTGGCTATCTCTACCGCTTCCGGAAACTTAACCGACTCCATTCTTTCGATTAAGTGATAAATGTTGCCTTTTTCTCCGCATCCCCAGCAATACCAAAGTCCGTTATCCGGATTTATTGAAAAAGAAGGGGTTTTTTCGTCGTGAAACGGACACAACGCAAAATAGTTTTTTCCCTGCTTTTTAAGTTTTAAATATCTTTCCGCTGCGTCTATATAAGACATGAATTAATAAATACCTTCCATTTTTTTTCTTTTATTTTTTTCTTTAATGCTTTTTAGAATAATCGAACTCATATCTTTTTTATGCCTAAGTCCCCAATACATCGAATATTCTATCGTGTCCTTAGCATGCATAAAAACTTCAAGGGATTTATGTTTAAGCCCTATCCTCTGCACTCTTTTCCTTGCCTGTTCGAATATTTCGTAGTCCCAGATAGGCGTAAACCAGATAATCCCTTTTGCGTTAGTAAAGGTAAGTCCGTGTCCTGTGCTTGCCGGATTTGCAATAAGAACCTGAATTTTGCCTGTCTTAAAATCTTCGATGGATTTGCTTGAATTAATCCCCCCGTAAATCGCGGCTACGGAAAATTTGCCTTTTACGGATTTAAGTATTTCGTCAAGCTGGTTTTTGAAATACGCAAAGACTATAACCTGCTCCCTGCCGAATTCCTCTTCGATGATTTCTTTTAGCGCTTCTATCTTTTTATTGTTTTTGGTTAAAGCGATGGAACGCCCTATATCGTCATAGACGTAGCCGCTTGCCGCCTGCCATAGCTTAGAAGCTTTAACCGCTACGTTAGACGTATCGATAGTCCCGTAGTTAATTTCCGAAGACGTCTCGTTTTCGATTTTGTCGTAATTCCTTAAATGTTCGGAATCTAATTCTACCTCTCTCCACAGCGTTATATTTTCCGGCAAATCTACGCAATCTTCCAATTCAAACCTTATCGATTTAGAAACTACTTTTTCTTTAATAGCCCTTGCCCCGTCTTTAGTTATAAACCAGTCGAATTTTGTTTTATAGGCGTGTCTGCTTAAAAACTGCCAGTAGTTTACGCCTAAAGTTTTTCCGCCGTCCATAAGGTAAAACTGGCTCCAGTATTCCAAAGGCGTATTCGGCGCCGGAAGACCTGATAAAATAAAAGTATATTCTACCGGCAAATATCTTTTTAATATCTCAAACCTTTTAGTTTTAACGTTTCTTGCCTTGGCGGATTCGTCAAGTATCACGCAATCGAAATCGAAATTGAAAGTTTTAGTTATTCTTTTTATCTTTTTACCTTTTGTGTCTTCTTCTATAACGTAATCGAAAAGGATTTTTATCATATCCCAGTTTATAATCCAGATGCCTTCCGCCGCTTCGTTTTGATTTTTGCTTAGCTTTTGAATGCTTAAATGCGGAAAATAAGTTTCGCAATCAGATATCCAAGCGTCGTTCATAACCAGAAGCGGGGCTATAATTAAAGCTTTTTTAATAAGCTTATTTTGAAAAAGATAGTCTAAAGCCATTAACGACGTAATTGTTTTTCCGGTTCCCATGGTATTAAAAACCGCAGCCTGTTTTTCTTTAAGCATGAATTTTAAGGTTTCTATCTGGTGCTTATAAGGACTAAGTCCTGAAGGCGGAACATAGTTTAAGAGAGGATTAGCCTGTTTGTTGAAATCGAAATTCCTGACGGATTTGTCGATTTCTGCATTAGGAAAAGCTTTCCTGAATGCGTAAAAACTGTCTAAATTCAGCGGCAGTATCCAGTTTTTAGTGACGGGATCGAACGACCTGTTAGGCAAGGTTTTAACCTTTTCTACTAAAACAGGGTCGTAATGAAAACTAATAATTAATTTTTTGCCGTCGGTATACAGTTCCATGCCTTATTTTATATAAAAAAATGGCTTATTTGTCAATACAAACATTAATCAAAACGTTATTTTTAAACAAAAATAGATAAATTTCGTATTGACAAAAAATAACGAAATATGATTATAATAAAGCACTATGCGGATATTAAAAGAGAAAAAAGAAAAAACGATAAGAGCTTATATCGATAAGTCCTTATACAAAAAAATAGAAGAGGTTATAA
>JAJZBN010000125.1 GCA_021798875.1 bacterium | reverse complement strand
AAATTTAAATGGAATATAGATTTAAACAAGGAGACGTCATAATGGCATTCATGCACACATTAAACCTTTTAGGTCTTAACTGTCCTATCCCGCAAATCAAAACTAAGCAAGCGTTAAATCAATTACCATACGGCGATTATCTTAAGGTTTGGGTATCGACTTATCCCTGCTTTGAAAGTATCATTCAAATATCAAATAGTTTAGGCTATACTATAATAAGCTCTGGGCAAATATCTAACGGATATGAAATAGTGATAAAGAAATAGCCTTATGATTTATTGTGTATTGCAATTTCGCTGTTAAGATAACTTATCGGCGTAAAATCTTGTTTTGCAAATTTCTTACCATTATAAGCTAATCCTAAATACCAAGCATAGAATATATCGTAAAATTGCATCCAGCTGATTTGTGCTGGCAATATACCTAAATTTTTATCCGATAAATATCTCTGTAAGACAATATTTTTAATCTTGCATATTCCAAAAGCATATATTACGCTATTTTGTATCTGCCTATCAAACAAAGGTTTCCTTTCTTTTAACAAATTAACTCTTTCTTGAAAAGCGGTATCTGACATGGAATAGTATGCGTTTTCAACTAAATCCGCATTATCAGCTTTAACATCTGACATAATACTATCTGTCGGCAATACATCCTCTTCTATTATTATCAAATCATCTTTCGGATATTGCTTTATAATCTCACAAAAGGCTTGCTCATACAAATAATCGGAATCCGTGCAATCTTTAGATATTAAAATATCCACCGTATTGTTTATCATATAGTTGGATAAAAAATCTATTGTCGGCTGTCTTAATGTTAAATCTGTTTTATTTGAAAACGGTGAATAAATTATCATAATTTCCTTTATTTATATTTTTACCACGCCTGCTTTTGGATTATAAAATATATTATTTCTCGGATATACTACACTACTATATAGACTATTAGTAGATGAACCAGCATTCATACCGTTAGAGAATGGCGGAACATACATAAGAACACGGCTATTGCCATAATCCGCAACCCAAGCATTACCGGAAGAATCAATAAAAACGGAAGATGCACCATTTAACCCATTCTGCGTGGTTGCCCCCGTATTTGTCGTAAAACTTGACTGACCTAAAACCAAACTTGCATTCATACCGTTAGAGAATGGCGGAACATACATAAGAACACGGCTATTGTCATAATCAGCAACCCAAGCATTACCGAAAGAATCGATAAAAACGGAAACTGGATAAAATAACCCATTCTGCGTGGTTGCCCCCGTATTTGTCGTAAAACTTGACTGACCTAAAACCAAACTTGCATTCATACCGTTAGAGAATGGCGGAACATACATAAGAACACGGCTATTGCCATAATCCGCAACCCAAGCATTACCTGCTGAGTCGATAAAGACAGAAGATGGATGTTGTAACCCATTCTGCGTGGTAGCATACGCATTTGTCGTAAAACTTGACTGACCTAAAACCAAACTTGCATTCATACCGTTAGAGAATGGCGGAACATACATAAGAACACGGCTATTGTCATAATCCGCAACCCAAGCATTACCGGAAGAATCAATAAAGGCGGAAAATGGATTGTATAACCCGCTCTGCGTGGTAGCAAACGCATTTGTCGTAAAACTTGACTGACCTAAAACCAAACTTGCATTCATACCGTTAGAAAACGGCGGAACATACATAAGAACACGAGAATTAGGAACATCCGCAACCCAAGCATTGCCGGAAGAATCAATAAAAACGGAAGATGCACCTTTTAACCCATTCTGCGTGGTTGCCCCCGTATTTGTCGTAAAACTTGACTGACCTAAAACCAAACTTGCATTCATACCGTTAGAGAATGGCGGAACATACATAAGAACACGGCTATTGCCATAATCCGCAACCCAAGCATTACCGGAAGAATCAATAAAGAAAGAATTAGTATGATATAAATATAACCCATTCTGCGTGAGGTTTGACCCCCTTGTCGTAAAGTTTGGTTGCCCTAAAACTCCAAAACCTGAACCGTATAATTGCGTTATCGTAGGCTCTATTCTATCCATTATTTTATCCTCGCTTTTCTTGCTTTATTCAAGAAACCTTTTATTAATTTTAATCTTTTTGGCATAATCTATCTCCCTTTACCATTTCAAAAGTTTATATAAGGCGTATCCGCCTAAACCTAATGCACCGCCTACGAGAACTATCGTAAGCGTTCCGTTCTTCTTCCAAACGTCAGTCGCTATCTGTCCTAATGTTTCTTCCTGATTAGACTGAGTTGCTAAAGGTTGATTTGTAGTTATCATTTCTTCTTCCCCCTCGCTTTTCTTGCCTTGTCAAATTTAATTGCCAACTTTGCCTCTCTTTGTCTGTTTTCAGGCAGAGTCTTATCGTTAGCTATCTCTTTTAACACTTCAGGTTTAATGATTTTATTCCCGCTTTTCTTGCTCGTTTCAAAGCCTTTATCGCCGTATTCTTCGGCAACATATTCACGGAGCGAACCTTTCTTTAAATCTAAATCCTGCATCCATTTTTTAG
>JAJZBN010000124.1 GCA_021798875.1 bacterium | reverse complement strand
GCAAATCTCTTAATAAAAGCAAGGAAAAATAAGCTTTGTCCCAAATTTGTCCCATAGACGATTTAAATAATCTTAATTATTAAATTAAATTAACAGGTTATGAGTTTTTTATTTTGGCTTCCCAAGCTTGGTGTCGCGGGTTCGAACCCCGTTGCCCGCTCCACTTAAAACCGCAGTAAATAAGCATTTCTAAACCTTATAAAGAAATTTCATATTGATTATATTTTGCATAAATTATATAATTTTTATAGGATTTTTGTCCCAAATTTGTCCCAAAATGTCCCATAAGAAAAGAGAGCTAAAATGTCGGATAATATAAGGCTTCGAGGCAAATATTACTATTACGATATAATGATTGACGGCAAACGGTATAAAGGAACTACTAAGACCGGCGATAAAAAACTTGCCGAACAGATAATAAGCACGATAAAAACCGACATACTCCGTAAAAAGCACGACTTGCCGTCCGTTATAAATTATCGATTTAAAGACCTATGGGAATTATATATATCTTCACGATTAACGACCGAAGGAACTCGTGAAGTAAGAATTAACGCCGCAAAACATTTCTTGCCGATTTTTAAAGATAAACAAATTGCGGGTATAATGAGAGACCAAATTGAGAATTATCAGCTTAAAAGAAAACTTGAAATTATATCGTTACCCAAAAATCAAAATAAAAGAGAACAGGAAATATCTTTTAGGCTAGTCAATATCGAAATATCCACTCTTCATAATTTTTTTAATTTTTGCATAGAAAAAGGTTATCTCGACAAAAACCCTTGCGCCGGCATTAAGAAACTCAACGAATTATCACGCCTTAAAACGCTATCCGTCGACGACATAAATAAATTAATTGCCGGAGCTACTAACAAACTGACCATGGATTTAATATCCTTTCTCTTATACACTGGTTGCAGGAAAGGCGAGGCTTTAAATCTCAAATGGGACGACGTCGATATTGAGAACGGCGTTATCGCCGTTAAAGCGACTAAGACCAGATACGACAGGCGCATCCCTATTTCCAGCCCCCTTGAGGCCGTTTTAAGGGGGATAGAGAGAAATCCAGACTGTTCGTACGTATTTAATAAAAACGGGCGCAAAATCGGTAATTTCAGAAAGTCTTTTATGACCGCCTGCCGCAATGCCGGATTAAAAGATTTGCATATCCACGACTTAAGGCACGTATTTGCAAGCGCGCTAACTATGAACGACGTATCGCTTTACAAAACCGGAATACTCTTGGGACACCGGACGCCGAACATGACACAAAGGTATGCCCATTTAAAACCCAGCGAATTAAAAAAAGAAATAGAAAAAGCCTTTGGCAAGAAAAACGAAGAGGGAGAGGAAGAAATCAAAAGAGAGGAATACGAAAGGGCGTTAAAGATTATAAGGGAGTATGAGAAGGAGAAGAATGGCGGAAAATAATTTTATATGGAATATTCTTAGGTATAAATATCTCTTTTTCAAAATCGGAATATTCGCCGCCGACGAAGTGAAAACTTATGCTTTTATGTCCGCCTCTTAAAAACCGCAAAATTTTTTCCTGCGGATATATTATCTGTTGGGAAATATTATTAAATCTGCGCCCATTGCATATAGCTTCCCTTATTTGATTTTCGAATAGTTTATAATGTATATCCGTATTTCGTTCTTTAGCCGCAAAGTTGATAGCTATATCGATATCACCTGGTTTTTCCTTGCCGCGCAGAAAACTTCCAAAAAGTATAATTTTTTCTACGTTATAAATAAAGGAATCGTCTTCGTTCGCGCGCTCTATTCTTAAAAGAAAGTCTTTTAAAATAGACCGAGCCGTTTCTTTTTTAATATATTTCATATGCTTTTATATATGCGCTTTATAACAAGCCTGTCTTCATCCTGTCTGTAATAGCATTTTACGAGTTCTTTATGATTAAATCCGTATTTAGCGCATAGGAGATATATTTAATGCTTTTCCTAAAATTAGTTTTTTATCAATAAAAATCGCAGAAATCTACATCTATTTCCTGAGGCAACGGCTCTCCGGTTTCGTGATTTATATCCCTAATTTTTTGCATATCTTCGGCGGGAATACTAAACCATTTATCTTCGCCCAATACGAACCCGTATATCAACTTTTTGCTATCTAAAACTTGAATTACGGTCATCCCGCCCCCGACAACGAGTCCGCGGACTAATTTAGCCACAAAAGAAGCGATAACGGAATTATCGGTAAAGTTTTCGTTTTTCATTTCGCAAATAAAATCTGAATCTTCTACCGTAAGCGTAATGATTTTATGTCCGGGAAGTTCTTTGATTTTATTCAGCAAATCGTTAACTTTATTTATCATATAAATGATAATTATATAATCTTTGCGCAAACTCGTCTATGATTTTATTTTTTGCCGCTTCTATTTCAGGAATAAAATCTTCTTCCAACGCTTGTTTTAAATCCATAACCGACCGCCTTTCAAGTTTTAATTTCAGCATTTCATTTGCTATTTCTTTTCCTTTCCGGACCAGATAAACTATAAACAATATTTCCGCCGCCGCAAAAATTAATTC
>JAJZBN010000123.1 GCA_021798875.1 bacterium | reverse complement strand
CATTTTCATCGCCTTTGCCGTCTATAACCGTTATATTGGTTTTATTAATCCAAAGCGGCAATAAAACGCTTTCGGTTTTGCCGGAACCGGTTATGCCGAAAGCTATTAAATGGGCATTAGGAAAAGGAATTTTTATTATAGGGCTGTCGTCGTCTTTAGACATATCTTTAATGTGGGCAAAAACAGGAACGGAATCTTTTTGTTTATTGCCTGTTTGCTTATTTTCTTTATCGAAAAAATTCTGCATTATTTTTCACCTGCCTTTTTTGACTGTGAAGCCCGTTTTCCGTTTAAATCTTCGATTAATTTCTGTTTAGAACTTTCAATTAAAGTCTTGACTATCTCCGACTGATCCGCTTTGTATTTATTTGAAACTTCGGTTATTAAATCGTAGATAGGCTTGGAGATTTTAATATTTTTTAAAGTAACTAGTTCTTCTTTTTTAAGTTTTTCAAAAATAGACATAACTTAATCCTCCTTAATTTTTATTATTTGTTTTATAATTTTTTCCGTCTTTAATCCGGACGGAATTTTTAAATTAACAGCGGTCATTTTTTTTAAAAACAAAACCGAAATCTTAGACGAATGTTCTTCGTTAAACTGATTTATTAAAGAAATAATATTATCGTTGTCCGACGATGAATTTTTCTTATTTTGAATATCTTTGATATGCAATTCGTCGAAATCTTTTATAATTTCTTCTTTAACGCTTGCTTCGTCAATTCTTGAAACCTCTATTGCTTTCCTTACGTTTTTTTTGGTTATTTTGCCCTGCAAATCGCTTTCTACGCTTAAAAGAGAGACCATGTCGCTTATATGGCTTTTGCTTTTTCCGACGAGTCTCGATACGTCTCTTATTGTTTTATTGCTGTCTAAAAGTTTTTTGTAGGCCTTGGCAAGCTCTACGGGTTCTAACTCTTTTCTTTGCAGATTTTCTATAATCTGAATTATAAAAATATCTTCTTCCTTAATATCGTTTCTAATATTAGCCTTGATAGTTTTTAAGCCTAATTGCCTAAACGCCGCAAGCCTTCTTTCTCCGCATATAAGATTATAATTGCCGCTGCCGTCTTCTTTGACTACTATAGGCTCTAATAATCCGTGAGTTTTGATAGAATCTAAAAGTTCGTCGAACTCCTGACCGCCTAAATTTTGTCTCGGCTGCGTATAAACTATATTAATCTTGTCTGTTTCTATTTCCGTTTTTTCCAAAACGGTATCTTCTTTTTTTTCGCCGAGCCAAGAGAGCGGATCCTTTAATTCAAATTTTGCCATAATTTCCTCCGGTAATTTCTTTTGCAAGGTCTATATAATCCGCTGCGCATTTTGAATTATTTTTATAAGTATAAACAGTCTTGCACATTGCTTGAGCTTCTTTTAATTTAGTGTCCGTTCTTATAACCGTTTTAAACATTTTATCCCCAAGCTGAGGCTTTAAAACCGACTCGTAAATCTGTTTGGAAACGGAAAGTCTTTTATTATAGCCTACGGCGAGGTATCCCATTATTTCTAATCCGTTATTGATTTTAGATTTGACTCTGTCAAAAGTATTTAGAAAATCGGAAAGTCCGTCAACGGCAAATTTTTCAAGAAGTATAGGGACTATTATTCGGTCGGAAGCGGCAAGAGCGTTAAGCGATATTAAGCCTAAAGAAGGCGGACAGTCGATTATAATATAGTCGTATTCATCTTTTACGTCTTTAAGCGCGTCTTTTAAAATATACTCTCTTCCTATCTTCATAAATATTTCAAGTTCGACGCCGGATAAAGAGATATTTGAAGGCGCTAAATCAATACCGTCAATATTAATTATGACATCTTTGAGTAGCGCTTTTTCCATTAAAACCGCCGAAATGGACTTTTCCGGTTCTACTCTTTCGGTCAGGTGAAGCGTGGCATTTGCCTGAGGGTCTAAATCGACGAGCAATACTTTCTTTGAAGCAAGAGGCAAAGTTAAGGACTTTGAAAGATTAACGGCGGTTGTGGTTTTACCTACTCCGCCTTTTTGATTAACTACGGAAATAATCATAAAAAGTCTCCTAAGATTAATATTAATTAATAGTCCGCAATGCGAACTAATAAAATAAATATCATTTTAATAAAATCTTGTCAATACAAAATTTATTGACAACGCTATATTAATATGATATTTTTTATTCATTATGAAAATATTGTTAATTTTTATTTTGGCTTTATATTTATTTTTTCCGGCAAAAAGAAGCTTTGCTTACAATATAGGAAATCCTAACTCCGAAATAAAAATAGTGGAATACTCCGACTACGAATGTCCCTATTGCAAAAGATTTGAGTTAAAAGTGTTTCCTTATATTTTAAAGAATTATATAAAAAGGGGATATATAGATTGGGATTTTAAGGATTATCCGCTTATAAATATTCACGCTTTTGCTTATAAAGCGGCGGTTATAGCGGATTGTTCAGGAAATAACTATATGGCGGTCAGATATTATCTTTTTAGATATCAGAACGAATGGAAACGGACGGGAAATATTTACGGATTATTAAAAAGGTTTGTAAATGTAAAACCGATTAAATCCTGCG
>JAJZBN010000122.1 GCA_021798875.1 bacterium | reverse complement strand
TTTAGTGCCTCTCATTTTGTTTAATATAGTCTTATCTTAAAAAAAAGAGTATAATTTTGATAATATTAACAAATAAATTTCAACAAACAATCGCAATGCCAATTCTATCGTCTTTATTTAATTATTCCGGTGATAAATAAATCGGACACCATTATTCGTCGCTGGAGAGAGACGATTATAAATAACCGTACGCCTAAGTTTTAGTTTGTTTTTTCAAGAACTTGATTTATGAATATATTCTTCCAATTAAAGGATTATGAATACTTTCAGTTTTATCGGAGCCTTATCGATACCTGCGGTTTTAGGGGCCATTATCGGCTATATGGGTAATTTCTCTTTTGCTTTTGGCGTAACAGCGGTCTGTTTTTTTCTTGCTTTTATATTTTCATATAATGTTCTAAAAATTCCACGAGGTTTTTGATTTGATATTTACGGCACAATTATCAGAAAAAAAATAAACCAGATACCTTTATTTTCGGTAGTCGCAGGTTCAAAACCTGTTATTTACCCCACTTAAAACCGCAGTAAAATAAGCATTCTTAATAATCATTGTAACATGGCATAAAAACTCTTGACATTTTCGGAAGATAGTATTTAAATATAAACATAATATTACGTAATTTATAATTCATTAATTGAAAAATATTAATTATCAGGACATATCTATATATAATAACATATAATAACTAACCTCCCGAATGACGGTTTAATGCAGATGATGAATAAATTACGAGTGAAAATATTTATATTTTTAATTGTTTTTTTTTCTTCAAATTTAACATACGCCTTTGGTATTCTAAATCCCCCCTATAATCAGTCAGATACTAACTTTAACAAACTTGCGATGCGGGTTTATAATTCAAATAGCCCCTACACATTTTCAAGCGGCGCTTATACATATAACGCTATTCCTATAACTACGACATTATCGGACTGTAAACTAATAAGCATAATAAGACGCACGCAAGGCTTTTCAGAGCCGAGATATTGGGCGGTAGAAAATTACAAAATATGTACCGGCAATATTTCCGAGGTTGAAAATACCAATATGGCTGGTTGGGACAATCTGCCGCGGGGAATAAAGCCCATTATAAACAATACTATAGTTCAAGCCCGTCAATTTGGCAAAGCAAGTGCTAATTATTACGGATACAGGATAATAGCAAAAACAGGGGTTTATGTCGGGACTGTTTTTGTATATGTGTTAAATGGGATAAAATTAGAAGCGATGATGAGATTTTAAAAACGGGTATAAAAAAACATCTTTAAAAATAATTTAAATAAAAGGAGGTATGTGGAATGATTAATAAAAAAAGAGTCTTTTTATTAATGTTGTTTTTATCAATAACTGTAATTCCCTTTTTCTTATCAGGTTGTGGCGGTGTTCAGGTTAAACAAACACCTATTCAAAGCAATGACAAAGTTTCATTTATAGTGCCTAATAATGAAAATATTACTGGCTTTAACTCTTTTCTTTCGGGGCTAAAATATTATCCAACTTTTCAACAACATCCCATATATATACAGGGGAATCTTAATCATATTAACGTAAGCGGTATTCGGGTTAAATATAATAGCATTAAAAATATTATGACTATCGCTGATTTTAATGGATCAAATTTTGACGTTCCTGGAGGTATTTCTGATCCTCCTACAAGTTTTGCTTCATTCGTAGAGTATTATGTCATGGTTAAGAAAAGTTCACAAAAAAATGATGTTATTGTAACACTAATACCCTACAAAAAGATGTTAGGTTATGCTAAGGATATCTTAGGAGTTCCATTTTCAATGCCTCATTTTAACGAATATCAATTAATTAGTTTTTTGAAATCTCCAAGTCTGACTGTAAATTTTAAAATAAGCGATACTTCCAAATATAATTCGTTTTCCACAAATGCAAATTTTGTAAGACTGCTTAAACAGGAACAATTAAAAAATGGAGTTGAGATAACAGGAAGAATTTTTAAAATGGCCTATATACTTCCTTTAATGAATAATCAATATCAAGCAGAGCTATTTGTTTCTGTTTATCCATATCAAAATGGTTCTATAGCTGAAGTTCATGTTATATTGCCAATAAAAGTTAAATCCAACTCAAGCACAATGGATTTAACTTTTATCAATAAATTAATATCCAGGGCAAAACAAAAGATTAAAAGGATTGTTCAAAGTTAATAATAACTTATTTACCTGGCTCTATAATTTTTTAATAGAGCCAGGTTTTGAAAAATTGTACTACATTTAACTTTTTTAAACCAAAATACCCCCTACCTTCCTTAAAAACTGGAACGACATCTACAAGTAGGCATATTTTTTACAAGCATAAATACATATTAAAATTAATAACTTATAAAAAATCATAACCGGACTCAAAATCAGGCGGTAGCAATCCCATAGGGGTTCGATTTTTTCCCCCCCCCTTCGGCACCAAATTATAACGTCCCGATAAATTAACACAACTCAAAGCGTATTATTCGCGGTAAAAGAAACCTGAGACTTTATCCTAAAAAGACCGATAAAAAAAAGAGGCGACGATATTTTTAATTTAAATCAAAACTTAGCCCTTAGATATTGTTTAGGCCATTCGATATCTACGCCAAGTTTGCGTGCCGCC
>JAJZBN010000121.1 GCA_021798875.1 bacterium | reverse complement strand
AGACATAAAATTAGATACCTATTAACATAAAATTAGATAGCAAAAGACATAAAATTAGATACCTATTAACATAAAATTAGATAGCAAAAGACATAAAATTAGATACCTATTAACATAAAATTAGATAGCAAAAGACATAAAATTAGATACCTATTAACATAAAATTAGATACCCATATTTATCAAAGCCCTGTATTTTAAAGGTTTTTCTAAAAAAATAATTAACATAAAAGTGAACCCCAAAAAGCATAAAAGTGGATACCTGAATTACAAAACAACAACATTTTCTACAAATCCCGCCTTGATATATTCTTCCTGAAAGGTGAACATTTGTTCCCTGTATCGGTTATCCCATTCCTTAAGACGTTCTATTATTTCAATTTCTTGATAATTATCGTTTCTTTCATCTATCAAAGCGTCTATAATTTCTTGATTGAATTGAATGCCGCAATCAAACAATTTTTCTATTAACGCCGTTAAAACATACGGCGATTTGATTTCTAACCACTTAATACCGTACCAAACAGTCGGATAATCTTCGTCTTTATCCAATTGTATAAAATATGTTTCAAGCGGCTTGTCGTAACCGAGCCAGCCGTATTTTTGCCAATCGCCGGACGTATTGCCGAAAATATCTTTTTCGGTTTCAACTTCTTTTATAAATTCTGAAAATCGATATCTGCTCATAAAAACTCCTATTTATATTTTTTGATTTGTTCTAATATTTTTTCTTTGGAATATCTTTTTAGCACTGCCTTTGCGTGACTTATAGCTTCCTGCTTGGTTTGACCGCTTCCTATTAGCATTCCCGTCGTTTCTTCGGCAACCCGCCAACTATTGTTTAAAACGCAAGTTTTACCGCCGACAGAAAAAAACGGAAGCTGATATATAAAAAGTTTTACAAAATTATTGCTTCCTAAAGCGAGCGGTTCTCCTTTAACATCTACGACAATTTTTTTGAAACCCGCCAAAACTATTTTTGTTTTGTATTTTTTGCTATTTCCTATAGTATCCATCTGATTTTTTCCTTTTTATAAATATTTTGCGTCTCTCTTTTTCTCTTTTCCCTCGACCACTCGCGAGGTTTAACTATTCCATCTTTTTGAGCTCCTACCGCCCTTAAAGAAGCACCTGATTCTTCTGTGAGAGTATAAGTTAAAACCTTTTGATAACCCATTACTTGCGCAATTTTCTTAACTCTCGAATACAACATCGAATTTGCGTTTCTCGTCCCGTCCGTACAAACTCTCAAGACTTCTAGAGTCAAACCGTCATCCGCCATGCGCGCAACCGGACGTCCACAGATTGCAACGCCGATTAGCCTTTCGTTGTCAAACAAGCCTATCGAAAATTTATGACCGGCAACGGGCTTGTTATGGCGATGATGATTCGAGACGAATTCGTTTGCTTGTTTTAGGCTTATAGGACGAAAGTAATAATTCATGCTAATTCTCCAATCTGTAAATAAATCTTATTAGGTATGTTTTCCATAATCTGCCCCTTTTTTTTCTAAAAATAAACGTGATGTTCCTCAAAAACATTATCTTTAATATATGTATTTTTCTTGAAACTTTCTTTAATAGGAATTTTTTTATAGACTATGAAATAAAACTCTTCGATTTTTTGCGGATAAATATCAACTACTTTATATCTTTTTTCTTCCTTAATTATGCACTCCGCTTGAAATTCTCTCATTGCAAAAGCATAATCCTTTTTTGAATAGTGTTTTCTAAACCATTTAATAAATTCTAAAATACCCCCCGTTTCCATAATGCCCCCCTATTTTTTATTTTTTTTAATATATTTTTTTCCTCTTAATTCCCCCACGTTTATTTGAAAAGAAAACTTTTCTTTTTTCTTTTCTTGTATAAAATTCTCTATATCCTTTTTATCGAATTTTATAGATCCGTCAATTCTTACGCTTGGAATTTCCTGCTTGGCTACCATATCGTATAACTTAGATCTTCCAATGCCCAATACGACCATTACTTCCTTGAATGATATTAGCCTTTTCTTTTCTTCCTCTGCTTTTTGATTTTTAAGTTCGTTAATTTCAGAAATAATAACTTTAAACATCTGGCGAAACTCTTCTATTTCCTGATTTTCTTTGCTTAAATTATTCAGGTTATTTGAATCTAAAACTTGAGAAGAATGTTGCATGTTAGTTTCCATTTTCAATAAAATCCTTTAAAATTAAAGACTTAATAATATATTTCAAAAAACTAACTTGAATTTTTAAAATCTTGTCATCCGGATTATTTTTGGATATTTTGATTGCCTCTCTGTATTTAAAAAGCGCCGCATTAATTTCTGGATTAATTATTTTTTTGGCTTGCATTTTTAACCTCATCATTTTTAATATGTTCAGGGTATAATAAATCCATTATTATTGAATATCTTACAATCGCTTTGTTCTTTATATATATCATTCATTGTAATTTCATTATTTGTAAGTTCTAATATTTTTAAAGCTGTTTTTCTTGAGGGGAAATTCTTATACTTTAATATTTTTGAAAAATAAGCAGGGGAAAGACCAATCTTTTCCGCAAAATCAATCTGTTTAATTTGGTTTTTAAATAAATATATCTTTAACGGATGCATAATCAACTCCTTTA
>JAJZBN010000120.1:1853-2616 GCA_021798875.1 bacterium | reverse complement strand
GGTTATCGTCCCCCGCCATTTTTTTAAGCGTCGATAGCTTAATTTTAAATTTGTCTGTTTTTCCATTCTTGGCAATCATCTCTTTGGCGTTATAAAGCAAAATATCGTAATACTTATACTGCATAGTACTTAAAGGTTCTTTGACCGGAGATAAACTAATAAAAGCAGACGGTTTATTAAGAATTTTTTCATCATCATCATATTTTTTTTCTTCCAAAGACATTTTTTTATCCTCCGACGCTATAGTAATGTTTAAATATGTTTAATTATTGTTTTATATGTTTAAATATGTTTAATATGTTTAGAAAACAGCAAACTCAAGTCCAGAGCCGATTTAAGCCATTCAAAAAGCATAAAACTGCATAGCAAAAAGCATAAAACTGCATACCTATTAGCATAAAACTGCATAGCAAAAAGCATAAAACTGCATACCTATTAGCATAAAACTGCATAGCAAAAAGCATAAAACTGCATACCTATTAGCATAAAACTGCATAGCAAAAAGCATAAAACTGCATACCTATTAGCATAAAACTGCATAGCACACATACATCAAACCCTTATTTTTTGCGGTTTTTATTAAAAAAACATCAGCATAAAACTGCATACCTATTAGCATAAAACTGCATAGCAAAAAGCATAAAACTGCATACCTATTAGCATAAAACTGCATAGCACACATACATCAAACCCTTATTTTTTGCGGTTTTTATTAAAAAAAACATCAGCATAAAACTGCATACCTATTAGCATAAAACTGCAT
>JAJZBN010000120.1:0-1843 GCA_021798875.1 bacterium | reverse complement strand
AGCATAAAACTGCATACCTATTAGCATAAAACTGCATAGCACACATACATCAAACCCTTATTTTTTGCGGTTTTTATTAAAAAAAACATCAGCATAAAACTGCATACCTATTAGCATAAAACTGCATAGCACACATACATCAAACCCTTATTTTTTGCGGTTTTTATTAAAAAAAACATCAGCATAAAACTGCATACCTATTAGCATAAAACTGCATAGCACACATACATCAAACCCTTATTTTTTGCGGTTTTTATTAAAAAAACATCAGCATAAATTTAGACCCCTAATAGCATAAATTTAGATACTTATTATTTTTTCCCAAAAATCTTCGCAAAAAATACCGCAAATTTAGACTTTCTTTTTAAATCTTCAAGAAATTCTTCCGCTTTACCGTTATCGTTTAAAAGAAAATCTCTATTTTTTCCGTAATCCATTACTTTTATTTTGGGATTATATTTTTCCAGCATCCAGCCGCCGGAGTCGTCCCTCGATACTGCTTCGGAAACTATATCGATATCCAAAGATAATCTTTTTTCTCTTATAACCTTTTTAATGTCGTTAAATATGTTATGCAATTCGTTATCAATACGATAATCTGTTACCGTTGCGCCGTGGAGCGTAGTTTCGCCCGTAAGATAAAAAAATGCCTTGCATATAGCTGTCCGGTGATTGCCGTCCCCGCCGACGTATAATTCTCCGCCGTCTATACTCTGATAATACATTGATGGGATTTTCTTATCTGTCTGCCGGTAATAATCGGGATTAGTTTTAAAAAGGCCTAAATTAAGCGCCATTCTTTTGCCTTTTTCCAAAAATTCTATCCAAGTTAAACCTGCATAATCCGGATGCTGAGTTCCCTTAACCCTGAATATATTAACCGAAGCGCTGTCCTGCCAGTATGTTTCTTTGACAAAACGCATATCCGGCGCCGTCCACTTGTCTATCTGGCGGTTTAGTATTTCCGGATTTAAATTTTTAATTTCTTCTAATAAATCATTAATCTGCAAGGTTATACTCCGTTTCTAATACGTTTTTTACAAACCCTTCTTCTATATACTCTTTTTGAAAAGCGAACGATTGTTCTCTGTAGCGATTATCCCATTCCTCAAGACGCTTAACAATTTCTATTTCCGCATAGTTACTGTTTCTTTCATGTATCAAAGCGTCTATGATTTCCTGATTAAACTTGATACTGCACAAAAACAATTTTTCTATAAGCGCCGTTAAAACGTACGGAGACTTAATTTCAAGCCATTTTGTGCCGTACCAAATTGTCGGATAATCCTCGTCTTTATCCAACTGCAAAAAATACGTTTCAAGGGGTTTATCGTAGCCGAGCCAGCCGTATTTTTGCCAATTTAATAAAGTATTTCCGAAAATATCTTTTTCTGCCTGAATTTCGCTAACAAATTCCGTAAATCTATATCTGCTCATGGTTTTCGCTCCTATTTGTATTTTTCTATTTGTTCTATGATTTTTTCTTTTGAATACCTTTTTAGCACCGCTTTTGCCTGATTAATCGCTCCCTGCTTTGTTTGACCGCTTCCTATCAGCATGCCCGTAGTTTCTTCCGCAACCCGCCAGCTATTGCCTAAAACGCAGGTTTTACCGCCGATAGAAATGAACGGTAGTTGATATATGAAGAGTTTTAGAAAACTTTTGCTTTCTATGACAATAGGTTCTCCCGAAACTTCTACGGTTACTTTCGGAAAACCCGCCAAGACTATTTTAGCTTTATATTTTTTTGTATTTTTTATAACATCCATCGTACTTTCTCCTTTGCGTAAACTTCTTGATATTGCCTTTCTCGTTTCTTTCGTGACCACTCCCTTGCTTTTAC
>JAJZBN010000119.1 GCA_021798875.1 bacterium | reverse complement strand
GTATAGTATTTTTTTTACGGACCAAATAAAAATTTTTATAATGTTGATATATATAATGTTCTTTCGTTAAGGAATCTACAATATCCGATAAAACCTCTTTAGAAAATTTTGACTTCGACTGTAATGCCGTAAAAGTAATACCCGGATTTTCCGATATAATCTTGCAAACTAATTTTTGATAACTATCCACGTGAGCCTCCTTTTATTAAGGTTATAAAAAAAATATCATTTTAATAAATGTTTGTCAATACAAAAAAATAATATAAATTAAATAACATTAGAAATTTGTCCAAATCCAAGTCCCATTTTATATCCTAAAAATTCAGGCAAGCGATAATTTGATATAAAAGATAAATACATAACAGGCAAAATTTTGTCTTTATATTTAATATTTTTAAAAACGAATTGATTATTTTGATTTTGAAAATAAATTTCTATTTTATCTAACAAATCAAGAGGCAATTCGCTATTTAAATATTCTTTTGCTTGAAAAATAACGCTGTCTATTATTCTGCGCTTAAGATATTTTATAAAATCGGTTTTATCGCTTTTTTGGGAAACGTTAAACAATATCTTATATTCGGTATTATTAACTCCCAGAACGAATGGCGTTCTGCTCTTATAAAATACCATTTCCTTTTTATCTGCAAACGATAGGTAATTGTCGTAACTTACATCTACCTTATTGATTTTTTCGCCGTAACAAACAAAATTTCCTGAATTTAATTTATTGGCTAAATCGCCTATAACATTTATAGATTGTTCATCTGATTTTGCAAATATGATTTCAAAAATATTTCGATAAGGTTTAGAATAAATAACAGGCGACAGACCCTTACCATGATACATAACAAAATCTTTATCTTTTTCATCTGCGATAGAACCAATAAAATTTCTGATATCTCTTGAATCAAAACCGGATAAATTATTTGATAACGTAACTTTAATTTTCATAAAACCCCCTAATATTAATTTTATTTTAACCTCACATATGTTAAACTCATACTACGATACAAAATGGTATTCTAATCCAACCTATTACTTTTAACCTCACATATATTAAACTCATACTTGGTATCGTTATTATTTTTCGGACTCATTTTAACCGCACATATGTTAAACTTATACTTTTATTAGCCCGCCGCATACCTTTTAACCTCACATATATTAAACTCATACCTGTAATTTTATAAGCATGACCGTTGATAATTATAACTTTTAACCCCGCATATATTAAAAATTCATACAATATTTACGACAACGATAAGATATCCGATAAAAACATTTTAACCCCACATATATTAAACTCATACAAAAAATTACATTGAACGTCTTCATTATTTAAGCAGCTTTTAACCCCACATATATTAAACTCATACAGGCGATAAGCCGTCTCCGCAGTCGGACGGTATCAACTTTTAACCCCACATATATTAAACTCATACATCGTGCCGAAAGGGATTTTGCCGAAAAAATACTTAACTTTTAACCCCACATATATTAAACTCATACTAAATTAGTCATCGTAGGTGATAAATACCAAAACCTCTTTTAACCCCACATATATTAAACTCATACGCAGCTTGTAAATTCTCTTGGCGACGTCATAACGAGCTTTTAACCCCACATATATTAAACTCATACTAAGGAAAAGCTACATTAGAAGCCGGCATATACCACTTTTAACCCCACATATATTAAACTCATACTTGGTATCGTTATTATTTTTCGGACTCATTTTAACCGCACATATATTAAACTCATACTCGACTCGGCGCTTCCATGGATGGGCTATCTTTCACTTTTAACCCCACATATATTAAACTCATACTTTAAAAAAATGGAGCTGAAAAAATGGAAACGACAACTTTTAACCTCACATATATCAAACTCATACTCTCGAAAATCGACACGCTCTTTTAGTCGGTGTCAGCTTTTAACCCCACATATGTTAAACTTATACCGACGTGCGCTTGCAAGAATTAATAAACAAACAATACTTTTAACCCCACATATGTTAAACTTATACGCGTCATAAAAATCACTAATTTTTAAATCTATATCCTTTTAACCCCACATATGTTAAACTTATACAATATTCGTCAAGAACGGCTTCAATTTCATAGTCAAACTTTTAACCCCACATATGTTAAACTTATACCCAAATTTTACCAAATAAAATCAAATAACTGCCGACTAAATCATCTTTTTTCGTCTGTCGCACTTGAGTAATGCAAAAATATTAGAAGAGCGACAGACAATCAAATTATTCCTGAACATCATCATCGGCAGATATTTTAAAATATTTTTCTATATTTATGTTTTCTGCGGATATATTATCAAGCCATTTGTCCGCCTCCGCAATAGCCTTCTGTTGTTCGCTTGTATATTGCGGTTTTACGTTTACGTTAAACGTATATTCATCGTCAGACTGGGACTGAAGAAAAGGATTGCCGTAATCTCCGTCTATGAACATATCGTAATTGATTACTCCCCAGCTTTTTTGGGTAGAACCTACTCTCGCCGCAGCAAAAATCTCAAGCGTTTTTAGAAGTAAACCATATTCATATTCTTCAATTAGGTATCTGTCAGGCAATTGCATAATCGAGCTATGCAAAGTTATGCCCGGGACGATGTACTCTTTGC
>JAJZBN010000118.1 GCA_021798875.1 bacterium | reverse complement strand
ATATCCAAATTACTGTCAATAAATATTTACAAAAAAAATTATTAATTTAAAATAAAAAAACTCCCTAAATTCAGGGAGTTATAATTAGATAATTTACAAATATGTATAAGGTAAGCGTCAAAACGGGATGTCGTCCTCATCGTCAGTGCTTGGCGGCGGCGCTTGATATTTTTGTCCGCTTTGCGTCCGCTGTGCCGCTCCTGTAGTTTGCTTCTGATTTGGTCTTTCTTCATATTCTGATTGTCCGCTTTGCGTATTATCGCCCTTGCTTCCAAGCAAGACGATGTTATTCCCAATTATTTCAGTAATATACTTTGTATTGCCTTCTTTGTCTTCGTATGAGCGGTTATTAATCCTGCCCTCTACAAAGACCTGTTTGCCCTTACTAAGATAATTTGCCATAGTGCTTGCTAACTTATCAAAAAGCACTATATTATGCCAAATCGCCTTTTCCGTTTTATTGCCTGATTTGTCGTTAAAATACTCAGTCGTGGCCATTGAAAATTTTAAAATTGCCAAGCCATCCGGCGTGTATCTTAATTCAGGGTCTTTTCCAAGATTGCCTATAAGCATTACTTTGTTTAAACTTCCCATGATTTCCTCCTTAAATTAAATATTATTATATTTTTAAATTTTTAAAAATAGTTAAGTTTGTCCGTTTTGCGGACAGATTAAGCTAATGCCTTAAATCCTTCGCTTTTAAGTCTAATAAATTTCTTTTTTACAACTGTAATTCCGGGGATGTCTAATAAATCTCCCATGGTCTTTATTTGTTTCTTTAACTCCGCCTCATTTACAGCAATAAGGCTTTCCGGCGTGTTGCCGTTCTTTATACCCTCAATAAAATCCGCCATATCTATCTGAAAATCTACGCCCTCCGTGCGAACGAAATCTCCGTCTTTCAAATCGTTTTCGTCGAGATATTCGATTATGTTTTGCTTCAAAACGGATTCTTTCTCCTCAATACTTGCCACAATTCCATTACGTCGATCACGAATACTTTTGTAAGACTCATAGGCTTTTTTAACAGGTTCGTCGAACAAATTTTGAAATATCTTTTTAAATGCACCTGTTTTTTTAAGGTTTTGTTTTGCTAATTGCAAATCGCTTTGGTTCTTTACTTCAAATTTCAGTTTTGACAAAACGACGTCTTTAGTCGCTATCAGTTTATCTTCCTTAAACATAAAACCCCCTTTTTAAATTATTTAATTATTAACTTTTATTAAACAAAGATTATTCTCTTTAAAAGTCCATTTATATGAATTTAATAACTTGCCGGACGAATCCGAAAAAAACTTTTTTATAATTGCCAAATTAGAGAATGTCCATTTAGCAAAGCATTTGCTTTTTTCGCATTTAACAATCGGCAAACTTATTATTTTTTCAGTGTCTTCGCATTTAGATATTTCTATTAAGTTATCTTTGAATTTTATTAATATATCCACTTTTATCACCTCTTAATTCTATAGCGAAGTTGTGTAGTCCGTTTTGCGGACAATAAAATTAATTGTTATTTGATTCTGCTGAACTAATATAATTTCATCCCAAAACTTAATCCCATTTCAGATAAAACTTCTTTAATTTCATCAAGAGATTTTTTGCCAAAACTTTTTATTCCGAGCACTTCTCCCTCAGTTTTTTGCACAAGTTCAATTACGGTTTTTATATTTGCATTTTTGAGGCAATTTGTAGTCCTAATTGATAATTCAAGTTCTTCTATGGACTTAAGTAGGTTTTTATCATTTATAAATTTATAAATAGATTCTTGTTTATTTTTTTCCTCTAATAATTCACTATTTATCTCATCTTGCAAGTCATTTACATATAGGGTTTTATATGTTTGAAAATCTAAACCTAAAAAAACTTTTAAAAAACCGGTTTTCTCGGTAATAAATAAATTTCTTTTATCCTTTTCGATATGCGATTGATTTAATAAATTATATATTTCTATTATTTTTAACATAACAGATGAAATTGTTGTATCAATTTTAAATCTTCTTAATATATCAAAGGCTTTATCGGTAGATATATATCCTACAAATAAACTTTTATTATTTTCAAAATCGTAGTTATGTTCACATTCCTGCATTTTTAAAAACTCTTTATATGCGTAATATTCAGGGAATACTCGTTTAGAATTTTTGGGATGCCTAAGGATTCTTAAAGCTTTTTGGATTTTTTGGCGAGCAAGTTCTATTTTTATTTTAAGATTTTTGCTTATTTCTTTAAGCGTATAATATCTGCCCGTATTATCTAAATCATATCTAAATCGCAGGGCATCAGACATTTCATTATCTAAAATATTTTTAATTCTAGATAAAATAAGGTTTTTAGGTTCTAATTCTCTATATAAATCATCTTCTATATAGTTAAAGTAAGAGGCACTCCCAAAAACATCTTCTATTAAATTATTACGTTTCTCTCTCTTAAATAAATGTTTGTCCACAACAACCCTCTATGTTTTTAATTGTTATTTTTTAAATCAATTTCTTTTATAAACCTTGATATATCGTTATGTTTGTATCCCATTTCGGTTTTTCTGTTCTCCGCGCACGTCATATATAATAAATCCTTAGCCCTCGTTATCCCGACGTAACAAAGCCTTCTTTCTTCCTCTACTGATAATCCGTCCCCTAACGACTTTGCATGCGG
>JAJZBN010000036.1 GCA_021798875.1 bacterium | reverse complement strand
TAGTAAATCCGGGAGCGCATTTTGCTTCGGGAAGTTCGGTTACTCTTAACGGAAAGTCTTATATGGCCATTATGCCGAATCACAAAAGCATGCCGGCTTCGGACGTTAGTACTATCGCAAAATATCTCGAGTCTTTAAAATAATCGGACGAGGATAATTTAAAACTGAAAGATAACGCAAAAAATTGTTTGAAAACCCCCAATCGTTAAAATTTAATGCGATTGGGGGTTTTCTTTTTTCTTGACGGTTATTCGGCTAAACTGTTATAATCTATATAAATAAATTTATTAATTATATTTTGCCGAATTTAAAATATATGGAACTTGAGCTTACAGACAGAAAAATATTAAATATTCTTCAGACAGATTTTCCTATCGCCAAACACCCTTTCTTAGAAATTGCCAATATTACTGGCATTAAAGAAGACGAAGTAATAGACAGAATACTGCGTATGAAAAGCGGTAAAATTATAAGGCAGATAAGCGCAATATTCGATTCGCACAATATCGGCTATAAAAGCACTCTTGCGGCTTTTAAGGTATCGGATAAATCGACTGATTCGGCTGCCGAAATAATAAATTCACATAGCGGAGTCAGCCATAATTATCTAAGAAACCACAAATATAATATATGGTTTACGATAACTCTGCCTTCAGAATACTCGCTTGAAGAAGAAATAAAAATACTGTCGGAAAAATCCGGAGCGGAAGACTATCTTATACTTCCTACTCTGAAACTTTATAAAATAGGCGTTAATTTTGATATGACGGGAGCAGACGATTCTTCTTCTTTTAAGTTCTTTTCCCATGAAGATTTTAAAAAAGATTCGGAAATAAAAATTTCCGAATTTGAAAAAGCCTGCATAAGAGAACTTCAAAAAGATATAGAAATTACCCATGAGCCTTTCAAGGATATGTCTGATGTTTTAGGCATTTCTCAGGAAAAATTACTTGAAACCGTAAAAAATTTTATAAGCGAAAGAAAAATGAGAAGATTTGCCTGCGTTTTATATCATCAAAAAGCGGGGTTTAGCTACAATCTTATGGGAATATGGAAAACAAACAATGAAGAAGCCGATAAAAATGGCAAAATTATGTCTTCCGTTAAAGAAGTTTCGCACTGTTATCTTAGGCCGGTTTATCCGGGAAGATGGGAATATAATATATTTACTATGATACATGCAAAATCAAAAGAAGAAGCATGGAGCATTATGGATAAAATTTCTTCGCTAACAGGGCTTACGGATTTCGCCGCTCTCGAAAGCACAAAAGAATTTAAAAAGGTGAGGGTGAAGTATTATGTTTAATCAAAGTGCACTGCTTACGGAATTTTTTTTATATCCTTTAATACTGTGTTCGGTTATTGCGCTTGCAATAATAATAGAACGTTTTTACAGCCTTAGGAAATCCAAAATATTTCCTGAAGATTTTCTTGCCAATGTAGAAAAATCTCTAAAAAACGGGGACATAGAAAAGGCTAAAGGTATGTGCATGACGGCAAAAACGCCTATAGCCAAAATTTATCTTTCTATCATAGACAACTATAAAAATCCTATAGATACCGTTAAATTAGAGGTTGAGGAATCCGGCAAGAGAGCATATTTAGATCTTGAAAAAAATTTAGAAGGACTCAGCGCTATTACCACTATAGCTCCGTTATTGGGTCTGCTTGGAACCGTAGTAGGCATGATAAAGGCTCTCAGCGCCGTATCATACAGAAACGGCATAGCTAATCCGCATCTTCTTGCTTTAGGCATTTCAGAGGCATTGTATTCAACAGCTATCGGACTTATAATAGCCATCGTATCTTTTTTGTTTTTTAAATATTTCGCCTCTAAAGCGTTTAACTTTGGAGCGGTTATGGAAGACACCGCATCAAGGGTTATATCTTTTATTAAAGCAGAGTGAAAATAATTTTATTATAATCGTAATTAGCGCTGATTATATAAGGCAAGTAAAATGAAATTTACGTCTAAAAGAAAGCCCGATCCTATTATTAATGTTATCAACATGGTTGATGTATTTTTAACCCTGTTGATATTTTTTATGATGACGACGACTTTTACTTCAAATTACGGTATAAAAATTCATCTGCCGAAATCGGGAGCAAAATCTTTCGCTTCTTCAAAAAAACCGGTAACGCTTTATATTACTAAGGCAGGGAAGATATATTACGAAAATAAAGAACTGTCGCTGAAAGAATTGTCTTTATTTTTAAAAGACGTTAAAAAGTCTCAGGGGAATGCCACTATAATTATCAAAGCCGATAAAAAATCTACTGCCGCAAGCATAGTAAACGTAATGGGGTTGAGCATAGAGCATGGATTGTATAAAATAGCCATCGCTACTAAAAAATAAAAGATCGGACGAAATTAAGATAAACTATAAAGGAAAAGCAATTAGGAGGTCTAAATTTGATAGAAAGATATTCTCTTCCGGAAATAGCCAAAGTATGGTCGCTTGAAAATAAATATGGGACTTGGCTTAAGGTTGAACTTGCCGTATGCACGGCTTACAATAAAACAGGAAAAATCCCCGATACTTCTTATGAAAATATAATTCGGAAAGCAAAGTTTAACGTTAACGAGATACAGGAAATAGAAAATGTTACAAAGCACGACGTCATAGCTTTTTTAACGAACGTTGCAAAATATGTCGGCGAAGATTCGAGGTTTATTCATCTCGGACTTACTTCTTCGGACGTCGGAGATACATCCTTTTCTTTGCTGCTAAAAGAGTCTCTCGAATTAATACTTAAAAAAATAGAAATTTTAAGAGAATCTTTAAGAAATCAGGCCGTAAGATATAAACATACGCCCGTAATGGGAAGAACGCACGGAATACATGCCGAGCCGGTAACATTTGGATTTAAGCTCCTCATATTTTATGAAGAAATTAAAAGAGCCGAAGAGAGAATAAAAATGGCAATAAAATCGGTATCTTTCGGCAAACTGTCCGGCGCCGTAGGGAATTATGCCAATATTTCGCCGGAAGTAGAACATACGGCTCTCGATATTCTAGGGCTTAAACATATTTTATCTAATCAGGTTATACAAAGAGACGTTTATGCGGATGCATTTTATTCTCTTGCTTCCATTGCAGCGTCATGCGAAAAAATAGCTTTAGAAATCAGACATCTAATGAGGACGGAAGTTGCCGAAGCAGAAGAGCCTTTTGCGCCTGGACAGAAAGGTTCGTCTGCAATGCCGCACAAAAAAAATCCTATAGTATCCGAAAATATTTGCGGGCTTTCCCGTATAGTCCGGTCTAATCTTATTGCTTCGCTTGAAAATATACCGCTATGGCATGAAAGGGATATTTCCCATTCATCCGTTGAGAGAATAATTGCACCGGATTCAACTATTTTAGTATATTATATAGTTCATCAGCTGACTTATTTGATCGAAAATTTAATAGTCAGAGAAGATAATATGTTAAAGAATATAAATTTGACAAAAGGCGTTATTTTTTCGCAAAAAGTTTTATTGGCACTTATAGATAAAGGAATGTTAAGAGAAGATGCTTATAAAATAGTACAGGGTCTTGCGCATGAAAGCATCCGTTCGCAGATAGATTTCAGCGAACTGTTAAAAAAAGATGCATCAGTCTCTAAGCATCTTACCGCTCAAGAAATAGACGAATTATTCGACATTAATTATTACTTTAAATATATTAACTACATTTTCGACAGATACAATGCGGAATAAAAAGTAACGGTAACGGTAAACGAGGAAAAAATGAGTAAAAAAGCTTTTATAAAAATTATGCTGAAAGATGAAGTATTGGACCCTCAGGGTAAAGCCGTTTTGTCGGTTCTTAAATCCTCCGGTTACGATAACGTAAAAGACGTAAGGGTTGGAAAGTATATCGAAATCGATTTTGCCGGAGAAGTAAAGAACGGGCATGTCAATCTAAAGGGAGAAGCGGAAGAGATTTCCGAAAAGGTTTTGTCGAATCCCTTAATCGAAGAATTTACTATAGAAATTAAATAAAATTAAATATCACTTATGAACAATAAAAAAATAAAAGCCGGCATAACGGTTTTTCCGGGCTCGAATTGCGATGCCGACGTATATAGAGTTTTAAACGATGTATTTGACCTTAGCGCTTCGTTTATATGGCATAAAGACAAAATTAAAGATCTTAACGGATATGATTTCATAGTAATTCCAGGAGGATTTTCCTACGGCGATTATTTAAGATCCGGCGCTCTTGCAGCAAGAAGTCCCGTAATGGAATATATTAAAGACTATGCCTATAAAGGCGGTATAGTTTTAGGAATCTGCAACGGTTTTCAAATACTTCTTGAAGCAGGTCTTTTAAGAGGCGTTATGCTTGCAAACGATTCTTTAAAATTTGAATGTAAAGACGTTTATTTAAAAACCCTAAATGCGGAAACGCCTTTTACGTGCGCCTTAAAAAAAGACTCTTTGCTAAAAATGCCCATTGCCCATCACGACGGGAACTATTTTGCGGAAAAGAAAACAATAGAAGGCTTAAACGATAAAAATGCGGTAATTTTTAAATATTGCGACGAAAACGGCGATATAACCGACATTTCAAACCCCAACGGTTCTATGCATAATATTGCGGGCATTTCAAACGAAAACGCCAATATTATGGGGTTAATGCCGCACCCCGAAAGGTCTTCCGAAAAAATTCTTGGAAGCGAAGACGGAGGATATATATTTAAATCTATTATTAAATATATAAGAGAGAGATAAAAAATAAAATATAATAATCAGAAAAATAATAAAATTTAAAATGGATAAAGAAAACGTTAAAAAAAACGATACAAAAAAAACAGAAAAACTTTTCGGCTTATCTGTCGAAGAATATAACAAAATTTCCGATTTGCTCGGACATGAACCGGATGCTTTTGAACTCGGTATATTTTCGGCTATGTGGTCGGAGCACTGTTCTTATAAAAGCTCCAAAGTTTATTTAAAAACTCTGCCGACGGAAGGAGACAAGGTTCTTATTGGACCGGGTGAAAATGCCGGAGTAGTGGATTTTGGAGACGGCGATGTGCTTGTGTTCAAGATGGAAAGTCATAATCATCCTTCTTTTATAGAGCCTTTTCAGGGTTCGGCTACCGGAGTAGGCGGCATTATGCGGGATATATTTACTATGGGAGCAAGGCCCGTAGCAAATCTAAATTCTTTAAGATTCGGAAGTTTTTCCCATCCAAGAACGCCTTATTATCTGTCCGAAGTAGTTAAGGGAATCGGTTTTTACGGAAACTGCATGGGCGTTCCTACCGTAGGCGGAGAAGTAGTATTCGACGAATGTTATAACGACAACATACTCGTAAACGCTTTCACTATAGGCATAGCTAAAAAAGACGGCATATTTCTTTCCTCTAAATGTGAAGAGGGCAATATAGTAGTTTACGTTGGTTCATCGACCGGAATGGACGGGATACACGGAGCCACTATGGCATCGGAAGAATTCGATTTAAAAAAGAACAAAAAAAGAAGCACCGTTCAAGTTGGCGATCCTTTTACCGAAAAACTTCTTCTCGAAGCATGCCTTGAAGCTATGGAAAAAAAGCTTATAGTTTCTATACAGGATATGGGTGCCGCCGGTTTAACCAGTTCGTCGTTTGAAATGGCGGATAGCAGCGGAAAAGGGATGATTATAAATTTAGACGCGGTTCCGTTAAGAACTTCCGAAATTACTCCGGTAGAAATGATGCTGTCGGAATCTCAGGAGAGAATGCTGCTGGCATGCGGCAGGGATAAATTTGACGAATTAAAAGCGGTTTTCGACAAATGGGGACTAAATTGCGTCGAAGTAGGCGAGGTTATTAAGGAAAAAGAAATCAGATTTTTTTATAAATCAAAACCATATAAAACGTTAAGCGTAGATACCGTAGTAAACGGACCTGAATATAAAAGGCCGGTTAAAAAACCAGATTATTTAAACAGCGTAAAACCGTTAAATATAAGCAATTATAAAATGCCGGAAAATTTTAACGATATAGCCTTTAAAATAATAACGCATCCCAATATAGCGTCTAAAAAAAGCGTTTTTACCCAATACGACTATACTATAGGAACTGCCACGATTGTTCCGCCTGGTTTTTCAGCCGCGGTTTTAAGGGTTAACGACAGCGGAGGCGGTAAAAAAGGCTTTTTGTTAAACGCAAACGGAAACTCAAAATATACCTATTTAGATCCGTTTACCGGAGGAGCGCTTGCAGTTACAGAATGCGCCCGCAATATAACCGCATGCGGCGGATATCCGGCAGCTATTACCGACTGCCTTAATTTTGCAAGTCCGGAAGATCCAGAAGTTATGTGGCAGTTCGTAAATGCCTTAGAAGGCATAAAATCTGCCGCATTAAAATTAAATACTCCTGTAATAAGCGGAAACGTTAGTTTTTATAACGAAACTGCAAAAAAAGACGGCGGTAAAACGACGGTTCATAAAATTTATCCTACGCCGGTTATAGGCATGCTCGGTTTTATAGACGACGTCGAAAAAGCAGTAACCCCATATTTTAAAAGCGAAGGCGACGAAATTTATATTCTGGGCAGATTATCCGGCAATCTCGGCGGCAGTCTGTATATGGACTTAGAATACGGAAATTTTATGCAAAAACCTTTAGAGATAGATTTAGATTATGAAGTCCGTCTTCAAAACTGCCTGAGGTCTTTAATCAATAAGGGATTTTTAAAAAGCGCGTCCGATATCAGCGAAGGCGGAATTTTTGTTTCGCTTGCGGAGAGCGCGATAACCTGTCCAAATCAAACTCTCGGTTTTGCAGTAAATTACGATACCTTAAGAAGCGGCGTTAGAATCGACTCTTTCTTATTTTCGGAATTCGAGCAGGCGTTTATAATAAGCATAGATAAAAAATTAAGCGGACCGCAAAAAACGGCTGTTTCGGAAATTTGCAACGAATACGGAATAAAATTGGAAAAAATAGGCTATGTTAAAAAAGACGTAATGAAAATTAACGACAAAATAGACTTGAAAAGTGATAAAATAAAAGAAGGATATTTTTCCGTTATTTAAATTATTTATTTAATAATTATGGAAGAGATAAAAGACGAATGCGGCGTATTCGGTATATATAATAACGAAGAAGCCGCTAAAATAACCTATTTGGGTCTTTACGCGCTTCAGCACAGGGGGCAGGAGTCTTGCGGAATAGCGTCGTCCGATATGAGCGGCTTATATTTTCACAAGAGCCTTGGTCTTGTCAACGACGTATTTAAAGAAAATACACTTTTGCAGCTCAAAGGAAAAAATGCTATAGGACATGTTAGGTATTCCACTGCAGGAGAAACGCTTCTTAAAAACGCGCAGCCCCTTGTAGCCGATTATTATTTCGGTTCGATAGCCGTGGCTCACAACGGAAATATTACTAATGCCCACTTAATAAAAGACGAACTTGAAGAAAACGGCTCTATTTTTTCATCTACTTCCGATACCGAAGTCGTTATACATCTAACGGCTTTATCTAAAGAAAACCTTCTTATAGATAGGATAGTAAGTTCATTAAAAAAACTTAAAGGCGCATACTCTTTCTTGTTTCTTTCCGAAAAAGAGATGATAGCTGCAAGAGATCCTTTCGGTTTCAGGCCTCTCGTTATGGGAAGACTCAACGGTTCTATAGTTTTTGCTTCGGAAACATGCGCTTTAGATCTTATAAATGCCGAATATATAAGAGACGTAAGACCCGGCGAAGTAATACTCGTCAACAGCGAGGGCATCAGAAGCATATTTCCGTTTAGAATAGAAAGAAATTCGGCCTGCGTCTTTGAACTTATATACTTTTCAAGACCCGACAGTATTTTTAACGGCAAATCAATTTACAGTTTGCGCATTCAAATGGGAAAAGAGCTTGCAAAGGAGTCAGCTCCCGATGCCGATATAGTAATACCTGTTCCGGATTCAGGAGTACCGGCGGCTTTGGGTTTTTCAAAAGGCTCCGGCATAGATTTTGAAATGGGTTTTACGAGAAACCACTATGTTGGAAGAACGTTTATAGAGCCTAAAAAATCCATAAGACATTTTGGCGTTAAAGTAAAATTAAATCCAGTTCCAGACGTTATAAAAGGTAAAAAAGTCGTCGTCGTCGACGATTCTGTTGTAAGGGGAACTACTTCTAAGAAAATCGTCGATATGTTAAAACTTGCCGGCGCAAAAGAGATACATCTTCGTTTAAGTTCGCCTATGGTTATTGCTCCATGTTTTTACGGAATAGACACACCGGTAAAGGAAGACCTTATGGCGGCCAAATACAGCGAAAAAGAGATAAACGCCAAACTTGGCGCTACTACTACAAAATTTCTTTCGATAGAAGGTTTAAGAAGGGCGGTAGGAAACGGCGTCAATTTTTGCGAAGCCTGTTTTTCAAACGTTTATCCTCAGGAAACTTTCGACGAATCCGAGTATGAAAATCAAGTGCAGTTAAAACTGTTTAGCAAAGAAGTTTTTTGAAAAAATTTATAAACCTGCGCAATATGATTAATATGCGATTAATTTAATAATATAAAAATAATATAAAAAGACAGTCTTTATACGGTAAAAATAATGATAAATAACGATTTAAACTATGACGGCGAAAAACTTAAAACGTCCGTATTGAATGCCGTAAAAACATTATGTTACGAAAAAAAAGAATTCGTTCTTGCCTCAGGTAAAACAAGCGACTTTTATATAGATTTACGCAGAATTTCTTTCGACGGCGAGTATTTATATCTTCTCGGCAGACTGCTTTACGATGAAATTAAAAAGATGAAAGATTTAAAATTTTCCGTCATTGCCGGAGTTCCGGTGGGAGGCATTCCTTTAATTTCGTCAATACTGACGGCGAGTTTTTTGGATAAAAATCCTTTAAAATCCGTAGTTATCAGAAAAGAAAAAAAAGAATACGGTAAAGGCAATCTTATCGAACCTGTACAGTTTTTATCCAAAGGATCAAATATTTTAATAATAGAAGACGTCGTTACTACAGGCGGTTCAATTTTAAAAGCAGTAAAAAATGCGCGCGAAGAAGGTTATGAGATAACGGATGCAGTCTGCGTCGTCGACAGGCAGGAAGGCGGAGCCGAATTTCTTAAGGAAAACGGCATTAAACTTTATTCATTATTTACTAAAAAAGATATAACGCAATAATATCTTATTTATGAAAAAAACATTTTTTTTTATAATTTTATTTTTTGCATTTATTATACCTATTTTTCTGTTGTCCGGCTGTTCCGTTTTCAGTTCTCTCGGTTTAAAACAGCCGTTTCAGTCAAACGGCGGATACCGTTCATCTTTGCGTAAAGCGACCCGCAAAGCCGATATTTACAATAACCTTAATACTGTAATGTACATAAGGGCTACTTATTTAGATAAATCTTTTATGCGTTCATATGAAGATAAGTATTACGATTATTATATGAAACGACCCAAAAATTTAATAAAAAAAATCGGAAAAAGCACCGTATTTTTTGTTTCGGTTTACACTCCCCGAAAATCTTATAATAACTTAGATTCAAAACGATCAATATGGATGGTGTATTTAACTAATAACGAAGGTGAAAGCCTTATGCCGCTCAGCATTAAGCCGTCGCAGCAAAAAAAAGTTTTTTTAAAGAAATTTTTTCCTTACGTTACGGATTGGTCAAGGCAGTATATTATAAAATTCCCACAATATTACGACAAAAAAGAACATAAATTATTTTTAAACTCCCGCGTTAAATGGATTAAACTTTTAATTACGGGAGTAAACGGAAAAGCGGTTTTAAAATGGAATTTAAACAGCGCCACAAATTAAATATTAAGTTATTTTATGCATTTTAATGTTCTCGTTATAGGTTCTGGCATAGCCGGTCTTTCGCTTGCCAACAGGTTTGACGACTCTGTTTCGGTAGGAATATTTACTAAAAAAGAAGAAGCGGAATCAAATACCAACTATGCTCAGGGCGGACTTGCCGCCGTTATGAATCTTAATAAAGATTCATACGAAAAACATATACGCGACACGCTGACCGCCGGCGACGGACTCTGCGACGAAAATATAGTAAGAATAGTAGTTGAGGAAGGTCCAGGAGTAGTGCAGGATCTTTTAAGCTGGGGCGTTAAATTTGCAAAACATTCCGAAAACAATAAAGAGTTTGATCTGGGCAGGGAAGGCGGCCATTCCGAAAGAAGGGTTTTGCATGCAGGGGATATAACAGGCAGAGAAATAGAAAGAGCGTTAGTCGATACTTCAAGAGAAAAATCCAATATAAAAATATTTGAAAATCATATAGGCATAGATTTAATTACCACCCGTAAGCTAAAAATAGAAAAAGAAAACAGGGTTTTAGGCGCATACTTCCTTAATAAAAATACCGGCGAAGTGATGACCGTCAGTGCCGATATAGTAGTCCTTGCTACAGGCGGAGCAGGAAAAGTCTTTTTATACACCTCAAATCCAGATATTTCTACCGGCGACGGAATAGCTATGGCGCACAGGGCAGGAGCTAAAATAGCCAATATGGAATTTTATCAGTTTCACCCTACTATACTTTATCATCCGGAAGCTAAGTCTTTTTTAATATCCGAAGCTCTCAGGGGAGAAGGCGGCACTTTAAGATTAAAAGACGGAACGCCTTTTATGGACACAGTTCATCCGCTAAAAAGTCTTGCTCCCCGCGATATTGTAGCAAGAACTATAGACTTTGAGCTTAAAAGAACAGGGGACGAATGCGTATATCTCGATATGACTCATAAAAGCAGGGAATTTTTGGAAAAAAGATTTCCTGATATTTTTAAAACAACGTTGAGTTTCGGCATAGATATGTCTAAAAAATTGATACCGGTCGTTCCTGCCGCGCATTATTTATGCGGAGGAATACTTACGGACGAAAACGGATTAACCTCCGTAAGCGGTCTTTACGCTATCGGCGAAGTAGCCTGCACAGGACTTCACGGTGCAAACAGGCTTGCAAGCAATTCTCTGCTTGAAGGATGCGTTTTTGCAAAAAAGTCTTACGAAGCGGCGCAGCGGTATTTAAAAGAATCACTCAAAAATTCAATATACAAAGATAAAGTTTCAAATAAAGCCGGATTTGCTGCCGCAGAAAACGAAAAATCAGCACTGCCGGAATGGAAAGATTGCGGTTTAACGGGCGGCGACGAAATGATTGTTATTTCTCATAACTGGGACGAACTCAGGCGGACTATGTGGAACTATGTAGGCATCGTCAGGTCGGACAAGCGGTTAGAAAGAGCAAAAAGGCGTATTGATAACCTGCTTTACGAAATAAAAGAATACTACTGGAATTTTAAAATAACTCCGGATCTTCTTGAGCTAAGAAATATAGCCGAAGTAGCCAACCTTATAATAACTTCCGCAATGTTAAGAAAAGAATCCCGAGGCACGCATTACAATATAGATTATCCGGAAAAAGACGATAAGAATTTTAAGCATCCTACCGTGTTATAATTAGAAAACATTCCCTCTTCTTCTTTTTTACCCAAGACACACCTTATTTCTTCCGCTTATTTTAGCATCATATAATGCATTGTCCACTCTAAAGACGATGCCCTGGATAGTATCGTCTTTTACTATTTCCGTGACTCCGAAACTGCATGTTACATTTTGCCCTATATTAAAATTGTATTCCGCTATTTTTATTCTTAATCTTTCCGCAAGTTCTTTTGCCGTAGCAAGCGACGTTTCAGGCGCAATAATAATAAATTCTTCTCCGCCGTAGCGGGTAAAAAAATCCGTCGTCCGTAGATTTTGTTTAATTAGTCGTGATAATTCTTTTAGAATAAAATCGCCTGTTTCATGACCATATGTATCGTTTATGTTTTTAAATTTATCTATGTCGAACATTATAAGCGCCAAAGGTCTTTTATATCTGTTGGCTTCATTTAGCGTTTCGGCAAGTTTAGAATCGAAAAAACGCCGGTTTCCTGCCCCCGTCAGAGCATCTATTTCTGCAAGTTCTTTATACGTTTCTCTTTCTACCAATATATTCTGCTCTCTTAATATCTGATCGGTAACATCCGTAAATACGGCGAGTCCGGTTTGTCTGCCGTTGTAAGTTATTGCGGTTCTGAATAAATCTATATAAAGGACTTTATTATTGTCGTCTTTACCGTTATTGCCGTTGTCGGAGCCGATATGGGAGGTATATTTATAAATGAATCTTGATGACATTTCACCGCTGTTATGATTCGTTTCAAATATAGGAGAACTTCCATAATAAAGCTGATCTTCGCTTATGTTAAAAAAGTCTTTTACATTTAAGTTTAAAAATTCTTTCTTGGAATAATTGAATAAATAAAGAAGATAGGAGTTCACGTATAAAAATTTATTTTCGTCATATATAGCAACGCCAGAGTGAATGTTTTCTATCAATATATTTAATAAATCCTTTTCCTGAATAAGATTATTGCGGTTTTCTAAATAATCTACGGCATACGATAATATTGCCGAAATTTCTTTTAAAAATTTTATTTTTTCTTCATTAAAATAATCCTTTTGAATACTGCATATAACTAATGCTCCGAATGGTTCGTCTTTAGCCTTTATAGGTATTGCGGCTAATGATAAGAAATTATATTTTTTTAGTTTTTCCTGCCACGGCGCTGACGTGTTATCTGCTATAAAATTATTTGAGTAAACGATATCGGCGCTTCTTATAGCTTTTCCGTAAATACCTTTTCCTTCAGGTATGTTTTCATCGGAAGATACCCTCAGACCTTCGGTAAATTCTTTTATATTTTTTACTCCTGCGCCTGCAATTAATTTTGCGTAGGGTTTATCATCTTTAAAAACGCATATGCCGTCTATCCCTATGTCTTTAGAAAATAGATTTGCAACGTCGGTAAAAAATTCAACGTAATTTAAAGATTTTGGGATTATATTATTAATTTGAGATATTGCAAGATAAAATAATTTGGCGGTTTTTTCATTTTCGTATGAAGATTCCAAATCAACAGCCGCCTGTCTTAAATTGTCTTCATATTTTATTATTTTTTTTGAATTTCTGTATAATAAAATGTAAACAAAAAGTAAAATTAAAAGATATCCGAATATAACCGAAGGCAGCGCAATTTTAATATAGTCCGATTTTTTAAGTACCCATACGTGCGCTTTTTCAGACCGTTTTTTATAGGATAATTTTAAAAATGATATGTATGACCTCAACATATTCATATCTTTTATTCCCTTGTTTGTTTTCACGATAATAAGGGCGCTATTAAATTTATTTTGTTTTTTTAGAGCAATGGTCGTTTTAAGTTCGTTAAGTTTTTTTGCGGTGAGCAATTTTATTGCTTTATAGTCTTTCGCATATTTTTTTGACAGCAGAATTTTTAACTGTTTCAAATCGTTTTTGACGGCGGTTTTGCCTGTTAAATATGGAGCAAGGTACATAGATTTTCCGGTTAATAAAAATCCTCTCTGTCCCGTTTCGGCATTTAAAAGATTAATCAGAGTATCGTTGAGAATCCGCTGAACGCGTTCATATTTTTCAATTTTTATTATTTTTTTTGCAACGAGCGCACCTTTAAAAAATACAAACGATGTCATTAATATAACGATAGTTGTCGAAATTGCGATAACGGCAATCGTTGTATAATGGGCGAGTTTATTCTGAGGTCTGTCAGGCAGTTTACAGTATATCATTTATCTTTAAGTAATAATTTAACTAATTCCTCTTCTGGAAGCGGTTTTGAGAATAAAAATCCCTGTATGCTTCCGCACCCTAAAAGTTTTAAAATATTAAATTGCGCTTCCGTTTCGACGCCTTCCGCAACCGTTTGAATATTTAATTTGTTGGCAAGAAATATCATGGCGTCAATTATAGCAAAATCTTTATCGCTGTTCTGCAAATTTCTGATAAACGAAATATCTATTTTAATAATATCTATAGGAAGATATCTTAGGTATGACAAAGAAGAATAGCCCGTTCCGAAATCGTCTATCGATATTTTAATACCCATATCGCGAAGTGCGTTTAGCGTATCATAGTTTGATTCTTTTAAAAATACTCTTTCTATCAATTCGACATTTATAAATGAGGAGGCTATATTATATTTATCTAAATTTTGTTGTATTATTTTATCTAAATTTTTTTTCTCGAATGTTAAAGACGATATATTAATAGAAACAGGCGCTATATTTAAACCGGAATCTTTCCACGTTCTTAATTTTTTAACTGTTTCTTCGACAAGCCAATCTTCAACTTCTAATATTAGCGCAGTTTTTTCGAGTTCAGGTATAAATTCCGAAGGAGGTATTATTTTACCGTTTTTAATCCACCGCAGCAGTGCTTCCATGCCGGCAAGTTTACCTGTTTTAGTATTATAATAGGGCTGAAAATAAAGTATTAATTCTTTATTTTTTATAGCTTCCTGTAGTTCTTTTTTAAAAGTCAGGCTTTTTCTTATATTTTTCTCTAAATCAGAGTTGTAGAAACTTACCGCATTGTTTCCAGTTTCTTTGGCGTTAGAAAGACTTATCTGAGCTTTTGAAATAAGAGTTTTAGAATCTAGTCCGTCTTCTGGGTATAAACTTATTCCAATATTATAAAATATATCCACTTCAACGTCGTCCGATATTTTAAAGGGTTTATCGAATATATCTTTAATCTTCTGTATTACAGTCAATATGTCTTCTTTAAGCCTCACGTTTCTGAGTGCTATTATAAAATTATCTCCTTTAAGTCTGCCGATCAAATCTGTTTCTTTTAGAGCGCTGCGCAAAATAGACGAAATTTCCATTAATAATTTATCGCCTGCGGAATAACCGTAAATGCTGTTTATTTTTGAGTATTCTCTCAATCCTATTATCAAAACGCATATGATGCTATCCGATTTTGCCGTTAAAAGCATTGCATCCAATTTTTCAAAAAATAGATTAATATTCGGAAGTTTTGTTACGGCGTCTAAAGAAGTTGCTTCAAAAAGCATGCTCTGATATTCTTTTTCTTTTGTTATATTTCTGCCTATGGCTATATAGTTAGTAATTTTTTCATTAAATTTCACGGGGATTATGGTATCGTCCAAGTAAACCAATTCTCCGTTTTTTGCTCTGTCTATTATAACCGTGTTATAAGGTTCGCCGGTTTTAATCGTATCCCATAAAAGTTTGTAAAATTGTTTGTCATGCAGGCCTGATTTAAAAATACTGGGATTTTTACCTATTACCTCTTCTTTTTTATAACCTGATATTTTTTCCGCAGCTATGTTTACGAAAGTTATATTTGCTTTATCGTCTGTTATTATTACCCAGTCGGTCGAGTTTTCCAATCCGTTGGAAAAGATATAACTGAATTTGTTTTCTTCAATTTTATCTATAGCAAAAGATATATCTCCCATTATTTCTTTTAGCAGTTTAACTATACTTTCGCTAAAAAAATTTTTCTTTGTTATGCATAACGTTATTTCGCCGTATAGTTCGCCTTTCTTTATAAGCGGTATATTAGCTATAGAAAATTGTTCTTCGGCAACTATACCTAAAAATTTTTTGCAAAGATTCAGCTTAGGGCAGTCAGGGAGCATGTCATTGCATACGTAAATATCTTTTTGCAGCAAAGGCAAGGCGCATGAAACTTGAGTATTGTTTGAAGTATTATCTGAACTGTTTAAATCTAATTCAAGTTTGCCGCCGCAATCTTTACGATTGCTTTTGCAGTATTCAGGTCTAATAATATTTGAGCCGTTTTTATATCCGTACCATGCAGAATCATATCCTATTTCATCGACAAGAATATCGCATATTCCTTTTAACAATGCCGTTTCGTTATTAGTCCTCACTATAAGCTGATTAATCTGGCTCAGCGTAAAATACATCATGGTCAGATTCTTTATCTGTTCTTCCTGAAGATATTCTTTTGTAATATCAACCATAATGGCGAGACATACAAATTTATTTTTATATAAAATAGTATTTGCGGAGGTGCGGATGTATTTTATTTCTTTATTTTTAGCCGTCATCGCTATATTAGACCAGCTGAATGGGAAGATTTCACCCTTTTCCCTTCGTTCGATATTATTTTTTATATCTTCTTTAATTTTTTCATCATAGACTATATCCCATATTTTTATATGCTTTTCTTTAAGTTCGTTTAAAGAATATCCCAATGTTTCTTCAAATGTTTTATTTACATAGATAAAGCCCTCTCTATCGCATATGTGGACGCCTATCGCCGAGCTTTCCGAAATTGTTTTAAAAAAAGAAGCTTCTTCTTTTAAGGTTTCTATTAATTTTTCTTCCGTAGTATTTTTTTTCATTATAAATTCATTTTTATTTAATTTAGTAAATGATAGTTGGAAATTTGAAAACCGCCTCAAGTTAATGCGAAATACAGATGTCAGACAAATACCTGGAATAACCAAAAAGTCGGCAATCAGACAATTTGTCTAAAAAAGGTTTTTGCATCTTAACTTTGTGTGCAGAAATATGTTGCAATTTCAAAGGAAACATTACTACAGGAAGCATTATTATTAATAACATCATAAAGGAAGGCTTAAATCAAATTATTAACAAATTATAGACGCAACCGTTTTATTTTACTGGTGGAGCTGATCGGGGTCGAACCGACGACCTCTTGCATGCCAT
>JAJZBN010000117.1 GCA_021798875.1 bacterium | reverse complement strand
TTTTGTTTTTGCCGCTTTTAAATATAAATAAAACAGGCGGATCGTCTATTAAACCCAAAGACTTTCTTCTGAATATGTTTAATAGACCGAATGATTTTATTTGCATTTTTATTGTGTCCGCAATGCGAATTTAATTTAAAAAAAAATTAATCGTCGTCGTTCGTACCATAAAGATTATTGTGAGCATCTACGCCACCTATCATAGGCAATCTAGTAACAGGATTAACTTTAAATATTCCGTAAGAATTATTTTTAAAACCGGTGACATATGAACTTTCGTTATTCCCAAAATCATTAACTGTCTTGCCGTTTACATAATCTTCTTTAGATAGCACCTTGCCTTGCAATACAAAATATATATAAGGATATTTAAAGGTAGCGACCGGACGATAACCTTTTTTTATAGCATCCTTTGCCAGATTGTCGTTTTCAAACAGCAAATCTAATAAAGCTTGATTATTAGATTTAGAATCCTTATTTTTTATAAAAAATAGAAATAATATAAATTTAAAAACCCTACTTATAAACAAATAAAAACCATTATTGTAATATTTTGCATATATCGTATTGTTGAATCCTTCTATCCTGTGAAAACCGTTATTTAAAGCGTATCTAATATTGTCTATAAAAGCGATATATTTATACGCAAAAGGACTGAAATAATACAGTATTTTTCTGACGATAGTTAAAAATATAACGATAAATACGATGCTAATTGCTAAAAAAGTAATAACGGCAATTTCATTTCCGTTTAGAATTAAAAAATTTTTATAGTCAGACATAATTAAACCCCCTTTTTTAATAATTATATCATAAATGAGCTATTCCTTTCCAACCTTCGCTAATAAGCCATTTTCCTCCGTTAACAAGTCCGTCTGGTCTAACACCGTCTTTATTAAGTCTTTTTTGAATTTCCTGTTTATTAAAATCGCCTATTGTAGGAGTCGGAAGCGGTTTATTATCTTCTATAGATTTAAACTCTTTTTGCGCTCCTTTATAACTTAAAGACGGCATGTCATGCGTAGGAGTATAAGACGATATACCGTATATTTCATCAGTAAATTTTTTTGTTCCTGTAAACGAATTGTCCCCTTGAGGAGTTAACAACAAATAAGAATTTGAATTTCGGTTATATAAACTACTAAAATAACCACCCTCGCTACTATGCTTTGAATTAAGATTATAATTTTCATTATTATACTTTATTTTGAAAGAACCTGGATTGACGCCGTGATTTTTTACGCTTGACGTTATTGGAGACGAAGCGCTACTTATTTTTCTTTGTATTGACTTTGTCCCCAATTCTCCATCGACTATATGAGACAATGATGCATCTAATGCAGCGGGATTTTTTCCATTTTCTTTCTGAAGTTTAAGCCATTCAGTATTTTCGGCAGTGACAGCATTCTGCCCTGAATATCCATGTTCGTTTGCCCATAAATTTAATATATAAGGCATTGCGCTACTACTCACTCCACCTGATTTAGAAGACACGGCGGCTATAGAATGAGCGTATTTTTGTTCGTTTCTTTCTTCTTCCGAACGCATATTTTCTAACTTTTGCAATCTTGCATCGCTGCTACTTAATTTTGCGCTTATAGCATTTTCGGCATTTTTTACGCTTCCATATTTACGCACCAAATTAGCCGATATAGCGGCGTTATTATTGTTTGAACTCGCTACTGTATTTGCATTTGTCGTGGTTTTTGTATGCGTCCAACTTTTATTGTGACCCACTGCCACTTCAGTTCCAATACCAGCATTAGCACCTCCTGCGCCTTCTCCTTTACTGCCGGCCGATACTCCACCATCAGCTTTTATTCCGCTTCCCTGAGTATAAGCATTTTTATAGGATCTCGCATTAGCTACTTTATGCGAATACGCTCCTTTTGAATTATGCAATACCTGTCCTTGTTGGACAGTTTGACCTCCGTTTCCTGCGTTTACGCCCGTGCTTTGTAGCGCCGAAAGTTCATTACTTAATTTGGTATTTGTTTCTTTTGTGTCGTTTATTTTTTGAGTTAATGTAGAAACTTTTGACTGTGCATGAAGATATTTTTTTTCGTTTATAGCTTTGAAATCTTGTCCTATTTCTGCCTTTACTGAACCTTTCGCATTTATCATAGTGGCGTTTCCATTTGCGCTTATTTCTTCTGTAGTGTTTACACCTGGTCCATATGATGTAGTAGATATAGAATTACCTGCCGCAGACGTCATTTTATGCGTCACTCCGCCCTTAGAATTAATACTATCTTCTGTTTTTGCGCCATATTCGTTGGTAAAATTACGAGCCTGATATCCTGTATTTTGAACATTTGTAACATTAGTCGCATTAGCAAGATAATTGTTATCCCTAATCTGCCCTGCCGTCATATTGCCCAATCCGGCCTCCGCCCCCCTAACCGAAGCGTTTTTAGATATTGCGCTGTCCATTCCGCCGACTACGCTCGCGACTGCGTAACTTGAGCCAGATGCTATCATATAGGCGACCATAGGGACTGACCAAGAGAAATAGCCCATCCAAGACAATGATTCTGCAAGAAAAGCGTTTACCGTTCCGCTTCCAGAAACAGAATAACCAAGCCCGGCTATAGGCAAATATTTTGCCTGGATTATAAGCTGCGTTATATAATTAAATATTGCGGTCAAAGACGGCCAAATCGTTATCATAATCATAAGCTGAAATAAGAGCTTAAGGTATGACACGCCCATATGCGTTAAAATAAGAATAAAAATAATAACGGAAGCGCCGAGTAAAATCGCTTCGAATATGCCGAAAACTATCGGCATATATTGTCCGGCGAGTATGCCGGACTCCATCATGCCCGTCTGAGTAGAAACCTCTCCCGTTCCGGT
>JAJZBN010000116.1 GCA_021798875.1 bacterium | reverse complement strand
GAGTACAATTCCCCTTGAAAGCGAATGCTCTTGGAATAATCAAAACAGATAAAATTAATACGGCCGTAACCGCCAATAACGTTTTTTTAAGCATTTTTAAGACCTCCTTAAAAGTTTAAATTAATTTATTAATTGAATTTATCATTTAATAAATTAAAAATCAATAGGTATAGGAAGCCAGGGCGGGGGGCTGGAGTATGTGGTATAGATCAGATAATTTTGGAGATTATATTTATAATAATTCATCTTGTACAGTTAATTATTATCTTGCAAACGCTTGTAATCAAAGTACTAACAATTACTATAAACTCTGGTCAAACAATTGAATTGCCTCCACTTTCAAATATATTATTAATAAAATAAATTTTATCTTCATTTCTGATAGTGTAAAATATCTTGTGTAAATTTCCAATGGCAAAATAGGCGCACCTCCTATAAAATAGTTATTGACCAAAATAACTTTAAATTAAAGGAGGCAACGCCAATGGAAATTAAAACCAGTGTATCAGAAATCGTAACTTTATTCAAAGAGATTCAAAAGGAACCGTCTAAAATGTTTGAGCTAATAAGGACTAATATTAAAGAACAGGTCGGCAACTATATATCGGAGCTTTTAGACATAGAGCTTAAAGACCATCTTAAAAGGAATAGATACGAGCGTTCCACCGAAACCGACCCCAACTACCGCAACGGCTCTTATAACCGCAAATTCTGCATTAAATCAGTAGGGGAGACGACTATTTCGGTTCCGAGAGACAGAAAAGGCTCGTATAAGCCTAAGGTGCTTCCCCGCTTCAAAAGATACGAAGACTCAATAAAAGAAGATCTAACCCTGATGTATTTAACCGGCATATCGACCCGCTCGTTATCCCTTTTGTCGAATAAATTAATAGGCAGGAAATTGTCTCCGCAGGAAGTATCAAACGCCAATAAAGAGCTTATTTCCGCTATCGAGAAATGGAGAATGAGGGACTTATCCGCAGAGAATATAAAATATATCTATCTTGACGGCGTTAATTTTCATATGCGGATTAAGAAAATAGAAACGGTTCCGGTACTCGTAGCCATAGGCGTAGATATTAACGGTTACCGTTCCGTTCTGGGCTTCCAGTCCGGCGATAAGGAGTCAGCCTCTTCTTGGCGGCAGTTCTTTAAAGATCTTAAAAACAGGGGCCTAAACGGCTCATCGGTTAAGCTCGGCATAATGGACGGACTTGCCGGCTTAGAGAAGGTATTTAAAGAAGAATTTTATAATTCTTCGGTTCAAAGATGCCAAGTTCATCTTGCTAGAAATGTATTATCCAAAGTGCCGATAAAGCATAAAAAAGAGGTTGCCGACGGCTTAAGGTCAATATTCTATGCCACGTCTAAAGATAAAGCTATGGAATTTTTAAAGAATTTAAAAATAAATACGATAAGGATTTTCCGTCCGCCGTTAAGTCTTTATCCAACTTGATAGATTCTTCGCTAACGTTCTTTAAATTTCCTCAAGAAGACTGGATATCGCTAAGAACGACAAATATAATAGAAAGGTTAAATAAAGAATTTAAAAGAAGAACTAAATCTATGGAAATACTTGCCGGAGAAAATAGCTCGTATAATTTGTTAGCATTTATATCTATAAAAATGGAAGCGGCTTGGACGCATAATATTGTCGGGAAGGTGCATCCTAATTTGCCTTTTTATAAAAAATTTACACAAAAAAGTTGACAGTATCCAATTTCTGAAATTATAGTTAGCCACTATATGCATCATTCACATATACATAATAACCATAATCAGCATAAGGATAGCAATAGTTTTCTCCTATTTCACCACCTGGCGGAACAATTGTGCTACCAGAACTTATACCTTGCCAGCAATTTACATTATAATAGACATTTAAATAATTACCAGTTGTATTATACCATGCAGCGTTGTAATTACCATTTGAAAAAGTTTGTCCTACCCAACTATTACTTTCACTGCTCCATGTAGGCAATCCGCCAGTTTCAGCATACCCCGCCGTATTAGCATAATTCGCCGTGTTTGCGCTTCCGGCAGAGTTCGCGTAATTTGCACTCGCCACGGGTGGGCTGGAGGGTACCGGCGCCGCATAAGCCACATACTCCAGCCCCCCGCCCTGGCTTCCTATACCGGAGCCGGGAAGTTCATGCTCGATATAATTTGCATAATTACTAGGAACGGAATATAAGCCGATAAAATAATTATTTCCAGACGGATTATCGGGGCATCCGCCGTTGTTATCTATACACAAATTGACCGTCTGTTTCGCCAGCTCAAGAGTAATCCAGTTCGCTTGCGGATACGGGCCGCCGGGGTTGTTCGCCGGTTGCAATGACTGTAAAAACTGAGGAGAAAGATAACCGTTTTGCGACAGCGTCACTAAATTCGCAAACGAGCCGTTTTTCGCCATATACGCGTTCTCGGCGTTCTCGATAGTCTTAGTTACGCCGGCGACGTATTGCGCCTGCTTATAATCCATTCTTGCGGTAAACGTCGGAAGCATCATCGCCGACATTATGCCGATAATAACTATCGCTATCAATATTCCGATTAGCCCTGAAAAACCGTCTTGATTTTTTAATATATTCAACATATATTTATCCTCCTACCAATTATATTTTAAAACAAAATCTTGTTCCGAATTATTTTCTTTAGGCGTTAGATAATAACCAACTTCTTCCATATTACCATTAGCCCCCATATCAAATGCGCCGGCTATTAAGCCGACTGCCCCTTTATATTGAATGGGAATATACGTATAAACTAAAATTCCGGATTCACGGACGCAATAATTATTAGAATTAACCGATATATTAGAATAAACCGGTTCTAAATAATAATCTTGGCCGAAAGGA